>CANQXF010000067.1 GCA_947627695.1 uncultured Ruminiclostridium sp. | reverse complement strand
ACCCAGGTTGTTGCAGGCAATGGGTTGATATTTCCCAGAGCTGGTACTGGCTATCTTATACCAGTATATCGCATCATTATATTCACCGACTTCATAATAGTGTTCGGCCAACTGCATTTGAGATTCAACATGGCCCGCATTTGCTTTTCCTGGGAGATCATTATTCCAGGGAATCCATTGTGGGTGTACATTCCAAACCAAAGAAACGGCTGCCATTATGATGCTAAGAACGCCAAGAATGCTGACAGCTTTACTGATAAAATCTAACCAATCTCTGATTTTTGAAAATCGAGAAGAATGCTCTTTAATTGCATTTTTGTTATCCATCAAAGTATACCTCTGTTGTTTCGAGTGATTAATGGTGATTTGTTATGCACCGATTTTTCATTCATGCGCAGCCTTATTCTCCAGTGCGCGGTAGTCCACTTTGTCTGCATCGGTCATGGGCATCTTGTCGATGACGATGTAATCCAGAGCCACGTCCCGTTCGGGCAGTTCGCGAAGCGACATCTCTTTTAACTCTTTTATTATACCATCAGCCTCCCCTTTGTGTCCATCTTCCAGAACAAGAAATGCGACGGGGATTTTCCCGTTGGAGAACGCGGCCTTTTTCACGCCGACACAGACACATTCTTTGACATCGGGGTGCTTTGTGACCACGTTTTCGATATAGGCCGGGAAGACATTGTGTCCATCCGGGCGAATGATGATCCGCTTGATCCGGTCGATCACATAAACCATGCCCTCGTCATCGACATAGCCGATATCGCCGGTGTGCAGGTATCTGACCCCATCTTTTTCCTCAATGACCTTGTTCGTCTCTTCCGGGTTGTCAACGTAGCCCTTCATGACGCTTTTGCCGGAGATAATCAGCTCGCCGGGCTGATTTGTTTTCAGAAATTCGCCAGTTTCCGGGTCGGCGACGTAGAAGGTACTGTACAGTGTGGGAATGCCAACAGTGTACAGTTCGTTTTTTTCTGTTGATTCTCCAATATAGACTTGAGCGGCGGTCATACCAGCATTTTCTGTAAGACCGTAGCCAACTAGAACCTTATATTTGCTTCCGTGGGCCAACAGAAAGTCACTACACTTCTTTTTGAAATTTGGGTCCATGCTGTCCCCGCCAGCACAAGCATACTTTATGAAAGAAAGATCGGCCTTCTGGACCTTTTTATCTGTTATCAGGTATTGGAAGAAATTTGGGACACCAGCGAAATGTGCGGGTTTATGTTTCAATACTAACTTTGGAAATTCCTCAGGTTTAAATGTGGGAATTAAAATGTGCTTTATGCCTTGGATAAAGAGCATATGCGTTCCAAATCCTATGCCATAGGCCAGAAAGTTAGGCATAATACCCAACAGAGTGTCGCCTGGCTCAATATCTGCCCCCACATTGATGTAGCTATAGGCAATGGCGTTGAAATTTTCGTTGGTCAGCATCACGCCTTTGGGACTACCCGTTGTTCCCGACGTGTTGATGATGACCGCTACATCGTCCTTTACCGACGCCTTGGTGATCTGTTCCAGCGGCGTTTCCGTCCGCGACGGGTCTCTCTTTTCGGCGACCATCTTCACCAGCGGATAGTAGATCCCCGATTTCGGGCAGACCGGCAGCTTACTGCGGCGGCTCTCCACTCTGGTCTTGACCCGTTGCAGACAGCCGAGACCGGTTGGCAGAGAATCGGCGGCGGCAATCGTGTACACCCTCTTTACGGGGGTGTCGTCGATAATCTTTGAGATTTTGGGATAGACGATATCCAGCATGATCAATGTCTCTGAGTGACTTTGACTGATAAACTGTTTGATACGGTCCAGATTGTTTCTGGGGTCGATCAGATTTGCGACGGCGCCGATCTTGTTCAGCGCATAGATCGAGTAGAACACCTCCGGGAGGTTGGGACTTGCGATGCTGACCACATCGCCCTTTCTGATTCCTATGTTGAGGAAGGCGGAAGCATAGTCGTTGATCGCGGCGAGAAAATCCCTGTATGTGATCTTTCTTCCAAAGTACTCCATGGCAATAAGGTCCTGGAAGTTTTCTTTGACTATCCGCTCATATAGCAGCCCGTACATAGAGATGTCCGGAATGTCATAATTGTCCAGCGCCGCCTCCGAATAAAACTGCAAATGAGCCAGGTCCAGGTGTGGATACCCGGTCTTGTTCTCGTGGCGTATCGCGTTGGTTCGCAGTCTGAGCAGTTCTTCTTTTGTCATTTCAATCTCTCCTCATTTTTCTTTCTTGAATGGCTAATTGAAAAGAAGGGGTTACGGCATGATTTCTCCCAACGATTGTCAAAAAGTGTACCTTCTGATAAAAGCCGGTTCTCGCCCGGAAACCGACTTTTGTCCTTCAAAACCACGCTTTTTGACAGGCAAAATCCCCGAAAACAGTTGCCAACAGGCGGAAAACACGCTATACTATGTAAAAAATGTCCAGCTATCAGAAGGTACACCTTTTGATAGCTATTCTTTTATCCCCTGCGCCGCGCGATACTCCCGCAGACGCC
>CANQXF010000066.1 GCA_947627695.1 uncultured Ruminiclostridium sp. | reverse complement strand
CAACGGTGAATATCCTGATAATCTGCGTGACGGTTCTGGCGATAATGGTAATTGATAAGTGGAGGCGGTAAGATGAAGTGGATTAGCGTAGAGGATAGGCTTCCAGAATACAATGTTGAAGTCCTTGTGGCATTGAAAGATACTTACAGCCCGAGAACAAAAGATATTATCACAACGGCTTATAGGAACTACAACGGCGGATGGAGAGCAGCAGACTACGGTATAGTGCTAGACGTTGCGCCGGCTTCAAATCCCGGGAAAACCAGATTTGTGTTTTGCTATTGGATGCCGTTGCCGGAACCTCCCGTAAATGCCTAAACAGGATTATGCTCACCGCAAGACCGACGAGGCGTTAGCTGACCTTGAAAAGAGAATATCCAAGCTATATGAGCAAGCGGCAAAGGATATGCAAAGCAAGGTCGATGACTACTTCAAGAAGTTTGAAAAGCGCGACGAGGAAATAAAGGGTCTTATCGGTACTATCGTCAACGGCCGAGCGTACACAGAGGAAGATTACAAACAGTGGCGTCTTGCACAGATAGGCCGTGGTAAACGCTTTGAGGCTATGCGTGACGCGCTGGCAGAGCGCATGACACACGCCAATGAAATAGCCATATCCTATGCCAATGGAGAGATACCGAACATCTACGCCATAAATCATCGCCATATCATAGAGGATATACGAGAACAGGCGGGCGGCATGATAGATGGCATAGACTTCAATATGTTCGATGAACAAACCGTCAAACGGCTTATTGTTGAACAGCCTGACCTTCTCCCGTATTACCCGAAAGAAAAAGCGCTGAAGCGCGGGTTCGATTTGGAATGGGGTAAAAAGCGCATAACAGCCAGTGTTACGAGTGGCCTGTTGCGCGGAGAGAGTACCGGGAAGATAGCCCGTAATCTCATGGATACGATACCAGAAATGAACCGCACAAGCGCGGTGCGTGCTGTTCGGACGGCTATCACAGAGGCAGAGAACGCCGGGAGGCAAGCGGCCACAGAGGAACTAGCCGAAAAGGGCGTCATTATGAAAAAGATATGGCTGGCAACGCATGACGCCCGGACAAGAGACGCCCACATTGAAGCTGACGGGCAGGAGGCAGAGGTAGACGAGCCTTTTATCGTTGGAGGCGAGGAATTGATGTTCCCCGGTGACGCAAGCATGGGTGCAAGCGGCTGGAATCTCTATAACTGCCGCTGTTCCAGACGGAATAAAGTTGTCGGGTTCAAGTCCATTCTGACCGATGAACAGCGTAAAAAAGCTAATATCCGGGTGGTGAGCGGATGAAACACACGTTTACGTCACACGGTATCACGGTCGAGTTTGAGGATAACAGCAAAGAGGTGTTAGAAGCCCTTGCAAACGCTGTTGAGCGCGGCCTTGAAGCCATAGGAGAAACCGCCGTTGGATATGCGCAAGAGAATCTTGACCGCCAACACGCCGTTGATACGGGCAGATTAAGAAATAGCCTTAAATATGAAGTCAAGGACGATGAAGTCTATATCGGCGTCCCGTCAGCGGTCGATTATGGCGCGTATGTCGAATTTGGGACGGGGAGATACTCAACGGTCGGAGGCACACCGAAAGAAAGCTGGGTATATTTCAGCGAAGTAGACGGGAAATTCCACATAGCCCACCCCATGAGGGCAAGACCGTATTTGAAACCAGCCGCTGCAGACCATACAAAAGAGTACAGGGAACTATTAAAGGAATCTCTTGAAAATGCGTGAAAAATCCTATACATCCGACACAAGATGTGGTATAATGAAGCTAGATGAACGCGCTATCGCTGCTATCAACTCTGTACTGGCGGTAGGACACCGGGCCGAGGTCATACCTACAAAAGATGGCGTTAGGGTTATGCACGTCAAGAGGGAAACGGTGAAATCGGAGGAAAGCAAAGATGTCGCTGTTTGATGATTTTGCGGAGAACATAGAGCGCATATTGCTTAACGGCGAGAAGATAGACGAGTTTCCGGCCTGTTTCTGTGAAGAATCAGGTATAGGTTACGGTCCGTATTTCACAACGAAGTACAGCAGATTCAATGTAATGGATGTTTTCAGACGGACAAATGGACAGACAATCCAGACTACTTCTGTTTCTCTGGTGAGAACTCCAAAGGACGATAAATATTATCTTTGTCAATATCGACCGTTTGAATTGATGAACTAGGTAAAGCGATAAATCAATATCGTTCCTCCCCATAAGCGTTTGGGAGAGAAGGGCCGAGCGTGGTCAACTATTCGAGCTTTTCGAGTAGTTGGCCGCGCTCTTTTTGTTTGGAGGATAAATCTATGGGCGGAATGGACTCAATGCAAGCTGAAATCGACTGCCTCAGAAAAGAGGCTGGCGAAATGGAGAAAAAGCTAAAGCTCAAAGAGGCCGAATTGCGAACAAAGTGCGAAGAACTGGAAAACGCAAACGGTAAAATCCGCTTTTTGGAGGGCCAGATTGAGGCTTTCCAATATTGCATGAATTGTAGACGGTAATCGCCGCGAGGTACAGCGGTCATTATACAAATCTATCGCCGCAAAGAACAGCGGACAAGGGAAAGGAAGA
>CANQXF010000065.1 GCA_947627695.1 uncultured Ruminiclostridium sp. | reverse complement strand
TTACCGCACCCTATCGCAAAAATAAAGTGCATAAGTTACGTTTCCTGTAACTTACACACTTTATCTTACACGGCCCACAGCATTCAGACGGCATGTGATGAGAACGGCGTGATTCTTGGATACAGCGTACATTCCGGCAACGGTGATTTGTCTACAGTCTGAGGCTCACCGAAACGGTGGGCCTTGAAATTTATTTATACTTCTTGAGTTGACTTAACTTTTGTCTCAGAAAAATCATTTTCTAGAAAATTATAAAATGATGAATCATACGCTTTTTCAACGCGAAAACAAGGAATGAGTGTAGTCCTCTGAGGGGCGGTTTTATAGAGTGTTATATATGCATAATTATCAAACATATATAAGGAGTACGTTGGAATAACACTTGAATAATACAATTTAACAGTGCTCTTTGCATTTTTTGATGGAAGTAAATCCTCCGTGATAAGTCGATGAAATTCAGCGATTCTTTCAGCTAAACCATTTTCGCCATATCCGAATTTCTCCGAAAGGTATTTGTATGAATTGTTTGATCCATTATTGGAGATAAGTATGAACTCGAGTGTGGTTCCCTCTCTCTCAACAAAGCTTCTCAAGCTATTAATATATGTTGAGACAAATTTGCTTGAATACAGCAAAACGATTCTAATATGATTTGCGCCTATAATGCAAGGAGAAAAGTCAATCTTGGAAAAATCTTTATGATACTCGGAAATTCCACATTCTTGAAAAAATTTGTATTTGTCATTAGTTTCAATATCATGCAATCTGTCAATGTAACCGGTCAGTTCCACAAAAATATACGAAATTATAAAAGTAATAACACTAACTGCAACTGACCAAAACAAATCAACTCGATTTGGCATAAAGAAGCTCGCAAGGCCAAAAATTATTGCTATAACAAAAGATATTGCAACAGACTTCCACTTGTTCATATCATGCCCTCCCACATATGATATTACCTTTAATAATAATTATAGTCTTTCATTCACATCTTGTCAATATATAGAATCTCTAAGGTTTAATCAATATTTGTTTAGTATACAAAGGAGGACATCAATGCCATTTGATTACTACTACGGCGCACAATCGGAGAGCTTCGCATTTTACCGCATACCCCACATCCTCGTGACCGGGCAGGAATTTAGGCACCTGTCCACGGACGCCAAGCTGCTGTATGGCCTCATGCTGGACCGCATGTGCCTCTCCATGCGGAACGGTTGGTACGACGACCAGGGCCGGGTGTTCATCTACTACACCATGGAGCAGGTACAGGAGGATATGAACTGCGGCCACGACAAGGCCCTCAAGCTGCTGGCCGAGCTGGACGCCGCCAAGGGCGTTGGCCTCATCGAGTGCGTGAAGCAAGACCAGGGAAAGCCCACCATCATCTATGTGAAGCAGTTTACCACCCCGGAGGTCCCTGTTCCAGCACCGGACGAGGACGCCGCCGCAGAGGACCGAGGTGCAGACCCGGGAAAAGCCCATGTCAAGACATCGGATATTCCCATGTCCAGACCTCGGAAAAGCCGAGGTCAAGACTTCGATTTTTCCGAGGCAAATAAGAATAATATAAACAAGACTGATATGAGCTATACTGATCCATCAATCTATCCATCCTATCCTGCCCCTGGAGGATCGATGGATGGATACGAGCATGAGGCAAGAGGAAATATCATTTTCCCCCGTAGGAGTGGCGGCGCCTTCGGTGCCGACACTCTTGCAAGTATGCCGTTTGGTAGCACAAACGGCCTTGTTAGGGGGCACTCCCCCTAATACCCCACCACGGAAATACGTCTCACCGTGAGACACGAATACTATTTTTTCATTACTGTCTTTATGTCATTGATGAAAAATGCTAAAAGATCACCCTTCTTAGTTTTCTTTAAACCTAAATCTTTGCGCATTGAGTTCATAATTTTTTCTAAACGAAATAGGTTTTCATATTTTGCCTCTGGGGTTACACCTGTGTTCCGAAACGCTACCCATTGTTTAACTACTCTTGATGACCCCCAAAGAGTGATTTGTTTAGAAAACTTTGCCATATCACTTGTCATCATTTGCATTGTATATGAATTCGGACTCTTTATGTTGTCTTGAATTTTATAAATCATATCGACGAACTCAGCATAAGGTTCTTCACGCTTTTTAGCAAGATATACTTGCCTGTTTTTCTTATAATCAATAATCTTTGATACAATAGAGCTTATAATTACGCTAATAAGCGATACTGTCGCAGTAATCAGGGCAACTATTATTACAGCATCAAGACTTGATGCTATTGACCTGATCCAATTAAGTATGCTATCTATCCAAGAAGAAACTGTTATACCAACATAACGGATTACATATAGTCCCAGCAATATTAATCCAATTAGAAGTATAGAACCGAGTAACAAATTCAGTTTAGGATGTTTTTGGGCAAATGTTAAATTATCTTCCATCTTATAATCACTCCTTTGTATGGCAAAGCCAACTTTAAAATCAATTGTATTATATCACACACGAAAGGATGATGCCATGAGAAAACGAAACCGCCATGTGAGCGTCTGGATGAATGACGGGGAGTACCGCCATCT
>CANQXF010000064.1 GCA_947627695.1 uncultured Ruminiclostridium sp. | reverse complement strand
TGCCAAACAGCTTTTCGTCCGGGAGGCCCGCCAGCTCTTTCCGGATGACGTCCTGCACTACATCCAACAGGTATATCCGGTGGATCGTCACATCTTGCTGGGTGATGGGCACATACTTCGGCTGGGAGGTACTGCCCGCGCTGATACAGTAGAACACCGGCTCATCAACTGTCAGAAGCCCTTTTTCTCCCCTGATCTGGCGCTCTATCAGCGGTTCATAGTCGTCATACCGGGAAAGGGGCACCTGCTTTCGGTAGTCCTCCACGGTGCGAAGGCCAGAAAAGCCACACTTTTTTCCATATTCTGTCTGCGCGTTGCGCGAGAGCAATCCTTTCAAAAAGCGCTCCTGCACACGAACAGCGTCGCCGCACACGGCCTCCATGCGCCGGAGCCCCATTTCTCCTGTCATATCCCGGTCTCCCGTTTGTTTCTCTTCCATCATGGCGCGGCGTCTCCTCACAGCACGATCAGAAGCGTATTCATCCCAAACGTGTCCTGGTAATCCACCTTCTTCACCAGCTTTTGCAGCATCCGTATGCCCATGTAGAGCATGTCGTCCTCGCCCTCCCCGGACGAGAGTGGATTAAACTTTTTCCCGTTATAGCGGATACGGATGCCGATCTCGCTGGGCACGGCGTACACCCGGATGTCAAACAGGATCCGCTGCGGGTCGTTGATGCTCGTGATGAGCGTCATCATCTCCTCCAGCGCCAGACTCACCCGCATCACCTGCTTGGCCTGCATCCCGTTTTCCTGGCAGAAATCCGTGATCCTTTCACTGGCCTCGCAGATCTTCTCGTTATCGCTGATCATGGAGAAGTTGATGACCTGGCCCGCCTTTTCCAGCGTCTGATCCATGAGAAAATACCGGCTGGTCATCTCGCTCCGGCGGTGCAGGAACCCGGTGATGAGATACCACACACAGACCGTGAGCAGTTCGCCCGCCGTGAGAAACAGCCACGGCGTTATCCCGGATGCCAGCAGAGCAAGCAGGCTGAGCGCCGCGAAAACATAGGACTTGAGGATGATGATCAGATTGGACAGCCCCGCGTGGCCCGAAACGCTGTAATAGGAGGACAGCACGTTGTTCCAAAGGGAAGGGATCAGGCTGACGGCAAGGCACAGCATGGGAAGCCGCATGGGCTGCGCCAGTCCGTAGGCCGCCGCGATGAGATCCGCGCCCAGCACGATGACCGCGCCGAAAACAAGGCTATACAGAACGCCTTTTTTCATCTCCAGCCGCAGCAGGATGCAGATGCTCTCGTTGTCTTTCTCGCCCCGGTACACGCCCATCATCGCCGTGCCCGCCTGGGGAACGCCCACCGTCACGGCCTCGGCAAAAGCACTGATCCCGTTCAGCACGGAAAACTCCGCCAGCATCATGCTGCCGCCGTATTTCTGCAGCAAGCCGTTCACGCACAGAAGGCGAAGCGTCTGCACCAGGTTGTTCATCGCGGCCGGACTGCCCGCCACGGCCAGCTCCCGGAATTCTCCCTTCCCGGGGAGCGCCGGGCCTGTAAAGTGAAAGGTTCCCCGGTGAAGGCTGGCAAAACCGACAAGGCACGCCGCCGCCGTCGCAATGACACTGGCCAGCGCCGCGCCGAACACGCCCATATTCAAACCGTACAGGAAGGCGACGTCAAGCGCCACGTTCCCCGCGCCCATGATCGTCATCATCACGGTCACGGTCTTGTTCTTCCCATCCAGGCGCAGATACCAGAATGGGACATACAGAAAGATCTTCGGAAATGCGCCCGCCAGCGTGACCAGCGCGTAGTCCTTCACCATGGGAAGGACCTTTTCATCGCTGCACAGAAAAGCCGCGATCTTATTGATCAGAAGGACTCCGGCGGCTGTCATAATAACAGATGCGATCAGGCAGAGCGTGATCGCGCAGCGGTAATACAGCACTGCCTTGTCCCGGTGGTTGGCGCCGATCTCCCTGGAACTGCAGATCGCCGCGCCAGACACGAAGAAGGAGCCGGCAATGCACAGGATCAGATAGACCGGCACGCAGAGATTGATGGCCGCGAGGCCTCCCGCTCCGATCTTCTGGCCGACCAGGACACCGTCCGCGATGATATTGATGCAGCCGCTCAAGATCGACAACATCCCCGGCCAAAGCGCCCCGCGGTATGTCTTTCCCAGAAACTCCTCGCTCTGTACCAGGATGTTCTCCTCTTCCATGTTCTTTGACCCTCTTGCTATTCGATGGTCAGGATGTCTGAAAAGCCCGTGACCTCAAAGATCTCCATGATCGTCTCGTTCACGTTGCGGATCACCATGGAACCCTGCTTGTTCATGACCTTCTGTGCGCTCAGGAGCACCCGCAGACCCGCCGAGGACAGGTACTCCAGCCCGGCAAAGTCCAGCGCCAGCTCCGTGACGCCATTCACGCTCTGCTTCAGTTCCGCCTCCAGCTGGGGCGCGGTGGTGGTGTCCAGCCGGCCTTCCAGAGCCAGATCCAGATGGGAACCGTTCTGGTTTTTCGTGATAGTCATGTTCATATCTCCCTTTGATAGATAGATTCTTGTTTCTGCCTGCCGATGGGATTCAGACTGTGGCCTCCTCCGGGGCAAGCATTTGTTGGAGCCGCTCCAGCGTCCGATTGTGGCAGAGTTTCACCGTGCTGTACGCAAGGCGCATATGTACCGCGACCTCCTTCAGGGTCAGCCCGTGGTAGTAGTGCAGCACGATCACGTCCCGCTCCCGCTCCGACAGGGCCTCCAGCGCCTCGGCCAGCGCTTCCAGCTCCA
>CANQXF010000063.1 GCA_947627695.1 uncultured Ruminiclostridium sp. | reverse complement strand
TTGCAAACTTTTTGAATGGGCTGATTTCACCTGATCTGTTTGGAGCGGTTGGAAGGACGATAGCCGGTGCGCTGAATACAGCTATTTATACAGCATTATCATTTGGAGAGAACTTTGATTGGGAGGATCTTGGGAACTCCATCGCGGAAGGAATCAATGAATTTTTCAGGACATTTGATTTTAAGGCGTTGGCAAATACTATAAACAAATGGGCAAAAGGTCTGCTTGATACGATTATCAAAGCCATAAGTAAGGTTGACTGGGATCTGGTCGGGGAAAAGATCGGCGATTTCCTTGCAGGGATTGATTTCTTTTCCATATTGGGGAAAATTGGTGAAGTAATATGGAAAGCAATAAATGCAGGGTTAAAAACCTATGCCAGCGCACTGGATGCAGCGCCGATTGAAACTGCGTTCCTTACGATTTTCGGTGCATCAAAGTTTTTGAAGTCTGATATATTCAAGACTTTTGCTTCCAATACAGAAAAGAGTATTACAAAAATCAAAGATTCGTTTGGCATATTGACGGAAGCATTTACTGCTGTAAAAGATGGATTTTCCGATGGTGGGTTCCTCACTGGAATAAGCGACGGCTTAGATGTAATCAGGGGAAATCTTACGAATTTGCAGAAAGGAGCTATAGGAGTTGTCGCAGTATTTGCCGAATTTGCTCTTGTGAAAGATGGATTTTACGATATCATATCTGGCTCCGATAACCTGATTGCTTCCATAGGACAGATTGGCGTTGCTGCAGGAATCGCTTCTGCCGCACTGTTTACTGCGTTCGGCCCTGCCGGATTAGTTGTCTCTGGAATCACTGTTTTAGTAGGTTCCATATTTGGGATAAAGCAAGCTGTGGATGATATAGATGCCCAAAGGGCAGGGGAAGATATTCGTGAAGCATTTTCAAATCCTGGGGGTGTTCCAGTACAAGAACTCGCCGACAATTTCGCAAGCATGGCAAGTGGAATAGGCGATAGTTTTAAGCAGGTGGCAGAGGATTCAGCAGAACTTGATTCCGCACAAGAAAACATTAGCGACACATGGAGAGAGATTGAAAAAATTGAAAAATCTATGGATAGCGGGGTTCTTTCTGTGGAGGAGGGGACAGAAAAGTTATCAGAATTATTTGGTACGCTTTCATCGACTGCTCAAGAAAAGTTTGGCGCGTTAGAAAACACATTGCTTTCTGCATTTGGTGAAAATGGTGTCTTGAGAGATGCCTATGACAGAATGGGAATAGACACCGAAGAATTCATGAAGTCTACTCTGCAGGTGAATGATAATGCGCTAAAGAGAATAGAAGAGATTACAAATACTCTTTCCACTCTTGACCCGACAAATCCGAAGTATTTGGAATTAAAGCAAGAACTCGCAGAATTGCTTGGAACAACGGATGAACTATCTAAAGCTATCAGCGACTATGAGTTACAGATAGATTCAACAAATGTTGACTATAGTGGATTGCTTGCCGATGATAATACACTTGATGAAACGAAGCTTGTTGATTTCTTAAATACAGTAACCACGGCAATTTCTGATGCTGACTCAAATATTGAAAGCGGAGTTTCTTCTATTAAGACACAAGTGGAAGAAGAATTGCAGGCGGCATTAAATATTGGAGATTATGTTCATGCTGACGAAATAAGGACTGTATTAAATGCACTTCCACAGGCGATGGATTCTTTGAAAGGAAACATATCAGACAAGGCACTCATATTAACGGATACTCTGCAAAACGAATTTATTGGAAATATAGAAGATGAAATTACAAAAGCACAGACAAGATGGGAAAGCATGAGGTGGTATGAAAAGCTGCTTTCCGGTTTCTCTGACGTGGAAGGTTATACGAAGAATGCGGTTGAAAACTACAAAAAGAATTACATAGACCCCGTATCACAATATATAGATGGACAAATGAGTCAATTAGGAATTGATGGAGCCGGATGGGCTTCTGATGCAACGGAGGAAATCATCAATTCTTTGTTTGACCCGATAATCATAGATGACGGATATGGAAACGTCATGCAAGTCGGTGAGAAACTAAATGAAAACTGGAAAGAAATTATAAAAAATGGTACAAAAGGAATTGACGAACTTGCAAAACAGAGAGGTAAGGATACTGTTGGAGGATATAATCAAGGAGTAGATGAAAACGTAGTAAGTTCTGAAAACTCAATGAGGGACTGGCAGGATAGAGTAAATAAATCGATTCATAACAGTGTTATGAATTACGGAAGTCCATCATTGACCGCAAAAGAATATGGCGCTGATACAATAAAAGGTTATAACCTTGGTGTTTCAGAAAACGTGGATTCCGCAAAAACGCTAATACAAGATTGGATGCAGTCGATTTCTACATCCATATCAGATTCATTGAGCAAAGTTAAAAACGAAACTTTTGAAACGTGGAGTAATATCAAGTCAAATGTAGAGCAGAAATGGTCAGACATAAAATCTTCTGCCGTGCAAAAGTTTTCAGAGATAAAGTCAAGCGTTTCCGAAGCATGGAACAGCTTGAAAACCAACACGTCAAGCATTTGGAATAATGTGAAATCCGATGTTTCGTCAAAATTTGACGGTATTAAACATGTGGCTTCCAATGCAAGCACGTATGTAAAAGACAATGTTTCAACTGCGTGGAATAATTTGAAGGGGAATGCATCGAAAACTTGGAGTGATATGTATACAAATCTATCCGGTACGATGAATTCCATTAAAACATTTTCCCAGACTTTTGGTGAGAATGTAAAGAATACGCTGACCAA
>CANQXF010000062.1 GCA_947627695.1 uncultured Ruminiclostridium sp. | reverse complement strand
GCCGTTGCCGTGGGAGGTATGACCATGGTCTACAAACTCTACAAATACGTCAACGGCGAATGGTACTGGTGGTGCGATTACACCGACCCCGTGCGGCTGGCCCTTGCGGCAAACGATCTGGGGCGGCTGGGGCTGGAGATTAAGGTGGAGGTGGTTGAATGAGCGAATACGATGGCACAAACCCTTGTAATACTTGCTCTTGCGTGGACAAAGACGATTGCCAAGGATGCGTATTAAATCGGGTGTGGAGCAGACATGGAGAATGTGGGAATACAAGGTGCTTTTGCAATTATGAGTGCGGTTGTCTATTGAGCCTTGATGATGTATGCAAAGCGTCTGACTGTTACATATCCGAAGACGATGATGTGGAGGATGATGACCATGACACAGTGCAACCGCATACTTGACCACCTCCAGCGCAACGGCTCGATAACCACGATGGGGGCTTACAAGCGGTACGGCATCACGCGGCTGTCCGGGCGGATTTGGGACTTACGCAAGGCCGGACACAAGATTACGTCCACTATAACCGAGGGAGTGAACAGAGAGGGCGACAAAACGTACTTCTCAACTTGCAGATTGGAGGCCACACATGATTAAACGCAGCTGTGAAGACACGACAAAATCTACCTCTGCCTTTTCGGGCGACGGTACATATTTGAGGACGGCAAGTATGTCGGATGGTATAGGTCGGGGAGGAAAGGGAAATGAGAGCGATAGACGCTGATAGGCTGTCCGCCGTTCTCCAAAAGAATTTTGGTCACACAGGCGGTGCGGCGGTGATGCAACAGCTTATCGACATTGCCCCCACTATCGACCCGGTGAAGCACGGGCGGTGGATATGTGAATACGACCGCGAAGCTGGCGAAACGGAGGTTACCTGTTCCGTTTGCAAAGACGCAAGAACAGTTAACGGATGTTATGTTTCCACCAACGGAGAAAGCCTTTATTTTGAAGACAAATATTGCCCCAATTGCGGTGCTCGGATGGATGCCGATGAGTAAATACCACTCCAAGAAAATCCAGGCGGACGGGCAGACATTCGACAGCCGGAAGGAATACGGACGATGGTGCGCCCTCCGCCTGATGGAACGGGCCGGGGAGATTACAGACCTCCGGCGTCAGGTCAAGTACGTCCTCATCCCCGCCCAATACGGCCCCGATACTGTGGGGCCGAGGGGCGGGGTGAAGCGGGGGCCGCTGTTGGAACGTGAACGAACATACATAGCGGATTTCGTTTATATCAAAGACGGTCAGACCATCGTAGAAGATTGTAAAGGGTTTAAGACCGACACATACAAGCTCAAGCGGGCGTTGATGCTGTATAAGTACGGCATAAGGATTTTGGAGACATAGGAGGTAGGAAATGAAATCTGTGCTTATAAGCATAAAGCCGAAATGGTGTGAGCTTATCGCAATCGGCAAAAAGACCATTGAGGTGCGCAAAACACGTCCGAAGCTGGGAACTCCGTTCAAGTGCTACATATACGAAACGAAAGGAAAATCGGACGTTCCGGTTTGGATGGACGAGGACGGGCACGCATCGTATAAAATCGGCGGAAAGGTTATCGGCGAGTTTGTGTGCGATAACATAGAAAAACTCGAAGAGTTTTATCTCTATCCTGAGTTTGAATTTGAACAAGATGTTTTGCAAGGGTTTATGAAAGACGTATGTATGACGTATTCGGATTTGTGCCAATATCGAAAAAATCTTGCATATCATAAGCCGCTTTATTGCTGGCACATATCAGACCTGATAATCTACGATGAGCCGAAAGAACTTGGCGAATTTAGCAAACCGATATTGACAACAGGACTGCGATACGAAGATGACATTATTAAACGAGCGCCGCAGTCATGGTGTTATGTGGAGAAAATTGGCCGATGAAGAAGACAACAGTAACTTGCGATTGTTGCGGGAAAGAAGTTGTGCGTTGGATTTGCGAAATATAAAGGAGGTAGGAAATGACGATTGATAATTACAAGGCAATTGCAGTTGCCATTAACTCATTGCGCTATCACCCAAATCTAAGCGATCTGGAAATCCAAAGTTATGAACTCGCTCTTGGAGAGATAAGGGACCATATGACCCAGCAGGAGGCGGAGAAGAATGAGCCGCTGACACGGGACGAACTGTTGACGATGAACGGAAAACCTGTATGGTGCGAGGACGGAAACGGAAATGCTTGTTGGTGCCTGATATGCGTAAGACACGATAAGGGTTGCGTGTTTATGGATGCGGTAGATAACGAAACAGGACTATGGGACGGTGACTATTATGGCATGACCGGGGACGGAAAACACGGGCTACATCTTCTTGGATGGATTGCCTACCGCCACCCGTCAAAGGAGGCCCACAATGTCTGATATGCTCCCCTGCCCCTTCTGCGGCGGAGAGGCCGAGATCGTTAAGGAGTATGACGGAAACTGTTTCGGGGACCGCAAGGTTGTACTCAGAACCGAGTGTACCGTCTGCGGGGCAAAGCCGTATTGGGAGACGGTGCAAGGGACTACGGACAAGCTTCGTGAGCTTCGGGAGAAAATCGAGACGGCGGAGTTTGAGCTGAAAGAAAAGTGGAACAAGAGGAAGGATAGTAATGGATAAACTTAAACCCTGTCCCTTCTGCGGAGGGAAAGCGCAAGTCATTATCTCCTGTCTTGGAGAATTTGTCTATTCAGTCCATTGCCAATCATGCTTTGCAATGATGGGGCGAATGGAACGAACGTGGACAGGACTTAGAGGAAAGCTGTTCTATTCCACGGAGGAAGAAGCCATAGATGCGTGGAATAAGAG
>CANQXF010000061.1 GCA_947627695.1 uncultured Ruminiclostridium sp. | reverse complement strand
GGAAAGATAACGGTAGTCCGCACCATTCAGCGCATATCCACCGAGGAGGGCAGTGTGCTGATGATAACCGATCTGGGCAAGAAATCCCGTGAGATACCGCTTCCGCAGTTTCTCTGCGATATTTTGAAAAAGCACAAAGCCCCCGCAAACCGCTATCTCCTTTCGGGAACCACTTCACCTATCGAACCACGCACAATGCAGTACCGCCTGCGCTCGTTCCTGAAAAAGGAGTATCTTCCCGACATCAGCTTCAGCGAGCTGCGCAAACTGTTCATCAAGCGGTGTATCTCCCACGGCGCAGACGTGACCGTTCTGGCAGATATTCTGGGGAATACGTCGGTGCAAAGCGCGGCGGCATATTGCGAGAAACCCACGATAACCAGCAAAATACAAGCAATAAATTTGATAGCGGAGGAAGCAAGCTAATGTTTGATTATCTGATAGTCGGCGCAGGACTGTACGGCGCGGTATTCGCATACGAGGCGGGAAAGAGGGGCAAGACTTGCCTTGTGATTGACAAACGTCCCAACGTAGCAGGAAATATCTACACCGAGCAAGTAGAGGGAATAAACGTGCACAAATACGGCGCTCACATCTTCCATACATCGAATAAAGAAGTCTGGGATTATGTGAATCAGTTCGCAGAGTTTAACAACTATATCAATTCTCCCGTTGCTTCATATAAGGACGAGTTATACAATCTGCCCTTTAACATGAACACATTCAGCAAAATGTGGAACATCAAAACACCTGCCGAGGCAAAGGCGAAGATAGCCGAGCAGATAGCGGAGCTTGACATAGATGAACCGCAGAATTTGGAAGAACAGGCTTTGAAACTGGTGGGAACAGACGTATATGAAAAGCTGGTAAAAGGCTACACCGAAAAGCAGTGGGGTCGCCCCTGCAACGAATTACCCGCTTTCATAATCAAGCGTCTGCCCCTCCGCTTCCGCTTTGACAATAACTACTTCAGCGACCGCTATCAAGGTATCCCCATCGGCGGCTACACACAGATAATCGAGAAAATGCTGGAAAAAGCGGAAGTGAAGCTGAACACGGATTACTTTGAATTTATCAAGGAGAACCCCAATATTGCCAAAAAGACAGTTTACACAGGCGCAATAGACGAATTTTTCGGTTTTAAGTTGGGAGCGCTGGAATATCGCTCCGTCCGCTTTGAAACCGAGATACTTGACACCGACAACTATCAGGGCAACGCAGTGGTAAATTACACCGCCGCTGACGTTCCTTACACCCGCATAATCGAGCATAAGCACTTCGAGTTCGGCGAACAGCCCAAAACCGTAATCAGCCGTGAGTATTCCGCAGAGTGGAAGCCCGGCGTTGAACCTTACTACCCTGTCAACAACGTAAAGAATAACACTCTCTACGAGCAGTACAGAAAGTTAGCTGACGAGCGTGAAGACATCATTTTCGGTGGCAGATTAGGGCTTTACAAGTATCTTGATATGGACAAGGTCATTGCATTAGCGCTGGAAACAGTTAAGAAAGAGTTATGCTGAAATGGTTTGATTTAGCGACAAAGCCAAGGCTTGAGGGAACGGAAGAACTGTATTTCCGCAAGACTGAGCAGGGTCTGGACTTTAACACATACTTCAATTACATTCCATACGAAAAGCTGAAAAAATACACAAAGGTAAGCAGCATAAAAACAGAAAACAATTCTGTTTTCGTGGAATGTGGGGAGCCTGCAAACGTTAATTGCGCCGTAATCTTCTGCACCTATAAGCGTGAGCAATATATCCTTAAAAACGTACGATATTTGTCACAGAATCTGAAGCTCCATTCAGAGCTTAATTGCAGAATAATCGTTGTAGATAACGAAAAAACCCTTTCACAAAGCGACTTTCCAGAAGAAGTTGTACTAATATCCAACATTAACAACGGCGGCAGCGGCGGGTTCAGAAAAGGAATGGAGGAAGCCGTTAAAATTGGCGGATTTACACATTTATTGCTAATGGACGATGACGTAGAAATAGAGTTCGTTTCAATACAAAAGCTGCTGAATTTCCTGAAGTTCTTGAAGCCCGAATACAGCGATATCTCAGTCGCAGGCTCAATGCTGTTCATGGACAAGCCCACTTACCAGTTTGAGGCAGGCGGACATTTCAGTGAGGACGGCAAACAAAAAGGCTTCGGGCATTACATTGATCTGACCCAAGAGAAAAACCTGCTCCTTAACGAACAGGAAAACGACATCAATTACGGCGGCTGGTGGTTTATGTGTATGCCCAGCAAATACGCCGAGCAAGGGCGATTCCCCCTGCCGTTCTTTATGAAGTACGACGACGTTGAGTACGCTCTGCGGTGCAAACAGAAAATCATAACCCTCAACGGTGTCGGCATATGGCACGAAAAATTCGAGAGCAAATACAATTCAACTGCCGAGTATTACAACACCCGCAACTATCTGCATTTATGCAACCTGCACTGCAAGGATTTCACTCCAAAAAAAGCGTTAAAATTCGCCCAAAAGCAGATGAAAGCAAAACAAAAGCGCCAACAGTACCAAATGGCGCAGGCAGTTCGACAAGGCTATGAGGATTACCTGAAAGGACTTGACTATTTGCAAGCTCTTGACGCCGAGCAAAACCACAAGGAAATTTGCAAACTGAACTATAAATATCTCACATATGATGAGATTGAAAAGCAATGCGGAATACGCCCCGCAAATAACACCTTTTACCCACCACCGTGGATAAAAAAGCTGCCATTGGCACTGCTTCCCAAAAAGTACGTATTAACGGACATATTTTACGACAAGCCCATTCAGTATTTCGCCGCAAAATACGCCATACACTGCGACAGTAAAAACAACAGAGGATATATCACAGAAAAAGGCTCACAAAGCTAAAAATATAAAAAGAGAGGTCAGACAATGCTTTCAAATCCTAAAATATCAGTTGATGTCACATTACAGGACATCATATTTCAGCCTGATATCGCAAATGACAGAATAGCGGATATGTATTACAGAAGTACCAGTCCCATAAT
>CANQXF010000060.1 GCA_947627695.1 uncultured Ruminiclostridium sp. | reverse complement strand
TACCCCCCTAACTTTGACGATTTGAACCCGTTGCGCCGCAAGGGTTTCAGAGGCTCTAAAGCGTGACATCGAACCTCCAAATCTTATAGCATTTCAAACGCAAAACAAAATACTTAAAAACTTTGAAGTATGTTACGCAATAAACCCTTGTTTTTGGGGTGTGCCATATACTACCCTTACCCCCTTGGCCTTGGCAATCTGAAAGCCTTGCGCCGCAAGGGGTCTGACCGGCCAAAAGCGTCACATCAAACCCTCGTTTTCACCAGGTCGCACATATAGCAGCAAATCATTAAACATTTTTAAGTATGTCCGCATATAGACACCAGTTTTTGAGTGTCGCCATATACTACCTTATCCCCCTGAATTTGTCGCATTCAACCCCTTGCGACAGAAGGGGTCAAGGTGCATAAATGCGGACACCGACCCCTGATATAATGGTATAGAAGCCGATTTTGGGGGATGGCAGGTGATTTTACGTTTTGCTCAAATCCTCGTTTTGGAAAGCTTGCGCCGCAAGGCTTCCAGGGGTCCTAAACCATTACATGCTGTTTGCGGTCTTAAGGGTGGGGGTCATAAGACAGTGCAATATCAAATGCTAGGAACGTCGTGGCTTTCAGGACCACGACGTTCCTTCCTGCATCAGCTCATGGATGGAGATAAAGCCGACGAATTCATAGAAGCTGTGTATGTTCTGGCGGCACTTGCTGCTACTCTTGTCTGGGGCCTCTATGTAGATCACCTTTACGAGCTCATGCAGCGAAAAACTGCGTTTTTCAGTTTGCCAAGACTTTGCCCTTGCACAATTCCGGTAAGCAAAGCATGTGGGGGTCCCTACATACGCAAAATGGACAATTTCGGCTCGACCAGGATCGTCCACTTTGCTTGTTAGGGCAGCATCCCTAAATCCCTTCAATCATCTCCAAAAATGTAGCTGGCTGCATGTCCCGGCAGGATGCCTTATTGCCGAGAGAGAATGGCCGACCCGCAACGAATTGGGCTATCCGTGTGCGGCAGAGTTTCAGTCTTAAAATAAGTCTTTACGTCAGAGAGCAGGAATATTTGGTTGCCTTTCAGCCCCAATATATAGTCCTAGGTATCTTTGCGGCAATCAGTTTCTGTCTCTCCATGGCGTCGAGTGTGACTGTGCTCTCCCGGATATCCAACATACCGATCAACTCCGATATCGCTGTCATCTCATTGGATTTTTCCTCCGTTGCCAGTTGTCCAAGAGTTATTTGGTTTTCCGCTCCATAGGCGCTCACCACATGGCAGGCCTTATGCTTGCTATTCTCGCTTCCGCATATGGCCCTTCCATCTGTAGCCACGGGCCGCTTGCGACATCCGCCACTTCCTGTAGGCCACCTCCCAGTTCTTTCGGGTCTTTTTGTTCAAATACTTGCTGGAAAGTGTCGCTTCCGGTATCCCTCCGGACAACTTAAAGTGTTGCATCTGCTATTCGTATCTACCATGCCCGGCATCTCCGTATATGTTCAAAATCAGTTCCCCGCATATGACGGATACAAGACCTATAGACACAATATCCACCAGTTTGTGCCGAAGATTTTCCCACTGTCTCCGGCTATCTGTTAATCCTTCAACTTCTCTATGAGCATTTTCATTGTCACCTTCACCTTGGTTGACATAATATAAATCCGTAAAATTTGCAAATTCCGTTGCTGTACCAACAAAAGGGTTACCTATTGACATTTGTGTTAAAATGGTATAACATTATGTAAATTAATGTAAAAGTGTATGTATAGCCGTCCGGTTTATTGTACATAAAGATTGATATACTAACAATAACAATTTATCAGTCAGTCTAAGTACAGTGCGCAAGGAGAACGGCAAACCATGCAGAAAGGAAATAAGATGGCAGAGACTATTACAGGTAATAGACTTCGAGAACTAGTAGTAAATGGAAAAGTCATAGAGAATGGCATCCTCGACCATTGCGGATCACTCAAGTATGATTTTACATTAAGCGATGAAATCTTAAAATCGGATTTCAGCACTCCTGTGAACATGGCCAATCTATCCATTGAAGAGCGCAGGTCGGCACTTATTCAACCGGGAGAAGTGGTTTATGTCCTGACAAAGGAGCGCGTAAATATACCCGCTGATATGTATATGAGTCTTAGCGCAAATCGTGGTATGTCGGAATTTGGTGTATTAACTTTAGGTGGATTTGCGGTAGACCCCGGATACTCTGGCAGATTGATGTTCGGCTTGTACAATTATTCAAGCACCCCATTCCCTTTGGTACCTGGTTCCAAATTAATTGGTGGTGTATTCTATTCCCTAAACGAAAATGAACTTATTGATCCTAATGCTATTGAAAAACCAAAGTCTATTGATGAATTCCCCGCAAGATTAATTAACATTATTAGTAAGTACTCCCCAACCGGAATGAATTCATTAGAAGAAGCTATTAAAACTATTTCCAAGCAGATGGAGGCCCTAAAGAGCGACTTTAATAAGAGTAAAGACGATTTGTTTTCTTTACGCCAACTAGTTCAAGAAGCACAAGCTCAAGTAAATCATACAAACAAATCCGTAAAAGAATTATCTGATAACGTTTTAAAGTTGACAGAGTCTGTTACAAATTTAAAGACAGAAGTATCGGAGTTAAAGGATGGATTAAAAGATGAAGTCCAGTTGCGTAAGGGGGTAAAAGAAGAATTAGATAAGCAAATAGAATTAGTTAGTAAAAAGGTCGATAAAAAACTTATATTTATAAAAGGTGCTGTTTGGACATTGTCGGCACTGGTGGCTGTTTTAATAACACTACTTACTTGTTGGGCAAATGGCTGGCTGAACTTCGGGAATTAAACGGTATATAATTAATCCTTTGTTAAGAATACAAACAGTTAATAATAGATAGCGGATGGTATAGCTTGATTTCATCCGCTGCCTGTTATTCAATTCAAATTCCGTAAGACAGTTGCGAAATATTCATTTTTGAGGTCATACTGTCTTACGAACCGCGCCCAATATGGCAGGGCGAGACAAGAAACAGATACTATAAGAGGAGCAACAATGGTAGCGACAGCGGAAATGGCTGTCGCCCCTCTTACAGACAGGGAGAGCGGAAGCGGGCGGGGCTGTCAATGGCGGCTCGGAGAGCCGTTCATCTCGACCATTGATAGCATCAGCAGCTTCTGCTATCGCTGAATGATAAATCGGCGAGGCGTTTTTTATTCGATGCGGGCGAAGATTTAAGGAGAATAATTCGATTTACCGTCTTAACGGA
>CANQXF010000059.1 GCA_947627695.1 uncultured Ruminiclostridium sp. | reverse complement strand
GTCTGACCTTTGCGGCATAGCTGCCGTCAAAACAGCTTTTTTGCCCTTGCCATCGGTTTTTTCGCAAAAGAATAAATATACGAAAACAGACCGATGAACGTTTCTGCTCATCGGTCTGTTTTTTGGGACAAAAAAATACCCGAAAGAATACTTTCGGGTAATCAGAATATGAGAAGCAAATATGCGAAATCGTCGGTTTTATGCTGTTTTACAAATATGCTTTTATCTCAGCTTACTCGTTTCGATACGATTGATCGTACGGCTCATAACGGGCAGGGATACTCTTATCGCCGACGGTGATGCGGACTTTGAAATTTTTGGCTTTGCCACCGAAAAAAGCGGCAGAAAAACTAATTCGTCCCGACTCTGCTGTCTTTTCTTTTTTCTTCTTCGGAAAGCAAGGAATAATCAACGAGATCGTGGTGCATTTTCGCAAGGTCGTTGCGGCTGCTCTTTTCGGAGGAGCCGCTGAAGATATAGCCTTCGGATCTCATATATGCGTTCCAGCGGCGGTGCTCCAGAACTCCGATTATTTTTTTCTCTCCTTCGGTAAGGTCTTCCTCATTCTTTGCCGCTGCGGGTATGCCGCAGGCTATGCGCGCTTTCATGTGGAGCGCAGAAGCTACCGAAGAATTATAGTTATATTCATACTGCCAGAATTCCTCCTCCTTGCCCCATTTCAGGTGGCGGCTCAGAGCGTCGGCTTCAAGCTGAGAATTCATTATCACCGCTTCAGAATAGAACGATCTCGTATCCCCGATAAACTCAATGTCATACGGCTGACCGCGGTAATTTGTTATGCCGTTCAACGCGTTCTTTTCATCTGTACTGTAAACGACCGACTGTATCACAGGTTTTATCTTCATACGCTCAAACAGCATGCGAAGCATAACGGCAGTTTCTATATTCACCGTATCTGAGCCCAGCGAAACAAATACGTACGTGGTATCGGAAAGTTTTGCTATTTCATCGGCAAAGGACTTTGTGGTGACGTCATATCCCGAATGGATACGTATGGTGTACTCCGCCTCCTCGGGCAGGATAACGCCGTTGTATTTTTCGCTCATCAGCTCGGGAGCCAAGGCTTTGAATCTGTCTTCAGCTTTTTCGTCTAAATCAAATGCATTTATCTCTATATGATATCCGTTCATCTGACAATACCAGGACAGCGCCTTGAGCATTTCGGTCCCGTGCCGTCCGACACCGACGATCAAAGCGGATATCTTTTTGTCTCCGTTCGGCATTTCTCTTGCATTTGCAAACAGCTCCGCACCCTGTTCATAAAGTATGCGGTTCACAAGAGATCTGACCTCGTTGACCCTGCGCACCTTTATCTTACCTTTGTCCGCTTTGGTCAATAAAAGCTCCCCGTCGATCCTTGATGAGAAAACGAACAATCGGGTATTCGACCTGTCCTTGTACAGTCTGATAAGCTTTAACGCACGGTCGGTATTCTCAGCTTCGTCTTTTCCGATAGTAAAAAATACTGTTTGCGCTTTGGAATGGTGAAGCTTAAAATTGATCGCCAGAATATCTTTTTTGAAGCATATCGCCCGTATTTCCCGCGCGCGCTCAACAAGCTCGTCGCTATTCTCAAAAACGTCAGTATAGACGATAAGCGCCTTTCTGTGGTTCTTTTTTATATCAGCTCCAAGGGACAGGGATTTTTCGTTCAGCTCTGAAAAAACGTACACGTCCCTGAAATAATGAAGGAGATAGTTTAAAAATGCCGTCACGTTCTTAAAGAAAGATATCAAAAATCCAAACGTCAGAACAGGCGCAATAAGGAAAGCAACCGAAAGATACGCCGAGTAGGAAGCAGACAGCCATTGCTGCGGACAGGTTATTCCCTCCATGATTATTTCACGGTCCGCGTTTATGGTGAATACCTGCAAAGTAGTATGCAGTGAGAAAATGACAGTCTTCAGGACGCTGTCCGTCGTGTCGGCAAGTATTCCGTTATAGATCGGCAGCAAGCAAATAAAGACAGAGATAAAAACGCCCCCGAACACTATGTTAAAAGGCGTCAGCACTCTGCCCCTCTTATATTTTCCAACAGAAACGATAACCGCAAAAACAATTGCGGCTATCAGCACAAGCAACGAAATTGCAAAGCTTAAAAGCCACTCCACAGCTTCCACCTCAATATATAAATTATACAACTATTATACTTCTCCGCGGCGAACGTGTCAAGAGATTTCCTGCACCGCATTTTTTACGTTTTTTCATTTTTGCGGCTGACCGTTTTTTAGGACAAAAAAATACCCGAAAGAATACTTTCGGGCAATAAGAATATGGGAAGCAAAATATGCGTGATCTTCGGTTTTAGTTATCTCAGCTTACTGGTTTCAAGTCGGTTGATGGCGCGTTTGAGCTTATATTCCGCCACGAGGTAATCCTTATCCTCCTTTTGCAGGGACTGCATACGCTGTTCTGCCTCGGCTTTGGCGGCGTTGGCGCGCTCTACGTCGATCTCGTCTGCCCACTCGCAGCTTTGGGTGAGGATAACGGTCTTATCCTTGCTCACCTTGACTACGCCCTCGGAGACGGCGGCGGTGCGGAACTCGCCGTTCAGCTTGATTTTCAGCTTGCCGATAGGCAGGGCGGCGACGTAGGGTTCATGGCGGGCGAGGATACCTTTATCGCCGACGGTGGTGCGGACTATGAGATTTTCGGTTTCGCCGTCGAAGAATAGACGGTCGGGGGTGTAGATTTGGAGGTGGAATGAGGTCATAAAAACTCCTTCCGGCAGTTGACAGTGCACAGTGTACAGTGTACAGTTGTGGTGTCGCCTGCGGCGACGGATTTGGAAAAATTAAAAATAAAAGCGAGCGAATGCGAGCAGTGTTTGCTTGCGCAAACACGATCCAACATTGCTTGAATTGCCCTAAAGGCAATTCATTTTGCTTCGCAAAACCGCAATATTGGACGAAAAAATTTTCTAAGGAGAGTCTGAGAGGATTTCTTTTTTCAAAAGAAATCCTTTCAGAGGGCGGGAGCGTATTGCCCGGCTCCAATACGGCGGTTTTCGCTTGCGAAAACGATTTTCCATAAGGGAAAATCGAGCCGTGTTGGACGTACTTCCGGCTTGCCGGAAGTACCAAACAGCGGGGAATTGATAAAGTTAGAATTAAAGGTTAAGATTGAAATTGTATTGAAGGGAAGAGTGTGGGGGCGGGAGGGTGGGGCGCTGGCCACGGACAGGCCGCTCTCTTTCAGAAGGGCGTGCCAGTCCAATTTGCCCCCGTTTCCGGTCGGCATCCCGGCGGCGCGGGTCATGAGCCGCACCATGAAGGAGCTGGGATGGATCATAAAGCGGTTGAGCTCAAGGCCGTCGTACCCGGCGGCCTTGATCCTTTTTAGCGTTTCCC
>CANQXF010000058.1 GCA_947627695.1 uncultured Ruminiclostridium sp. | reverse complement strand
TTGAAGGACACCGGCTTCAGCCAGCTCTTTATCAAGTAAAAACGCTTTGCCTATAGGTTACAACTCCCTGCCGCAGACGCGGCAGGGAGTTTTCATGGTCAAATGTGGTCAATATAAAAACGCCCCCTCTGATGGGCGGTGGCCGTAAGACAGTATGACCCCAAAAATGAATAGTTGGCAACTGCCTTACGGAATTGGATTTTCACGGCAGACAACGAAAAGGCGATCCATGATGGCTTGAAGAAGCAGTTCATCATTAGGATGACCAGCGAGTCGGGGTGCATGCGGGCCTTGTCAAAACGGAAGACGACAGAGAACGATGTATGACGCTGACAGAGGCTCGTATTGATATTATTCCGGCAATGTGCTACACTGTAGCCAAGTTCATAAATACGCGACGATACCTTGGAACATGTGAAATAGGCTATTATTGGCGATGAGAAATCATGTGGCAGCACGGAAAGTCATCTTCGAGAGATTTTAAGATAATTATGTGCAATTGAATAAGGGGGCACATGCCATGGATATTGACACAATGATCCTACGTTTTCGCGATCTGGTCACCTCGGAGAACGGGACAATCAAACAGCATAAAGATATTATTGCTGAGAATGGCTATGTTTGGTGGGGATGGTGGAACAAAGGCGGCGAAAAGGTCCCCGATGATTTTTCCCTGTTGTCTACACGGGCACAGGAAAGCCCTATCTCTGTTTTTCTTGTTGATTCCGGTCAGAATCTTTTATATCGCGCGGCATGCAGTGACATCGAGGTACACAAGAAAACGAAAAGCTCCTCGCCCGACAAGGATAAAACTCCTGAATACTATCGCGACCAAGATTATTATGCATGGTTTCGATTTACAAGCATTGAACCCTGTGAAGAAGACGAATTGAAACAGTATTCTTACATACACTGTAATAATCTGTTTAAGGATCCTAATACTGACTTTAGCCGTTTCGAAAACAAACGCGTCTATTCGATCGCCGAACTCGTTCAGCAGAATCGCACCGTGTGGTTTGTCAGGAGGGCAAAAGAAACCGATCTTGCTAATGAGATCATATTGCTTGACGCAGAATATGTGCAGCCGTCGCATTTCAGCAAAAAGTATTATCAGGCCGCCGGAGATACACTGCTGTGGCTGTCAGACTTGCACCTATCCGATAACGTGTTTGAGCATATTGCCGGAAAGCCGCAGCCAACGCTCGCTCAACACATTTGCGGCTGTGTTCGCACTCACAAGATAAAAGCCGCAGGGCTTTTGGTCTCCGGTGATATTACGTCTTGTGCCAAAAGCGATGGATTCCAAATAGCAAAGGATATGCTCAGAGATATTAATACTGAAGTCCTTGATCCGTTAAAACCTGAGAATATCCTTATATGCCCAGGAAACCATGATTTTAAAAGAGCTCCTGAAAATTTGGGTAAAGATGTGCAGCCTGCATTAATATCCGAAATAACCGACGATACTGACACTACAAAAGATTTTGCTGATTTTTATAATTCAATTTATAAGTTAAAGCCCAACAAGTATTTCGCGAGCGGGAAAAAGATCCTGCTTTCTTCGGGGCACATTTTGGAGATCGCAGCGCTCAACAGCTTAATGCTTCGGCAATATCAAAATTTTGAGGGACATGGCTATTTATCACAGGAACAGTTGGATTTTGTTGCCGAACAGATGGGATGGAATAATAGCAGCAATCAGAAGGCGATACGCATCGTGATGATGCATCATCATTATTTGCCTACATGCTACGTAGAAGCTGCGGACGTGAACAAAGCCAGCAGCGTTGTTTATGATGCGGACCGCCTGATGAACTGGCTGACTAGGTACAATGTTAAGCTATTGCTGCATGGTCACAAACACAAATCATTCGTTGCCCAGGTAGTCTACCCCAAGAAACCGACCGAGGATATTGCATCATCTGACGCACTGCATAAGATCACCGTTGTGGGAATGGGCGGCACAGGGGCCAAAAATGCGGATAACAAGCTTGCAACGATTGCCTTTGAGGGCAGCGAAGTAACGATTCAGTTCTATCGATTGCATAGCGATCAAATCTCTGAAGACGCACTGGACCAAAAAGTAAAAATTCAATTGTGAGTGACAAAAATGATCAGATTATTAATAACCGATTTGGATGATACGCTTTATTCTTGGATCGGTTTTTTTGTTCCGGCATTCTATGAAATGGTGGACGAACTGGCGTTAGTTTTAAAGAAGGACAAAGACGAATTGTTAAAAGAGTATAGGAGCGTCCACCGGGAAAAAGGAAGTGTTGAATATCCGTATGCGACGACACTTCTCCCCTCCGTTCAGGCGGCATATCCAAATCGTACGCAACAAGAAATAGTAAAATTATTAGATCCGGTATTTTACAGATTTAACACATCCCGCAAAAAAAATCTGCGGCTTTATCCAAATGTGATGGAAACACTGACAGAGCTATGTGACTCTGGAGTGAAGGTCGTTGGGTATACCGATTCAGCGGAAGAAAACGGGTTTTATAGATTGCGAAAGCTGGGAATAGATCATTTGTTTCATAAAGTATATGTTTCTGACAGTCAATATGAGACCCCAGATCCCTTGCGGTTGTCGGATAAAACTATTATTGTTCGTGGGAAAAAACCTGATCCAGAATTACTCTTGCAAATCTGTGAAAATGAGAAAATCCTGACCAGTGAGGCATTGTATGTTGGTGATAGCCTGACAAAAGACATTTATATGGCCAAGACTGCACACGTTGCGTCAGTTTTATGCAAATATCCATGTGAGCCTCAAATAGCCGAGGAATTATACCAAAAGCTGGTGTCGATCTCGCATTGGACAGAAGAGGATTTTGAGCGGGAGGAAAAACTAAAAAATATATGTCAAAGCAAAAATATTCGACCTGATTACACAATATCCAGTTTTGATGAGATCATTCAAATCGTTCAAGAGATCGATCAGAATAATTGACTGCTGCTTATAAGGCCCCGCTAATGGGCGGTGGTCGTGATCCGGTGTGACGCTGAAAAACGAACGATGGCAACCGCCTTACGGAATTGGAATCGACAGAGCAGACAGCGGACTGTGCTAAAATGCGCTCCTCGCTGTCTGCTTTAATTGCTTAAAAGCATTGAAGCATGCGACGCAACGGAACCCCCATCTTGACGTATGACATGGCCACCGGCAAATCAGAACGATTTTGCCACGGCAAAGTCGGGGCTGGCCCCGTAGAATATATCCGTCACTGCTCATCAGTCACACCTCGTTGTAGTCAGCAGTCCAGCACGATCTTAAATACGCCAGGGGGGTTCTTCATCGCCAGCTGCAGGGCTTGCCGATAATCGTCCAGGGCGAAATGGTGGCTGACGAATCCGTCTACGGTATACTTTCCATCCCGGATCCACTCCTGGACCAGATCGAACGTATACA
>CANQXF010000057.1 GCA_947627695.1 uncultured Ruminiclostridium sp. | reverse complement strand
GCATCGGCAATTTTCAGCGGACTTTCAAAAGACGCGCCGCTCTCTGCGGCCTGTTTTGCGTCTTCCTCCCGTTCCATAACACTTTTGGCGCCCAGAACCCACTCGTTGATTTCACCTGCCGTCTTTCCCGTCATGCCCAGCGCATCCGTCAGTTCCGCCTGCGCTGCTTCGTCAGCGGCATTGGTCAGCGCCGCCAGCGGCAGCCAGACCGAAAACGGGGAAAGCAGCAGATTCTCTTTCTCCCCCTTTTGCTCCAGGCAGGCCCTGGTCAGCCGGAACGCAAAAGCGTTGACGCCGGTATCCTCTGCCGTCTCCTCCCGGTCTGCGTCCTCTGCCTGCAGGTTTTGTGCCTGCGTTTCATCCGTTTCGTCCATTTCCTCCGTCTCTGTTTCCGGCCCCTCTGCCGCGTCTTTTATATCCGTTTTTGTGCAGCCGCTAAAGAAAGCCGCCCCGAGACCCAGGAAAATTGCCATCATGATCGCTGTCTTTTTCTTCACTCTTCTGCCCTCCCGTTTTATCTGATATCCTATATGACGCAAAAACGCGGCGGCCGTTGCGGACTCCTGGAACCGGTATGATACCGGCAATCGTTTGATCCTAGATAAGACACACAAGACAATCAAGGTTCTTATCCCGGACGACAGAAAAAAGCCGTCTGGCATAAGGAGCCAGCGATTCCACACCTATCAGATGTTTCTTGTCAATACAAAAGTCGAAATCAAACATTGCAGTTATCGCGCCATGTCTGAAAGGAACGCAATGAAACAGCACATTAAGTGTTGTGCGAAAAACGGCTGGACATCATGTGAAGCGCCGGAATAATGGGCTTTTCAAGGCAGAAAGAAGAAATTGGTTTTTACACCACCCCTTTTCCATTGGCCTTCCAGCATCTCATAAATTGCCAATTTTCCTCGCCCATTTGCGGATAATCTCGCGTTCTTTGTGGCTAAGCAAACAGCTTCTCTTGCACATTTTCATACGCAACCGTCTGTGAAATTACAAGCGGCGAATTGTATCCCTCAATAACACGGAGTGCAATATCCGTCTGATTCCGCTTTATGGCCTTATAAGTAGAAACGCCAAATTCACGCTTTAACTGTCCGTAGATATCTGCATACAATTTCGCCCGTAGGCTTTTATTCTGGCGTTTGATGTCTTGCCGTCTAGAAACCCGACGCCAGTCTTTTTAACAGCGGATATTATCTTCGATTTCTCAATGCCAAGTATGGGCATATCTGCCTTAAAAGATTCCAAATCGTTCCGCACGGCGTTAAAGTCACCAGAAAGCATATCCACCCTACCATTAACTTCCTTAATTTCCTGATAAAGTCAATACCCAAAATGAAAAAAGGCGAAGATTTTTTCTCCGCCTTTCCGTACCATCACTCTCCCGCTTCTAATATCTCGTTCAATGCCTCTGCCGCCTTTTTCCCAGCTTCAGCGGCTTCACTGGAACTATCAGAAGATGTACCTAATATATTCAAATTGTCATTATCGGTGTAAATCACTTTAATTGACGGAATTTCGTATTCATCTACTACTTTTGAAAGCAGTCCTTTCCCATCTTTTATCTGAATTTTCGCCAGTCCGTTTCCTCTTGCATATACAGTAATCGTATCTCCGTCCATAAACCTCGGTTCTCTTACTGTTCTCGCATCATATACAGCAATTTCATTACTTGTCCCCGGAATGGGCGAACTTTTCCTTACATTCTGATTTTGTGTATTGTATCTTTCAGAATTATCATTTGTTTTCCCATATATACCATAACTATATCCGCAGAATGGGCACTTCTGCGAATTTTTAGATATATCTCTCCCACATTTCACACACGCAAATAATTCTGGCTTTTCCTCTGGCATGGGTTCTTTCTGCTTATTAAATTCACTGTTCGGACATCCGCAGTTCGGACAGGATACCGCCTTATCGCTTATTTCTTTTCCACATTCCGGGCATTTAATGAGTGCCACAACCTTACCCTCCGATGGTCTTTTCCCATATTTTACCACAGCAGACAGGTAGAGGAACCGAGCCGGTCCGCAAAAAAATCCTTGCACCCCGCTGTCGAACGTGGTATATTAAAGATACAAAGGAGCAACCGCCCACAAAGTGGTTAGCCTCTAGGATGAACAATAAGCCTACCTGTCAACGGCCAAGTTAAACAAGGTAGGCTTATTTATTTTCGCTTGTTGTTCCTACTGTCTATGTAGGCAAGCAGCGCGATCAGAAATGAACCGCCTAAAAATAACAGGCTTAAAGCTTCATAAGCATCCATCGCACCACCTCCCTTCTCTTGCGGGTTAGGGAGGCTCTCCACCTTGCAACACGGTTGCCCTTGCGTCTATCATATCAGATTGTGAACGTGTGTTCAACATCTATCGCGTAAAATAACAAAAATCAACCTGTCTCAAAATATCTATTGACAAATTATCCCATTGCATGGTATTTTATCATCTGTAACATATTATTTTTTTTTGGGGGAAGGAGGAATAGTTATGTTGTGTTTCCCCTGTCCTGCCAAAGAAAAAACCGTCACTCTATATGTGCCCCAAATATCCCTTTCTGACATCGGAGGGAATGGTGACAATGTCAACAAACGTCTTGAGTGTTTAGATCGTGACGGACAATGTACATATGATAAATGCCCCGTACAACAGGGCAAGATAAAAATGAAGAGGGGCGGATAACCGCCCCTTTTCAAATTCTACCAATCCAATATCTGTATCTGATCGGCAATATCATTAAGACATTTTCCACCAAATAATGGAGCGCTCATAACATCATCGATACTGTGTACATCCTTTTCAGCCCCATTGCAATAAATGTGAAACAGAGTGGGATTAAATGGGTCTATATGACACTCTAACCCATTATATTCAAACTCCATGAGAGTACAAAACTCTAATAGCCTTTTTTTAATTTGCTCTGCCTTATAAGATGTCACTATTATCACCTCGCTCCTGTTCATTTAATTCTCTGGCTTCGCTTCTTGTAAAATTCCCAGCATTGTCCCAGCGATAGTCATGAGCATGTTCACCGTGCTTTCCTAGCAGTTCTTCCGTCTTATGACCATGCCCATTGTTGCTAATCTGCAATGTTTGTTTTCCGTCATTCCCGTAATAATTACGATCTATACCGCCTTTTGCATTTGTGTACTGTGTGATACTATTTGGTTTCCCCGTCACGGATGTTCTCTTCACCTTTATTATATCTTGCCCGGCGGCGTTTTTCAACACATTTGCGCTCTGGTATCGTGTCGCGGCTCCATTTGCCGCCGCTGATTGCTTGCGTTTGAATCCCGCTACCTTTATACGGTCGTACTGTTTCTGAAGATCGTTGCTCTGGCAGAAATCATCATAGGTTTTATTCTGCGTCCGCAGACGGTACGACAGCTTATCATAAGCACCTAATATGTCTCCTGTTTTTCGCAATCTTCTACCAGAATATCTATCATCTGCCTTGGCGTTACCACAAAAGATCTG
>CANQXF010000056.1 GCA_947627695.1 uncultured Ruminiclostridium sp. | reverse complement strand
AAGGCAGAGGAAAGACGACGACAGACTGAAGAAATAAGGCACAGAAGGGGAGAGACGACTCCGCTTCTGTGCCTTGTATGCAGTTGCTTATACTTTGACAAACTGAAACGGTGACCATATCACGATCACCGGTCTTTTAGACGCAAAACACTTCACCGCGGCATGGTGTTTGCCGTAAGGAATCCGCCCGAATAAGAGAGAACCGCGCTCTTTCCAATTGGAAAGGGTGCGGTTTTCAGGTCGTAGGGGCATGATCAGATGCTCGCTGTGACTATGACAAGGCGCTTTCTCTTCTTTTACAAAAATAACTTGCGCTCTGCATCAGAATGGTTTAGAATAGACACACGAGGTAAACAAAGGCAGGACGTGAGGTGGTAGGAACACCCCACGCCCCTATGCAGGAGAGTCGGCTCCCACACAGCAGATTACTGCGCCAGTCCCATTATACCCATTCCCTTTGTTTTTGGCAAGGGCGAGGTTAGATGGGGATGTGCTGTATGACGGTGTAGGGATGATCATTCCCTGCGCCGCCTTTGTTTATCCCGGCAGGAAAGCCGGGGCGGGTCTTTTCCCGCTCCCGGCCGAACTGTCGGGACGAACGTCAGCACACTGGCGCATTTTTTGCTGTGGAGGTATTGTTATGCAGAGCGACCATTTAAAATTTTCTTTTACAAAATGGTACTCCGCCACATCAGAAGCAACCATTGATTTAAAGGAAACACTGTACAACACATTTTTGTTTCGTGCGAAGACCAGGCCAGATAGAATCGCTCTCTTCATCAGTGAATCCGGAGAAAGGTATACTTATGGAGAAATCATAAAGCTCATTGATGCTGCTGCTGGTGGTTTTTCCCAACTAGGTGTTTCCATAGGAAGTAAAGTCGGTATTCTTCTCAATGGAACAGTAGAAGAAACAGTATCCTTGCTCGCCCTCAATAAGATCGGTGCTATTAGCAAATTTATTGACTATATGAAAAGCCCAACTGCTATAAAACACAGCATTGAAGAAACTGATCTTTCTTTTCTTGTCATTGATGTCAGTTTCCTGTCTCTGGTTCCACTTATTAATGCTTCCAACATCCCAATCATCATTGTAAACGCTCGTGGAGAAACCCCAATAGATGGGATTTATTTTGAGCAGTTGTATGAACATGGCACTTCAGTTGTAACTAATGCTGTACCGTACTCGGACGGAAGACCCTCCGTAATGATAAACAGCAGTGGAACTACAGGCGAGCCAAAACCCATTGTCCATACTGATTATAGCATTAATGCAGCGGCGCAGAAGATGCTCGTTACTGATTACCCGCTTGGGCCAGGAAATGCGCTGGTGAAAATGATACCATCGCAAATCGGTCTGGGGTTGATCACCTCTCTCTATACCGGACTACTAAGCGGAGCTGTTGTTGTTTCAGTTGGTGTCAAAGAGCCACCAGTACTGATTAATGAAGTAGCGCAGCTCACACAGGACTTTTCAAAGCTCAAGCCCCTTCTTGGGCTACAAAAAGACTCATCGCTAAACATTTTCTCAACTCCACTGTTTCTCACAGGAATAATTAGTTCCGAGCTTGTGACAGACCTATCGTGTATTGGGTCTCTTCTTGCTGCCGGATCAAAGATGACAAGAGGAGAACTTGAACGGCTAGAAAACATTGCGAAGGCAAAAGGTTGCATGGTCCCAATTTGTAATGGCTACGGCCAAAATGAAATGGCTGGGGCAGTCACACTAAATCACAATGCTCATAATATCAATGGGAGTGCTGGCTTTCCAACTATGGGGAGCAGAATTATCATTGTCGATCCTGAAACATTGGTAGAGCGTGGAATAAATGAAATTGGCCTGATTCTTGAGCAGTGCAACAGTCACTTTAAAGAATATGAGAACATGCCTAAGCGCTCTGACGACGCTTGGCTCACCCTTTCAGACGGTTCACGTTGGTATAATTCTTGTGATCTTGGATATATAAATGAGGACGGTTTCCTTTTTATCACAGGGCGGACTACTCGCGTCGTTGTACGGACAGATTTCAAATTATCCCTTGATGACATTGAAGCAAAGATAAAGACGCTTCCGCTTGTCTATGATTGTGCAACAATCGTCCCAAAGATAGGTGGCTCGATCGAGGAAATCGTTGCTTTCATCCAGTCTGACTATACAGACATAGATAGTTTTGCAAAAGCATTGAGGGCCAGCAATATTCTATCCGAATTTGAAATGCCAACAAAGTTTATTATGACTGGAAACATTCCCTACACACAAAACGGCAAAATCGACTACCGTGCGCTGGAACGGCAAGTGGCACAAGAGCAATGAGCAATTACTAACATATACGCCAAGAAACCGCTTATGTGGATTCAGCGTGTTTTAAGAAGTGTGGAGGTTTTCTTGAGAAATCGGGAGAATACTATGAGCAAAAAGTGCTGATCTGTTATTCGTCCATAGACAAGTTGCCGATGAAGTTTCATGTTGGGAGGTACTGTTTTGAAAAATGAAAGTGTTGGCCGCCAGCACAGCATTAGGCAGCGTAACGAATCATGGATCATAAATCATGTTCCAAACATTGAAGGTATTACCGACCTGCTTGGTCAAGATCATAATGGCATTGCCAGTGATTGTTCCATCTTGTTTTATCTTCTTCCCAGATTGTTCGGGCGGCTGCTCAAAAATGATCCAAAAGATGTTTTGTCGAAGAACAGCATACTGTTTCGCCGCAGATATATTCACAACATTATTCTCCGCATCGGACCACTTTTTCTCAACGGCAAGAAACTCATACGCGAAAAAATGGCCCCACTACCCAGCGGGCGGCCGCTGATCTTTGCTCCGAATCACGGGTTTATCCAAGACCCGATGTGTTCCGTCCTTATGGCCGAGCGGCACGCGTACCTGCTGTTTGGCAGTCTGCCCCAATTCTTCAACACTTTCAATGGCGTGGCGGCTCATTTGAACGGGGCTATTTTCATTAACAGAAAAAACAAAGCCAGCCGGCAAGCGTCGATAGAAAAAGCGGTACATGCTTTGGAGCTTGGCACAGATATCATCATTTATCCGGAAGGCGTTATCAACAAAACCTCAAACCAGCTCACATTACCTTACTGGCCCGGTATCATTAGAGTTGCAAAAAGGACGAATGCTCTTATCATTCCCATTGTTCATTTGCTGTCCGGGGAGGAGATACACTCATCACGCTTAGATGCATTTGATGCTACACTGTATAACGACGACGATACACAACAGGCTTTAACGGATCTACAGACGATTGTCAACACGGAGCTTTGGAGCCTGATGGAAAAGTACGCCTGTGCTTCGCGCGCTGACATTTTAGGAGAACATGAAACCATGGCAGATGCCTGTGAAGCTATCGTACAAAGACAGGTAGGGACTTTGGGGCGATTTTATGACTGTTCAATTGAGTGTTCAGCGGATTATAGAGACAAAAGATGTACGCGGGAAGCCGACATCTGGCGTCCAATCGCACAACTGGAACTCACCCCTCAAAACGCCGCGGCGGTCATGTTTGCACGAGAAAGAGTACATATATTAGATAAAGAAGGGTAATGTCAAGGATTATGCGCAAAATAAGTATGCAGTCTCTGGCAGGTAAGCTCAGCAGGCAATAGCGGAGGATT
>CANQXF010000055.1 GCA_947627695.1 uncultured Ruminiclostridium sp. | reverse complement strand
AAGGCAGAGGAAAGACGACGACAGACTGAAGAAATAAGGCACAGAAGGGGAGAGACGACTCCGCTTCTGTGCCTTGTTCGTAGAAAGAACGCCAGGTTTTCACGAGGGAGCAGGATTCTTTGAGAGTACGCAAGTTTACATAATTTTTTAAAGATTTGCCTGAAAAGATTCTTTTGCCGCTTTCACAATGTCCTCGATGACGCGCACCTGTGGTGTGGTGCATCCGTCCAGAAGTTCCGTGATATGCGTCAGCGCGGCGCTCCGCCCCGCTGGAGCTTCGTCATACAGAAGCTCGTCCGTCCGAACCTCCAACGCGGCAGCCAAGGCCGCGAAGATGGGCAGGCTCATTTTCGTGTTGCCCGTCTCAATGTGGCTCATGTGGGTGGTGGAGATGCCCACCCGCTCTGCCAGTTCCTCCTGTGACAGCCCCCGCGCCTTTCGTATTTTCCGTATCCTCTGCCCGATCGCATAGTAATCCATACACATTCCCGCCCATATAATTCATCTTCACTTGAATTATATGGGCTATTATGCTATCATTACATAAACTATATAGGCTAATTATGGCCTATATAATTTATGTAATTTACATTAGGAGGATACTATGAGCGAAAAATCATTAACTGGCTACCCATCAATTGACAAGCCATGGATGAAGTATTATAGCGAAGAGGCCATTAACGCCTCATTGCCAGATTGCACAATGTATGAATTGTTATATTCAAACAATAAAGAGCACCTTGACGATATAGCTTTAAACTATTACGGACGGAAGATTACGTATGGTACTCTCTTCAAAAATATCGAGTTAGCGACAAAAGCGTTTTCTGCCCTTGGTGTTCGGGCGGGAGAGGTTGTCATGATCTGCAGCGTCAATACGCCGGAAACTGTATATGCATTTTACGCTCTGAACCGCTTGGGTGTCATCGCAAATATGGTCGATCCACGGACTAATGCTGCCGGTGTACATGAATACATCACAGAGTGCAACGTGCGTTTTGTCGTGACAGTCGAAGCGGCATATCCTCTCATTGTCAAGGCAGGAGAAAAAACAGGGCTACGAAAAATTATATCTCTTTCCCCGGCAGACTCGCTGCCGCAGCCAATGAAGTCCTTGTATCGCTTGAAGAACAAACCTCTCAAGTTGAGGGACGATGCATTAACTTGGGCGCAGTTCATTACGCTGGGGAACAATATTGTTCCCCAGTACAGTCTATATCAAAAAGATAGCTGTTGCGTGATCGCCCATACTGGCGGCACTACAGGCCAGCCAAAAAGCGTTATGCTGTCAAATGATAATATCAATGCCGTAACACACGGATATAAATATTTGGGCATCCCATTTGATCGTCAGCATCGTTATTTTGACGATTTACCGCCATTCATCATGTACGGCTTATGCCTTGCAACCCATACTACACTTTGTTATGGACTGGAAGTAGTGTTATATCCAGTCTTTGATTCTAAAGGATTCCCAAAACAATTCGCAAAATACAAGCCACACCATTTTTCTGCTTTGCCAGATCATTTGAAGTATATGTCTGAAGATAAAGCTACCAAAAACCTTGACCTCAGCTACTTCATCACGGCAGCAGTTGGAGGTGATTCTGTCAATACAGACTTGGAGATCGCATGTAATGATTATCTACACAGGCAGAATTGCCGGTATTCAGTAGTGAAAGGCTATGGAATGACAGAATTAGGTGCGACAGCCTGTTCCTCCGGCCCGAAAGCCAATGCAATCGGGAGTGTTGGAATACCCCTTGTCATGAATACTTTCAAAATTATGGATATTGACACCTTGCACGAGTTGCCATATGACCAGTCGGGGGAAATTTGGGTACATGGTCCGACGATCATGTTGGGGTATCTTAATCAGCAAAAAGAAACCGATAAAATAATCGTAACAGACGAGAATGGGCTAAGGTGGATTCGCACGGGAGATTTAGGTCATATCACAAAGGATGGCCTTTTATTTCATGAGGGCCGTATTCGGCGGATTTATTTAACCTCATATGAAGGACAACCAGCAAAAATCTTCCCTATGTTGATTGAGGAGAAGATCAAAGAACATAAAGAGGTATCCGATTGTGTCGTAGTAGCCCGACTAAGAAAAGACAGCGCAAATTATGAATCTGTAGCGTTTGTAATATTAGAGAAAGGTGTTTCTGGCAGCTCAATTAAAAATGAACTGGTGAGCATTTGTCAAAACAGTACACCCTCTTACATGTGGCCTGTGGAATACCGGTTTATTACAGATTTCCCACATACGCCAGTCGGTAAGATAGATTTCCTTGCACTGGAAAAGCAGATTACATTATCATAGAGTGAATATAAATAAGAAACAGTAACCATAATCATACAGGCATATTATATGCTCATATAATTTACGTTAGCATAATTGGGCGGGTATTGTGAGCAAAAAGTGCTGATCTGTTATCCGTCCATAGACAAGTTGCCGATGAAGTTTCATGTTGGGAGGTACTGTTTTGAAAAATGAAAGCGTTGGCCGCCAGCACAGCATTAGGCAGCGTAACGAATCATGGATCATAAATCATGTTCCAAACATTGAAGGTATTACCGACCTGCTTGGTCAAGATCATAATGGCATTGCCAGTGATTGTTCCATCTTGTTTTATCTTCTTCCCAGATTGTTCGGGCGGCTGCTCAAAAATGATCCAAAAGATGTTTTGTCGAAGAACAGCATACTGTTTCGCCGCAGATATATTCACAACATTATTCTCCGCATCGGACCACTTTTTCTCAACGGCAAGAAACTCATACGCGAAAAAATGGCCCCACTACCCAGCGGGCGGCCGCTGATCTTTGCTCCGAATCACGGGTTTATCCAAGACCCGATGTGTTCCGTCCTTATGGCCGAGCGGCACGCGTACCTGCTGTTTGGCAGTCTGCCCCAATTCTTCAACACTTTCAATGGCGTGGCGGCTCATTTGAACGGGGCTATTTTCATTAACAGAAAAAACAAAGCCAGCCGGCAAGCGTCGATAGAAAAAGCGGTACATGCTTTGGAGCTTGGCACAGATATCATCATTTATCCGGAAGGCGTTATCAACAAAACCTCAAACCAGCTCACATTACCTTACTGGCCCGGTATCATTAGAGTTGCAAAAAGGACGAATGCTCTTATCATTCCCATTGTTCATTTGCTGTCCGGGGAGGAGATACACTCATCACGCTTAGATGCATTTGATGCTACACTGTATAACGACGACGATACACAACAGGCTTTAACGGATCTACAGACGATTGTCAACACGGAGCTTTGGAGCCTGATGGAAAAGTACGCCTGTGCTTCGCGCGCTGACATTTTAGGAGAACATGAAACCATGGCAGATGCCTGTGAAGCTATCGTACAAAGACAGGTAGGGACTTTGGGGCGATTTTATGACTGTTCAATTGAGTGTTCAGCGGATTATAGAGACAAAAGATGTACGCGGGAAGCCGACATCTGGCGTCCGATCGCACAACTGGAACTCACGCCTCAAAACGCCGCGGCGGTCATGTTTGCACGAGAAAGAGTACATATATTAGATAAAGAAGATTATCAAAGGCGATTCTAATCTAGACCAGTAAATCCGTATCGCGGAAAGAAGAAACGGTGACCGTATCACGGTCACCGTTTCTCAGCCTGTAGACAAAGTCCCATGCATCAATATGGGGGGGTGCATGGGACTTTGCAATGTGGTAAAATAGGAGGCAGGGTGGTGAGCAGACATGATGACGAGAGAAGCAGCAAAGAGCCGGGAGCAGGTGCAGTTCGTAAGCCTGGACGAGCTGGTGCCGGCAGAGCATTTAGTAAGGAAGCTGGAAGCGGCCATAGACTGGAGCTTTATCTATGAGCTGGTAGAGGACAAATACAGCCAGGAGACAGGGCGGCCCAGCCTGGACCCTGTGACGCTCATAAAGCTGCCCATTCTGCAATACATGTTTGGGATACGGAGCATGCGGCAGACGATACGGGAAGTGGA
>CANQXF010000054.1 GCA_947627695.1 uncultured Ruminiclostridium sp. | reverse complement strand
CCAAGTCTTGCGCGTCCGTGCTGACGCGCAGATATACCCGCGCAACTTTCATGGCTCTGGCTCCTTTGGCTATACTTCAATAAGCCATCATGCCCGCACTGGCTCATAAATACAACATGCCAACTTATTTGCGCCTAGCTCATCAAGCCGGCCTAAATACACGGGGCATGGCTTGAAAAAGAACTTGCAATGCGTAACGTTACGCGATACAGTTCCGTTATGATCATAAGCTTTCGCCACAAAGGGCTAGAAACCCTCTACCGCTCTGGTTCTACAAAGGGGATTCAAGCGGCCCACGTAGCCAAGCTATCCCGCATTCTAGGTTTGCTCGATGTCGCAGCAAGTCCAGAAGATATGAGCATTCCATCACTGAAGCTACACCCACTCAAGGGTGAGCTAAAAGGTCACTGGTCAGTTTGGGTCAACGGAAATTGGCGAGTAACATTTCGTTTTGTCGGCGCTGACGTTGAGCTGGTTGACTATCAGGACTACCATTAAGGAGAACAAGCAATGATGCATAATCCTCCGCATCCGGGCGCCATGCTCCGTGAGGACGTAATAGATCCGCTGAACCTGTCTGTAACTGACGCAGCAAAGCACTTCGGTATGTCGCGCGTATCTCTCTCGCGTGTGCTGAACGGTCACGCTGCTATCAGCCCTGATCTAGCCATTCGGCTTGAAATGGCAGGGGTAAGCACGGCACGGGCATGGCTTGCAATGCAGCTTAACTATGACCTTGCACAAGCGCGGACGCATCCACAGCCGCACATTGCGAAACTGGATGCCGCAGCCGCATGACCATGACCATGACCCAAAACGGCCCTTCTTTCCGTAGCGTTTGGGATGCAATCGAAGATACCCCAGCCGAAGCTGAAAACATGAAACTGCGCTCCGCGCTCATGCAGACGCTCAATAAGAAAATCCGCGCGAACGGTTGGACACAGCAAGAAGCTGCAGATCAGCTCGGCGTGACACAACCCCGTGTGTCCGATCTCCAGCGCGGCAAAATCAACGTGTTTGCAATTGATGCCCTCGTGAACATGCTTGTCGCAGCGGGCATGCATATTGAAATGCAAGTTCTGGAAGCCGCTTGAAACAAGCCACAGCCAGCGTTCAGAGGCTTAAAGAAAGCAATTTATGGCCATCAGCGAAAAAACTATTAAACTTTTATGGGGTCGAGCCGCAGGCATTTGCAATAAGCCAGACTGCCGACGGAAATTAACCGATATTGGAGAGCAGGATGAATCTTATTTAGTAGGTGAAATGGCTCACGTAATCGCGAGAAATATAGGAGGGCCAAGGACAGATGGGCAGGGAGGGGATGATAGTTATGATAACCTCATCTTGCTTTGTCCAACGGATCATCGGACGATTGACAAAGCGCCCCTCGGAACTTTCTCTGAAGAGTTACTTCACTCATGGAAAAAGGATCATGAGAACTGGATTTCAAGCCTAACATCCGCACCAGTATTTGATACACGGAATGTCTTACTGACAGAAGTATTTGGCATTCTCGAACAAAACAGAATGATACATGAGCAATTCGGCCCCACGTCTGAGAACGCTATCAATAATCCCTCTTCCAGTGCGGCATTTGTATGGAACCTTAGAAAATTAGATACAATTGTTCCAAACAATAAAATTATAATAAGCGCCTTCAAGAACAACACGAAACTACTAGACGTTGAACTGATTGAAGCTTTCGCCAAGTTCCAAGCTCACGCCCAAGCTTTTGAAAGCAATCAGTACTTCAGGGTTGACCATTACCCTTTATTTCCTGAAGAGTTTTCTGAATTAGTAAAAAAAGAGGCGGAAAAAAATTGAGTAATGGCAACAATGATATAGGCGTTAGTTATGCAAATATTTCATGGTTCTGCGGCTTTCTTAAGAGCCACCCATCAGTGGACAGCTTTGAGCGATCAAAAGATGTAATCTTTGATGTAAAGTTAAAAAATGGAATAGGGAGAAGAATTCTTCTTTGTAACGAGTACACTTTTGGCTTGGCTCAGCTTTACAAATTCAACGCCATGTTTGATGGCATTGAAATATTTATGGTTGGCGGAAATTGGAACGGATACGATGAAGATTCAAAAAGATTTTGCCTAGAAAACCATTTGGGCCTGTACAATTCAAAAGAGGTATTTCGATCCCTCTGCATACCGGAATATTGGGATGTACACACAAAAGATAAAAAAGGAAATAAATACTATCTTGATGGAAAACTCCAGATTAATTAGCGCCTACGGGTTTGGTAGCTATTTCAGGATGGAGGCATACAACGACATTGATATACTACTCGTTATAGAAGGAAGAGATAAAACAATTCTTGAGACGGTAAGTATGATAGAGAAATGCTTTAAGCTCAGGACCCCAGAGCTATCGAAGTTGCTACATATAACTTTCGTTACACAAAGGCAATTCAGCCAAAACCCCTTAAGGGATATGCATCAGCTTATTAACCTAGGCGGAAAACCATAAATAAAGTGTGGGCATGACATTCGGAAAAGAGCTGATCCAAAGTGCAAAGGAAGCTTTAGCAATCGCTGAAGGGCGCGCAAAACCCGCTACGACGACGCCTGAAAACTTCACAAAATTTGATGCGGCGGAATACCTGAAAACCGACGAGGCAATCGCCGCTTTCATCGCTGACGCCGACACCACGGGCGACAAAGCGCACATCGAGCAAGCGCAGCACGTCGCAGAACGTGCTAGAGCGCTCAACAAGAAAAAAGATGAAGGATCACCCAATGTCTGAAGGATTCGCCCCCCTGAAGACCGCAGAGCATGTTTTTGTGAGCAAGAACAAAGCACCGAAGCCGCTTAGATAAGGAAAAGTGATGGGGGAAGCAAAACAAAAAAAACTAACTCATGCTCAAATCAAAGCCGATGCAACAGGGTGTGTGTACTGCAACAAGTTCGATGAATTTTCTATCGAACACATGCCACCAAGAAATATGTTCCAGTCCTTTCGCCCTAGTGGATGGGAGTTTGCATGTTGCTATGCTTGCAATCAGGGCACCAAAGGGGCTGATGCCCTTGCTGGCATGATGGCACACATAGAGGCCATAAGTGAGAATGAATGGAAAGTAGATCGTGCGCGGAAACTACTTAGATCTGCTGATACCAACATACCCGGATTACATGATGAAATATTCGGTAATTATGCAAAGAATTCATACGTTTCGCACGAAGGATTATTGCGACCGGTGAAAGAATTCCGGGCAAATGGCCCTCTAACGAAGAAACATTTAAACGTATTCTCTGCAAAATTGGCGATGGCAACGTTCTCTCACTTCACAAAACGACCTATTGATCAAAGCGGATTGATACACACGGAGTGGTACTTAAACGCTGGCATTTCAGAGGAAACCTACAATCATGTAATTTCGATAATGCCTAGCTACACGCAACTCACTCAAGGAGTTCAAAAATCAGGCAGGCAGTTCCATTTAAGATACAACACAAACGGATCAGACATCGTGGCTGCTATGGTGTCGTTTAACGATTCCTTTTTTGTCACCCTAATTGCCACAGACAACGGCCTATTTGCTGAGCCACTGAGGGAAATATACGAAAAAATACCCAAGCAGGAGAGGCCAACGGTAAATTTAATCCGCCCGGGCCTTCCTGAAATAAATGGAATATAAGAAAAATGCACGTATTTGAGGCGAATTAAATGAATGATTCAAATTCAAACGGTTGGAACTCAAAGGGCTTCGGCTATCTGAAGCCAGCCGAACACGTTTTTATAAGTAAAAATAAAACGCAAATTCCGCAAGAACGCGTTACGGTGAATGTCTCAAAAACTATTAGTGACCCAAACAGACAAATTAATGCCAAGCCTGCAACGGGCAAAGAAATTGATGCCAAAGCCGCGCAAATCAAGGCCAAGTTTTTAGAGCAGAAGGCGCAAGAAAAATCACACGGGCGCTAATGAGGCAATGCGCATTTACTCATAAGAGTTTTTGCGTATTAACTCCTTTTTGATACTACAAACCTAGGCCCCGGTAGGGGCGGCTAAAGAAAAAACCCTAAATTGGTAGGCACTCATGAATAATACAGAACTAACCATATTTTTCTTT
>CANQXF010000053.1 GCA_947627695.1 uncultured Ruminiclostridium sp. | reverse complement strand
CCGCCCAAAGCTCCCGCGGCTATTCCTTTGGCATAAAGCGCGTCTATGCCGTCTGTAGAAATCGCCGAACCGGTCTGGCGCTTGAGTTTCCAAGTATAATCAAGCAATCTGCCGAAATCGTCAAGGTCTGAATGTTTGTCCGTCAGAACGTTCTCGGCTTCATCGACAAGCGAAAGCATTTCTTTTAGCTGCGCAGTCTTGTCGCCTCTGTCCTTTGCGTTAGCAAGCTGAACTTCCGACGAAAAGCGGGTAAAGCCTGTGAAGAACAAAAGCAAGTTTTCATTCAGGCGGCGCTTACGTTCGGGAAAGATGATTACTGGGCGAACCTCATAGCCGTCGGCGTTGAAGCTGATTCTGTTCAGTCCTCCGAACGACGAGGCTATCTGGTCCTGCCAGCCGCCGGCTTCGTTGCAGAGCGTTCTTTCGAGATAAATGGCCTCATCGGCAAGACGACCTTTATCTGCGTATTTACCTTTCAAAGCGTGGAAGGCGTTGAGCATTCCGACCGCAAAAGACGACGACGTTCCAAGACCTGAACGTGCAGGGAGATCCGACTCATAAGTGAGCCTGATTTCGTGCATATCCAACATCTTCATAGCATTGCGGATAGCGGGGTGTTTTATCTCCTCAACGTCGGTCACTCGCTCGGTCTGAGAGTAGCAAAGCTCAGTCGAGTAGTCGAAGAAGCGCGGCAAATGGCGCACGTTGACATAGCAATACTTGTCGAACGTAGTTGACAGCACCGCGCCGCCGTGCTTTTCAAAAAATTCTTTCATATCCGTCCCGCCGCCGAAGAATGACATTCGGAAGGGAGTTTTGGTGATGATCATAATATATCTCCTTGTACTTTACCTCGTCAAAAATGCCTCATCCTTGCCGACTCTTTCTCTCAATTAATCGAGCAAATCATTCATCGTATTCTAAATGCATCCTCATTTCCTAATTCACATATTCTTTCAATCCAACTTCTCAATTTTATTTCTCCAATACTCCAGCATATCCCTGACGGTCTGTTCCATCGTGATCTGTTGCTTCCAGCCCGTATCACGCTTCAACTTTGTCACGTCGCCAACGATTATTTTCTCATCAGTCGGTCTCAGCAGCTTCGGGTCAACGACAGTTTTGAACTTATGTCCAGTTTGCGCCTCAATAATGTCAACGATATCTCTCATTTTATAAATGTGCTCCGAGGATATGTTGTAAACTTCCCCGGGTGTGCCTTTTTCGGCAAGCAGCATAAGCGCGTTTACCAAATCCCGCTGGTCCATTATCGCTCGCCTTGTTTCGAGGTTTCCTACTCTCAGCTCATAAATTCCGGTCTTTTCTGCCTGAACAGCTCTGTATGTAAAGTCCGAAGTGACGTCGTTTACTTTTCTCGTCCCTGTGGAGTTGAAAATTCTCGCCCTGATGCAGCGTATATGATCGTTCATAAAATATTGGAACGAGATTAAATCCTGCCCAACCTTGCTGACACCGTAAGGATGCAACGGCTTTAGCTCCGCCGTTTCCTTGACATAAACTTCGTCGCCTTCAAGCCCGTTGAGCGTTTCACCGTATTCTGCGCTTGAACACGCTACTACGACCATCGGGTCATAGTTTTTGTCTATAAACTTCCGCGCCTTTTTGATTGCTTCATAGACCGCAATAGTGCCGTTTATGTTCGTTTCAATGGTCTCATAGGGCTTGTTCCACGAAACGGTGGGATAGCTCTGCGCCGCGAGATGATATATCTGCTCAGGCATATATTCAAAAATGATTCTTTCAATGTTTTCCGGATATCTGACGTCACACTCTATCATTTTGATTTCGGGCGAAAGCTCGGTTATGTCAGTAGTTGGCTTGTAGTATGTGCCTATGACGTTTTTACCCTTAGAATGCAGCAGTTCGACCATATGCGAGCCGACCATTCCTCCGGCACCGGTGACTATAATGTTCATGCTGCCACCTCCCCATTAACAGAAAGGTAGGTGGATTTATAAAGGTCACCTCGTAAGGAAGTAATTTTTTCTACCTTGTAAGGTAGTACCCCCCCCCGTTGATTTTTTCTCTCCAGTAGTCAAGCAGGTCGTGCATCGTCTTTTCAAACGGGATCTGCGGCTCCCAGCCGGTATGAGCTTTGAACTTGCGGCAATCGGGAACTTGCAAATCGGCATCTATCGGGCGCAGACGCTCCGGATCGGTGACGATCTCTATTTTATCCTTCATCGTCGAGTAGGAAATCAGAGTGTTCAGTGTATCGCCAACCTCGCAGGTGTAGCTGCCGCCGATGTTGTAGTATTCGCCCGCAACGGGGTTGACGGTGACAAGCATATAATACGCTCTTACCGCGTCCCTGACGTCGGCATATGTACGAAGAGACTTGAGGTTCCCGACCATAACCTTCGGCTCGATCATTCCTGCTTCGATCATCGCGATCTGCTTTGCAAAGGTAGATTCGTGGAATACGTCTCCGCGCCTCGGACCTGTGTGAGTGAACATTCTTGTGGTCATAACCGTCATACCGTAAGCCTCGGCATAGTATCTGCCCAAAAGATCTGTGCCAACTTTGGAAATCGCATAGGGGCTTGCCGGGTGGAATGGACATTCTTCGTGAATACCGGTCTCAGGCTTTTTCGCGGCGGGAATCTTACCGAAAACCTCCGAAGAAGCGCAGACGTGGATAATCGGGTGGTAGTCCTTGTCCTCCGCCATTGCAAGACGGAATGCTTCGAGCAGACGGCAGGTGCCGAGGATATTGGTATTCAACGTGTCAATCGGCGCGGTAAAGCTCGTCAGCGGATAGCTCTGCGCCGCGAGGTGGAACACATAGTCGGGCTTGATGTTATTTACGACCGTGATGAGGCTCATTTCGTCGTTCAGATTGGCATATTCAAAGAATATGCGGTCTTTCCTGTTCACGCGGTCAAGTAGGTGCGAAACATTGTCAAGTGGGCTTCTCCAACGGCAGACACCGTAAACGTCCCAGTCTGTATTTTCAAGCAGGAAATCCGCAAGGTGGGAGCCCACCATTCCAGTGATGCCGGTAATAAGTGCTTTTGTTGACATTTACTTTTCCTCCAACTCTTTTTTAATCTTTTCTGTAAAGGATTCGCCTTTTATAATCCCGTATTTATTAAGATACAGACTTTTCATCTGTGTTATCTTCGGACGGTTTTTGTAGAAATCTTCACTCGGCGAGGTGATGACATATTTTAGTCTGTTGCCATACAGCCTGTTCAGTTCATCAGCTATCCGTACTCGGCTTACAAGCTCGTTTCCGGCAACATTAAGGACTTGCGGCTCGTAAGCCCCCCAATGATTTATAAGCCAATCGACTGTATTAACCACGTCCGAGACGGTGATGCAGTTTCGGTAAAAAGGGTGGAAAATGTCCGCAGTCTCGTCTGTGTCCATACATTTAAGGCAGTAGGAAACAAACCTGTCATTTTTCGAGACTACATACGAAAGCCGTATCGCCTTGAAGTTCGGATCATCTTTGAAACAATCTTCAACTGCCTTTTTCATTCTTCCGTAAGGGGTCTGCGCTTTGGTTTCGGAAAGCTCGGTATAAATCTCTCCGGGAATATCCCCGAAAACCGCATCGCTCGAAAAGAACAGAACCCTACAGCCGTGTGCAATAGCATTTTTAATGAAATACTCGGTGCCGTTAACGTTTATGTTCCAACACTTTTCAAACTCATTCGCGCACATATCCGGACCGGAAATTGCGGCGGTGAATATTACATAATCAACGCCGTCGAGTGCCGAATAATCGAACTTTTCGGCTTCCGCTAAATTCAAATGCGCGTTCGCTTCGGGAGTCTGATCTACTTTCAGAACGTTTTCAAATCTTTTAAGCAGATACCCGGCGATGTAGCCCGAGCTGCCTACGATTGCTGTTTTCATACGCCGAATACATTCTCCTCAATCATCAAGCACAGCGCGTGATACACCGGCAAATGCAGCTCCTGCACCATATATGTCTCGGTCTCGGGGACTCTTATGCACACGTTTGCCATTTCGCTGAGCTTGCTTTCTTTTTGCCCGGTCAGCCCTATGACCTTCATTCCTTTTGCCTTAGCCGTAACTGCGGCATAAAGCACATTTTTACTGTTCCCGCTGGTCGA
>CANQXF010000052.1 GCA_947627695.1 uncultured Ruminiclostridium sp. | reverse complement strand
ATGGTCGCTTACGCTATGGAACAGGGCGTGAATTATTACGACACCGCCTGGGGCTACCATGACGGCAATTCGGAGCTGGTGATGGGAAGGGCCTTAAAAGAATATCCGAGAGACCGTTTCTACCTTGCCACCAAATTTCCCGGATATGATCTGTCCAATATGACAAAGGTGGAAGAAATTTTTGAGAAGCAGCTGGAAAAATGCCAGGTGGAATACTTTGACTTCTATTTGTTCCACAACGTCTGCGAGATGAACATTGATGCATATTTGGACGAAAAATACGGTATCTATAACTACTTGATGAAACAGAAAGCAAACGGAAGGATCCGTCATCTCGGATTTTCCGCCCATGGAAGCTATGATGTGATGGAACGGTTCCTTGAAAAATACGGAAAGAGTATGGAATTTTGTCAGATACAGCTGAATTACCTTGACTGGAGCTTCCAGGACGCCAAAGCGAAGGTGGAGCTTCTGAAAAAATACCACATTCCGGTTTGGGTGATGGAGCCATTGCGGGGCGGTCGTCTGGCAAAGCTGACTGGCGAGGAAGAGGCAAGATTAAAAACAATGCGTCCCGATGAAAAAATCCCCGCCTGGGCGTTTCGCTTCCTGCAATCCATACCCGAGGTGACCGTGGTGCTGTCAGGTATGTCCGATATGGAGCAGATGAAAGAAAATATCCGTACCTTCCGTGAAGAAAAACCCCTTTCCGAGGAAGAAATGAAAAGTCTGCTGGCTATGGCGAATGAAATGGTACGGAAGATCGTTCTGCCCTGCACCGCCTGCCATTACTGTGTGAGCCACTGCCCTCAAGGACTGGATATTCCGACACTGCTGGCTTTCTACAACGAGCACTGCTTCACGGGCGGCGGATTTATCGCGCCGATGGCAATGTCCTCATATCCGAACGACAAGCTGCCAAGCTCCTGCATAGGCTGCAGGAGCTGCGAAGCCGTCTGCCCGCAGCAGATCAAGATATCTGAGGCTATGGCCGATTTTGCCGAAAAATTAAATATGTAAAACGATGAAAGAACCTGCGGAGGTGTCACATGAAAATCAGAAAATTGCGGCAAATCGAAGTCTCATAGATCGGGATGGGATGTATGGGCTTTTCTCACAGCTGCGGCAATGCCCCGAAGCGGGCGTAAAGCATTTAGGCCATCCAAAAGGATTAAAATTCGGAGGTTTACTCTTATGATCATACTCGTAATTGACGCACAGGGCGGCGGAATCGGTAGGCAGCTTGTTTTATCTGTCAAACAAGCACTGCCGGATGTTGAAATACTGGCTGTCGGAACCAATGCGGCGGCAACTGCCGCAATGCTGAAAGCCGGCGCTTCTTCTGCTGCAACAGGCGAAAACGCAGTCATTGTCTGCTCAAGAAAGGCGGACATTATCGCCGGCCCTATCGGGATCGTCATAGCGGATTCAATGCTCGGAGAAATTACGCCGAAAATGGCTCTCGCCGTGGCGCAGAGCAGTGCAAAGCGCGTACTGATTCCGTTCAGCCATTGCGACAATATCATCGCAGGAACGGAAACAGCGAGCACGACAGAACTAATTCAAAAAGCTGTTACAGAAGTGCAAAAGCTGTGCGTGGCATCTTGACAAACGCCGCGTAAGTGTGCTATAATACAAGCGGTTCAGCAGAAGCTGACCGTCGGCACAGAAGTGCTTTGCAGATCTTCTTTTTGAATGGCGTACTATGAAGGTATGCGTTTTCTCTGAAGAGAGATAACGTATGCCTTTTTTGTTTGGCATACGAATCATCAAAAAGTTATATTTAAGGAGGATACAACAATGGCATGTTTTCTTATTCCGGCGGCTGAAGCTGTCATTACCACGATCGTAACAAAGGTGATGAGATCCAAAGAGGCGAATCCTGAAACCGTAAAAGTACAGCTTGACGGTGAGGAGCCTGTGGAAGCGGAGAAGATTCCCTTTTCCAGAAAGCTCGGTTGGCTAAATAAGCTGCTGTGGGGCGGTTCGGCGCTTTTGGCGTTTGAGCATGTCTGGCACGGAGAGGTCGTGCCGTGGTTCCCATTCCTTACGGCTGTATCCGATCCCGCAGAAGCGGCGGAGATGCTGAATGAAATGGCAACCGCTGGCGTTGCTATGGCGGTTTTGGTAACTGCTGTTTGGGCAGGTATGCTTGTCGTAAGCTCGGTGATTGAAAAGAGAGCAAAGAAAGCACTGCCCGCCGAAAGTTAAAGGCGGAGGATCTAAAATGACGTTACTTACTACCGTTTTCGCCGCCGTTATCTGCACCGTCATCTGGTATAAGGGCGCGCCGAAAAGCGAGATGAAGGTCGGTGTGCTTTGCTGGATGTATTGGGGCGCTTCCCTGATGTGGCTGGTCGATGGGATCTTCGAATATGCGGAGCTTCACGCAGAATACTTTACCCCTGCTCCAACGGATATGCTCAATGATTTCTATCTTGGACTTTCCGTGGTTGCCCTCGGTCTTGTCATCTGGCTGATCATTCTTTTGGTGAAGGATCCGAAGGGTGTTATAAAAGCGGCGCTTTTCCGCAAGAAAAACTGACAGAGAGTGGGAAACGGTCCTGCCTTATTTGGCAGAGCCGCTTTCTGCCGTTTGGAGGAAGCCGAAATGCAAAGTGGAACAAGGAAAATTTTAGAGTCGGTTCAAAATGGCTCTATTTCGGTGGACGAGGCGCTCGTCCGCTTAAAAACACAACCGTTTGACGATCTTGGTTATGCGAAGGTGGATCTCCACCGTGAAATCAGGCAGGGTGTCCCCGAAGTTATATACGGCGCGGGCAAAACGCCGGAACAGATCGTCGGCATTATGGGCGCTATGCTGAAGAACGGACAAAAGCAGATTTTGATCACGAGGCTTTCAAAGGAAGCCGCCGACACCGTCTCAAAAACCTATTCTCTTACCTATCGGGAAAACGCACGGCTCGGATATTACGGCTCCATTCCGAATCCCGACGGAATCGGAACCGTTGTTGTCGCCACAGGAGGCACAAGCGATATTCCCGTTGCGGAAGAGGCCGCACTCACGGCGGAGTTTTTCGGAAACAGGGTGGTCCGCCTTTTTGACGTCGGCGTGGCGGGACTTCACAGGCTGCTCGCACATAAGGAAGAAATTATGAGCGCCAGTGTGATCATCGCCATTGCCGGAATGGAGGGTGCGCTCGCCAGTGTTATTGGCGGGCTTGCCGATTGTCCTGTGATCGCAGTCCCGACCAGCGTGGGATATGGGGCGGCATTCGGCGGATTATCCGCCTTGCTGTCAATGCTCAATTCCTGTGCCAGTGGCGTGTCTGTTGTCAATATTGATAATGGTTTCGGCGCAGGTTATCTTGCAAACATGATAAATCATATGGAGGCAAAAAAATGAGGACGCTATATTTGGACTGCGGAATGGGCTCTGCGGGAGATATGCTGACTGCTGCGCTGCTGGAGCTCCTGCCCGAACCGGATCGATTTGTAGACAAGCTGAATACGCTTGGAATCCCCGGCGTGGAATTCCGCAAAGAAAAAGCGGTCAAATGCGGCATTATCGGCACGCATATGTCCGTTCTCGTTCACGGTGAGGAAGAGGGGACAGAGGATCATCACGGTCATGAGCATACACACGAGCACGAGCATGAGCATGGACACGGACACCATCATCATAGCGGTATGCACGAGATCGAACACATTGTTGCGGATCTGAAGCTCCCCGAAAAGGTTGAAAAGGACGTCCTTGCGGTTTACGGGCTGATCGCCGAGGCGGAAAGTCATGCGCACGGAGTTCCCGTTTCCGATATTCATTTCCACGAGGTCGGCACGATGGATGCTGTCGCAGACATTACGGCGGTCTGCCTTTTGATGAACGAGCTTGCGCCGAATGAGGTGATTTGCTCCCCCGTTCACGTCGGGAGTGGTCACGTCAGATGCGCTCACGGGATATTGCCCGTACCTGCGCCAGCGACGGCGTTCATTCTGCAAGGCGTGCCCACTTATGGCGGCGGAATCAAGGGGGAACTGTGTACCCCCACGGGAGCTGCTCTGCTTAAACATTTTGTCACACATTTCGGCAATATGCCAGTAATGAAAACCCAGGCGATCGGTTACGGAATGGGAAAAAAGGATTTTGAAACCGTGAACTGTGTCCGCGTTATGCTGGGTGAGAGCGAAGACAAAACGGATACGGTTTTAGAGCTTTCCTGTAATGTGGACGATATGACGGCCGAAGAGATCGGCTTTGCAATGGATCGCCTTTTTGAAGGCGGCGCAAACGAGGTCTTTACCATTCCAATCGGCATGAAAAAATCCCGCCCCGGCACATTG
>CANQXF010000051.1 GCA_947627695.1 uncultured Ruminiclostridium sp. | reverse complement strand
CTCGACCTTGACTATATTCGTGACATGAGTGTGTGGACGGATATCAAGATGATCGTCAAGACAGTTCCGGCGGTCTTCAAATCTGAAGGGTCATATTGAGGATTGGTTTAAGATGATCTGACGGAGCGCAATGAGATCACGTGGATCAAGATGGATATTGAGGGCGCAGAGTCTGACGCGCTGGAGTGGGCCAGAGGTGTGATCCAGCGCCGCCATCCGAAGCTGACGATCTGTATCTATCACAGCAACGAAGATATTCTCCGCATCATTGAGCAAGTGCATGAGATGGCGCCGGAATACAAGCTGTATGTGCGGCATCATTCCATCGGTGTTAATGAAAAAGTTCTTTATGCATTGATTTGAAAAATATTTGAACTTATGCCATGCAGAGTCCATTTCGGAGGTAATTGTGCTTTGGTGAGTATTTCTAACGGCGATAAGTGCGGCATGGAGCAAACAGCGGCGGTTGTCGTGACGTACAACCGAAAGGATTTATTGGAAAAGTGTATCGGCAGTCTGCTGGGGCAACGAGGCGCGTCGTGCGATGTCATTGTTGTCGATAATGCGAGCACAGACGGGACGAGGGCAATGATTAAGGAGAAATTTGATGTGCCGAGCGTCCGATATGAGAACACAGGCGCCAATCTTGGCGGAGCTGGCGGTTTTCAATATGGCGTAAAAAAGGCTGTCCAGCTTGGTTATGAGTACGTCTGGATCATGGATGATGATACCCTGCCAAATGAAACGGCGCTGCTTGAACTGTTCAATGCAGATAAAAAGTTGGACGGTAACTGGGGATTTCTATCCAGTGTGGCATACTGGACGGACGGTAGTATCTGTCGGATGAATATCCAGAAGAAAAATATATTCAAACATATTGGTGACAATGAATACAAGTCCGACATTGCGCCGATCAAAATGTGTTCGTTTGTTTCATTGCTGGTTAAAAGCGACGTGATATGTGAGCTTGGCCTGCCCATTGGTGAGTATTTTATTTGGACAGACGACTATGAGTTTACGGGGCGCATTTCCAGAAAATATCCGTGTTATATGGTTCCGGGGAGCAAAGTTGTTCATGCAATGAAGAACCATATACGTGTCAATTTTGCAATGGATGACGCTTCGCGCATTAACCGATATCATTACATATACAGAAATGATGTGCATTGCTATCGTCAATATGGCCTTGCAGGATGGTGTTATATCATTCTAAAGGACATTTATACAGTGTTTGATATACTCATACACTCGAAAACACATCGGATGAGAAAAATTAGAACCGTGTTTCGTGGGTTTATTGAAGGGCTGAGTTTTTACCCTGAAATAAAAACTGTGTACGAATGAAAGAACACTGTGCTTTCTGTTTGTTCAGCGAAATCGAAGCAAAGAGTGAGTGGGTAGTTTATGAACTTGAAAACTAAAATTAAAAATGATTTTTGGCAGGTTAATTACATCATACCTTTTACGTTAAAGTATCTGCGGGGAGGCAAAAGGTTTTACATAAAAAAGGCGTTACCGATTATCCGGGATCTCAGAGTGATCAAGGGGAAAGGCAAACGCGACATTTCAACCGATATTCTTGCCATGATGGAACAGGTTGAGTTGACTGTGCAGGAAGGCAGCCGGTTTTTCTACTGCCTCGATCCCCACAAGACAATCGCTGTTCGGGGAATGATACTCAGCAATTTCCCGTTTCCATATGATAAGGTGATCCATGACACTTTCGATGCTGCGGCAGATAGGGCAATCTCCGCAGGCGGTGATTATGGTTGGCGTGCTGAGAATATTAAAAGGGCTGTTCACACCCTTCGAGATCGCAGTTTAGCTGCGGTTTTGAACAGCAGCGGTGAATATGAAGCCGGCATGAAAGAGGACTTTACGCAAATGCTGGAGCAACCAGCCCGGCATTTCCGGGAGGGGTTGCAGCGGATCCTCTTTTTCAACCAATTTCTCTGGCAGACGCGACATACGCTGAATGGTCTTGGCCGATTGGATATGATTTTGGGTGATCTGTACGATGCTGATGTGCGGGAAGGAAAACTCAGTCGTGCCGAAGCGTTCGACATGGTGTGCGATTTCCTCCGCTCGCTGCACAAATGGTATGAGCATAAAAGCGCCGCGCTGATTGGCGATGTGGGCCAGATTATTATATTGGGAGGAACCGACAAGGCCGGAGAATATGTTTCTAATGATTTGACGGAGTTGTTCCTTCGTGCGCAGGCGGAAGTGAAACAACCCGATCCGAAGACCCTGCTGCGCGTGAGTGCGAATATACCGGACAAATTGTTAAAGCTTGCGGTGGAGTGCCTCAAGGCACAGACAGGTAGCCCTCTCTTTGCCAATGATGATGTCATCATCCCGTACTTGGAACGCTTTGGTTTTCCCGCCGGGGAGGCAGCTGCCTATTGCGTTTCCGCATGCTGGGAGCCGTTTATTATTGGGAAGTCGCTGGATCAGAACAACGTCAGTGTGTTCGACTTCTTTATGCCGCTGGATCAATGTCTGCGGGAAACTGCGGCAGGACAGGTGGACAGCTATGATGCCCTTGTGGCGATGTATGAAGGGTCTCTGCGCAAAGCCTGGCAGGATTTTCTCAAAGAGCTGGACGAGCTTACATGGGCAAAAGATCCGCTTCTGTCCATGTTCATAGACGGATGTTCGGAGCAGGGCAAAGACATCAGCGAAGGCGGCGCGGTGTATTGCAATTACGGCGTCACGACGGTGGGACTGGGAAGCGTGTGCGATTCACTGCTGAACATAAAAAAATTTGTGTTTGAGGATAAAAAGACTTCGCTAAACGAACTAGACCGGCATCGTGAAGCTGATTATCAAACCGCCCCACAGCTTTATGAACAGCTAGGTGCTATGCCGAAGCACTTTGCACACGACGATTCGGAGGCGGTGGAGTTGGTTAACCGCTTGCTTGATGTCAGCAATGAGGAAGTGGCAAAGTATACAAATCCTTTAGGTGGACGCGTGAAATTTGGCCTCAGTTCGCCGGACTATATCAAGGCGGCCAAACGTGCACCGGCAGATTTCGCCGGACGAAAAAAAGGATCGGCCTATGGAACTCATATTTCGGCGTCGGATGCGTCATACACGGAACTTGCCCTGTTTTCCGGGATGCTTCGCTTGGGACGGCAGGGCTTCAACGGGAATGTAGTGGATTTCTTTCTTTCGCCGAACTTTTTGACCGACCATGTGGAACAGTTCGTTCTGTATATGAAGGGAGCGATTCAGGCTGGCTTTTTCGAGATGCAGATGAATGTGATGGACAGCAAAACGCTGATCGACGCAAAAGCGCATCCCGAACGCTATCCTGGGCTGATTGTTCGTGTATGGGGATTCAGCGCCTACTTTAATGATTTGCCGGAAGGCTATAAAGATGTTTTGATTAAACGCGCGTTAGATGCAGAGAAGACGGCGGGATAAACACGGGCCAGACCAAAATAGAGAGGACGATAGTGCTTTGAATCTAGAGAAACTGAGAAAGACGGTCAAAAAAAGTAAATTCTATAAAAAGTCCAAGGAGATTTACAGTACCGTGTGTATGCAATATCGCCGGTACGGAAGATATACTTTTGTAGATCGATCAAAGCATTCTGATCGCCTATGTATCATATTGGCGGGATATAAGGAGTTTCTATATCAATCAGTGTTAGGAAGAATAGAACGGTTTGCGCCCAAAGATATGGATATATGCGTTCTTACTTCAGGGATAGTATCGGAAACGCTTATTGCGTGGTGTGAGAGATGTGGGTGGTCCTATCTGAGCACCAAGCGGAACAATGTTTCCTTAATTCTAAATATTGCTATCCATCTACATCCCTCAGCAAAATATATCTACAAACTGGATGAAGATATATTTGTTACTAAAAACTACTTTGAGAATATGCTGCGGGCTTATGACCACGCAACCAAAGGTGCATATACACCGGGCGTGATTGCGCCGCTGATCCCAGTTAATGGGTACGGCCACCTACGAGTGTTGGAAAAGCTTCACTTGCGGGAAGAATTCATGGCTATCTTTGGAATGCCTAAGCATGACGCTGGTGACTTTTATCCTGTTGTCGCTGACGCCCAAGCGGCGCGATTTTTCTGGGGCGAGGGAGGATTTGTTCCGTCAATTGATGAAATGAATGAACGCTTTTCAAGTGAACCGTTGGCAGAGTATCCGTGTGCAATCAAGTTCAGCATTGGCGCCATTATGTTTCCCAGAGAAACGTGGTTGGGTATGAAGATGTTTCCTGTGTCTGTTGTAAGAAACCTTGGCATTGATGAACGCAGGCTTTGCTACTACTGCTGTATTGAGTCGCGCCCCATTTTGGTTTCTGAGAATGTGCTTGTTGGACATTTTGGTTTTCAATATCAAGCGCAGGAAATGAAGGAGTACTTTAAGGCGCATCAGGAAGTGTTTATTCTTCCAGAAGAATGAGTGTTAGTCTCGTATATCATTCGTGGAAGAATGAAATGGACATATAACAGTTGACCGAGGAGGACGCCTGTGAACGAAGAGACCATACAAATAGTTCAAAAAACATCCTTAAAATTATTAAAAATATTTATCGAAATTTGTGAAAAGCACGATCTTCGGTATTATATTGGCGGGGGCACAATGCTGGGCGCCATAAGGCATCACGGCTTTATTCCGTGGGACGATGACGTGGATATCGATATGCCGCGGGAGGATTATCAAAAGTTTTTGAGAGTCGCTGCAGAGGACTTGAAGACCCGCCCTGAATATACAGTTTCCAGTATACATACAGATAATAGTCCTATTGTGTTCGCACGGCTTTACGATCATAGTGTAATGATAAAAAATAAACAAGGTATTGTATCTGATCATATTGTTCCGGTATGGCTGGACATAGTTCCTGTAGATGGCGTGCCGGACAATGCGATCCTTAGAAGGCTACATTGGATAAGGTTCCGTGTGGTAAAAGATTTTTATTGTATGTCTGTCATAAAATACGGCTGGGTAGATACAGACGAAGATAAAAAGGAAAAAAGAGGTGGGAAACGAGCGTGGTATAAAAGAATCGCGTTTTGGCTGGGGACAAAGCTTCCTTTGGGAAAAATATTAAAGTATGAATTCTGGATAAAAAAGTTAGAGAAAGTGCTTACGAAGTACTCATTTTATAGTTCAAAAATGGCGGGAACATTATTCACGTATCATAAAAATAAAAATAGCATTTTCCCTGTCGAGTGGTATGGCAAAGGAACAAAATATAAGTTTGAAGATATAGAAGTCGTGGGCGTAGATAATTATGACGCGTGGCTTACGCAGCTATACGGCGATTACATGAAGCTGCCGAAGGAGGCTGACAGAGTAAATCACGA
>CANQXF010000050.1 GCA_947627695.1 uncultured Ruminiclostridium sp. | reverse complement strand
GTACCACAAAGAAAATGGATAATGGAGTTACCGTGCAAAGGTTGGCCCCTCGAAAAAAAGGGAGCTTATGGTCTGAACTAAACAAAGAACGCTGTCGTAGAATGGAGCGTTTGGGACGAATGACAGACGCTGGTCGTGCTGTACTGCCAGATATGACGGAGAAGGGTTTTGTCATTGACAGTGATATTTTGGAGGCACTACAAGCCGACGCGGAGGTTTGGCGGAATTTTCAAAGTTTCCCACCGTTGTATCAGCGTGTAAGGATTGATACGATCCAGATCAAGAAAAAGCAGCCACAGCTATTTCAGAGCCGATTACAAAAACTTTTGGACAACACCAAAGCGGGCGTTATGTATGGCGAATGGAATGACAATGGACGGCTACTTACAGAATAACAAATTCTGCATTTGTCGGGATGGCAACTATTAAAGGAAATGTAAGCAGTTTTGCCGACATAAGAGTGTCAAGGGGGCATACCTGCGGGGTGGAGATTTCGCCAACGGCGAAATACAACCCCTTTACCCCTTGACGCTCTGGACGGGCTAGGACAAGCCTAGAAGCGGGGGGAGCCACTCTGGTGGCTTCCCCCTTACTTACCCTCTGGCTGGCTCTAAAAGCCCGCTGACGGCTCAAAAAGGGGCTTGTTCTGATAGCCTATATGTGTTATAATCTTGCGTGGTTAGAGCGGTGTATGCCCGCTAGATTATTTAGGGTTGTTTTGCGGAGATACCCTCTAATACTACTTTTTTTCTTTACTGCTGATTCGCTAGATTTTGAACGGCTATAGCACAGGCTTCAGGTTCTAGTGCTCATTCCGGGCGTGGGGGTTCAAGTCCCCCCTCGCGCACCAAACCAACATAATCCGAACCCAAGACCTGTGGGACCGTATCCCGTAGGCGATGGGTTCGGATTTGTGTTTTGGTTCGAGCCATATGAGGCAAGGTACTTCAGGAATGGGGTGCGAAAGAGACCGGAGTCAAAGCCAAGAGGACCGAGCATGCATTAGGTCCTACCCGGAGATGATGTCCCTGTCATATACTGACATATGATATGGTGACATGTAAAATCAATAGCGCCTCAGTTTATCAAGCGTTGCACATTTCCACACAGAGTGGCTCTCACACTGTTTGAAAAAACGTCATTTAACGTCATTTGTTATGGAAATCCGATGTAAACTATGCTATCATAGTAAAATCATGAAGTAGAGAGGTTTTATTATGAGTACCTTTACGTTTGATGATGACATACTGGAACAAATTCTTACTGTCATCACATCCGATGAAAAGAAAGATGAACTGCTGGACGTACTATTCAAAGACGATGATAAGATCGACAAAACAGAATTATTAGATTTTCTTAAAAGAACCTTTGATAATTGCGATAGCTTTAATGTTAAGACCTGCATTGATATTATAGCTAATAATCCGGACGCATATGGGCATTTATTAATTAAATTGCAAGAAATGCTTATTTCGCAACTTACCAAAGATATGAACAGTGGGTTTGGTACTGTATCGATTGCAAGCATTGATAGTTACGCTTTCTGGACCTATTATACTATTTCTGTAAAAAAGTGTTTAGGGATTGAACACGCAGGCGATAAACTCAGTGAAATTATTTATTTTAGGGCGATTTCCCCTGCAAAGAATAAACCTCAAAAAGAATGCCAAACTACTTGCTTAGAGTCTTTTAACTTTGATGCTATAAATTTTTCAATTAAAGACTGCCCTACATTGCGAGTGTTTATACATAAATTCCATTCAAAAAACAAAAGGCTGAAAACAAGGAAGAAGAATCTTCGTCGCGTACAAAGAAGAGCAAGAAAAATACTTCAGATCAGCAAATTAGCCCATAATGGAAAAAGCATGGCTTTATTTTCCCAGGGAAGGCACGTGGTGGTCAAAGATTTTGCGGATGCTATTGTGAAAATTTACTTTTAGCTTATTGCAATTTAATCATCATAGAGGATGTTTGTATGTTTAAAATTAATAGAACGCTGTTATCGTGCTTATTTTATGATCCACATCCACAGCCTCAAAATAATGAAGTAGAAACTCATTTTAGGTCATTGCATAATCGTATTTTCCCCGATGAGCAGGATTTTATTGACTTTCTCAATGCACAAAATACTGACCGTCAATATGAGAATGCTGAACGCATTGTCCATCACTTGTGTTACAATTCTAATTTTCCTCCTTCCTATAGTGCTCTTCTTGACGTTTTATGTGTTGAGAACTACCAAAAGCAGAAAGTGTCTGGTGAGGATACTTATATCCCCAGGGACCATTTTGTCCACATTGTGTATCTATATTTGTTGGGAATATATGTCTTTTTCTATGATTCAGCCTTTTACACACGCATCTTGTCAGTGAACAGGTTTGAACGGAAAGCTCCCTTATTAGGAAACGAAAAGCGAAATTGTATAAAGGATTTCATTAGTGAATGGAAGTATTTCTGTTTATACCATGACATCGGCTATGTTGCAGAAATATTAGGAAACAGGAGAATTGTTAAGAATCGGAAAAAAACACAGGCAGAACTCAAGAAAGCCCCCGGTGAATTCAGTGGCGCATTAGAAAGAAATAAGATTCTCAATCAACAAGCGTATTATGGATCGCTAGAAGTTCTGGCAAAAATCCTTTTTTCGGAACTAGTACTGTCAAACGCGAGTGATAATATCACTTCACTACACAAGATATATCGAACGTTCAGCTCGTCAAGGCTGAAGTTTTATGACACCGTCGAGCATAGTGAATACAACATCACTTTTAATGAAATACCGAGTAATTACCTACAAGGAAGGCAGTTAGACAAGGTATATACCAATCTTTGCTTGAAAAAAATACTGCCGGTAATTGGCGCAGACAATTTAGTAATTCTTGGCTTAAGTGTTACCTCCGGAGAGTTGGCATTTGTAACATATATATGCAATAGTCGTCGGGTTTATCTATATATGGATTCACTTGTAGAAAACCAGGAATTCAAAGATTTACTGATGACTCCGGAGCTAGTCATTTTTGATGACTTTGTGCCAGAAGCATTTGAGTTGATATACCTATTAAGGAGCGATGTCGAAGGATCACAACCCCGGAAAACGATCCTTCCTAATGATGATAGTCTGCGGGCTCTTTATAATCAAGTCGAGAAAACCTTTGCAAGTGATTTCCACAGCGTGGTCAACGAAGTCTCTTTTGTGAATTTTTCATACAAGATTTACTGTTGGTTATATGCTAGAATCAAAACTTGTTACGATAACAGCGGGATTGAAATGAAAGTATTGGAACAAGACCTACTTTATGATTCTGATGATCAGACGATAAAACTAAAACTTTTAAAACTTGATGAGTGTATTCGTAAATATGTTCTTGACTCATTTGATTTGCGTGAATCAGGATGGGTTGATAAGTGTAACAAGTTTCTTGAAGAAAGACTTCATAATGAAATAAAGAAGGCGGTTGACACATCTTCCATTGATGCCATTCTTCCAAGCAGTATAGAACAGTATTTTAAAGCACTTTCAAGAATTGCTAAGGATGCGGTCTTCTGTGAACAATTAGTTGAAAAGCTTAAAGCCAATGTGTTGTCTGAGGTTCAAGGAAAAATCGGTTTGTTGTCTCTTTTCTCCCGATTGTTTTTATTGCTTCGTTATACACTTAATAAATCTCCAGATAATGAATCTTCTGATTCGTCTGACTATGATGATTCTTTTGACTATGATTACATAAGCGGAAAAGTATCGATTCCTCGTTTCCTTAATGACAAAATATCCAACAAAATTTACGATAAAATGTCCATAAAAAATGTAAAACAAGTTTGCGAAGAATATGAATTGCAACATTTTAACACTGCGGATCACGGAATTATTTCCTCTGAATATGCTGCTAGTGTGTTTTCAAGTTATAGAAATGCAATAAGATGCGCAAATAAAGACCGCGAGAAGATTGTTTTGTCCATTCTTTTAGATATACCATATTTTAGTGACTGTACTTATATTCGGTATGTTGAAGATTATGATCATGTTTTCTTAAACACCTTATTTGCAGTATTCATTCACAATCTTTATCCGTCTTCGTTTAAAGCCGGTAGTAGAGGAAGGGATTATAAGACAGCTATATCTGATCCTTTTACTTATTTGGCTTTATTGTGTGATGCTTTGCAGGAGTGGAATCGCCCTCGCTCTTTACATCCAGCTCTATTTGAGCGTCATCCTCTAGGCGGCCCGAGTGAGGAATATAACATTGTTATTGATGCAGGTAAGATCCGTTTATCTGATTCTGCTGTCAGAGACAATCGGTGGCTTGATAATAACATTTCAAAGCTTAGCATGTATTTGGATAGTATCAACTCGTTCATTGGAACATCGTCACCATGAAACCTTGTGATATTACAATCCTTTTTTAGTTAACGGAGGTTTCTCAACGATACCTCCGTTAACTATTGCTACGCTTTGGTGTCTTGGAGGTGTCTTTCTTTCTCCCGCTGGGCTTTCCACGCTGCAAACTCCCGCTGACCTTCCTCGCTCTCATAGAACGCGAGGATGTCCGGCAGGAAGCACCGGGCGAGCTTTTCGATCTCATGCTGCGGGATGTTGGTGTCGTTTACGAGCTTTTTCTTACGACCCAATGTTTACCTCCATTTAATATTCAGTTGCGGATACCGGATGGATGGTATCTTTTGGTTCACCTCCTTATCGTTCGTATTTGTCCCGGTGCAGGACAGGATCTTCAATATTTCTCCGCTCCAGCGCCACGTTGACGTGGTGCCTGACCTGCAGCAGCTTTGTGAGATCATCCCGCAGGGGCTTGTACTTGGCATAGGCGGCCTCATGCTCCCGTGTCAGTGTTTCCATCTCCTGCCGCCAGGCGGAGATGGGCAGCTTGCCGTCCGGCGTGAAAGCGTCCGTCAGCTTACGTCTGGTCATATAAAACTGCCGCAGCTCGCTTTCATGTTCCTGCCTGTACTTCTCCCGCTGACCATTCCACCGGATGCCGTTCATCTCGTCGAAGATAGGCTTTAGGCGGGCGTAGTTCTCCGCCTGCTGGAGCAGATCCTTTAACTCTTTCTGGCGCTTGTTGGATGCGTCCATTTCCGATTTCAGCCTGGATACTTGGCTGTTGAGATCAGCAACACGTTCTTCCAGTGCCTCCACCGTGAACAGCCTGTTCTCCATGATGTAGTTATAGGCTTCCACAAATTACTTCAGGTTGTTGAGCTTTGCTTTCCGGCTCCACGCTCCGGCGTTTCGTATGGCGATATAATCGCCCAGAAGCTGGCCCAGGTTGGGCTGTTGGGGCTGGGACAGCTCACGTTTGACCTCCTTCAGCCAGTCCAGCAACGTGGCTATCTTCTTCCGCAGACTGCGAATGGCGGCGTTGGTAGAACGAATCCAACGGTTGAGATCGCCCTTGTCGGTGGAAATGCCTTTCGCCTCCATCTGGCGGACGGCGGGGCCCTCATGGACCGTCGGTATCAGATCGATGCCTTGGCGCTCATAGGAGCGGTGGTCTATCCGGCAGTCCAGACCCTTCTCCTCAAATTTGGCGTTGCACAGCGCGGCCCAGGCCGCCCGCCAGGATTCCAGCCGCTCCGGGCTGCCCCAATCGGTGGTGGGTAC
>CANQXF010000049.1 GCA_947627695.1 uncultured Ruminiclostridium sp. | reverse complement strand
CACAGTATCTTAAACAGTATAGCACACAGACCTTGGAGAGGGTCTATAAACACTACTACTTTATAATACGAGGAGAAGAGAATGACTGTATTAGAATGTATGCAAAGCGACTTGCCGGTTGTGAAATGCAAAGATGGGCGCTATCGGGAAATGGAGTTTGACGAGGTACTCAGATTTGCAGAGCAAAAAGAACCGGCGGCAATGTATGAGGTGGCGTGCAGATATAAAGATGGGAGCGATGGCGCGCAAAAGGATGCACAGAAGGCCTTTGCTCTTTTCAGCGAGATTCTGAATTATGAAAAAAATGTGCCGGCTTTATTCTGGATTGGCTTTCTGTATATGCTTGGGGATCTGGGCGAAGATAGGGAAGCAGAGTGCGTACCCTATTTCGAGGCAGCTAAGGATCTCGGCGATCCGGATGCCGCCCTGGAACTGGGTTTACTGTATGAGTTCGGAGATTATGTGGGACAGGATCTGGAACAGGCATTTCATTTGTACCTGCAGGCGTATCAGGGCGGACAGCAGGAGGCGGCCTATTTCCTGGGAAGAATGTATTATTTAGGCCGTGGAACACAGGAAAATGAGGTGGAGGCATTCCGGTTGTTAAAGGAAGCGTCCGAAAACGGATTCAAAAAGGCCAATCGGCTCCTGGGCAGCTTATACGGTTATGGGGTGGAGGGTTATCTCGAAGTAAATATTGATCTGGCGATGCAGTCTCTCCGATGTTCCGGAGAGCGGCGAAGTGGAAGCATGGTATGCAAAAGGATGTATTTACGCTTTTCATAAGGAAACGGAAGCAGCGCGCGAGTGGCTGGTCAAAGCGGCGGAAGCCGGGCATGAGGACGCTGTGGGAGTGTTATCCGAAATCCCCGGGGCGGAGGAAGACATTCAAAAACTGGCAGAGGATGGGAAGAATCCTTTTGCAATGCTTCAATATGCCTCTGAGATCGTTGCCAAACCCGAAAAAGGAGGACCGCAGAAAGCGAGTGCGGTTATGGAAAGGGCGGTACAGCTTTTTCCAGATTTTATCCCTGCGAGAGAAAAATATGCGAGGATCCTGCTGCTTGACGGCTATTCGCTGTTTCAGATTGGAGCTTGTGAACATGCAATTACAGAGCTGACAAAATGTCTGGAACAGTTAGATATACTGCGCCGGAACGGGGGTGATGAATCGGTTGTCCGGGAAATGGAACCTGATGTCTGTATGTATTGCGGAGAGGCGGCCTTTTATCTGAATAAAAATCAGCTCGCCCTGGAGATGCTTGCCAAAACGGATCCCCAAAAATTTCCCTATGCAACGGTGCTGACGGCTATGCTGCACAGACAGGAAGGAGGAAGTTATACACAGTTTTTTGCCAAAGATATTGAGGAAATGAAACGGGTAATTTCTTCCGATAAATGGAGAAACAATTTTGAAAAAGCCTCTCTGTATTCAATGCTTTCCCTTATCTATTCATCCGGAGCGGGAGTCGCACCGAATATAGAATATGCCTATGAATGTATTTTGAAATGCGCGGAGCTGGATCCCAGTTTAGCGGAGTCGGAGTTGCGAAGATATCGGAAAAATTTTTGGGGGAAGATTACCTACAGACCTTAACGGGAAGCCCTTATCTCAGGGGAACTTCTCGCATAGCCGGTATTTAAGCCGGGACAAAAATCATATAACATAGGAGAAAAATGATGAAAACAATCTGGAAGAAAACAATGACCGCGATCCTGCTTTGTGCAGCGCTTTTGAGCTTCGCTGCGTGCGGGAGCAAAACTTGTGCTATCTGTGGGAAAACGTTCAGCGGGGCAGGTTATCGGAACGTGATAACCGAGGGCGGAGGAGTTCTGTGCCCGGACTGTGCCGAATATTATTATGGCACCGATATTGAGTGGTTTGCAAACTAAATGAAGAAAACAAAACAGGGAGGAAATAGAGATGAGATGTCCTAATTGTGGAGACGAATACAGTGATGAACTGGAGTTTTGCCCTAATTGCAACACGAAAAACAACTCAAAAAATAATAGACATTCTTTGGGAGATGGGATAAAACTGGACAAGAAAAAAATCGGGATAATACTGGCTGCGGTGGCCGTAGTAACCGTTTTGATCGGATCTTTCCAATTTGTCCAATCCAAAAAAAATCCGAAACAGTTTATAGAATATGTACAAACAGGAAGATACGGTAAAGCAGACGAGATTTTCAATTCAAAAATATCCCTGCATGATAAACAGGATCAGGAAGCTTATGCGCTTGCGGAACAGGATTTAGAAAGTGAGGTGGAGGCGTATTATGCAGGGACAGCTACTTATGAGGAAGTAACAGAGTTGTTGGAGCATTATTCAAAATACTATGAGGAATTAAAAGAAAAATATGCTTCCCAGATAGAAACCCTGCACACTTCGCAGGAAAACTTTCAGACGGCGGAAGGATATTGGGATTCGGGCGAATATACATCGGCATATCAATCCTATGAAAAGGTGATAGAAGAAGACATAAATTATGAAGAAGCGCAAAAGAAATTGGAGGAATGCCAAAACAAGGCGGCCGAAACCGCTCTTGCCGATGCAGACGAATTCGCAAAAGAGGAGAAATATCTGGATGCGATCAGGCAGTTACAGAATGGACTCAACACAGGTATTTTGACGGAAGAAAAAGAAGCGGAGATAGAGGAAAAGATTTCAGAATACGAGGAGAAAAGGGCCGAGCTTGTTCTAAATGAGGTAGATTCTTATGTGGCATCCGGAGAATATGAGCAGGCATTAGGAGTGTTACAGAAAGACACATATGCGAATAAGGATGCGTTTCAGAAGAAAAAGGGAGAAGTCACAGAATTATATGAAAATAGCGTTAAAGAAAGCGTTGCGTCTTTATTGGAGGAGCGTAACCTGGAAGATGCGCGCGTCACTGTGAAAAACGCACAGATGGTCTTGCCTGACAGCGAGCTTCTAGCGGCGCTGGAGGAGGAAGTGAAGGAATATTATCCGATATCTTTAGAAGAGATTCCTCTTTTTGAGAATGGACTGCGCCCTAAGAAAATGGAAGTAATTGAAGATACCTATTTTAACCAATATGAAAATGGTGCTGTTTATGCCGATGACAATATAAATTATGCAAATATTTATTTGCTAAATAAGCAGTATAAATATTTCACTGCAACGATTGCCGCTGGCAGAAAAGTTTGGGATGATTATTACGCAAGTTCGAGAGTTCCGTTTGTTATAATTTTTTATGGAGATGATGTCGAATTATATCGAATAACTGTAGAGAAAGAGACAAAGCCGCAAGAGATCAATATTAATGTAACAGGTGTTGAACAGTTGAAAATTAGGATAGATAAAGGGAAGCATGGGAGCGTTATACTGGCAAATGGTCTCCTCTATAAGCGGTAAAACAGATGGAGAAAGAGTGTGAAAAAACATGAGGAGAAGGAGATATGTTTTGCAGAAAATGCGGGGAATATCTAAATAAAGGACAGTTGATTTGCCCAACCTGCGGGGCAAAAGTAGACGATGAGGAGGAAAAGGAACAGACGCCTGCTTTTACCGGAGAATTTGGCAAAAAAAAGTGGACTGACAATCCGGCGCTCCGAATATCTGTTATTCTGACGGTAATTGTGCTGCTGATCTTTACCGTGTTTGCTGCGTTGAAGTGGATATCCACGGAAAGGCGGACGAAATGCCTGACCGATATGTTGGACAGAATCAACACGCAGTCATATGAAGCGGCCCTATACACCTATACAGAATATCTGCTCGAAAGCAGCGGGGAGAGAAAGAACGATAGTGAACTTGCCGCCTATGTGGAATACGTTACCGAAAACGGCGGAGAAAAAATAAAGAATGAATTAGATAAACAGCTTTATGCCTTGAAACTGTATGCGAGATTGATGAATGATCTGGAGAAACTCTGTCAGGAGACCGAAACGGATCCCCAAGATGAAATTGACCGGCTTTCCCGCGATGTGGATGAACTGCAGGACTGGGAGGAATATTTGAATGAAGCGGCCCGACAAAATGTAGAGCTTATAGAGGATGGAATAGGGGATGGAATGGAAAGAACGGACCGTGCGCTGACAGAATGTATCGAGGCGATCATCCAGGATGCGAAAACGAAAGAAGAAATTCACCAGACCCTGCTGGAAAAAAGAAGAAGCATGGAGGAGCGTCAGGATTCCTTTACGGTAAATGAGCTTCGGGAATTGCAAAGTGAATTAGGTAAAAAGTGGAGTGATTCGATCGCAGAAAGGGATAAAAAGGGAGAGGCATTAAAGGAACTTACAGGGTTTGACTGGAAAGACTGGAAAGATTGGTGGCGTTATTCTGATGGCGACATTTTTACTCAGTTGCTTGATACAACAGCGATGTGGATAGATGATGTGGAGCTTGGTGAGAACTATTTCCGGCATAATTTTGGAGAGTGGATCTCCAATATTGAAGAAAGTTTGAAAACAAAGTTCGATGATTATGATGCAGAACACAAATATTATTTTGCTGAGCCGGAGACGGTGTCTGATGAAGAATGGTTTGGAACTTTTCTTGAGTATACATATGATATTGACGAATATATTGAAAAAGTAATGTCTTTCTCTGAGCAGCGGGATTCCTGGAAGAATTCAGAAGAAATGCATTACACGCAAAGGCTGATGCGGCAAAATATGTTTAAGCAGATTCAAGAACAAATAAAAAGCTCCGCTGCCATTGATGTGTCCAAACCCGCACCGGAACAGGCCGTAGAAGGAAAGAAAAAGAAAGGATTGTTTTTCGGGAAACAAAAAGAGGAGGAAATTCTGAGACGTTATCTGGAACAGTGCCTGATCCCCAGATATGGCGTGGCAAAAGAAACTTCGTATACGGATGTTTCGGGCAGGTATGGGTTATCAGAAGCGTTGAAAAGTGTGTCCGGTATTTTGGATGCCTTTATCGGGGATTTTAACGGCGACGGCTATCCGGAGATGTATGTTGTGACAGGAGAATATTCTGCGGGGGGAGGAGCTACTATGTGGGATCAGAACACAAAAAGCCTTGTGGCGGGATATTTGGAGTCGGATTACAGTATAAAAGGATATTATTTAATGCGGTTGGGTCAATATGTGATAAAGGAAAAAGACACAGAAGAAACGGCAGAGCCATATATAGAATGCCAAGGCGGCAATGGTTTGGATTATCTCTGGCTGGAAGATTTTGAGGACGTTGTGATACAATGGATCGATACAGCGACGATAGTGTCTTTTGAACATGATGTAACTGCGAACCATCCGGACGAGGAAACCTTTTGCTTTTTTGAAAATGAAGCCGGAGGAGAGAGAACCTTCGGGATTTCAGATGTGACGGAATCTAAAGAATATGAAGCGGCTCTTTCTTACCAGAGAATGAAATATACAACATATTCGGATGTGACAACGCTTACGCAGCCGGTTTTGGTGCGGTCTGTCTCAAGCTCCTGGGGAAAAGAGCTTAATAGGTTATCGACGGTCTTTGATCCACTTGATCTTGAAAAGCGCAGTGAAAGACAATATGACATCGCGCAGCAGGAGGAATACTATCGGGATTTGGAAGCATATAATCTGGGAGTCTACGCGGATACATCAAAGTTTAAAAAATTCTTTGAAGTCAGCTTAAAGCAGGATAAGGTTTTGGATGAGTATTACCATGACTTGACATATTTATCTTACAGTTCGGAAAGCGTGATTGAAGCGTATCGGAGCGGATCTGAAAGAAATATGGCCGGGCGTGTGTATGAAGGAGTTCTTTGCGGCTTTTACAAGGAAGACGTGGAAAAAACGGAGGAAGGCTATTATTACCCTTATGCTGTGATTGAGCGAAGGCTAAAGAATCTGAATATGTTGGATGTCTTTATGGTGAGAGATACCGCGGGTGAGTTTCTGATCGATGATAAGACACGCATAGAGTTTTCCGATGAATTTCTGGAAAATGCGCCGGAAGAAATGGAACCTTTTCTCCATGAAAAGAAAGCGATTGCATGGGTGGAGGATTTTTTGGAGAACGGGGAAGAATGGATGGAACTGGAGGTTCGGGCCAGGGATGGCCATATAGATGCCATTACAGGCATTTATTGGTGAAGGGACGACGTTGTAAAACAGAGCGATATTAGATCCTCTCGCTTCAGAGCGCACTGAAATTCCGTCAAAATGTACTTTACAAATTCCGTCGAATAGGGTACACTGTTTGGGTAAAAGGTTGGAAAGCGCATATTATGGAATTGACAAGGGCGTCAAATGGCCTGCA
>CANQXF010000048.1 GCA_947627695.1 uncultured Ruminiclostridium sp. | reverse complement strand
TTGAAATTTCGGACAGCGATTTTCACGGGTTCATTGATTACCTTGTCCCGGTTGGACAAAGAAAAGTTTGGCACGATGCCGGGGGTGTAAATTCCGTAACAGGTGAATGTTTTGAATATTACACAACGGAAGGAACGAATGAATTTGATCTGTACGATTTCAAATATTCAAACAACGTCAACGGTTACAAACAATCGGGGCAACTTCACGAATATAAGTATTTTTTCGAGAAGAACAACCCCGGCAAACGGATCAGGAATATGTATTTCGTCTTTGTTCCAAAGGCAACGATCCGGCAGAAAAAGACCGAAACCCTTCAAGATTTCCGGAAACGCCTGATTTCCGAACTTGACGGGTTGGAAGTCAAGATTGTTCAAATGTGGTTCAACCCTGATAAAGTGATCGAATTTGCATTGAACATAAAGGCGGTAAAAGAAGAAACCGAATTCCCCGCCGAAAAAAATTACTTATGTAGATATTGCGAATTTCAAGAATTTTGCGAGAAAGGATGGAGTTATTTTATGAAATTACCTGAAAACAAGAGAAGGAACATTGAAGCGGTCGCAAAGCGAGTGATTTGGATTTACGGAGCGCCGTTTTGCGGTAAAACCACGTTCGCAAACGGATTCCCTGACCCGCTTATGCTGAACACGGACGGCAATATCAAGTTTGTTGATGCCCCGTACATACACATCAAGGATGAGGTTCGGGTTGAGGGTAGACAGACGAAAAGAACCCTTGCGTGGGACGTTTTCAAGGATGCCGTTTCCGAACTGGAAAAGAAGGACAATTCCTTCAAAACGATTGTGGTTGACCTGTTGGAAGATTTATACGAGCACTGTCGCTTGTATATGTATCAGCAGATGGGGATCAGCCACGAAAGCGATGATTCCTTCCGTGCGTGGGACAAGGTGCGGGGCGAATTTCTGAACACCCTGAAAAAGCTGATGAACCTTGATTACGAAAACATTATCCTGATTTCACATGAGGACACCACGAAGGACATTACAAAAAAAGGCGGCGATAAGATCACGGCGATTAAGCCCAACTTGCAGGATAAGGTTGCCGTGAAGGTTGCCGGAATGGTGGATGTGGTTGCCCGTATCGTTGCCGATGGGGACGTTCGTTCTTTCTGTTTCAAGTCTAACGAAGTGATTTTCGGCGGCGGGCGCTTGAAGGTGAACGCAAAGGATATTCCGCTTGATGTGAACGCCCTGTTCGCTGTATATGACGAAGCGAACAAGGCAGCGGCACACGGTGGCGCTGTTCCTACCCCCGCCTCGGCAACTACACCCGACAGAACTACCTGCAAGCGCACAGAAACCCCCGCCACGGTTGCAGATAAGCCGCAGGACAGCCCCAAAGCCGAAGGGATGGTAAATAATACCCCCGATGAAGAAACCCCGCAGGAAGCCGCAGAAACGCCCGCACAGAGCGAGCCGGAAGCGGAAGATGCCCCGATGAACCCGCCCGAAGCACCGGCAGAGGATGAAAAGCCCCACCGCAAACGCAAGGCGAGAGAATAAGAAAGAACGGTTAAACATGGACGAAATGAAAGCGCTGGGACTTGTTAAGTTTGGGGATTTTTGGGTTCGCTGTTTGACACTAACGACGTAAAACCCCCGAACATTGAAAAATTCAAGGCAGAAGCCGAAGCAAAAGCGGCAAAGGCGTTATATGATGTCTTTATTACACAGGCGTTTGAACTGACGAAAACCACCATTGAAAATAATTAAACAGAAAGGTTAAAAAAGGTGAATTATTATGGCTGACAACATTTGGGACGAGTTCGACAAAAACATTGACACGGAAGGGCTTGCAAAGGACGTTGAAGAAGCCGCTGAAAATGGCGGGCGGCGTGAAGTTCCGCACGATACTTACGAAGTCGCAGTTACGAAGCTGGAATTGGTGAAATCCAAAAAGGGCGATCCGATGGTGACGTGCTGGATGAGGATCGTTGAAGGTGAGTATAAGAACAGCATGATTTTTATGAATCAGGTTGTGAGACAGGGATTTCAAATTCACATTGCCAACGAATTTATGCGGGCGCTGGTTGCGGAAATTGCTGATGCGATTGATATTACGTTCAAGACCTATTCGCAGTACGGCAATATGATTATGGACGTGATGGAAGCGATTGATAACAACTTTGAATATAAGGTTCGTTATTACGACAACAAGGGATATAACGCCTTTGCAATTGAAGAAGTGTACGTTTTAGAGTAACACAGGGGGAAGCCGGGCGAAGGATTTGCCCACCGCCCGGCAAATTCTCGTGAAAGAGGTGGAAACGATTGCTATTCTATGATTTTGAAGTTTTTAAATATGATTGGCTGGTTGTGGTTATGGATATGACGGCGAAGAAAACCCATGTAATAATCAATTCCCCGGAAGAACTTGAAGGGTTATATAAAGTAAACCAGCGGGAAATTTGGTGCGGGTTCAATTCTCGCCATTACGATCAATATATTTTAAAAGCAATTCTTTGCGGGTTCGATCCCAAAAAAGTAAACGATTATATTATTGTTAAAGGAAATCCGGGCTGGAAGTTCAGCAGCCTTTTCAGAAACTTTCCGCTTTGGAATTATGATGTGATGCTGAATACTGATGTGGGCTTGAAGTCCTTTGAAGGGTTCATGGGAAATAATATAAAAGAAACTTCCGTTCCATTTGACATTGACTGTAAATTGACGGAAGAAGAGATTGTCGAAACTGTCAAATATTGCGAACATGATGTTGAACAGACGATTCAAGTTTTTCTAAAACGAAAAGAAGAATTTAATACTATGATGTATTTCATAAAACATTTCGGTTTAAGCATGGATTCTATATCTAAAACAAAAGCCCAACTTGCCGCCGAAATTTTAGGGGGTAATAATAAGGGGGCTGATTTTGAAGATGAATTTGATTTTCCAATTCTTGACTGTTTAGAACTGAAAAAGTATAAGCACATTGCGGATTGGTATGCAAATTCTGAAAATCACGATTACAGTAAAAAACAGAATAAAGAAATTGTAGCAGGTGTTGAACACACGTTCGCATGGGGTGGCGGTCATGGAGCAAGGGCAAAATATTCATCTTCCGGAGTGTTTCTAATTATTGATGTAACCGCTTATTATCCTTCACTTCAAAAGAAATATCATTTTGGGTATAGAGTTATGGATCACCCTGAAAATTTCGAGTTCATACATGATAGTAACATTGAATTTAAGCGAAAAGGTGATAAGAAAGCCCGCCAACCGTTCAAAATTATGGATAATGCTATTTCTGGGCAGATGAAGCAAAAATCTTCTTCATTGTATGACCCCATGAGTAACAACAGTATTTGTATAAACGGGCAGTTGCTTTTACTGGATTTAGTTGAACACATTGAACCATATTGTGAACTTATTCAAAACAATACTGACGGCATTATTGTGAAACTGAAAGACTATGAGCATGATTTTGATGTCTTAGATGATGTTGTGTATGAGTGGGAACAGCGAACGGGAATGAAAATGGACTTTGATACTTTCATAGGCACGATATACCAAAAGGATGTAAACAACTATTTGCTGATTGATAGGCATACCGGGGCAGTAAAGGCAAAAGGTAGCTATGTTATGAAATTAAACGATTTAAGCTATAATTTGCCGATTATTAATAAAGCGCTGATTGATTACATGATTAACGGAATCCCAGTTGAAAGAACGATTTTAGGATGCCAAAACTTACGGGAATTTCAGCTTGTCTCAAGAATCAGTAACAAATATACGCACATTCTTCACGGCAAAAGAAAAATCAAGGAAAAGTGTATCAGAATATTTGCTTCAAAGAACCGTTCGGATGCGGGGGTGCAGAAAGTTCATGCAACAACGGGCAGACCCGCAAAGATACCCAATTCCCCAGAACATTGTTTTATTTTCAATGAAGAAGTGAACGGGGTGCGGGTTCCCGAACAACTTGACAAACAATGGTATATAGACCTTGCAAAAAAACGGTTGAAAGATTTTGGAGTGATATAATGAAAAAGTTCAGAATTGAGTGGCACGAAAAAACAACAGATGGATATTTGGAACTAATCGTTGACCGTTTCTTCCCTTGTATTGCAGAAAAGTCCAAGAAGATTTTCAAACTTGTGGCAATGTATTGTTCCGATGAAACGATTGACGAATTACAAGAATATTTAGAACAAAAAAAAAGCGGATACAGAATGTAAGGGAAAAGAATTGGTTTCAAAATATCATAATTCCCCTAATCCTTCTATTCGGAAAAAGCGTTTGGCAGAGGTCAAAAAACAAGAAACCTTATTCAAAAGATATGCTGCAAACCTAAAAATGCTGAAAAAATGCACAGAAAGAGAGTGATTGATTTGTTCTTCAAAGGTTACGTTGAAACCAAAAACAAGAAATGCGTTGAAAAATTTAAGGGCAGATCAGACTTCAAAACCTTTGAACAAGTGCAATCATTGCCGGAATATGCAGGGATTTTATCCCCTGATACAATTTTGATCGATATAGACGATTTTAATAATTCTGAAATACTATTCAAAATTGTGCAAGAACATTCCCTTGCTTGCCGGGTATATCGTACAAATCGAGGAAAGCATTTCTTGTTTAAGAACAGCGGAGTACCAACAAACAAAACGGGTTGCAAACTGGCTATTGGTTTAACCGCTGATATAAAAATTGGTACACGAAATTCCTACGAAGTTTTGAAGTTCAATGGTAAAAATCGAGAAATTTTATATGATACCAGTGAAAACGAAGAAGCACAGGCACTTCCCCGCTGGATGCACCCGGTAAAATCGAATATGGAATTCTTGAATATGGATACCGGGGACGGCAGAAATCAAAGCCTGTTCAACTACATTCTGACCTTACAAAGCAACAATTTTTCCGTTGAAGAAGCAAGAGAATGTATTAAAATCATAAACCGTTTTGTACTGAAAGTTCCGCTTTCTGACGATGAAATCAATACGATTTTAAGGGATGATGCTTTTAAGAAGCCCGTTTTTTTCATGAATTCAACCTTCCTGTTTGATAAATTTGCGACATTTTTGAAGAACAATCAACACATTATTAAGATCAACAATCAATTACACCTTTATCAAAACGGTATATACGTTTCCGGAGAAAGTGAAATTGAAAGTGCTATGATCCAACACATACCGCAGTTAAGCAGGGCGAAGCGGACAGAAGTTCTTGCCTACCTAAATATTCTGATCCGGGATAACACACAACCGGAAGATGCCAATTTGATAGCCTTTGAAAATGGCTTATATAACATTTTAGATGATTCCTTCATACCGTTTACTCCAGAACACATTATCACAAACAAAATCATGTGGAAGTACAATCCCGATGCTTATTCAAAGGTTGCAGATGACACCTTAAACCGCCTTTCTTGCGATGATCCGCAAGTTCGAGCGCTGTTAGAAGAAGCGATTGGATATTGTTTTTACCGAAGGAACGAATTAGGGCGGGCATTTATCCTGATTGGTGACAAAAGCAACGGTAAAAGTACCTTTCTTTCAATGGTTCAGAATTTACTGGGGGAACAAAATATTGCTTCCCTTGACCTGAAAGAACTTGGGGATAGGTTCAAAACCGCTGAATTGTTCGGAAAATTAGCAAATATCGGCGATGATATAGGGGATGAATTCATCGCCAATGCTTCTATATTTCGCAAACTGGTAACGGGTGACAGAGTATCAGCCGAACGTAAAGGGCGTGATCCTTTTGAGTTTAATAATTATTCAAAGTTCCTGTTTTCAGCGAATAATATTCCTCGTATTAAGGATAAAACCGGGGCGGTGCAGCGGCGTTTAGTTATCATTCCATTCGATGCAACCTTTTCAGCGGATTCCCCGGATTTTGACCCGTATATCAAATATAAGTTGAAATCTGCTGAATGTATGGAATACCTGATCCGCTTGGGACTGGAGGGTTTGAAGCGTGTTATGGTAAACCGCAAATTCACCGTTTCAAGCCGGGTTCAAAAGGAGATGGACGAATACGAAGAAAACAACAATCCGATTTTGGGCTTTTTTCGGGAATGTGAAGATGAAAATTTCCAAATTGAAAACGAACCCACGAACAAGGTTTACAAGCGTTATCAAGAATATTGTCTTGCAAACAGTTTACAGTCTATGAGTAACATTGAATTTTCAAAACAAGTGAACAGAATTTTGAACTTTAAGATCATTGACCGCAAGATCAACGGGAAAAAGTGCAGGATTTTTGTTTGTGCGGAACATTACTTTACCTGAATACGATGTTCGCAGCTATATCCCGCCCGAAAACGTGTACGGCATACTTGCCGCCCCGCCTT
>CANQXF010000047.1 GCA_947627695.1 uncultured Ruminiclostridium sp. | reverse complement strand
TACTCAAATCTTTCTCCGCTTGCTTTGATAAGGGTGGGAAGATAGGAGGCGGGGAGGGCGCGAAGTCCCGTCTGGGTGTCGGTTATCTTTATGCCGCACGCAGTTCTGAAAACAAAGGCGGTTATGTTATTGCCTGCTCTGCTTTTAAAGGGGACGTTGCCGCTTTTGAAATTTCTGGCGCCGAATACCGCCTTGCCGCTTTTCTCCATTTGCTCTGCGCAGGCTCGTATGTCCTTGCAGCTATGCTGGAGGTCGTCGTCAACGGTAACTACTCCCGCTTTGTCGGGGCGGTTTTCCAGAAAATACTCAAAGCCTGTTTTCAAGGCTCTTCCCTTTCCCATATTCTTTTCGTGAGAAAGAATAGTTGTGCAGGGACGGCGCTTTACTTCCTCGAAAATTTCGGCGCAGCGCTGTTCGCTGCCGTCGTCTATTATGATAATGTCATCAAAGCCCGCAAGGGAAAGCTGTTCCACCGTCTTGAGCAGCTTGTCCGAGGGGTTGTAGCTTGGAAGAATGACCGAGACCATAAATCCTGTTCCTTTTTTATATAAATAAAATAATTTCTACGCTATTGATTATTATATCATTTGATAAATATAATTTCAATTACAAAACGGTTACAAATTATTACAAAAGGGTAACAGAAATAAAAAAAGCGGCGTCAGCCACCGCTTTTTTATAGATATAAATTACTTGATCAGTCTGAATTTGCCGATAACGGGAAGCTCCTTAGCCTTGCCGGTAGCTGCGTTTACGATACCGAGTATCATAAGCGCCAGAGTGCATGCACTCAGCAGGAAGGTGATAATTCCGCCGATGATAGGACCTGCGATGGGAATAAACGCCAGAATAACTGAAAGTATTCCTCCGACAACGCCGACGATAATGTCAACGATGAAAAGGATCAAGCCCTGATTGGTGTGGAAACGAGCGTAGGGAGACTGGGGTGCTGCCAGCAGAGGAATGAGGAAAAGTAATCCTATGTATGCCAGAACTGCCATTACCTTGTTCTGCTGAACGTCGTTGGGGTCAAACTGTCCCGAATAATCAGCGCCCTGCATATTTGCGGGGATAGGATTGGGAACGGGATTGGGGTTTGCATTATTTGCTGCGTTCTGCTGCGCTCCGCAAGCAGGACATACAGCAGCGTTGTCGTCAATTTGTGCGCCGCACTTATTGCAAAAAGCCATTTGATAGATCCTCCTTAAAAATCAACGTATTTATGAAGCCGCGCTTCACTTGTACATTCTGTAAATATTATACTATTATATGACAAAAAAATCAATAGTTTTTTTAAAATTAGCACAAATATATTTTACTTTACGAATAATTTTCTCTCCATACTGTCGGGGTTGTAAGCCGCTTTAAGGGCGGTATCGGAGGTGATTATGCCCTTTTTGTACAAGTCGAGAAGATAATTGTCCATACTTATCATTCCCTCGTCGGCAAAGCTGTTTATGGCGTTGTCTATCTGATGTATCTTGGATTCTCTTATCATATTGCGCACGGCGTTGTTGCAGTGCATTATCTCAAATGCGGGAACAAGGCGTCCGTCAACGGAGGGAACGAGCTGCTGGCTGATTACAGTCTGGAGAAGCTGGGAAAGCTGAACTCTTATCTGCTGCTGCTGACTGGGCGGGAATACGTCGATAACACGGTCGATAGTGTTTGCGGCGCCCATGGAGTGAAGGGTGGAAATAACAAGATGTCCCGTTTCAGCGGCGGTCATAGCGGTGCTTATGGTCTCAAAGTCACGCATTTCACCTACCAAGATAACGTCGGGAGACTGTCTGAGGCTTGCTCTCAGGGCGGGAACGTAGCCCTCGGTATCGGCGAACACTTCACGCTGGCTGATAACGCTCTTTTTATTTCTGTGGAGATACTCGATAGGGTCTTCAAGGGTGATTATGTGCGCGTTCCTGGTCTTGTTTATCCTGTCGATAACGCAGGCGAGAGTTGTGGATTTTCCGCCGCCCGCAGGTCCTGTTACAAGGACAAGTCCCTTGGTCTTTTCGGCTATGCACATTACGTCCTCGTGAATGGAAAGCTCCTCACAATTGGGTATATCAAAGGCGACAAGACGAATCACCGCCGCCATCGAGCCCCTTTGCTTGTAGGCGCTGATACGAAAACGGGAAAGTCCCTTTACAGAAACGGAAAAGTCGTCGTCTCCCGTTTCCTTGAATTTTCCTATATCTCTGTTTGCCAGCTTGTATGCGTCGGTGATGAGCTGCTCGGATACGTCGGGGAGAACCACCTCGTCGGACTGGGGCTGTATCACGCCGTTCAGCTTATACGAAACGGGAAGCCCAGATATGATGAAAATATCGCTTGCCTGCTTATCAACAGCTTCCTTTAACAGCTTGTTAAGTTCCATTGTAGTTCCTCTTTTCTGCTATATAAATTTTTATTATCTTCTGATTTTATGCCAACGGTGATGAGCCGTCCCATATTCCTATGCCGTCGTCAATGATAATTTCTCCGCCTGTGGAAACTATGCTTTGGGCGGCAATCTTCAGTTTTCCGTCCGCAGACTGTATCACTGTTTTAAGGGAGCGACGGTCGTCGATCTCAACGGAGAAGCTGAACGCCGTCACGTTCGGGTCGGAGGAAAGCTCCTGCTGCGCTCCGCACTGAATGGCAAGTGAAATTATCTGCTGAGGGTCGGTGACGCCCTCCAGCGTTTGCTGAAGCTGGGCGCATTTTTCCGCCGCCGCTTTCTCCGCCGCATAATAATCGGAGGTGACCTTTGCTGTTCGGTTCACCGTTCCAAGCTCGTTCCTTGCGGAAACAAGGGTGAGAACGGAAAAGACCGTCAAGGTCAGCACTATGAAAATTATCAGAATAAGCGAACCGCCTATTCCCGATGAATGTCTGTTTTGTTTGACCACTGTGTATTTCCTTTCGCTAAGATGCGTAATATGCTGAATCCACCGTGTATATAAGCTTGTTGTCAGAAGCTCTGAAAACCTCCACCTTGTAGCCTGTAAGTCCGTTTTCAGACGGGGATAAGGTCATTGTGGCGGAATAAGCGGCGCTTTCACTGTCAGAAGCCGCAAGTCCGCTGTCGTAATATTTTGTGGAATCGCTTCCCTGCCCGCCTTTTATAAGCTCAGCCTCGTTTTGTGCAATTATAAGGGCGTTGCTCATATCTCTGCTTTGTGATATGTCGGACCACGCCGCCGCAATTATTGCGGCGCAAACGCAGGCGCAGACAGAAAATATGAGGAAAGCTATCATAAGCTCCATAAGAAAAAGACTTGAACGTCCGCTGTTTCTCATCGGGTCATTCTCCTGAGATAGTATTCACGTAAACTGTGGTGAGCTCTCCCGATATATCGGTAAGCTCTATCTTTATAAGCGCTCCCTCTTTCGAGAAAGCAAGCTCGTTCGCTTTTGTAAGCTCCCAGCCCGCCGAGGGATCCATAGTGTCCGCCACCTCGTCGCTGCAGGTAAGCTCTCTCACCGAGCCGCCGTACTGGTAAATGTAGGTGGTGTAGCCCTCGCCGCCGAAATTATCCTTTATAAGCAGGGCGCTTTTGCCGCCAAATTCGCCTGCCTGCACCTTGCCGCTTTCGTTGTTTGAGCGTATTTTCGCTGTGACGTAATTGACGCAGGTCTGCTTATTAAAGCGTTCGTCCATTTGCTCGGCGGCATTTTTGTAGGCAAGGGCGCCGCTGGCGCTGACAAATAAGGCGGAGGCAACGAATACCGCAAAAAGTATCAGTACAAAAATTTTATCAATAGAATGCAGGCTTTTTCCGTTCAATTTGTCACCTGCTTTCTCATAACGAATATCTGGGGCATTATGTTATCGGCAAAAATGCTGTAATCCACGATAAAATCATCGCTGATGTACAGTCCGTAATTCTCCTTGAGATATTCTATGCTTTCGGGATAACGTCCCTCCTCGGCGTAACAGCTCATAACGGCGCGCCTGATGTTGGTCTCCGTTATGGAAAGACTTTCGCTGTCGGCGGTGTTTTCCACGTCAAAGAACATATAGATCGCAATTGCAAGAATAAGTATAAAAACGATAATGACAGGAAGGTACCTGACTATAACAGGCATTTTTTTCTTTTTTTCCATTCAGGCACGCTCCTTTCACAAAATTTGGGGTAAATTCACATTGCAGTTATAACGGACAGCATGGGTATCATAACCGAGAAAAGCACAAATCCCACGATAAGGGACATTATGATGACCAAGGCGGGTTCTACCCTGCTGATCTTTTCATCTATCGCATTGTTCACCTGCGCGGCGTAATCGTCGGCTATCTTTCTCATAGCCTCATCGGTCTTGCCCGTTCTGAAGCTGACGGCAAGGCGTCTTGCGCCTGCGGGGTCAAGTATGCCCGAACGCTGAATGGCTTTGTCAAAGCTCATTCCCTCTTTCATATCGTTCTGGCAGGCGGTTATCCTGGCGGCGGTATCGGCGCCGCACAGCTTTTTGGACATACTGAGAGAATCATCTATATCCATTCCGCTGGAAATGGTCATTGACATTGCGGAGGCAAAGACGGAGGAGGACATTTTGCGGCGCAGCTTTCGCCCTTGGAAAATGGCGACTATCCCGCTGTGAGTTGCGGGGAGCTTGTACAAAATGAACACGATAGCCGCAAGTATTGCCGCTGCCGCAGCGATAAACACGGCATAGGTGCGGATTACTGAGCCGATATTCATTAAAGCGGTGGCGGCGGCGGACATAGATACTCCCAGCTGTCTGAAAACATCATTGAAAATGGGGAGGACCTGAGTCAGCAGTACCACTACTATCACTATCAGAATGACAAGCAGGATAACGGGAAAGACTACGGCGTTCTTTATGTTTTCGGAAATTTCGTTCTGCCTTGCGTAATAAACGGAAAGCCCTTTCAACACGGAATCAAGGCGTCCTGTCTGTTCGCCTATCTCCACCAATTCCTCAACATAAGTGGGAAAGCCGCCTACTGCCTTTAAAGCGTCGGCAAAGCCGCAGCCCTTGTTTGTTTCTTCAAGAAGGCGATTTATGACAGGGTCTTCCCTGCCGTCTTCTATCATCATATAAAGTCCGTCGTTTATCGTGACGCCTGCGCTTACCGCCTGCGCCAGTTCTCCGCAAAGCGCAGATATATATGCGGAGTCGATTTTTGTTTTACCCATTGTTGTTCCTCTCAATAAACGTACTTGGTAGTATAGTTGCTTCCGTCGCCTATATATTGCATAATGCTCGGGTCGGATTTTGAAGATGCGGCAAAGGTAGGGTCCATTCTGTGCCATGAAGAGCCGTCAAAGTATATCACATTGTATACCCAGCCCACGTCCTTGACGTACACATTTACCCATGCGTGATAGGTGCTTCCCGCATAGCCTGCGATAAGCTGTGTGGGGACGTTCTGGCTTCTCAGCATAGCTGTCATTGCTCCCGCATAATCATAGCAAATTCCCTTTTGAGAATTTATCACCTTGTCTATATCAGGCTCGTAGCCGCCTGAAAGCTGTCCGCTGGTGACCTGCTGGGCGAGCGCCTTGTCGTATACCACGTTGTCCACCAGCCACGTATATACTCTGTCAACCTTTTCAAGAGCGTTGGAGGTGCCGCCGCAAAGCTGTGAGGCTTTGTTCACGGCGGGGTCGCCGTAGGCGTAATCCACTATCCTGCTGGGGCGGAGGAAGGGAGAAAGGGAGTTTGATATATTCACGTCGATAGTTCCCGCCGCCGCCTGAGCGTAGGAATTGCCTGAAATGTTCTCTGCTACAAGTATGCTGTATTTGCCGTTTCCGCCTGTGAGGGGATAGGCGTTGTAGTTTCCGCCGCTGAGGTTGTAGGTCTGGGTAACGCCTTTGGGGTCGGTTATCTGGACCTTGACCTTGGAAACTGTTCCCAGATATTTCGCCATTATATAGCCGTCGTCCGCATTGCTGTAATCGATTATCGCCTTAGAGTTTGCGATAGTCAGCGTTCCGTCAGCGGTGTTTGCGTAAATGGTAGGCTCTGACGGCTCTGCGGGAGGAGGCGGAGGCGCTGTGGTCTGCGTAGTAGTGGTGGTAGTAGTCGTTGTTGTGGTCACAGGCGGCGGAGCTGTGACAGGTCTTGAGGAAGTGGTGCTTGCCGTGGTATTTTCAGTAGTTGAAGTGACAGTCTGCGAGTCCTCGGAAGAATCGGAAATGTCGGAAACGTCGGACGTGTCTGACGTTTCGTCTGTCGTATCGGTATCTGCGGGTTCTGTATCGTCTGTCAGTTCAGGTGTGACCGCTGTCGTCTGCGACGTTTCTTCCGTCGTGAGCAAAGGGTCATCGGGACCGGGCGTGTTTGTATTACAGCCCATAAGCGTTACGCAAAGCGCTGTGAAAAGCGCAAGCATTTTTCTTCTGCTCAAGCGATCACCTCCTTTTATGCCATAATCATATATAAGGAATTTTATCACATTTTATGTGAAATGTCAATATTGCGGAGTTACTTGAAGAAAAACGGCAAGGTTGATTTTTGGCGGGAACGGGTGTATAATTATTGTATCAATATGAAAAGGAAATAAATGTATGAAAATACTTGCAATAGAATCCTCCTGCGACGAGACAGCCTGCGCTGTTGTTGAGGACGGAAGAAAGATCATTTCAAGCGTTGTTGCTACGCAGATAGAAGAACACAAGCTGTACGGCGGGGTGGTGCCTGAGATAGCGTCAAGGCGGCACTG
>CANQXF010000046.1 GCA_947627695.1 uncultured Ruminiclostridium sp. | reverse complement strand
CGGCTTCCCTTTTGGCATAAGTAACACCCCATTCGTTAGTAGTATACCATACTGTCTAACAAATGGGGTGCTGTTCAATACCAGCGGGGGCTATTTGCCCCGCTGCTTTTTGCTGTTGGAGGGCCTCCCGGGAATCCCGAGAACAAAGTCGCCGCCCGAGGGCGGCAATTTTTGGTAATCGGGAGCTTACTCATTCGACCCGTATAGTTGAAAAGGGGCCGTAGACTGAAAAACCAGCAAGCCGAGGAACGATCCTCGGCTTGCTGGCAACGCCGACAGAGCGGCGTATCCTGCACATCAGGCTCCTCTGCGGGAATGGTAGGAGCCATACCTCCCCTCAGCTCTCAGCTCGTCGCGCATCATGATCAGACAGAGGGCCATGTTGCAATCACGGCATGAATGCTCCCTCGTCGTCCAGCCGAACTCTGCACCCAGATAAGTCTTTGGGGGAACGGCCCATCTTCTTTGGCTTCATATATGATTCTGACGCATTGACAAAATAGGATATGGGTCTCTCGTCGCTCGCGTCAAGCGCGAAGATATCGCAGTAACGCATATCTGCCTGTCGTATTTGAGAAACGACTTCCTTCGATACAGCCATACTCTCCTCCTAATGGTGCGAAAGCACTAACGCTAGCACCTGATTTTGATATGATAACACATTTCGGGTGGGATTGCAATAGCGCTTTTGTCTATTTTGCAAAAAATCGGACTGTGCGGTCAATGCCCAAAAGCACACTGGCCCCTCTCCAGGATGAACTCCCACGCGCGTCGCTCCTTATCAGTATATTCCGACACCGGCGGCCAATGTCTCTTCACCATGGGCACCCGGAGGCCGCCACCTCACGGCTGCGAACATTGTGCTGTGAGTATAACACAAATAGGAAGCGGCATGCAACTATTTTATTTTAAAGAGCAGATGGAAACGCGCGAAGCTAAGGCCAACACATGGGGGATCGGGCCGATCGACGCAAAATAGAGTATTCCTCTTGTAATCACTTTCCATATATGGTAAACTATGGAATGTATGCTGCTTCAAATCGCTTCGCTGTTCGCGAGCGTCCGGCGCACTGTCATCAGAGAGGGAATGCGCGTGGGCAACGCAGCGGCGTTCCTATTATTTGCGGATGAAGCCCGTTTTATGATTGCTTTTCGCTTGGAGTCATCCTTGGCATCACCAAAGAAATACATGGAGTGAGATACATGATACAGTCGTCTTCTGCGTCAGATCAGCCGCGGCGTTCCAAGAGAAGTAAGCTGAAGAAACCGGCATTATGGAAATGTTTGGCGGCGTATGGCATATGCATCCCGCTTTTAGCGGGCAGTATTATCTTTTTTTGCTGCCCCGATATCGTTCCACAAATAAACGTGCCTGAGGCGATCGACAGGCTGGCAGACAAAAAAGCTCTCGCTGCTGTGATCCAAACAGTGGGCACTACCGCTATCGTCATTGCGTGGCTGATCGGTGTGACCGAGCGAAAGGTCTACGGGGAGCGAATAGGCACCTTGATCAACTGGAAGTATCCGGGTTTATTCATCTATTATTTTACGATCTTCCTCTTGACCACCGTGTTTGGGGCTTATGTTAGCAACGCTTCCTCCAGGAGAATGTCGGTGTTCCTTGCGGCAGCAGGAGTCGTGATCGGAGTCATACTGATTGGCCGGGTCTGTTACGTTTTTGTGCTTTCACACGAGAACCAGGAACGAATTGCATTTAGCTATTACATATTTCTGCTTGCGCCACCGGAAGATCCCAATGGTAAAACATTTGACAAGTACCTGCAGTCGCTTCGCAACCGCATTATCATGCGGATATCCGGCGTCGCGAGAGTAAGAGATGAGGGACCGTGGTCGCTGTGCAGCCGCATTATCATGCGGATATCCAGCGTCGCCGGAGAAAGAGAATCGGCCGGAAAGGATATCCGCAAAGAGGAGATATGGGCGCTGTGGGAAGCCTGTATCAAAAAGCTCACGAGTCAAAAGGCCGTCTCGGGACCCAAAGAAGCGCCGCCTGACGTCGGTCCCGATAAGGAAGACCCCAGCGGCCAATACAGCAGCGCAGCCTGTTCTCTGGCGGCACGTTTTTGGAAGAATCTTTTTCATCAAGCAGGTGTGCCGTGCCAGCGTGAGAGTTTTTTGCTCTCTATTGTTACGGAAGATATACCGCAAATTACAAACGATGTCTGTCGGGATCATCTGCTGATAGGCCTGCTGCTCATGCTCGTGCATGAGCGCCGTGAAGCGGATGATCAAGACGGTTCTAATATCTCCTGGTATGCCGGATATCGTATCTTGACAGACCTGTTTATAGAGTGCGCAAAGTGTGGAACACCTAAAAGGCTGGTGTTCGACGAGTTGTTTTATGGGCTTGTGCTGATAATGATCATGGATTCCGCTACAAGAACAGCAGCCGAATATGACCTTGTGCTCGAACTGGCACAACGTTTAGGGCTCACGGACAGCATCAAGCAGCACCAGGGAGAGAAAGTGGAGAAGATCAAAGGAGCAGATGAGCATAAGAGATTTCTAGCAAATTTAAGGCGCGCGTTTCTGCAGGAGTTTGGATATGATTCCGGCGTGTATTCCCGTACGGGCAAACGTACTTATACTGATATGATGGAATCTTACCTAGGGCGGTGCTACTGTTTTTCGGGCGTTTATTCGGGAGAGTATTGTGCCGATCTGGAAGTTGTATACTGGTTGATAGGAAAGGAGCTGGAAAGATGAGCGAAGTGGGACAGGAAAATCGTGTGATTCTGCTTGGCAAGTCATTAACACGGAATAATGATAATTTAGAACGAGCAGGCGTGAGCGGTCAAACGCCTTCGTTGATATCTCTCGGCTTTTTTGATTCCCTCCAAATTTATCCTTTGCCGAAAAACGACCTTGATGGTAATTGGCTGGCTGACATGTGGGAACACAGCGTCCAATTATCCGGTGAGACCACGCCGGATCTCTACTATCATCCGCTCTACATCACACTTTCATCGGATAAAGAGATTCTGGACGGCTTCTGGAAAAAGAACAAAACACTTCTATTTGTTTCATTGGTCCACTTTTCAACGAAAGACGAGACAGGGACCAACGAAGATCGTTTTAAGACAGTAAGCGAACGAATAGCATCCATTCTGACGCAGTCCAAGGAGGAAGTCGACGCCGCTTGCTATCAGAGCATAAACCTCAGCGATATGGTGGTCATTTGGAAGTCTGATTCCGTTTTGGCGATCATGACTATACTCAACCGCCTCTATCATGATGAAGAGATCGGCGACCTGCGCACGATATGCAGTTTTCCGCCATTGACAAATCTTCCATCTCCGCTGAAAGACGAACGCATTCCGTATGTGTCCGTTCGATTCGGCGTGAGCAGCGCGAAGGATGCAGCTCGGTTCGAGGCGCTTATGAAGGAGAATTTCGCCTGGTGGCAATCTTCAAACGGGTATTTTGTCACCGGTACAGAGGACCTGGATTATGTATTTTATGACTGCAAAGCAACGGAGGTCATAAAAGCTATATCTTCGTGGTTTGAAAACCCGGAAATCAACGCCTGTTTGAAAAAAGCGTTCTATGAGGTGTCCACACGCCTGGGGGTCGATAACGTTTCCCCGGCAGGCAGTCAATCGATCCAGCCTAATCCCCCTGAAGGAAAACCAGGCAATTTCCCACTTGAGCAGAACAGGCTGACAAAAATATGTACGGATTTGTTCACGGATTTTCAGACCATGCGCGGGGGGGAGCGGTTTTCCTGGTATAAGCCTGTCAGCAATCAGTTGAATTCGCTCGTTAATATGAGCCGCATCTGCGTATTGGATGGATTCTGCTATCTGATCCTCGACGGCGCGTCCACTTTTTGCAAAAAAGTGAAGCCATATCTTCTGGACGACTCGAAAAATATAGAATTACCGAATGCGCTGGTGTCCAGAATCCAGCGGTTTATTCGCGGCTGGGGAACATTGGTCGACCAGGCGATCCGCGTGGACGGCCAATTTATTCAAAGCCCCGGATTCAGTCCCCTGTTGTACGATATACCTGTAAATCTCCTGGAGTTTTATATCGCATTTACAAAGCGGTGCATGAGCCTGATGCAGTCATTGGAACAGAAGTCTCAGCGGTACCATTATTCCCTGTTCCTCCTGCCAAAGCTGTGCAACCGGACAAACGTGCGGGATGTTTTTCAGGACCCGCCCCCCAGCGACAGGCTTCTCTATGTGGATATTCCCTTGGATATCGTTTATGACCCCCGGCAAATCGTGTTGCAGCTTTGCCATGAGATCGCTCATTATTGCGGGGAGAAGTTCCGGTGTCGCAAGAAACGCGCGCATTACTTTATGCTAACATGCGCGCATCTGATTGCATGGTATCTCAAACTGGGCAACATCGCTGCAGTACAGAAGATCTATAATGATATCTGCGCAAGAGTTCCCGATGAAAAGAGAGCTTATATGGAGGACCTGGTCTCCTCAGTTAAGCTAAGTATCGTAGCGCTTTTGCAGGACAGCGACGTTTACCAGACCTGGCAGAATGCCTATTTGGATGGAACCAACCTGTCGGATAAAGACAAATCAGTTTGGCGCAGACAGAGCACAGTAGAGCAGCGTTTCTTTATGCAAAGCCGCTTATCCGACCTGGAGGATTTTAGCGAAGATATCACGAGGATAACCCGGCTTTTCAAGGAGTGCTATGCCGACGTCTCAATGCTGTTTCTTTTGAGACCATCCTGGGATGAGTATATATCCCTATACCGCCAGGAACTGCTATGGTTAGACTTTAACCAGACCTCCCAGCGTGCCGAGCTGGTCCAGCGCGCGGCTATCGCGCTGTTAGCGGCAAATTACAAGTCCGATGCACTCCCCGAAGAGAGGGACATTTTGTACAGATTCTCGGCCGATATATGTAGTCTTTTCAATGATTCAAAGGACGGTCTACGCGCAAAGTATCCAGACGATCTCCCCTCACAGATGCTGATTGGGTATTTTCCCCTGGATTTACTCCAGGATATATTGGATTATTTAAAAGACTGCTATCAGGAAATGAAGCAATTGAACGATAAGAGCGAGGAAGAGATAAGGCAATTACGCGCTGTCTTTAACAAAGTCATCCGCGAAAACCGTATCTGTTGTGAGGAGTACCAACAAACATTGACGTGGTACGAAAAGCAGCTCCTTGACTCCCTTGAATGAACACCAGGTTGACGAGTTTCTTCAGCAAACGACTGCGAGGTCTATGCCTTCTATGTCCTTGCGGAGTATCACGGCCAAAGGGTCGGCTACGAGCTGATGAAAGCGGCAATCGAAAAACTCTCCGAGTACAGAAAAATCGCTGTTTGGGTTCTGAAAGGGAATGGGAAAGCCATCCGCTTCTATGAAAGATAACGCCAGGGAGCGGCCCACTGCCGCTCCCTGTTGTTTTATTTATCGAGCCACAAGAAGTCCATGAAGCCCGGCACGAGTTTTTCCCATCTGGCCTTGTTGTGGCTGCCATCCCGCTGGCACACGATCCAGGTCACGGTTGACAGAAGGTAATCTTTCTGAACAAATCTTTTGGATCTGTCAGACGGATTACCTTCTTTCTTATTCTGAAAGCCTTGGGAATGCTGGGTTTCTTGAGAATTGGCGTTTTGCGTGAAATTGGACACCTCCTGACACAAAATGTAAAACTGCGCGGACAAAGCGGAAAAATCAGTGTTCTGAACCATCACCTCCAATTTACTTATTTCTGGACAGCCTGGGTCGCAGCAATTCTCTCTACCTCATCTGGACATTTATAGTTCAGCGTCCTGTGCGGGCGCTTTGTGTTATAGAAGGTTATGTAGTCGTCCACTGCCTGCCGGAACTCGGTTACCGAACGGTAATTCCGCCGATACAATTCTTCCCGTTTCAAGTTGGCAAAGAAGGATTCTGCCACGGCGTTGTCATGGGGGCGACCTGTGTGGGAGAAGGACTGCTCCACCTGGCAAGACAGAAGCAACTGTTGGAATGACCGGGAGGCATACTGTGTTCCTCTGTCGTTGTGGAAGATGAGGCCGGGGCAGGGTGTCCGCTCCGCATACGCCTGTCGGAACGTCGCCGTGATCAGTTTGGTGCTGGCGATAGTGGATATCCGGTGAGCGATGACCCTCCGAGAGAACAGGTCCAGAATGACGGCGATGTAATAGTGCTTGCCTTTCAGCTTGTAGCAGGTGATATCGCTGACCCAGATTTGGTTGGGCCGTTCCGCCGTGAAGTTTTGGTTGAGAATGTTCTTCTTTGGGATGGACACCGCCAGCCGATTGTGATCTTTCTTCGCGGTAGGGCTCATACTGATCAGGCCCATGTTCTGCATGATGGACATCACGAATCGCTTGCTCACCCTCTCGCCCCGCTGGATAAGGATGGCACAGATCTTGTCCGCACCAAATATCTGGTTGTTTTCTTCATATATCTCCCGGACCTTCTCACCGATCTCAGCCCGCCTCTTGGCGTACCATGTGTTGTCCCGCTTGTTTCGCAGGATGTGGTTGTAGAATGTTCCTCGTGAGACCTCCAGTGCGTCACATAGCGTATGGACGCTGAACTGGCCATACAGAGGTTCCAGTGCTTCCAGTTTTTCTTTCAGCGGGGCCGAGACAGTACAATTCACGCTATTAAGGACCTGGATGATAGCTGCCTGCTTCTCAACTTTCGCCGTAGCGCATCAAACGCTTGAGGTGTGACGAGCGTTCCAGCCTCTGTAACGGTAGTTTGGAATGGCATGACCCAGGAGTAGAATGTGCTGCGGGCGATACCGGCTTCCGTACAAATGTGCGCCGCGCTCTCCCCGTTCTGATAGCACATGACGAGGCGGCGCTTTTCTTCGATTTTGTGTTTCATGGGTAGTACCTCCTTTTTTGAGGGATTGTACCATGAATACTAGATCGGTATGGACGAGGGAAGATTATGAATGTATAATATCTTCCTAAATGTCTTTCTATGAGTATACCGAAGTGCGGTAATGTCAAGGATTATGCGCAAAATCAGTACGCAGTCTCTGGCAGGTAAGTTCAACAAGCAATAGCGGAGGATT
>CANQXF010000045.1 GCA_947627695.1 uncultured Ruminiclostridium sp. | reverse complement strand
CGCCCTGGAAAAACTCCCCGCGTCCGCCACCCGGATAAACGTGTCCAACTGATGGTGATACATAGCCGCCTCCCAACGCATGGTTTGTAACGAGTACAGTCATTATACCATATCCGCGCCAGCGGTATGGTATAATTTGCCATCCTTTGCGGTTCCGCCCGGAGGGCGGGAGCAAAGGCGGCATCCAGTATAATAGCCGCTCTGCGGCTATTATACCACACGATAAGGATATTTGAAGCATAAATATTTAGGGTGTGCTGTATGCCCTCGCATTTTAATACGCCATTGACAAAGAAAGGCCGGGAGCGGTTTGACCCGCCCCGGCCCGGTAGCTTTCCGGGCCGGGGCGCGGTCAAGGAAAAGCTGAAGCGGGCCATGGAGGACAACAAAAAGGTGGACGTGACCAAGGCCGGACAGTACACCGTGGCCCAGTGGTGCCGGCTCTGGCACGAGAACTACTGCAAGCCCGCCGTGAAGGACACCACCGCGGAATACTACCGCAGTTACATCGAGTACCATGTGGTCCCCAACATCGGTTCGATCAAGCTGAACAAGCTCACCACCCTGGACCTCCAGAAGTTCTACAACCAAACCAAGCAATCAGGCCGAGTAGAGAAGTATAAAGGCATGGAGGACAGGTCGCTCAGTGTCCGAACCGTCCGGGGGCTTCACGCCATGCTCCGCCAATGTCTGGAGCAAGCGGTGCGGAAACGGCTTATCCCCTACAACCCCGCCAACTCTTGCCGACTGCCGCCAAAGGAGCGGCATGAGCCGCACATCCTGCCGCCGGAGAAGATCCGCGCCTACCTCGCCGCAGCCGAGGAGCACGGCGTACTGGCCATGTTCTACCTGGAGCTGACTACCGGCCCCCGCCGGGGCGAGGTGCGGATCAGCCCGCCCAAGACGGCTAATAGCGTCCGCACAGTCTTTCTCCCCAAGGAGACAGTGGACTTGCTGGTCAAGGAACACCGGAAACACCCCTTTGACCCGGTCATGTTCCCCTCCCCTGTCACCGGAAATATGTACGGCCCCGACTGCGTGGGACGGCTCCACAAGACCCTGTGCAAAAAGGCGGGCATTACCGAGAACATCCGCTTCCACGACCCGCGGCACACCCACGCACCCCCGCCATGCAACAAGCCGCGGCGGACAAAGTTGGGCACTTTATCGCCCGGGCGGTGTAACGCCTCAGCACACAGGGGCCGCGACTCGGCTGCGGCCCCTGTTCTCTTGCTTCGGACGGTTTTCCCGTATGGGTCAGGTTTGGGTCAAACGGATGTCGTCGCCGAAAAATGGGCAAAGAAAAATCCCTGAAACCGTTTGGTTTCAGGGATTTTTGGTCCGAGTGGCGGGACTTGAACCCACGGCCTCTTGACCCCCAGTCGTCGCCAGCGATGGTGCCGCGAACAGCGGCACCTGAGGACAGATAGGAAACAAAAGGCTCTGAAAGTCTTGATATGCCTGGATTTTTTACCCTTTTATTATACCACACCCGCTCGGATTTGGCAAGCATTATTTGCGGAATCCGCAACCCGGATTTTTCAATTTGTGCGCTTTTTGTGCGTCAAGTTTTTTGGCCGGAAACAAGAGCAAAAGAAAGGGCGGGGATTTCCCCGCCCCCTCTTTATTCACTCCTGGCACAGCCAATCAAGGATCTCTTTACACTTTTCCTGCGATGGATAGTGACTCCATTTGTAAGGCTGAGTATATACCAAGTATGCGTCCATACTATTCTTTGCTAAATTGACGGCTATGTCCGCAGGCAGCCCATCTGTTGCCTTTGTATCGTCGACCACTACGATTTTTCCATCTTGATCTAAGTATTTCTTGATACTGGCCTTTTTGGCCTCCTCTACCAATTCCGGTGGCAGTTTGATCGTTTTGATAAAGCTGTTATTATATACCAACGCATACTTCCCCGTATGTATCTTTTCGCCCTGATAGAAACCGCCTGTCTTATATGTACCACCCGTAGTAACACCGCCAACGGTTACAGCCCCAAAGTGTAGCTTTTCCGGGGCATATCTTGTAACTCGGTCAACCACCTCTTGAACGCTGATAGCCAAGCACAGCGGTACACCTCGCTTTTTAATTTGTACTTCGCCTTTCTTTGAATCATAGGTCATATATCTCAGAATCTTCTCCTGCTTTTCCTGTTCCTTTTTCCCCGAGTCTACAAAGTCTACAAAGAAACCCCAAAAAAGCGGAAATAGTACCAATATGAGCCCGCATAGGGCAAGCAGTAAGACCACAAAGTACCATAGTGAGCTTTCCTCGTTACTGAAAAGGCATACAAGCCCTCCTCCCAGAATCGTTATAACGCCTCCAATAAGTCCGATCAACGCCATTCGTGTCTCTCGTATTAAATGGTATATAAACGTGGAAAGCAATCCCAACGCCACATAAACGATCCCCAAAAACATACGATCCACTCCTCCGTTTTATCTGGATTTTTTCTCGTCATGTGTATACACTATCTCGCTGATTTCCGCCTGTCTGACTGCAACCTCATACTCCCGGACGTGTCGGGACACAGTGCCAGAGTCTCGCTTCATTTTCTTGGCCACTGCGACATAAGTACCTAGCTCTTGATAAAGTTCCCACATCTTTCTCTTTTCGCTCTCGGTAACGTAGTGTTGTTTTTGCCTCATTTAATTGCCTCATCGCCGGGCCGGAGCATGGTGTTCTTGATGGCCTTGTTGAAGCGATCTTTCACAAAATCTTCGGCTGTCCACTTCTTCTTTGCGCCGCCCTCAGCCAAAATCTTGTTCATCTTATCCAACTGGACAAAAAAGCTCTTGGGCAAAATGATCCGTTCCAATTCCGTGTCCAAAATAATACGCATAAAAACGCCTCCTAAAATGTGCTGGAGCCGGGAAAAGTTCCCGTTTCCGCACAAACCATTATATATATATATATATTGTCAAGTTTTTTCAAAATTCAGTACATTCTGCTGGAATGCGCCGATTTTGCATGAGCTGTTGCAAATTTCAGCGGATTTCATTGAAAGCACATCGGATTTGCTGAAATTTGCAAGTTACACCGCAATTCCACGGCGATACAGCTAAAATTTATGAATTTTTGCTTGATTTCAACGGGAACGGCAAAACAAAAGGCGATTTCAAAAGAAATCAGGCCACCTATACCGCCCACCCGCTCGTTGTTTTCGCTTTTTCCCGTATATCCCCCCTCCCTGCCCGTCTTGGAGATCATTTTTGATTTTTTCAAAAAAATATTGTATAATTTATACAGAAAGTTGAGAAAAGCAAAACTTTCTGAAACAATTTTGAAAGGGAGGTGTTTGCTTGAGCCCCTATAATTGGCCAAGCAACAGCTTTGACAAAAACCCGCTCTTGCTCTATCACATCGAGCGGGAGCGGCTTGTGGAAGAAATAGCAAGTCGAGTGATTGACCGTCTTTCCGTCTCTGGACCCTTTCATAAGAATATGGAAAAGATCGTAGATGAAGCGGTAGAAAAAATCTTACATGAAAAGTAAAGGAGGATTAAATGCCATGTTTGCATTTAATACCGTGCCAAACCAGCGCACGATCACCGTACACCGCCAGGCGTTAAATAGCAGTTTCCTTGGGATCAAAAACGAAAACTGGCAATACGCCGCCCGTGATCTGGGGCCTCACGCTCTACGGTTGTACCTCTACCTTGCCGCCAATGCGGACGGGTATCGGTTTGCCCTCTCCCCGGAGGCCATTCGTCAAGCGGTAGGTATTCCACGCTCTACATACCACGATCAGTTCAAAGTATTGTTGGCCAAGGGATATTTGGTGTGTAGCGGCGACTCTTCTTATGATTTTTATGAAGTGCCTTTTTCTAAACGCGAGTGTCCGGCTTGCGCCGGAGATGGGTGCAAAAATAATACGGTTGCCGGAGGGGATATCCCGCAGAGCGGAAATATTGTATTGCCGGAGGATATAGAAATAAATAATAATAGACCTCTACTAAATACTACTGGCATAAATAGCGCAGGTCTTCCAGCAATAGGAGCGAAAATGACCCCAGAAGAGGAACGGGAGTATCTGCAATTCTTGAAAGAGCATGAGGCATGGATCGCAGAGGAACACAGGACGGATGAAGAAAAGGATGGGCCGCCGCTGGATTGGTCGCCACCCTCTCACAGCACAGGGCCATATTATTTCTAACAATAGCAAAGGTGGACGGGAGCCGTACTCCCGCCCACCCTCTTTTCCTTGTCTCTTGTTCCTCACAAATTGAAAGCGGCGGCGTATTTTTCCGTTGCAGCTTGCATTTGCCGCAGATCGGTCTTGACGTAGAAATTCAAGGTGGTGCTTGCGTCAGCGTGACCGAGTATCTCCTGAACGCTCTTGATGTCCGCCCCGTTGGCAAGCAAAAGCGTGGCGCAGGAGTGGCGGAGATCATGGGGCGATAGATCCGGGAGGTTATGAAGCCGCATGAACCGCTTGACCCGCCGGGTGACTGCGTTAGGGTCACGGGGCGCAAACACGTTGCCGTCTTGGGGAAACAGATACGCCTCTCTCAAAATGGCGTTGGGGTATTGCCGCAAAACGTCCTTCTTATAGTCGAGAAGCAATTTCAGGGTGCTGGGCATAAGGGGGATCGTTCGCACGCTGTTCTCTGTCTTTGGCGTTCCTACGGTCACGCCACTTTCCGGGGTATAGGATACGTTTCGCTCCACGGTGAGCGTCCCCTGCTGTTCGTCAATGTCTCCCCAACGCAGGCCCATACACTCGCCACGGCGTATGCCTGTTGTGATCAAAAGCTGAAGTATACACCGAAAATCCAGCGGGCAATCTTGAATGAGAACAAAGAACTCTCTGGCCTGTTCCTCTGTCATAGCCTCTACGGGCTTTTTGCCTTTCCTTGGCGCTTCCACTTTATCCATGGGGTTTTTCACCAGCATTTCCAGCCTGTCCGCATACTTGAAAATCTGCCGGAGCGTATTGTATTGGTGGCGGACGCTTCTAGGCCCCAAGGGCTTGCCATACTTGCTCTTGTAGCTGGTGCGGAGATAGTTCAAATATTTCTGGATATCCACCGGGCCGATCTCCTGCAAAACAGCGCCCTGGAAATAGTTTTTGATGATTTTGACCATGTTTTGATAAAACGCTATGGTGGAGGGCTTTTTCTCCCCGCCCCTGACCTGCAACGGCAACCACGTCTCTTCCACAAACGCCGCAAAATCGTCGTGCCGCTTATCTGCGGGAATGGCGTAGGGCGCGCCGCAAGCCGCCGCCGCTTTCTCCCGCTGGTATTCTGCTCTTGCTTCCTCTTCCCAACTGTCTGCCGCCCGTTGGGCGGCCTTGCGCTCCCTGCTTGGGGTTAGTCCAGCGGGCGGCGTCCATGTGGTGTATTTGCGGATCTGCTTGCCCCGCACGTCCCGCCCCAAACAGGCGGTGAAGCGATAGGAGACCACTTTTCCTTCTCTCTTGTTTTCCCGTATGTTTGCCATTTGATACCCCTCTTTTCCGGCGTATCAAGGCTTTCCCGGTCACATCGTCCCCCTCTGTGCGCTTTTTTGTGCGCTTTTTGCGGTTTCACCGCCTCTTGCTTCCCCTCTTCGCAAAAAGAAAAAGTCTTGAAACCCTTACAGTTTCAAGACTTTCCCTTTGGTACGGTTATTCATAAGGGATTCCGTAAAACATCAGAAATCCGGCGCTGAACACACATACCAGGCTATGATACAGCAGACACAAATCGTATTAAAAACCCCATGAAAACGCTCAAAAGAGCAGAAATGCTTTTCTGAGCGTTTTCTTTTTCGCACATTCGCCTTTTGGAATGGCGACTGCTACAATAAAGCCATCACAGGAAGGAGGTCAAAAAATGAGCGCAAACCTGACGTACCACCGGGAAGGTGACTACCTTATCCCAGACCTGACTGCCCCGGAGGACATCCTAACGGGTATCTGGAGCATGAGAAGAAGGCGGTTTCTTTGGCAGCACCGCAACGGGATCTATACCGGGATGCTTCTTTCAGGCAAGCTCAACGCCCATCTCGCAGAGATCGACCGACAGGCGACGGAGATGTTTGAGCAACTGACCCGCCAGATGGCAGCAGAGCAGGGTGTCACAGAGCGGCTCAAGGCCCAAGATCAAATGGCTTGGGTGGGGGCTATGAACAACATCCGCAGCGCCGCGGAGGAGGTGATTCTGAACGAACTGATCTATTCCTGAGCAAGCCCCACAATACTACGAATCGGAGGTACATACACATGAAAAACAGAACTCGACTTTTCTCTTTCCTCATGGGCGCTGTCGCCGCCCTGATCCTATGCTCCATGTCCCTGCCCGCCCTGGCCGCCAGCGGCGCATTCACCATCACCGGCAGCCCCATCAACGTCATGGTCAACGGCGAAGTGTTCAAGCCCAAGGATGTGAACGGGAACGATGTGCTGGTGTTCGTCTACAACGGCACCACCTATGCCCCCCTCCGGGCGCTGGCCGAGGCTTATGGCCTGGAGGTCAGCTACGATGGCTCCCGCAACATGGCGGTGGTCAATGACCCCGGCAAGGCCGCCGCTCCTGCTCCGGCCCCCGTGCCCAGCGTTTCCTCCTTCTCCAGCCAGTGGACGGTCACGGAGACACCCGTTACCAACTACGGCTCCGAAAAGATTTTCAACGCCGACTACTCCGGCTCCATGAACAAAGCGGAGTTCATGGCATGGTGGAAGTCCATGGACCTCTCCACCATCCGGGCTGAGTGTGAGAAGATGGCGGCTGGGGCCCAGGAACTCGTCCCTGGGTACACCGTGACGATGTACTTCTCCTACGGCAGCCTCCCCCTGGGCAATGCCAACGCGATGAACGGCTATACCATTAGTAACTTCGACTTGGCGGGTGCGTGGATCAAATGAACAGCGTCATATAACTGCGAACGTAGGTATGTCATCTTTAAGGCATACCTACGTTTGCTTATTACAAATAGCTGGCATGAAAATAGCGATTTCAATCAATCCATAAACGCCTCAAACTCTTCAAGCCGGTCGATCCAGTCAAGGTCATTCTTCTTCGCTTCGCTGTCAATAATGACAGCCTTCGGGTCGCGTTTGAGAATCTCCGCCTTCATCCTGCGTTGCTCGGATTTAGAGGTAGGCACAACCTTTGTACCGCCATACCAGGTGGGGAGAGTTTTGTGGGTGAT
>CANQXF010000044.1 GCA_947627695.1 uncultured Ruminiclostridium sp. | reverse complement strand
ATGGCTCGGTGAAGGGAGCAAGGCGGGCGAGCTCTTTTTCATTCTCCGCGGACTTATACAGGATGCTCAGATCGTGGGCCGGGTTTGTTTTGATATAATTCCGCACCTCGTCGGGGACCGTCCGGCCGGTGCAGAGCAATTCTTTGTGCGGATAGACCGCCCCGGACATGGCCAGAAGGGCGTAGCAGTACCCGGCGGGATACTCCCCGATCTGCCCCGCCATAAACCCGTGCTGCCTGTCCGCCGCCTGGCGAAAGACCGCCTCGCCCGTGAGTCCGGCCAGACGCTCCAGCACCATGGCGGCGGCGGAGTTGCCGGAAGGGATAGCCCCGTCGTACGTCTCCTTCGGACGGGCGATCAGCGTTTCCGCGTCATGGGCCGTCATAAAATACCCGCCCGCTGTTCTGTCCTCAAACAGTTCCATCATCCGCTTTGCGTACCGGACCGCCTCGCGCAGATAGCGCGTCCGGAATGTCCTGCCGTACAGTTCCGTCAGCGCCAGGGCGTATACCGCGTAGTCGTCCAGTTGTCCCGAGTGGGCTGCCTCGCCGTCACAAAAGCGGTGATACAGGTGGCCCGCTCCATCGGTCATAAACCCTTCAATGAACGCCTGCGCCTTGACGGCGGCGTCCAGATAGCGGCCCTCATCCAGAATGCTGCCCGCCGCCGCCAGCGCGATCATCGCCCACCCGTTCCAGGACAGAAGGATCTTATGGTCCAGATAAAGGTCCGTTCTGGCTTTGCGGTATTCCAACAGCTTCAAAAGCCGCCCGTCGTCCGCGTCCCATTCCGCCCCCGAGCCACCGATGCGGTTGGGGATGCTTCCGCCCTCAAAATTTCCGCCGGCGGTAATATCATACATCCGGCAAAACTCTGCGGCGTCGTCCTCTCCCAAAGCGCCGCGCACTTCTTCCGGCGTAAAAAGGTAATATTTCCCCTCCACGCCGTCGCTGTCCGCGTCCTGCCCGCAATAAAATCCGCCGTTGGGATCGGTCAGCTCCCGCAGAATGTAGTCCGCCGTCCGTTTCGCAATGTCCGCATAATACGGATCGTGCGTAAGCTGAAAAGCCTCCAGGTAAGATAAGATCAACAGCGCGTTATCGTACAGCGTCTTTTCAAAATGGGGGACCAGCCAGCGCTCGTCGGTGGAATACCGGGAAAAGCCGCCGCCAATGTGGTCGAAAATGCCGCCCGCGGCCATGGCCCGCAGGGTGCGCTCCGCCATGCGCAAAGCCTCCGGTTCGTGCTCCGCCGTATGGATACGCATCAGGAAAAGCAGATCGTGCGGGGTCGGAAATTTGGGGGCCTGGCCGAAACCGCCCCAGGTCCGGTCATAGCTCCGCCGGAGCTGGTGATATCCGCGCATGATAAGATCTCGGTCGGGGGCGCCGCTGGCCGGGGCCTGTGAGTGCCGGATGGCCGCAGCGATCTGCTCGCCGGACGCCAGCAGTTTTTGCCGGTCGGTATTCCAAAGGCGGGAGATCCGCCGCAGCAGATCGTCCAGTCCGATCTGGCCGTATCGACCGGTTTTCGGGAAATAGGTCCCGGCAAAGAAGGGCTTTTGCTCCGGTGTCATGAAGACGGTCAGCGGCCAGCCGCCCGACCCGGTCAGGGCCTGACAGACGCTCATATATACCGCGTCGATGTCGGGCCGTTCCTCCCGGTCCACCTTGATGCAGACAAAGCCCTCCAAAAGCTTCGCCGTTTCCGCGTCCTCGAAGCTCTCGCGGGCCATCACATGGCACCAGTGGCAGGTGGAGTAGCCGATGCTGAGAAAGATCGGTTTGTTTTCTTCTCTCGCCTTTTCAAACGCCTCCCCGCACCAGGGATACCAGTCGACCGGATTGTCCTTGTGCTGGCGCAGGTAGGGCGATTTCTCAGCGCTCAGTCGGTTTGCCATGATCAGGTGCGGCCGCGTCTACGCGGACGGAGCGGGGATGCGGCGTTTCGCGAAGATCTTCCAGATCCGCCGCCGGCAGATCGTTTTCGATATTGTCCCGGGCCAGATCGGTGTCGATGACCGGGTAGATCCCCGAGGGAATGGGCGGTTCCGTTTCCCACGCTTTGCGATCCTTTGGTTCCATAAAGCTCACCTCGGGGTTAGTGTTCGCAAAAACGGGACGGGTATGCGGGCACCTGCAGCCGGTGTTCATCCGTGGGCCAGCGGGACCGCGCCAGCCGGCAAAGAGGCGGGCCTTTTACGGATGCATGTGCAAATTATACATTTTCCCGTTGAATAGCAGCCAAAAATGTTGTATAATCTCGTAATCAAGGGATAATAAGGGATTATCCTGCGTTGGGCTGCAAAAGGGGAAATCAATATAAAAAGCAAGCAAGATATACATATGCTCGACTGGAGCTTGATTACCAGAGAACCGGTTAATCGAACAGAGAATAAGGGTATTATATTTGAGGATCTTATAGAAAAATTACTCGTTGCCATGTTTCCGAGGGAAACATGGCGAAGGACAATAAAATCTCATGACGGAAAAAGAGATTTTGTCTATCCGGATAATGAGATTTTACCAGATCAAAAATGGGCAGAATGTAAAAACTATACGTCTAATATATCATTAAACGTAATAGCGCCAACGCTTATCATGGGAGCGATTGAAAGTATTAGTACGATACTGTTTTTCTCATACAGTTCTTTGAACGATAATGCCATTGAGAGTATTCTTCGTTACGCAGCATTTACAGGGAAAGTAGTCAAAATATATGATGGAAGTTTGCTGGAGAGCCTAATTTGCGAATATCACAACACGCAGGGAATTTGCAACTATTTTCCAGGTACAGATTTCAATAGCATTAGTGAAAAATTGCAGGAAAATCCGTTGCGTGTTATCAGAGTGATACGAGGTGTAGACGAAAGAAATTTGTCGCCCTCCCATCTCTTTGAATTAGGCGAGCCGTTTTATATTAGTATTATCATTCAAAACCTTCTACTGTGTCAGACGGACTACAAAATAACAATCAAACAAAGTAAAAACAATTCACTCAGTTTCAGCAATTGCACAACTCTTGATTCAGTACCCGGTGCATCAATCAAAGAACATATAATCAATTGTCAGGCATTAACGCCTGGCAATACAACATATGCTGCAAAACTCCTCATCGCGAATAATAAATCGGGCAATTGTGAAATTCGAGGAAAAATCAAAATTGCGGATGAGCCGTATCTCTTTTGGAGCGGAAAACATGCTCTTAATGCGCAGGATATAGCCATGAAACATCTTACATCCTACCAAACCACGCCATTGCTGATTGCAGGTAACAGTGGGACAGGGAAAAGCACGCTTATTGATATCCTGCTTCAGGACCCATCTGTTCGTGCGAAATACAATGTGTTAAGGCTGGATTTGAATCAGTCGCGCAACTGCTGTGTTCAGAGCTTGCTTTCACAAATGATTGGGATGCACGGGACAGACTCGACACCGAAAGAGCAAATTGAAGACGAACAAATGACATTAAACTTTCTGACCAACACATATGCTGAAAGCGCACACTCGATTGCAAAAATATTGTTTCAGTTCTATGATCAAGAGAAGCCTTATCTGATAGTTATTGATGATATACAGAAAATTGGACGAGCATATATTGATTTGGTCAATGAGATGGACACTTTAGCGACAGAAAGAAAAGCACAAATATACTATCTTTTTGCACTAAACGAAAGCATGGCATCAAAGGAAAGCGTCCTGGCCCGTTTAAACTGGGATGCAACTTATAAAAACCGCACATGTAAAATTGTTGAATTGCATGAATTCGACAAGGAAGACATACTTGCGTTTATGAAGCACAAATTTGGGTTAACTGGGATCGATAGGTTTTTCAGCGATTTTAACAGTTGCGTTCGCCCGATTGAGTTGCGAAGCTTCTGCACAAATCTAAAAATGGATAATATTATCTCACCGTATTATGCCCCTAGCGGGTCACGTATGATTTATCAAATTGTCGATGAATTTCGTTTTGCTGAAACGGTTAATAATGTGCTATATACACAACGCTCAATACACGTCATATTAGATTTATTAACAAACAGTGACGTCCACTTATATGTCCTGAAGTATTTGTATATTGTGGAGGAAATCTCCCCATCATTTCGCAAAAAATATCAACATCAAATCAATGATTTGATTTCACTTGGGCTATTAAAAGAGGCCAACGAGCGAATCATTTTTTATCATGATGAGATACGCAAATGTGTGAATCATTGCTTGACTTTTTTAGAGGAAGATTACGCTGACATCTTTGGTGAAAAGAATGTGGATAACGCCTCAAAGGCAATCTGCGCTCTGCACCAAATTGGTAGGATTCGAGGTGGTGTTGCTTTTCTCCAGAAATTCTTCAATGCAAATCTGGAGATAGCAAAGGTAAACCAGCGTTATGAATTATGCCAGCTTATCTTTGAAAATTTTGGCGGAATCACTGAATTTGGCTTGACTTGTGATGCATTGCGTTTTGTGCGCTTCAACTTTGATGCATTAAACAACGAAATCGGATATCTTACTTCATTTCATTTTTTACGGCTGGTTGCAGACACAGCGCTTTCCGGCCATTGGGATACGTGCGAAGAATGCGTTGAAAACATGGCTTACTTCATTAAAAAGTACTTTGACCGTTCATTGACGAATCATGATCATCGACAATGTCTGGACTTCTACCTGAAATTTGATGCTCTGTTCCATAAGATTACTTGCATTACCCCACAACGGCGCGACTATTGGCTGTCTCACTATACAAATCGCCTCGCTATTATGTTTGACAGGGACAGTGTGCCCCTGGAAACAGAGCCCTCGTCTGCAGCAAAGTATTATTTGCAGTCTTACGCATATTGTATCAGCGCCGGGCGGCCTAATGATTTGCTTTTGCAGACCTGCGTTGACGATTTCAACCGTCACTATGTCTATCGCCACGATTTGACTTTAGATGTAATTGAAAAGACACATGATAAACTTGTCAATATTGAACGCAATCGCGTTAGTTCCGCCGCATTATTGGATTATCATTTGCTGCTGTTAGAGTATCTGAATACCAAATTGCGGGACACAAACTTCTTTGATGACCTTTTATCTCGAATAAAGAATGTGCGCAAAAGCTGCCGGTCATCTTTTTATAAACTTAAGCTCTACATTTTGGAGATCTACACTCTCATGGAGCTTCAGCGCTATCAAGAAGCCGATTCTCTTCTATATCATGCTTTTGCGTTGGCCTATAAGAGTGAACTGCGCCCACACATTTATAAATTGACATATATACAAGCGCACCTACAAATATTCCAGAATGGTGGAAGCGTTTCTGACAATTCATTTAGGCAAGTGGTTTTGGCCTTTGAGCAGCTAATGGATGTTCATGGCGGGTCATCCTATGATCTGAAACGAGAAATTTATCTTATTATGCGTCTTACATCTATAATCGATCTCAGCGACCCCAAGAAGGTTGCATCTGTTTTTAAGAAGAAAAACGTGGAAGTCCAGCTGCTGTTTCAGGAACTTTGCAGCCATATTTCCGCCTCAAATAACTCACTATTTATGATGAAGAGTTATTTTCAATACAATGATATAAATTTCCCCTTGATTTAATTGATATTTCGCAGGAGCTCAATGTTGGCATGCCTATCAACAACAATGTCGTCAAAGTCTGCACGGCATGCTTTCCATAGACTGTTTTCCCTAAACGACAAGAAACTATCTACGAAGTATAGTATAGGAACCCTGTAATTTCGTATGGTGTATGGAATAAAGTTTAAAAAATCAGTTTTCTGTGCATCTCTATAAGAATACGGTTTATTATACCTCATTGTTTCCTTCAATTCCAGCGCTGTTGACACAGCATCTAAATACAGCGCAGGGTTACCTATAGTTGAACAGTTTATAATGAAATAATCTTTGACACGCAATCTGTTGAGTCCAAGAAAATGATTGCACGCGATTTCAAGGTAGTTCTGGATCTGGACAGGTATATGCGGATGCTTGGACAAGAACACGCCTTTCGTGTCCTCCTTCAGATTGGCACTCATGCCGCTTCCTGTTGTTGATGCGCCATGATGGTATGCTTTTGCCTCTGCAACACAAACTGTTTTATATCCGCTGGCGGACAATCGGAGACACAAATCAATATCTGAATAAGATTGAACAAGCTCCACGTCAAATCCGCCCATTTTCGTGAATAAATCTCTTTTTATGGCAGAACAGGCTGCACAGGCTGCCAAAGGGTAATGATCTTTAGATACCAATTCAAAATTCTGTGGCCTGCCGGCAAAAGGATGCGGGAAATTGTAGTAGCTCGAAGTAATTCCAAAATCCTGTATATTGTTGGTTTGCATATTCAAGAGTTTTGCAGAGGCATATCCAACATCTTCCTTGTCCAACGCCCGCGACAGCAACAAGTGGAAATTAGCTGTTACATATGTATCTGCATCACAAAATATCAAACACTCACCATTCGCATTAGCAGATCCTAAATTGATAGCACGTGGGTACATCAGGTTTTCCTGTACTGAGATGATATTATATCTTTTATCGTTCCATATTTCCTTGTCAATCTGAGAACCATCAGCATTATTATCAACAATGATAATTTCGCTGTCATCAGGATCGATCGATTTAGAAAGCGCGGCTAAACACATGGTCAAATAGTTTGAATTACTGTGGAAAGGAACGATAACGGAGTATTTCATAGATTTAACCTTTCGATAAAGTCTGAAGCAATTTATAAAAAAGAGCATTCATTTTCTCGGGGCACGGCAGCTTATGTTCGTCATAATATATCAAATTGCAAGCTGCTTGATAGAATAAGTAACATTGAAGCTTGGGTATATGCAAAGCGTCTTCCAGGGTTAAATATCCTTTCGTTAATTCTGGAAATATATATTGATTGTATGCCTCGCTGTACTCTTTCAACTTTGTCAATAATATTTGCACCTTCCCATAGTCAATGTCACCAAATCTGGCCAGTTCAAGGTCGATTACTGAGACCGATTTTGTTTGGAGATTATATATGATATTGGCAGGCTTAATATCCATATGTAACAGCGTGGGGCTTGAAAAGCTGCAAGAATCTAAAATTAGCATACACTTGCAACCCGCTGCTTCAATCATTCCAGGAGAATATTCAGAAAAAACGGAATGATTTAATTTTGGCATTATTTTTCTTTTTAGAATAGTTGAGTGCGTGTCCGGTACAAATTGATTTCGGTCAGAATATTGTTGCGAATGGACTGTTGATAATTCATCTATTCGGTTTCTGAGCTTTCTGCCTATATTTCGCCACTCATCTGCTGATATTTTTCCTGGGAGACTCTCTAGTGTTTCTCCTTCTGCATAAGTATAAATGTGATATCGTTTGTCGCAATAATCAAATCCCGGAGCAAGAATTAGAGGATATGCACATTGTCCATCTTGAGTGAGAAAGCGACGCAAATAATAATTGCAGTGTGTAGCACAATCATTATCTTTTTGGATTTTTAGAAAGTATTTCTGATTATTTGTCAAGCAGGTTATTATATAATGGTAACTCAGTTCTCCGCGAACAGTAACTTGATGATGAGGGGAGAGAACAATCTGTTCGCTGGCGGGAATCAGTTCGTTCTCTATCATTTTTTCCTTTGTGACCGCTGCTAAGTTTTTTAGACTAAAGTTTTTTCTCTGTGTGTTCACGTTACCACCTCATTGCGCCATTGATTTAAGACTCTCGCGTTTACTTTGCAAGTTGCAACGCAGGATAATCCCTTATTATCTTCATAAATAACAACAGCCACCGAGTCAAATCGGTGGCTGTTGGCTTAAATC
>CANQXF010000043.1 GCA_947627695.1 uncultured Ruminiclostridium sp. | reverse complement strand
ACGCTGCTCGTTGAACTTGCTGACTTGTTTGATACATCGGTGGATGTCCTGCTCGGCTATAATGTGAAAAGCAACAAGCAGGCCGACACAGCTGCTCGGCTCAGGAAGTGTTTACAAAACAGGGATACGGACGGACTTGCCGAGGCGGAAAAAGCGCTGCTTCGCTATCCAAACTGCTTTGACATTGTGTATCAAAGCGCAAAGCTCTACTACCTTTTTGGGCTGAGTTTGATGATTTGATGGACAAAAAAGGCTATTTCTATGCGCTTTATACAGTGGCTCAATAAAAGAAATGATTTGAAAAACGCACATAAGCTATATCAAATCCCCCGTCCTGCCGTATATTTACAGTTACTCGCAGATCAAAAACAGAGAATCATACGCTTTCCGCACCTTTCCCCAAATCAGTATTCAAATCCAGGTTCCAGCAGCTCCAGCAGGGCCAGATCGTGATTGCTGGCAACGTAGGAATCCGTGTCCAGGATCATGACAGCGCCGCCGGCGCGAGTGTAGGCAGGCCAGTCGGGAAGGGTATCAATGCCGGGATTTCCGGTCCGGGCGAAATTGGCCCAAATCGCGCTCATCATGTCGTTGATGGGTCCTGCCTCTCCGTTGGCGAAGACGTAAGGGATCTCAGCTCCGTGAAAGCAGGCTGGTGCGCCGTAGGTAAAGATATAAGAGTACACAGGAGCGCCGCCTTGATCTGCTTTGTGCGCCATTGTCCGCAGGAGCGGGACGCGCAGCATGGAGTCCACGGCCAGAGCATTCACAGGAGCCTCGTTGGGGTAGGCGGCTTTAAAGGCATCCAGAACGGCCTGACCATTTTCCCCGTAAGTGCTTTGCAAGCGAGAGAGTACGTCCGCTTCACTCATGTTCTCATCTAAATTGAGGCCGCCGGTCATCATGGCCCATTCGTTCAGATTGGAACCAATCAGAATAGGGATGTCCCGGCCCGCCTCGGCAAACCCCTCCTCGGTGACGGGATTGGTGGGCAGGAAGCCGCCGTCCACCACCGGCTCCCATTCGTAGGAGTAGGACCCGCCGAATGGACTTTCGATTTGGTATTCATTGGCCACCTGTTGGAGTGCCCGCGTGCCGGCGGCGTCGATCTCGGAGAAAGACATGGACTGGATATTTTCAATATTGGTTTCGTTCAGGCCCAGATTCTCCAGCACCAGCTGAGTGATGCGCTGGCTGATTTCCTCGCTTGTGAGGACCGGCCCCACGGTTTCGGTAGCGCCGGACTGGATGATGCCTTTGTGAAACAGCCCTTTGGCATAGGGAGTGGCCATCAGGGTCATTACTTTGGCACCGCCGCCGGACTGACCGAACACTGTCACGTTGTCCGGGTCACCGCCGAACGCTTCGATGTTGTCGTGGATCCACTGGAGGGCATCGATCACGTCCCACATCCCCACATTGGCGGATTCGGCGTATTTTTCCCCGTAAGCGGACAGATTCAAATAACCTGCGGCCCCCAGCCGGTGGTTCACGGTCACAACGACCACATTTTCCTTTTCTGCGAGGTTCTTTCCCGAAGTCTGCTCCTGGTTGGCCGAGCCGGAGGAGAAGCCGCCGCCGTGAAGCCATACCATCATAGGCCGCTTCCCGCCGTCGTTCAATGCGGGAGTCCAGAGATTCAGGTTCTGGCAGTTGTTATCCTGGTCATCGGAGCCGAAGAACGAGGACTGAGGAGACATGGCTCCGTACTCGGTGCATTCCCGTACACCGCTCCAGGGTTCTACCGGCTCTGCTCGGACAAACCGCTCCTCCGCATGGGCATACGGCACGCCAAGATAGGTGTAAATACCGCCGTCAAGCCCGCCGCTGATCCGCCCGCCAATAATATCCACTTCGCTGCCGGAAGCGGGAGTCAGATTCACATCCGGGCTGCCGCCGAACCGGCTCCGAAGATAAAAATACCCGCCTACACCTAAGACTATCACCAAAAAAAGCAATACCAGCAGAGTAATGCCCAGAATTTTGGGCCATTTGCGCTTTTTCTTTTCCTTTTTCGGTTCCATAATAAGCCCTCCTTTTATGATCTGGCAAAGCGCCCGTGAAGCGCCCGGACGAAATTCGGATCAAAATGGTTGACGATCTCGCTGTGACCGATGTCAAGGGCTGCTACCTCTGCCATCTCCTCGTCAGTGAGGCTGAAATTCCAGATGTCGAAATTCTGCTCCATACGGTTCCTGTGGGTGGATTTCGGGATCACGACAACGCCCCGCTGCACATTCCATCGCAAAGCAATCTGGGCCGGTGACTTGCCATACTTTGCGCCGATCTCCGTCAGAACCGGATGGGTGAAGATCCCGTGACGTCCTTCCGCGAACGGGCCCCACGCTTCCGGCTGTACTTCGTATTCTTTCATGAGGGAAAGCGCTTCCGGCTGCTGGAAAAACGGATGCAGCTCCACCTGATTCACCATGGGAGGGACGTCCACCGTCTCGCAGAAATCCGCGAGCACATGAGGATAGAAGTTGCATACGCCGATGGCGCGGATACGGCCCTCCTTATAGAGTTCTTCCAACGCCCGCCATGCACCGTAGTAGTCGCCCATGGGCTGGTGAAGAAGGTACAGGTCAAGGTATTCCAGTCCCAGCTTTTGTAACGAGCTTTCAAACGCCTTTTTCGCGCCTTCATAGCTGGAATCAGATACCCACAGTTTGGTGGTGATAAACAGGTCCTCTCTGCAGGCCCCGCTCTTTTTAAGGGCCGCACCGACCGCTTCCTCGTTTCCATAGGACGCCGCCGTGTCGATCAGCCGATAGCCTGCACTGATCGCATCCAGAACCGCCTGCTCGCATTCTGACCGGTCACGCACCTGAAAGACACCAAAGCCCTCCATGGGCATTTTCACTCCGTTATTCAATGTGATGTATTCCATGATTGATACCTCCTGCTGGGTTTGTTTATAATTCTATTTTAGCCTGCTTTGCCGGACAACAGGATTGAAAAATCCTTTTCATGAGAAATATTCCTTTTTTACAGGATAAGATTGACGACCATTCCCGTCACAAACGAGAACAGCATGACAAATGCAAGGTATAATAAAAACCGCTTCACACCCAGCACGATCTTGAGCGCGCCGAGGTTTGTGATCTTTGTTGACGGCCCGGTGAGCATGAACGCCGCCGCGCTTCCCATACTCATGCCGGAGTAGAGCCATTCCCGAATTAGCGGGATCGTCCCGCCGCCGCAGGCATAGAGCGGGACGCCAATAGTCGCCGCCATCAGAACGCCGAAGCCCTCGCCGGCCTCTCCAAAGAGAGCCGCAAATTTATCTGCCGGAACATACCGCTGGAACAAAGCCGACAGCAGTACACCCACGAGGAACCAAGGGCCGGTTGCCTTAACATTTCTGCCGATGTTCTTGATGAGACGCAGGAACAGATTTGGGTCAGTGTCGTGATTATGGGGCCCATCAAAGCCGGTAAAATTGAAGAATGGTTTATTTTTATAAAACACTCGAATCAAAATACCTGCAACGCAGCCGCAGATAAAGCAGGAGACGATCCGTATCGTCAGAGCTGCAGATCCCAGCGCCGTACTGTAAATAATAAGCTGCGGATTTAAGAGGATGGAGCTCATCATAAATGCCGCCAGCCAGTCGTCCCGAATGCCGCTTTTGGAAAATGACGCCGCCAGCGGGATCGTCCCGTACATACAGAGCGGCGAAGCAATGCCGAGAATGCTTGCCGGAATGACGCCAAGAACGCCAAGCCTCTTATCACCCATGCTGCGGAAAAGTCCGTGGATTTTATCCTTGACGAACACGGAGATGACCGAGCCGAGGACGATACCGAGAACATAATAGAGGGCGATCTGCCGCAGCTGCACGGTAAAGTAGTACCACACGTAGACAAATTCCCGCCGAAGCATTTCCCATATCTGTTCCAAAGCCGATCACCTCCTCAACCGTTCATTATTTCTCAACCATTCCGTTATTTCTTAATCATTCACGTTTTCCAGCCGATAAGTGCGGCTGCCAAGACCGATGGCCTCACCGGCTTCCAAAACGTGTTCCGCGTGCTGTCCTTCCATCCGGCGGACAAAACTCTCGTTTCCTTCCGCCTGATAGATCAGATCGACGCAGGCCTGATCCAGTGCTACCGGGTCGGCAGAGGCAAGAATGCCAATGCCATGAATATCCGGCTCTGCGGGATTACCATTGCAATCACAGTCGATGGACAGCCGGTTCATCACGTTGATAAAAAGAATGTTGCCGTCCAGCGCGTCTACTACCGATTTCCCGGCATCCGCCATGGATTCCAAAAAGGCGTCCTGTTCTCCGCCAAACCAACTGGTATGGCTGCGCCCCGCAGTGTGGATCAAATTTTTGCCCTCCTGGGAACCGATGCCGATGGAGATGTTCTTGATCGCCCCGCCAAAACCGGCGATCATGTGTCCTTTGAAGTGGGACAGGACCAGGAAGCCGTCAAAGTCGCCAAAATGAGCGCCGACATAGTTTTCTGTAAGTCTCTGGCCGCCCTCCACGGGAAGAATCATGGATTCGCCGTCCTCGTCCATGATGATAAAGCCTTTGCCGAGATCGGTAAAGCCGTGATCCTCCGCCACCTGATAGTGCATTGCCGTTTCGGAACGGGAACCGCCGTAAGCGGTGTTGCACTCTACGATGGTGCCGTCTACATACTCGACAAGATCCCGGATAAGATCAGGGTCAAGGTAATTGCTGGCAGGCGGTTCACCGGTGGAGAGTTTCACCGCGATATTGTCGCCGGTCAGTTCCACGCCCAGCGCTTTATAGACTTTCATAAGCCCCTCCGGGGAAATGTCCGTCGTCATGTAAACCACAGGAGCGTCGGCATTTGTGCCGCCGCCCGGCGCCAGGGAGCTTTCGTCGTTTTCCGCTTCGCTTTCCGTGTTCTGCCCGGAATCAGAGAGAGATTCCGCAACATTGTGACTCGTCCGGTTTGTTTCAGAACTTCCTGCCGTACCGGAGACGCTGCTTCCGCAGGCTGCGAGGGAAAGCGACATGATGAAACTTAATAGCAACGCGACTGCTTTCTTCATGTCGTATGCTCCTTTCAGAATTCCGTTATTGTGCTGCTGATCTTATTATAATAAAATCAAAAATAATGCGGAAGTCTCTATCTGTTCACCAGTTCATACCAGAGGTTATAGCTTGTTTCCGCATTTGCTGTTCCCAAAATGCCACAGCGCCGCCCAACCAGCCTTCGGCCGCCGTTCTTTTGATAGAATACATAGTGATCCGGCATGAAAATCTCCCGTGACAGCATTTCTTCCGCCATATTGATCGACTGGTTCTTTACCGCAGCTTCGGTGCCGGCGCTGCCTTCGTATGCCGGCACTTATCATATTATTCTGTGTCTCCTATTACGCAGGGAAAGAGGAAAAGAGTGATTGTTTCCATCTTAAAGAATAAAAAGGGCCAGACAAATTAGACCGGCTAACGCAGATTTTTCCTGCTGTCGTAAGCAAAGAATAGGATACGCCATATACAGGAGTAAATGCTGCCTGTGCAGAGGAAATTAATAATCAATCCCGACACCGGAGCAAAAGTCATGACAAAGGTGAAATACAGTAGCAGCTCCTCATGCAGCTGCATTTGAACAGACTTGAAGCTCAAACCAGAAGGTGCAGTTGTTCTCGATGTCAACGCCAAATTTCGCTCTATGCGCTGTTAATATTTCTTTTGCGATGGACAGGCCAAGTCCAGACACGGCGGCCTTGTTCTTTCTGTTTCGCGAGGTGTAATAGCGATCCCAGATATAGGGGATCTCCTCGTCCGTGATCCCCTTTCCATAGTCTGTCACCGCAAACCGTGCGGAACCGTCTGCCTGCATAGCGGAAAATTCCAAAATCTCATTGACCAGTGCCGTCAGCCTGTCTGACTCCCGCATGATAATATCCAAATCTTTTTCCCGTTTTTCCTCGTCGTTCCACGAAATTTCTTTGACCATTTCCGCATAGCCCTTGATCATGGTGAGGGGCGTGCGCAGGTCGTGGGAGACATTGGCTAGAAAATCCCGTTGGGCATTTTTTGCCTTTTCCAAATGCAGCGCCGTTTCCTCCAGCGTATCGGATAACTCGTCAAGCTCGGCGCAAAAGCCCTTTGGAAATTCTGGGCGGAAGTTTCCTTTGGCGATCAGTTTTGCTGAGCGGGAGATCTGTGCGATTGGTTTTCCGAAACGTTTGGAGATGATCCACGAAAGACAAAAGCCAAGCGCCAACGACAAAATCGATACCCAAACAAGCTGCATTCGCAGGATCCCGACTGTTCCGCCTACCGTGCCGAGGGGGAGACTGACTGACAGAATTCTCCCGTCTCCCAATCGAACACCCGTCACATAGGCTGTCTCGTTCTCCGTAACAAAGCCGATCCGGCCGGTTTCCGTATCGTCCAGTTTTTTCACCAGCGTTTGATAGCTGTACGGCAGATTGCGCAGAGCGCCCTTTTCCCAATTCATCACGTCGCCTGAATGATACGGATTGTCCGCCCCGTTATCTGCCTGCTTCGTACCTCCGTAAAGACGCTGATACTCATCGGCGCTGTAAAGGACATTTCCGCAAGAGCTTTATCTGCCAGTCTACTGTGCGATCGTCGCCGTAATAGTCGTACCCCCACACGCCGTTTAGAATTTTTTCTCGTGTCAGGGCAATTCCTTTATTCTGTACAAGAAAAAGGAGCAGTTCGTATTCCTTTGCTGTCAGTTCGGTTTTCTTCCCATCCACGAAAATCTCATGCGCCGGCGTGTCGATGCGGATACCCTGCATCACAAATTCCTGCTTCTGTTTGCGGATCTCCTTGCAGGCGGTGAACCCGTCCATCTCAGGCATCATAATGTCGAGAATGATCAGGTCATAGTCGTTTTCACTGCATAAACGCACTGCTTCTTTGCCGTTGTCCGCAGTGTCGATTCTATGCCCCTCATGCTCCGCAAAACGGGAAATCAGTTCTACAATATCCCTTTCGTCATCGACAGCCAATAGGTAAGCCATGATTTTCCTCCTATACAGCGCAAAACGCAAACCGCCACTTGGACGGTCTGCCATTTTGCGCTTTTTGCGTTTTGTTACTTATGATAGCTCGCGCCGCGCTGCTGTCCGGTCAGGTAGCTGTACCCGGACATATCCTGTGTGCTGTCCGCATCATCGTCCTGCCGGTAAGACGCACCTCTCTGCTGTCCGCCAACATAGCTGTAAGATGCAGCCGCTTCTTCGGACCAAGGCGTTTCCCCAATGCCGTTTTCCGCTAAGAAAGCGTCCTGTTCGTCTTCGGGAAGTTCCTCCGCCTGTGCATACAGGTCGTTGCGAGTTGTGCTGTTCTGCTGTCCGGTCAGATAGCTGTACGCACTTCCATCCTCGGCTTCTGGCGCATAGGATGCGCCGACTTCCTGCCCCGTGGTGTAGCTGTAGCCGGTCTTATCCTCGGTGTCGTCCTCGTACAGAGAGCCGACCTGCTGCCCGGTCACATAGCTGTAGGACGCCGCCGCTTCTTCGGAGTAGGGAGTGTCCGCAATACCGTTCTCCGCAAGGAAAGCGTCCTGCTCGTCCTCTGGCAACTCAGCCGCCTGCGCATACAGTTCATTCCGTGAGGTACTGCGCTGCCTCCCGGTGAGATAGCTGAACGCATCGGATTCGGCGGCAAATGCGGTCACACATCCCACCGACAGTACAAGAGCCGCCACTACAGCAGTTGTAACAATTGTTTTCTTCTTCATGGCTTATACCACCTTTCATGATTCTGGCCTTCACCAGTGATTATAGGATAAACCATGAATGAGGAATGTGCGTGGCGGTTATTTGGAATCTGTGTGGAATATCAACTCTTGTCATTCAGATATACTTCCATTTTTGCCCCATTAGC
>CANQXF010000042.1 GCA_947627695.1 uncultured Ruminiclostridium sp. | reverse complement strand
GGCACAAGCTGAAAGCTGATGTCAGAGCAATGCTCGTGTATCTTCGGCCACAGGTCGGTGAGTATCTGCGCGGGCGTAATGGGCGAAGTGCCTATACGGATAACAGCATTCTTTTCAAAGCCTGCGTTTCTCGCACGGCGGACCGCTTCCTCGCTGTATGAAACGATATATTTTGCGTCGGTGTAAAGGGATTCTCCCGCTTTGGTGAGCTTCAGTCCCCTGTGCGTTCGTTCAAAGAGCTGAACGCCGATTTCGTTTTCCAGAAGATTTATCTGCTTTATAACAGCGGTGGAGGTTATGTAAAGCTCCTCTGCCGCCTTGTTGAAGCTGCCCGCCTCGACTATGCGGATAAAGGTTTCAAGATGGGTGTTGTTCATTGCTCCTGCTCCTTTCTGTATTGTTGTGTCGTCAGCTGCGGCATTATGATCTGTTTTTTTCTGCTTACATTTTAGCATTGTCTGAAAGAAAAATCAAGGTGTCGTTTTTTTGATAAAAAGCTTTTTCACGGTTTGAAAACAACTTCAAATTCTTCACAGACAACTTTCATATCATAGCAGAATTTAAGGTCTGCTTCCTTCAGACATTTTGTAAAAAATTCTTCGTGAACTTTTCTCCAGTATTCCAGCGAACGGTCACCTTCTCCTTCCTTATATGCAAATTCTTTCGTTATCTTATCAAATGGGAGGATATATGTTTTTTTCGTCTGAATTATGCAGACAGCGTTGTTTTCAGAATCTAAAATAACGCTGTATTCTCCTTCTTCGGGCAAAGGCTCGTTTTCCAGTTCGTATAACGGATAAGCTGAAGAAGTAGCGGTTTTTGTGCCGCTGACTACCAAGGCTGCAAGCAGATCGGCGTCAGTTCCAAAGCTCCATGCGTCATATTCATTGCTTTGTAGCTTGGTTTCAGCTGTAAACATTTGCCAAAGCTCTTCTGCTGTCATTGTTGCTGCTCCTTTTTTACAGTAATATATTGCAAAGCTCAGTCAGACTGCTGGCTGAAAAATCAGGCTTTTCATTTTCGTTTTCTATATTCCAGTATTGATGGAAGCCCTGCTTTATCCACACGGTTTTCATACCCAGCTTGTTTGCGGGAACAATGTCGTTGTCAATCCTGTCGCCTATCATTACGGAGTTTTCGGCTTTACAGCCGCTTCGTTCAAGGGCAAGCTCAAAGATTTTCGGGTCGGGCTTTGCAACGCCTTCCTCTGCTGAGGATATCACTAAGTCAATGTATTTCAAAATTCCTTTTTGCTCCAAACGCTCCTTTGAACCTAAAGACTGATTTGCGATCACTCCGATTTTATACTTTTTGCTCAATGTTTCCAGACAGTAGATCGTATCATCGTAAAGTATCTCTTCCTCTTTATGCCACTTTGTAAGCGGTATTCCCAATGCCTTTGCGGCCTCGTGGTCGCCCGTTTTATTTTGCTTATAAAATGAAAGTGCTGTTTCATACACCTTTTCAAAAGGAACGCCCGCCTGATGAGCAATGCCTCTCAGCCTGTGTTCGTAAGCAACGCTCTCGTCTATCAAGGTGGAACCTATATCGAAAAATAACCATTTTATGTTTTCGGGCATTGTAAGCACCTCCTTATTTCTTCCCGAAATTCTGCCAGCATCGGAAAAGGCAGAGCCACTGAACATAGGAAATAGCGCCGGACGGCGGTATCTGAGGAAGTGACGCCAGTTTTAGTGCGGCAGAAATCTGCTTTTTTGTAAGCAGAGATTTGGAGCCGAATATTCCGTATTTTATGCTGTGGGATAAAAAAGCGGAGAAATCGGCACGGCTGCTTTGAGGAATGTCAAATTGCGGCTTCTGTTTCATCTCCAGCATTACAACATCAACGTGAGGAGCAGGGTGAAAATCCTCTCGGCTAAAATGCCAGACTATCCTGCTGTCAAAATACGGCTTTAAAAGCAGCGAATTAAGGTTCTCTGACGGCAGCCCGCAAAAGCGTTTGGCGGCGCCTTTTTCCATTATCAGCCAAGCGGCTGTGGGTTTATTCTCCGACGACGTCAGCTTTTTTATTATCTCGGTGGTCCTTGAAAAAGGAATGTTTGCAAATACCTTGTAGGACACTTTGGGCAATTTGCTTTTCAAAAAGTCGGCACAGTAAAGCCTTGCGTTTTCTTTCAACTGCGGTTTCAGCCTTTGGAAAAGCGTTGGGTCGAGTTCATAGGAAATAACAGTCCTGCACCTTTCGCAAAGCGCTTTTGTTATGTGACCTTTTCCTGCGCCTATTTCAAGGACTGTATCGTTTGGGGAAAGGGTGGTTCTGGATATAAGTCGGCCGATGGTTTTACGATTTGTCAGAAAATTCTGTGAGATTTTTAAATTCTGGGACAAAAAAATACACCTCTTTTGCAAATTCATAAACGCAAAAAGGCACAGCTATTCCGTAAAAAAATACGGTAAACTGTGCGGTTTTAACGAATACGATTTACAATTCCCATGATGAGGTGTACCTTATTTCTTTAATATTTTACGATGATTATATCATATTTTAACGAGAAAGTCAATTCCCCGCTTATCAATAATTTTCCAGCAGGGATTTATAAAATTCGCAGTAGTCGCTGCGGTGCTCGGCGGTAAAGTTCATCGCTTCACGAGGGTGACGGTTGAGCTGACCTGTAAACATATATTGCAGGTCATAACCCCACATAACGCCCTGTTGCTTTAAGGGTATCATATATTTCTCTATAAATTCAAGAAGGCTGTAAAGGCTGTATTTGGGGTTTTTCAGAAATCCCAGAAGAAGCTCCATAGCGCAGTTCCCTGCTCCTCTGCCCATTCCCATTGCGGTGGCGTCAAGATAAGAAACGCCGTAAGAAAGAGTTTCTATCGTGTTGGCAAAGGCAAGGTTCTGATTGTTATGAGCGTGAAAGCCCACCTTCTTGCCGCATTTTTCGGCAGCCTCAAGATAGGTCTGGGCAAGCTGAGCAGCGTTTTCGGGATAAAGAGAGCCGTAGCTGTCAACAAGGTATATAACGTCTACATCAGAAGCTCCTATCATTTCAAGAGCTTCGCTCACCTGATTAAGGTTTGCCTGAGATATCGCCATTATGTTGCAGGTGGTTTCGTATCCGAGAGCATGAAGATAATTTATCATCTCGATAGCCGCAGGGATTTGATGGATATAGCAAGCTACACGCACCATATCTATAACGCTTTCGCTTTTTGGCAGAAAGTCTGTCTTAAAGTCGCATCTTCCAACGTCTGCCATTACAGCTATCTTCATATCGGAAATGTTTTCGCCGACGATAGAACGAATATCCTCCTCGTTGCAAAACTTCCATTTGCCAAAATCGCTTTCCTTAAACAGGTTTTTGCTGGCTTTGTAGCCGAACTCCATATAGTCGATACCGCTTTTGATGTTGGTTTTGTAAAGTTCCTTCACAAATTCATCGGTAAACTCAAAGTTGTTGCAAAGTCCGCCGTCTCTTATTGTCGCGTCAAGTACCTTTATGTCGGCTCTGACGCTCATCAGATTGCCTTTTCTGGGTGTCATTTCATTTTCTCCTGTTTTGCTTTTTAATATATTAAATCAGTTATAAACATTAAATTTTAAATATTATATCACAATGAGATTATTTTGTCAATAAAACACATAAAAAAAGCAAAGAACAGCCGCAACTGAAAGTTGCGGCTGTTCTTTTTTACATTTAGATTTATTTGTCGCCCTTGGGTTTGGAGGTGAGGAACTTGTAAACAAGCGCCGCCAGTACACCGCCGATAAGGGGAGCAACGATGAATACCCATACGTTAGCAAGAGCGTCGCCGCCTACGAAGAGAGCAGGTCCGAAGCTGCGGGCGGGGTTTACGGAAGTGCCGGTGAAGTAAATGCCGAGGATATGCACAAGAGTAAGGGAAAGACCGATTACAAGACCTGCAACCGCGCTGTTTTCGATCTTTGAGGTAACGCCGAGAATTGCAATTACGAAAACAAATGTGAGTATTACTTCAATAAGAATCGAAAGGAGAACGTCGCCGTTGTAAAGTCCGTTAGTGCCAAGTCCGCTTTCCTTGCCAACAAATGCCATAAGAGCAGCTGCGCCTGCAATTGCGCCAAGGAACTGAGCGATAACGTAGCCGATAAAATCCTTGACGGTCATTCTGCCGCTTACCAGCATAGCTATGGAAACAGCAGGATTGATGTGACAGCCTGAGATATTGCCGATAGAATATGCCATTGCTACGATAACAAGACCGAACGCAAGGGCGGTCATAAGGTAAGCGGGTCCGTTGTCAACGGAGCAGCCTGTAACAACGGCGGTGCCGCAGGCGAAAAATACCAGTACGAACGTGCCGATAAATTCCGCAACATATTTTTTCAGAGCGTCCATAAATAAAAACCTCCAGATTTAAAAATAACGGCGGACGTTGCGCCTGCCGCAAAAATATACGGGACGGAAGCTGTGGCTTCAAAGCGGCGATACGCTCAAAGTCGTCCCTTTTTACAGTTTACCATATTTTTACTTTGTTGTCAATGCTTAAACGCAATAATAAACGGCGTTTTATTACATTTTTATGATATTAAAGACAAAATTATTGACTGATATTTTTCGTTGTGATATAATTTACAAAAATACGAACTTAACAGGAATATTATAAAATATGAAAAAAGCGATAGTTTTATTTTGTGCGGCATGTTTGCTGGTAACAGCTTTATTTTTCATAAGCAAAGATGAAAGTACACTCGACGATGAAAAAGGCGCTTCGGCAATGACGTTATACTGCGTTGAGGACGAAAAGGTTCTGTATGAGGAAAACGAAAATTCCCGCATATCCTGCGCAAGCATAACAAAGCTGTTGACAGCGTGTACGGCGCTGAGATATGTAGGACCTGACGAAGTGTTTACAGTTGGCGAAGAGCAGGAGCTGGTAAATATACATGCAAGTATGTGTCTTATATCAAAGGGGCAGAGGCTCACATTATACGACCTGATAACGGGAATGCTTACCGTGTCGGGAAGCGACGCCGCATATACTGTCGCGGCGGAAACGGCAAGGCGGATCTATTCCGAAGCTGAATTATCGGACAAAGAAGCGGTGGAGAAATTTTGTTTGCTGATGAACGAGACTGCTGAAGAAATAGGTATGAACAACAGTCATTTTGTAAATCCCGACGGACAGGACGATAACGCTCAATATACGACGGCGGCTGATCTGGTAAAGCTGGCGGAATATTCCCTTTCGTTCCCCGCAATTTGTGAGATAGCCGCTATACAGGAAAAATTTGTGGTTTTTGAATCTGGAGAGTGCATTACTTGGACAAATTCAAACAAGCTGCTTGACCCTGAAAGTGAATTTTACAGCGAATATGCCAAGGGTCTTAAAACAGGCACGACGGATAAAGCGGGCAACTGCCTGGCATCTGTGTTTTGCCGTGACAGGAAAACATATATTTCCATAGTCACCGGCTGTGAAAGCGACTCGAAGAGATATGAGCTTACGCTTTTAATGTTTGAAAAATACATATAGATAAAAGATTTTGAAGGTGTGTAGCCTTTTTACAGTTGTAAGTCTGAGTTTGCCGCTTTATCATTTTCCACTTCTGCATTTGAAAAGCCGTGCCAGTCCAGCGCCTGCCCGCAACGGTCGCAGAAGGACTGATATTCCCTCTCCATTGTGACGTGACAGCGAGGGCAAACGGGATAATATGTAATTTCTTCAAAAGAATAAAATATCCGCACAGACGTTACTTTCATAGGAATCCGATAAGAGAGCGCCTCCTGCGGATCGGCGTCAACGCTTGTTTTAGCCGTTGCTGTCTCCTTCGTTCCACAATAAAACCATATCAAGCAGGAGCTGTGAAAATTTTATTCTCTTGTCATAATCCAATTCTGATATAATTCCCAATACGTCAAGCAGTTTCATCAACACCTCCAGCTGTTCGTCCGCAAAGCAGCCGGATACCAGAAGCGAAGGAGTTACTCCCAGCTTATTGGCAAGATGTTCGACTGTGGTCATATTGGGATTTCCGCTGCCTGACAGATATTCCTGCAAAGCGGAACGGGATATTTCAAGTTCCTTTGAAAATTCTGTCATTGATTTCCCGCTTTTTTCCTTGAGGGTGCGCATAACCGACGCCATATTTTGCTGTAATTCCATAATGTTCCCCCTTTTTATTTTAATTATAAGGGAAAAACACTTGTTATGCATACCGTTTTAAGCATATTTCATACCGTTTTTGCGGTATGATGAAGATTTTTAGCAGGTTGTATATTGAAAATTTACGTTTTGTGGAATGTGACGGAGGGTTTTGTTAAGGGCGAATACGTTGTCAAATGGATTTTTAGGCGATTGATAAAAAACGCTCCCATAAATCGGGAGCGTTTCTAATTTTCTGAATATGTCTGCAAATATTATCTGTATCTGGCTCGTGTCAAGCTCTGCGGATGATACCGCAGGCTATTTTTGTTCCTGCGTTTCCTGCGGGCTGTGTGGTAAAATCATCAGGTTTCCCGTGGATCACGACTGTTCTGCCAATGACCTCGTTCACGTTAAAGCGGTCCGTTACTACCGAAAGATAGGCATTGCCGTCTGCTGACAACAATGGCGGAAGATCTCCCGCATGCTTCGGATGCTCTCTGCGGCATGGATTATAATGACCGCCCGTATTGGGAAAACCGCTTCCGCAGCAATCCGAGCCCTCGTGGATATGAAAAGCAAAAAAGCCTGTTTCTGTTTCAGGCAGACCGCTTATTTCGGCAACTATCAGCACATTGCTGCAATTCTGAAAGAATTTGACTGTACCGCGTATTCTTCCGCCGCTTACATAAGCTACTGCCGTTGGAATTTTATTTTGCGTCATAAAAATCACCCCTGTTTATAATATGCGTTGACACCAATATGGGGTACAAATAATGGACTGGTCAAAGCGGTACTGTTATCAAAAAATTTTGGGGTGCAAATATAAAAACACGCTCCTGTGCTTTGGGAGCGTGTTGTGGTAGCTCAGCGGCTGTCTTATACAATTTAAACTTTTGTGCGCAAATTTCTGCTTTGCGTTCTCAATAATCCTTCATTATCACTTGGTCGGCGCTTTCATTGGTGTAATACAAGCCGTCTGCGTCGGCATAAAACATATGATACCCCTCAATGTCCTCATACACTCTTTTTTCGCCGTTTATCACCGCAGCAATAATACGTCCTTCGTCAGTAAATTCATCAAAAACAGTTATGCTTTCATCTGTGTAAAAAAACGAGTTTATTCTGTCCTGCGAAAGCTCTTTGACCTTGCCGTCAGTGATAAGATAAGCGTTGTTGTCCTCAGCATTTACCACAGCTACTGCATTATCAGAGGCAATAAACGTTTGTACGGGAAAATCGCAGACGGGGCGGTCGTTAAGATACAGTGCAGAACCGTGTTCCGTTTCCACAGTGTAATAAACACCGTTTGAAGTACATTTCACTCCTGTAAAATCAACGCCTTCCAGCAGCTTTGTCTGCTTTCCGCTTTGTATGTCAACACAAAGGATATGGCCTTCTGTTAAAAGATACAGCTTGTTGTCAGAAAAATCAAGGTAGCTGTAATACGTTGTGTCATAAAGGAACTGATAAGGTATGTCTATTATGTCGGACAATCCCATAAGTCCCGTTTCGTCGTATGCACTCATCGACTGAAAGGTGTACACCACTGAAAGGTCGTTAAGGTCGATGACCTTTATTTCGTTTGTGCCAAGATTGTTGATATATGATATAGACTCGTTTACTATTCCGTAATCTCCCACCACGTCCAGCAAAATTCTGTTGTCCAAAGGTGTGGGATCTACAGGCATAAACTGTTTTATACCCAATTAGGTGTAAAACTCTGCTCGATGGCGGGCGGCGGCGTACAAAAAATCTATATGGTGTTTTT
>CANQXF010000041.1 GCA_947627695.1 uncultured Ruminiclostridium sp. | reverse complement strand
AGGGGGTTATAGGGGGAAAGAAGGAAGAGAGACTTTTCTTGTGGTAAGCAAACGGTAGCGTTCGGTAGCAAACGCTTACAACTTGCGAACACATGAAATCATTTGCAAGCAGATGCAAGCAGAAATTCGAGACGGCAGAAAGGAGCAATGAGAATGGCAGAAAATAACAAAGCCGCGCAGAGCAGAAATGCAGTTTGGAGCGCAGAACCTCGAAGCAAGATGCCACCGACGGACGAACTTATGGGCGGCGGGAAACTGGTAAGCATCGGGGATATTGAAGAACACCCAAAACTAACAGAGACGGCAAAATCCATAGTCCGCTATTTGTGTACGGAAAAGCCGTGGAGAAAGCACATCGACGATTGCAAGGACGATTGCGTTGAAATCGAGATTGAGGCAGAAAGGCCCTTTGCGGAAATGGACGTGGCTTGCTTAATGGCGTTTAACGTAAAGCAGAAAACCAAGATTGGGAAAGTGGAGGTCGAGAGGAACTGTTGCCCGTTCAGCGGATTTTTGAGGTACGGGAACAGAATGAGGATGAATGTTGTTATCCAACAGTGTGAGAGCATATTTGAGTCCGTGTTACTCTATGTGTTGGATAAATGCGGCGGGTGGAAAGATATATACAGCGATTGATTGGTAGTATATATAAATAAATATATTATATTATATATTATGCTATATACCAATGTATGGTGTAGTGTAGTATATATACAAGATTATCTTACATAAGGGAGTGTATGTATGAAGAAAGAACAGTTAGAGAAAGTAGTTACAGAAGTAGCTAAAAACTCTGATATTCAGTATAGAGATGAAATGGGTGTTAGAGTACAAGCATATAGACGCTTTAAGGAGGATATAGATTATCTCCCTATTGATGCTGATGAAATGGTTACTATGTTGGAGTTTGAGAAGAATAACTGTAAACGTCTTGGTAGACCTCCTGTATTCTCTTGTGTAGAAGAATTACAGGGAGCTATTGAAGCATTTTGGGATTATCTCATTACTGCTAACAAGAATGGTAACGCTTTGATACCTGACATAGAGGGATTAGCGTCTTTTCTTGGCGTAAGTAGGGACACGCTGAACGAATGGGAGAGGTCAAACTATCGCGGTTTTTCCGACACTATAAAACGGACGAAGAACTCAATAGCTTCTTGCAAGAAACAGCTTGCTTTGAAGGGCAAAATTCCCACCATCGTTTTTGCCACGGACTTCAACAACAACCATGGCTACACGCAGAAACAGGAAATCAAGGTCGAGCCGTCACGCGACTTGCTTGCCCCGGTAACAGACCCGCAGGAGCGGCACGAGCGCATACAGTCCTCTGTTGTGGACAATGAGTGAGCGCAGAAAGGAGAGATATGGCTGAGATTACCAACCCCGTCAAGGCGATACGGGCCAAGTGTCTGGACTGCTGCTGTGGGTCGCAGTGCCCGTGTACGGATTGTGCCCTGTACCCGTTCCGCTTTGGGAAAAATCCCTATCGACAGAAACGGGAGTTGACGCCGGAGCAGAAAGCGGCGATGGCGGAGCGACTGCGCAATAGCAGACTTTGAGATTTTCGCCCTATACCATAGGGCAGAAACGGCGTTGACTTTTTGGACGTGAATTTATTCGGCGAAGATATTTGAAACGCCGGATTGCCTACAGTGTCGCAGAAAATCACGCCAGAACGCACGAGAGGCCCTACAGCGGGATTTCAGATTGCAGTTGATACCCGATAAGGGCGCAGAAAAAGCCCCTCACGGCGCATTGTGGAGCGTCGGGGGGCAGAAAGGAGGTGCGAAAATGAAAGCAAAATACTGCGCAAAGTGTAATTCTCCTATGCTTATGTCGTATTCACAAGATAAAGACATGATTCTTTTCCGTTGTGATAATTGCAATCGTTCCTACGCTATTAAGGCAGAGGACGTGATAAACGCTGAAACGGTGATGGTGCAAACAATCATCGGATGTGGAACAGAAAATAAGGAGAGATAAATTAAGCCCCGGCCACTGTGCCGGGGCTTTGTTTTATGCTTGTCTTTGCAATTGGGCCATTTCCACCATTTCAAGAAGTTTTAGCCAATCCGTACATACAATCTCGCCGTTGATGCGCTCCACGGCGTATTCCCTGCCGTTGACGGTGATAAACGGGACTTTGCGGGGGTATGTTTCCCCGTTGGCCCTTGTTACGTTGAGAAGTCTGGCGGTACGGGTGTATGTTTTGCCGTTGATTTTTACGGTTAATTTCATCGTTTTTCTCCTTCCTGCTTGCCGCCTCGGAGTTTTCCGGGACGGTTGTGTTATGGGCGGGTTACTTGGTCGTGTGGTTGAGCATATCGAGTGTGTTGGACAGTTCCGCAACGCAACCACGCCAGTATGTGACGTTTTCGGGAGCGCCGGGAGCTGGGCCGGGATAGCTGGGCCAGTTGTAGCCGTTCTCCCACGGGATTTCCCCGTTTGACATGGCGATAGCTTTTTCATAGCCCTGCTTACGGCGCAGAAGGCAGTTAGCAAGCATGAGTAAATTTTCCATAATTTTTCTCCTTTCAAGCTCTTTTGAATATCCGTCCAAATATGGACGAAACGGATTTATGGGAGTGGTCGAGCCACCAGTTTACACGGGCCTCTATTTGCTCGTCTGTAAAGAGGGGAATGCCGGTTCTTTTTTCGAGGTCCTGACCGGGTTTGATGTAGTATGCCTCACCGATTTTCAGGTTCTCACAGCCGGACACGTCAATAATATTCCGGCTCTGCTGGGCGTTGGCGGTGTGGAGGCCTATGATGCTGTCAAAGTTGCATTTGATTTCAGACGGGATGATTTTGACGATGGGGTTTTGCGTACACAAAACTATGTGAATACGGGCAGAACGGCCACGCTGTGCAAGGCGCTGAATGAGGGGCAGAACGGCTTTTTTTGCGGTGGTCATGAGGTCGGCAAACTCGTCAATCAGGATGTAAACATCCCCACCGTCATACATGCGAAGATGGTTTTTGCTCATGTACCTATCACGGGACAACATGAGATTTACGGCGTAGGTGAGCGCAGAAACAGCTTCTTCCGGCTCTACCGCATATCTCAACGTGTGCGGGAGCGGTGCGTATCTGTCAAGCTCGTGGCCCTTTAGGTCGATAAGGACAAATTGGACACCGCCGTCACAGTCCACGGGAGGCCGCAGAAGGACATTGTAAATCATGCCGTTAAGCAGAACGGATTTACCACTACCGGCGGCCCCAGCAATCATCAGGTGCTTTTGGTCGAGCAAATCCCGGTGGAAGGTGTAAACGGTGCGGTCAGGTGGTACGGGGTAGGTCATGCGGACACCTCCACGAGAAAGCTACGCCCAAGCAGGACGCAATGGGGTGCTTCAAGGCAATCCATCCAGTCAGAACGGCAAGCGACCTTGACAACGGCGGCCTGTTCGTCACCGTCTACGACATACCCGTAATGGCTCTGTATGCCGTCAGCATGGATTTTAACAAGCTGTTTCTTTGAGTTTTCCACAATGTCAACCTCCCTGTGTATTCTCCGCTCTCACTGTTGCGGGGCTCTCTGTTGGCCTTGCAGGGCTGGCCGGGCCTGTGGTGTTGTCGGGACACTGCCCGCCGATAATCTGTTGTCTTGCAGGAGCTTCGGCCCTCCTGGGTGCGCTTTGTGGGTTCCGGCCTCCACGCGCTTCTGTTCGCTCTCCGTGCCGGTTTTATGCTCTGCCTCCCGCTGTCCGGGCTGTATTCCAACCCCCGGCGGATGCCGGGACGCTGGCGGCCTGATGGCTGTTTATAGTCGCCGCCACGACTTGCAGAAAGTCAGCAAATAGCGTTTTCCCTGAACTCACGCAGGAGACCGTAACGGCGGCCCAAACGCTCGAAATAGGCGGCCCAATCGGCTAACTCGCCGTAGCTGTAGTCTTGGGTCTCGGCGTTGTACTGCCATTCAATGGCCTTTTGCCGTGCGGCCTCCTTGCCCCGGTTGTAACGGGTGCCGGAGACGTAATCGCCCGTGGTGCTCCAGATCAGCGCATTAACAGTGTTTTCCATTTCGTATACCTCCATATCCGCAGAAGCGGTTAGTTTTGCGGTCTGCCTCATCAGCGCCGGTAGACCATTTCCGGCGGACGGCCCAGGGCGGGCCGTTTCGGCTTATTTGTGGTTCTTCCCGCCCGGATTGATGAAGTCGTGCTGGATGTCGTTCCGCTTTATATAACGGTAGAAGTCAATCAGCATCACCATATCACCCGCAGGAATAAACGCCTCGTTGTCGCGAATATTGGCCTCGTCCTCGCCGTTGCTGTCACGGGTTATTATTAGGGCTGTGCCGTCATGCTGGCGCTGGACAATTTCCATTGTGCGCCCGTTGTTGATGTTGTATGTCAGCTTTTGCATTTGTTAAACCTCCTTGAAATTTGAGGCAGAAGGCGGTATAATTGGCCTTGCCTCGGTTTGGTGTTTTCGGCTGGGGCTTGCCTCGGTCAGTGTTGACGCGCTGGTCGGGGCTTTCTTTTGCCCATAAGCGCCGCCGGAGGACCGGCAACGGGCTTGCACCGTTCACCCTTGCGGGCGGGCCTTGCGGGGTTTATGCGGCGGTCTTGTCTCTGACTTTGAGCTTTGCGCCGTCAGGGAGCGCCGCTTCTGCGTATATAAGGCCGGTGCGCTTGTCAGTCCATACTTGATATATGCGCTTGTCGCTGCCGTGCTTGCAGATTGTGAAGTCATAAAATGTGCTGTTCTTCTCTTTGCTGATTGTAACGTAATATGTCATTGGTGGTGTCTCCTTTCGGTTTGTGGGGGTGTTCCCCTGATGATTGTATTATATCAGGCTTCTTTGATAATGTCAATACTTATTTATCAAATTTATTTGATTTTTTATTGGGCGTTTTGGGCCGTCCGTTTCTGCTGAAATACGGACACAACAATTATATATAATGATACCACCGTCAAGCCTTGCGCCGTTCCTGGGCTATTGTAGGCCGTCCGGCGGGCCGTTCTGGACGTAACCGGCAGCCAGGGCCAGCCCCACCCGTGGGGGATTATGTAAACCTCCGGCCACTGACTGAGTGCCGAGAGTAACCGACCACAACAAAAGGCGATTTTCAAAAATCAAAAATTTTTCAAAAAGGCAAAAAAGCCTCTTGACAAATATCAATATACCATGATAATATAATAGACGAAGGAGGGAATGACCGTGAATTACAGAAATGCCTTTGAAACAATAATGAAAGAAAAGGGTATTAACCAAACAGAGCTTGCGTCAAAAGCCGGAATGAGAAATCAGTCAAACATCAGCGAAGCCTTTAAGCGCGACATGAAGATTTCTCTTGTATGCAAGATTGCCAATGCGCTTGGATATGATGTTGTGCTTGTCAGTCAAAGCAAACGAGGGCGCAAGACGGAAGGGGCATTGTATATTGAGGATGTCCCGTACATCGGCAAGAGGGGTGACGACAAATGACATACGGTTATGCTCGTGTCAGCTCCATCGGGCAGTCGCTCTACGGGACGAGCCTTGACGAACAGGAGCGGGAGCTTCGGGAACATGGGGCGGAGGTTGTGTACCGGGACGTTTTCACCGGCACATCGGCAGACCGCCCGGAATTAAAAAATCTCCTGCAATCCATCCAAAGCGGTGACACCCTCATTGTGAGGAAGATGGACCGTCTTGGCAGGAACGCAGAAGATATAATCCACTTGATTAAGGAGCTTGTTTCCAGAGACATCACCGTGAATATCCTCAACATGGGGATTGCCAACAATACCATGATGGGGCGTTTTATGGTGACGATACTCTCCGGCGTGGCGGAGCTGGAGCATGACATGATTGTGGAGAGGTTCAACGAGGGCAAAGCGGCACGGAGGGCGGCTAACCCGGATTACAGGGAGGGACGAAAACCAAAGGAATACGATAATGCCCTGTATTCTGTACTGGCGGAGAAGGTCGATGACGGGATTTTGAGCGTGGCGGACGCGGCCAGAGAGCTGGGCGTTAGCCGTGCAAAGTGGTACAGAATAAAACAAGACCGCTGCCCCGGCCAAGGAAACAGCGGTCCTGCATATCAGGCGTGACACGGCACTGATACGGTTACATTGTATCATGTGCCCCCGAAAAATGCAATAGTTGGAGTTGATGGTTATGGGGCCGTTTGGCGCGGCGATACTTTTCCTTGTTATCTTCTTTATGGTCCGTGGCATCATCAAAGCCTTTGACCCGAAGCCTACTATGTACGGCATCCCGGAGGCGGAGATGCAGAGGGCGGACGGGATGACGGGGCAGCAGTTCGAGGCGTACTGCATGAAGCTCCTGCGGGACAGCGGTATGTTTCCGGGGGCGAGATTCAGTCTAACCAAGACTACGGGGGATTTCGGGGTGGACATCCTCATCACCATGCCGGACAAGAGCCGGTGCGTGGTGCAGTGCAAGCGGTACGCAAGAAACGTAGGCGTAAAGCCGGTACAGGAGATATACGCCGGTATGAGATACTATGGGGCGGCACGGGCTATGGTGATGACTAACGCGGAGTTTACCGAGAGCGCCGAGAAGCTGGCCTGGAGTACGGGGGTGGCCTTGTACGGGCGCGGAAGGATAAAGGGCATAATCGAACAAATTAGGAAACGGGAAGTGGAGAGGTTGAAGAAAGAGAGGCGGGAGAGCAAGCATGACAGCAGACCAGAATAGGCGGCTTGAAAACTACCTACGCCATCAGGAGCTCCAGTGGATAGCGGACAACGTGCCGGGCGGTGAGTGCGTCGGATGGTTGGAGCCGTACTGCGACAGCGTGAAGGACATTGCGGAGCTGGTGCGGGGGCTGGGGTTCCGGGTGAAGCGCATTGTGGACGATGTGGGCTGCGCCGGGGAGAAAATGCAGTGGGTGGAGACCACATCGAGGGTGATTGTGTATGTGAACGACGGTTCGTCACGGGGACTTGTGGCGAGGGCGTTTGGGTAATTAAATAACACGCACCCATACACGGGTATGGGTAGACGGCCACGGGGTCAGCTTGTCGGAAATTCCGACAGGTTGGCCCCGTTTTTTGTTTTTGAAGGAGGGACTATGGACATTCATTCTTTGGCCGAAAAGGCTATGAAGCGGAATTTGTCGGATATTGGCGCGATGGTGGACGCATTTGACACGCTGGTGGAGCTGGGGACGGAGGATTTTTCGGAGGCGCACCGGCTCAATAAGGAGTTGCGGAGGCTGGCGGGGCGGTATGCCAAGGAGCAGGACAGCGAGGAGTTTATGGGGGTGTATAAGAAAAGTTTGCTGTTTGACGCGCCGTATGACCTTGATGCCGCTATTCGATATGCGGAGTGGAACAGGGAGCCGAAAAAGAAGTTTTATGAGCCGAGGCGCAATAAACTGTTGCCGGTAGTCAGGGCTATACAGGACTTAGAGGAGCGAAAGATACGTCTGCTGGGGGTGATGGCACCTCCGGGAACGGGGAAAACCACCGTTGGCCTTATGGGGCTTATATGGACAGGACTTAAACACCCGGAAAAATCCATTCTTGGTGGGTCGCACAGCAATTCTTTCCTCCGGGGGATATACGATGAAATACTCCGTATGCTTGACCCGCAGGGTGAGTATTTGTGGCATGAGATTTTCCCAATGGTCAAGGTTGCCAATACCAACGCCAAAGATATGCGTATTGACCTTGACAAGCCGAAGCGTTTTGAGACGTTTGAGTTTTCGTCCATCGGTTCAGGAAATGCCGGTAAGGTCAGGGCCTCTAATCTCTTGTACGCAGACGACCTTGTGGACGGCATCGAGTCAGCCATGTCAAAAGACCGCATGGATAAGCTGTGGCAGCAGTATTACACCGATTTGCGCCAACGTATGATAGGCGATTGTGCCGAGCTCCTTATCCAAACTCCTTGGACGCTGCATGACCCCATAGACCGGCTGGAGCAAGCCCACATTGGCGACCCGATGGCACGGTTTATACATCTTCCGGCTTTGGACGAGAACGACGAGAGCAACTTTGATTATCCTTATGGGCTTGGGTTTACGACGGAATTTTATCATCAGCAACGAGATATTATGGACGACGCAAGCTGGAGGGCACTGTATATGACGGAGCCTATCGAGCGAGAGGGCCTTTTGTACCATGAGGACGAATTGCGGCGGTATTACGACCTGCCTGACACAGAGCCGGAGGCAATTATCGCTATATGCGACACCAAGGACACAGGCACGGACTACGGCTTTATGCCAATAGCCTATAAGTACAATGAGGACTACTACATAGAGGATTGCGTCTGCACGAACGCTCTACCCAATCTTACAGAGGCGAGGCTTACGGATATTCTTCTGCGGAACCGCGTTCAGATGTGCCGATTTGAGAGCAACAGCGCAGGCGGACGTATTGCGGATAAGGTCTACGAGGAGGTCAAAAAGTTTGGGGGCCGGACGCATATCACGAAACGGTTTACTCACGGTAACAAGGAAACGCGGATAGTGGTCAACTCTCCGTGGGTTGTGGAACACTGCATATTCAAGGACAAGAGCCGGTATAAGCCAAAGGACGATTACGGCGTTATGATGAATCAGCTCTTGAGCTACACCATGTCCGGGCGCAACAAGAACGACGACGTGGTGGACGGGTTTGGCCTTTTTGCAGAGTTTGCACAGACGTTTAGCGCAAGCAAGGCAGAGGTTTTCAAACGGCCTTTCTGACAATATACGATAATATACGAAAATGTATGAAAAGTTCTGAAAACAAATATTTTTTAATTATATATTGCATTTTACGTGGAAATATGTTATGATTATTTTGTAGAGATAGAATTGTGGTGACACCTCCTTATTTCACCCGCCTCCCGGCGGCGGGATGAGTAGCCGGGGAACTCCTTCCGGACGGGGCCTCCGCACAAG
>CANQXF010000040.1 GCA_947627695.1 uncultured Ruminiclostridium sp. | reverse complement strand
ATCGCCGTTTCTTCCGTCGTGTGTGAAAATCAGTTTATCGTCCAGTGTTGCCATAGTCGGAATAACTCTGTTGCATTTCAGGTTTATAAACCATTCTGCTGCATCGGTCTTTGTGTCTATAAGCTGGTATGCCTTTTCAAATGCCCTGCGCAATGCGCTGTTTTTGTTTGACGTGTCAGCATAAGACGCGATCCGCCCACGCAACAGGGGGGCTTTATTTATCAGGTCGCGGAATGTCGGGTCATATGTCACGCGATCCGGGTACTGTGTTTTCGCGCCCTTCCGTCTGTATGTTTCTATATCGGGGACATACCCGCGCTGCAATAGCCCTGTTGTAATCACTTGAACGAGTTCAACGGCTGTTTTGTTCCGCTCTTTCGCAATGGTGCTGTGGCACAACGTATTGTGAAATGGAAGTATGTATTCAATCAGTTCGCCCCTGCGGGTTTTCCTTTCAACGTGGTTTTTTTCCAGCATGACTTCATACAGCTTTAAGATATAGGGGCAGGCGAATGTCATTGTTTGGTTTTTGAAGTCAACTTCGATAATGGTAAACAGCTTTGAAACGGTTTGTGTCCCCGGCATAATTCCAACACAATTTTCAAAAGAACGTAGCTTTGCCATGATGTCAGGGGCGTTCCCGTGTGATATATCAATCCCCATTTCCCGGAAAAAACGCGGCAATGACACGGTTATTGTGTAGGCATCGTGCCGAATGTTTGCTTTTATCGTTGCTGTGTAGATCTGTATAAGTAACGGGAAGTCCAGGTCTTGAACGTCTGTATATTTGCCCCTGCTGTATTTTTTGACGTTGCCCGCCATTTCTTGGTCATAAGTGACTATGCCGTTTTTGAAGTCCAGGCGGGCAAAAAAGTCCGGCTGCATCAATGCAATATAGGCGTTTTTATTCTGCTGTGTTGTTAGTGCGCCCTGATACTTTTTATCAGAAATGATATACTGATAATATCCGGCAGAAACAAGGGTTTGTGTCTGCCGGTTTCGCGGGGGCTTTTGTCCCTGGTTCTTCGCCTGTTCCTGTTTGCGCTTTTCTTCCAGACGTTCCCTGTATTTATCAACGGTCGTTTCAAATGCAAGTGTCGCGTGGTTCCCGAAAAGCATCGGTGCGAGTTGCCCGTCCGGTTCGTATTCTATCGTGTAAGTCGCTGTGTTCCGGGTGCGGATCAGTATTCTTTCTATGTCATCTTCGGGGATGTCTCTTGTCAGACTATCAAAATATGATGAAGTAATAGACTTAATATTTTCCATAGAAACGGGCGTTGTCGTGTGGGGGATTATATCATCCGGCAACGTATAGCAGGCGCATAGAAAAGACCGTATTGTCTCCGGCGTGAATCGCTGCCGGACTTGTTTTTGAAGGCTTGCGGGAAGGTCTTTGTATTCACAGCGGGGGAGTAAATTCCACCAGTCCCCCCCGGTGAAAAAGCTCAATTCTTCATCATACTTGCGTTCCGCTTCCGCCTTTTCTAATTGCTCTTGTATTTCAGACAGCTTCAATATATTGCCCCCTTTGCGCACATCGTGCGTTCAATGTGTTTCATCTGTTTAATATGTCCAGTGTGTCCCGCCAATCCGGGTGCTGCTTCATGTCTGCCATAACAAGGCGGGTCAGATAGTCCGTTATCGTGGTTCTGTTGCGCCATGCCATTTCCTGTAAGTAGTCTTTACATTCAATAGGCATCTTTGCATTGAAACGGTAGAAGTCCGGCCTTGCAACGGGTTCCGGGGTCTCCCCTGTGGATTGAATTAAGCTTCCGTAAGGGCTTGTCTGCGGTGCTTCAAACTTCTTTTTGTTCGCCATGATAATTTCATCCTTTCTTATATCTGCATTTCCGCAAATAGTTTTCTATAATCGGTTGCGGCGTTGCTATTCCCGGCATATTCAAATAAGGATTGCTGTAACGCCTGCGCCTGTTCTACTGCTACGTTTTCCCGGATATAGGTATCAAACACTTTCGTTCCCATTGCCTGCGCCTGCTGGACAATGCTTTCCCGCATGTCCTGTGCCAGCGTTTGCCGGGGCTTGTATTTCGTCAGGACTATTCCCGCCACAGTCAGACCGGGGTTGCAAAATCTTCTCACTTGTGAAATGGTTTCCTGCATCTGATACAGTCCCATTATTGAAAAGCTGTTTGCCTGCATCGGCAATAGTACAGCATCGGACGCGGACAGGGCATTGATTAAAAGGGTGTTCAAATCGGGTTGCGTGTCAATAACGATAAGGTCATATTTCTTCCGAATGTCTTTTAGCGCATCCCGGAGAATAAAATCCCGGCCCGGCCTACCTGCAATCGCCTGTTCCCCTGCTGCAAGGTTTAACCCGGCAGATATTAAATCCGTCTGCTGTGTGTGCTGTAGCACGTCCGCCGCCTGTGCTCTGTCTGTCAGGATGTCGAATAGGCCAGGGCTTGCCGGATTGCCTTTCAAGGCATAAGTAAAGTTCGCCTGCGGGTCTGCATCTATCGCTAAAACAGATCTTCCCTGCATCCGCGCATAGTTTACAAGGGCGGCTGCGCTGCTGGTTTTCCCTGTTCCGCCTTTGCCAAAAGCAATGGTATAAATCATTCTTCATCCCTTCTTTCTATGGTAAGGTTTGGGCGTTCCTTATCATTGGCAAGGGAATCACGGTAGATTTTCCAAATGCCGCCCAATTTCTTCCCCTTCAAGGTTCCGTCCCGCAGGCGGGCTTGAACCGTGTGTTTATGTAGGTTCAGAATGTCCGCCGCTTCATTTACGGTGAAGTAGTCCTGTTGTGGGATGTCCCCGGACGTTACCACCTTCCGGGGTCTGCCGCCTGGATGTTTCATTGTTCGTCCCCCTTATCCGGCAATAGCCTTTAATAATTCTAATGCCCGCCGCTGTTGGTCTGCGGTCATCCGTTTCATACAGTCTGCTGCCTGTGTTGTGGCATCCTGTTCAACGCCATACAGGAAATCATAAATGCGTTGTTCCGGGTGCTGTTTGCGCTGATCCAGATTGTGTGCGTATATGGTCGTTGTTTCGGGCTTTGCGTGACGGGCGTGTTGCTGGGCTTCCTGCAAGGTTGCGCCCGCTTCCAACAGAAATGTAACGCTTGTATGCCGCAGGCTGTGTGCGCTGATTCTGTGGGTGTCATATCCGGCGGCAATCAATCTGTTTTTGATAATCCGGGAAATGGAAGGTTCCGTTAATCTTTGTTCCCGGCTTCTATTGCCAATCCCGGCGAATAACGGGGCGGCTGCATCTCTGTTTGTCCGGGTGTCCAGATATGCCATGATTGCGGAATACACTTCCGGGGTAAGTTTTTTGTAGGTGTCTGCTTCGCTGTGTCCTTTGCCCCTTATGAAAAGAACGGGTTCTTTTGCGATAACTTCAATGTTCCCAATATTTGCCCGTTGCATTTCAATAATGCGCAGACCTGCGGTAATAGACAGCAGAATCATTGCAAAATCTCTTTTCCCTGCGGCATCCCCTGTGTCTATCGAATCAAGGACGGTTCGGGCATCGTCTTTTTCAAGTGCGCTTCTATGGTCGTTCAACCTGTCTTTTGCGCCCTTCACGCGATCCGCAATGTTCGGATAGTAATATCCTTCTTCCTTTGCTTCCGGTGAAGATGTCCACTTGAAAAACAGCTTCACGGCCCGCAGATAACGCGCCTGTGTTGACGCGCTCATAGTTATCACGGTTCCTCTGGTACTCTGTGGGCGATCATAACGCGCCCTGCGGGGGTGTGGGCTTGCCAGGTAGTCAACATATGCTTGAATGTCTGCCCGCTTCGGTTGCCGGACGTTGTTCTCTTTCATCCAATCCCCAAAACAACGCAGGCACACAGCATAGCTTTTCATTGTGACTTCTTGAACATCAACGTATTTTATAAACTTATCCAGCAGAGCTTCAATGCTTCCGGCCTGCTGGATTTCTCCGCTGTGGCCTGCAATAATAAGTTCGTTCACGGCCTGCCGCCCCTTTCTGTATTTCTTTGTCTTTATCTATTATATAGTTTTTGTTCTCGTATGTCAATAGGCATTCAAGAAATATTTTATGTCTTATGTGTGTGGGGTGCGGGGCTGCGGGGGTTATAGGGGGTTCCCCTTGCCGTTTGGTACACAAACGGCGTTGCTTGTTAGGACAAAACCGCGTAAAGGCCCCTGTAATGCCTTGTAAGGGCTTTTATCCCGCAGACGTGTTTTTATATTGGTTCCTGTCTAAAATGCCGTTGTGGGGCATCCTGCGGGGTTGTTTTTTTGCCGGGGACTGTATTCTTTTTTTGTCTTGGACGTTTTCGGACTTTTTCGGACTTTTGGGGAAGTTAAAAAGTGAAAGTGCCCAAAATGAACACTTTCACTTTCCCGTTTCGATTATAGAAGATCCTTTAAGTTAAGTTCTCCAACAACATCCACTGCATCCGTTCCGCTTTTCAGTATGTCCCCGGCGGAATACGGAATCAGGTTATATCCCTGCATCGAATCCAGAATAGACACGGCATAAAGGCGTTGTGCTACGGTCGCGCTGGTATCGGTAATGACTGCCCGTAATGCTTCCAGAATCATCGGCTTGTCTTTTTCAAGCGCGGCCCGCTTTTCTGCATATGCTCGTTCCTGTGCTTCCCTGTTTCTTTGCCGGGTTTCACGTCTCTTTTCTGCGCGGCTGTCCTGCTGTTCCATCTTGTTATCCTTCGACACTTTGCCAGCGGCCCGCAATTTCTGCCAGCTTGCCAGGAAATGCGGGGACGGTTCCCGACAAAATAGCAGCGTTCACACGGGGGGACTGTCCCCACGGGCGGACGGTCACGGCATCGCACAATTCACAGTTCGGCCCGGAGTATGCCGCCAGAACGTCAAAATGCCCTGTGATTGCGTTCATGTCCTTTTCAAAATCATCAGGGTTCGGGGCGGAAATGCGCCCGTGACTATGCGGCGCGATCAGGCGCAAAATCGCGTAATTCTGCGAATCGGCATATGCCCGGAGTTCTTTGTCCGTCAATTCAATCCCGCTGTCCAGCAGGGCTTTCAAGGTTGCAAGTGTGGCGGGGTCAGCGGGGGCGGTCAGATAACGGCGAAAAGCCTGCTTCATGGTGTCAATCTCCGTATTGACTTTGGCTCTTGCTTCACGAATACCATCTTCCAGGGCGAATGTAGCAGCTTCACGGCGGCTTTTCACACGTTCGGCCTGCACACTGTTACTATAAACATAGTCCATCCCGGCATCCCGGCTCTGTGTGGCTGCAAGGGCATCAATGCGCGTGATAAAATCGTCCTGCGCCTTTTTGATAACGTCAAAATGTGTCTGGTTCATTCTGTGTCCTTTCTGCGGCTGTGCCGCTTGAATTATACATCAATGATTATTAGCGGTGTTGCGGTCGGTGTGGGGTGTGTCTGTACAAAACGACTGTGGGCTTTTCCCGCATCTTCTATGCTGTTGTAGTGTGTCTGTTGCCGGGTTTCTCCCTTTCGCACGTCATATGCGGTACAAGTCAAGATATATCCGCCGTCTGCATCGGGGGCAATGATCCCCACGCCTGCCCGATTCTGCCGTCTAATCTTCTCAATAGTGCGTTGTAGTTTTTCAATCCGTGTCCGGGAAGTCATTCTTCATCATCTCCCCCGCACAGGTCGGCCAGCAGGTCAGGCAATAGACCGTTCCGCCCTTCCACGCTTTCAACCTTCGCAATGTCCGGGGCCTGCTCTTTGACAATGCAGATTGCTTTTCCTGCTGGGACTATAATTTCTGTCCCGTCATTGTAAGTAATCCGCAGACCAGGCTTTCCCCGGTGTAGGTATCTTTCCAGGGCTTCTAATCGCCCTTCAAGGTTTTTAATCATCGTCCGCCCCCTTCATAGCCTTAACAGCTCGCTCAACGTCTGCCAGCTTTTGCGAAAAGTCAACCTTATCCGTCAATTTCAGTGAAAGTTCAATCAGGCTCTTTGCGGATTGTACCCGCACGGCTGCGGGCGTTTCCGTGTCGGCTGCAATTTCCCGTAAAATCTGCAATGCGGGGGAAAGTGCTTGCTGTGCCTGCCTGCATGAATCTTCCAGCAGGCCATTAATTTCCGCCTGGTATGCTTCCATAAATTCATCATCAAGAAAATATGTCCGCAGGGTTCGGGGCGCGATCCCGGCGGCTTTCGCTGCTTCATCCTTTGTCCGCGCCGTCAGCAGGCAACGCAAGGCGCGTTCTTTGTTCGGTGTCAAGCTGTATCACCTTCCGTCTTGCCGTTTTCTGCCGTTTTCTGCCTGTCAGATTGCGCCTTGCGTGTCCAATAGGCATCCTGATATTGTTTTCTCTTTTCTGGGTGCTGTCTGAACCATTCCCGATAATAGGCGTTTCGGGCTTCCTTCGCGGCTTCGGTGCTTGTCAATGTAATCCCTTCTTTCTTCACAGTCGCAGAGTTCGCCGGGGTCATTGTGCGCCCCACAATAGGGGCATACTATGTAATAAGTTTTTGTTCGCGTGTTTGTAGCCTGCCTTTCATGTCTAAAACATCCGGTGTATCTATTATATCATAGATGTAAAGAAAATACAAGATATAAAAAATATCGGATATGTTCCGTATGTCTGATATGTTCATGTAAAGGTCTATTCAGACCTTAACATAGAAATAGGCATAAAAAAGGCAAGGTTCCCGGTTTGGGTTCCCTGCCTTATCGGGCATCATATCACAGAAAGGGGTTGTCCGGGTCGTTATCCGGCAACGGTGTGAAGGTGCTTCCCCTATATGCCGGGGGAATAGCGTGACGGTCAACGGGGGTGAAGGTGCTGTGTGCTGCATCGTAATCCAGATACAGTTTCCCGCCTGTTTCGTCCAGTCTGTGCTTCAATACTTGAACAACCATGTTTCTGGGTTTCTTGCTTGCCAAAATCCGCATATCTTCGGGGTCACTCGCTCTGTATGTTTCCCCGTTGTCCTTCTTTTCCTTCTCTGCAAGTTCTCTGTAATTCAGCGACAACATAACATCCGCTGTGTATTCTATTGCGGACGTGTCCCGCCCGGAATCCTGCGAGATAATGCCGCTGCTGTTCGCCGCCCTGTTGTTCGCGCTTATTGCAAAAACAAAGGTGTCATATTTGATTGCATATCCCTTTAGCGCGGCAATGGTCTTTTTCAGTATTTCGGACTGTTCCTGTCTTTCCATTGTGGTCACAAGGTGAAGATAATCCAACACACAGACCGGGGCGGGCTTCCCTTCCGCCTGTGCCGCTTGCCCTGCGGTTTCCAGTGTTGCTATAATCCCGTCAAGGTTCGTTCCGCATCCTTCCGGGTTGTATTGCATCCAGGGCGCGATCCGGGTTCTATATTCTTCCGCCGCCTGCATCACAAATGCCCGCTGCTGTTCTGTCCAGGCATAACCGCGCATGATGTCCCCGGCGGTCATATTGTGTCCCCGCCGCTGTGCTATGCGTGATAGACTTCGGGCAAGTAATTGTTCCCGGCTCATTTCAAGATTTAAGAAAATCACGTCTGCGCCGGACTTCGCCATTTCTTCAAATATCTGCTGGGCCAGACTTGTCTTTCCTGATCCGGGGGCTGCGGTCAGAATAACAAGTGACTGTCGCATAATTCCCCCGCCCAATAGCATATCAAATGCAGGCATCCCCGTTTTCAGCGGTCTATATGCTTCGGTCTGTACCTTCCCTATAAATTCATCGAAAAGCTGCAATGCCGTTTTTCGGGGTTGTGCGGCTTCCTGTGGGGCATTTGGTTCGGTGGTAGATACTACCACCACGGGGGCGGGGCTTCCGCCCGTCTGCGCCCCCTGTGGGCGTTCCTGTGGGGGGTTGTAGACTTCCGTACAGTTTGCAATAGCCTGTTGTATCGTAATCGCGCCGTATGTTGTGCCGGATTGCCTGCGATCCCATTTCGTCCGCATCAATCCAGATTGCCGAAAAAGGGCATCCATCCGGCTTGCGTTCCGGCCTGTCCAAAATGCAAGTAGGTTACACAATGCCAGGTCTGCTTCACTGTGGGAAGGATATGCCCCATAGTTCCCCGCCCACAGTTCGGAGAATTGCCCGCCATTCTTCGCCTGCTTTGCCTTTTCAATCAGTTCTATGTCTGATATGTCAGCAGGGGTTCCCGGCATCTTCGGCGCGATCTGCGGGGCCTGCGGGCGTTTCATGTACTTGTCAAGGATAGATTGCAGACGGTCGGCCCTGTTTACCATGTCGGACGCGCTGCCGGGAAGGGGGTTCCCCGTTACCGTCAAATATCGCTGTGTCATTCCTGGAATATAGACTTCAAGTCCCTGTTTGCTTTCCTTTATGTAGTACCTGCCGGAATCATACTTGAATCCAGGGGCAAGAAACAGAATCCGCAGACCTTCGCCGGACGGGGATATTTCCGTATATGCGTCCATCGTGTTTACAATATCCTGCGCCATTGCAGACAGCTTCCCGCCTGTTATGCAATGGTCAATGTCTATCCCGGCTATGCCGTCAAATATACCTATTCCCAAACCATCAAATCCGCCTGCCCTTGCCGTTGCTGTTTCCAGGGGCGCGAATGTGCCGGGGTCATTGGTTTTCGCTCTTTCCTGCGGGCTGTTCGGATTATAGGGCATCTTTGTTCTGCGTCCGTCCCGTTCTTCATACTTCCACAGGCAGAAAAGCCCGTGTTCCCGCAGGTATGCGGGGATGTTCGCCGTGTTTGTCATTTATAGTCCTTTCTGGGCTGTGCGCCCTGTTGCGTTTTGGGGCGCAATGGTCTATAATAAACACAGTGCGCCCCTGCCGGGTGTGCTGCTTTGGGGTTGCCGTCTATGCTGTCCAGGCTGCGGCAATCCCTTTTTCGCTTCTCATTTTACTTCACAGCGGGCGGGGCTTCAAGCCCCCGCCCCGCGTGTAATAGTCACTATAAGACTATTAATTTACGGGTTCTGAAATGGTTGAAAGTCCAGTGTTTTCAAGGGTTTCCGGGTTTTGGGGGTGGTACACTTCCCCCCGTTTTTTAATACACTTCCCCCCGTTTTTAATGCACTTCCCCCCGTTTTTTAATACACTTCCCCCCGTTTTTTCGGGGCCATATCGCGTAAAAGAAAAGAAAAAAGTTACTTTTTCGGGGTGTAATCGCCGTTTCTTCCGTCGTGTGTGAAAATCAGTTTATCGTCCAGTGTTGCCATAGTCGGAATAACTCTGTTGCATT
>CANQXF010000039.1 GCA_947627695.1 uncultured Ruminiclostridium sp. | reverse complement strand
CGGCCACACTTTGCTAAACGGTGATTTCCATGCGCTGAACGCGTTTCAGCGCATGGGCTAATCGCCCGGAATAATCACTCAAATAAAGCGTTAAGCCGCTATTTCCAAGGGGCATATCTCCAACATTCAAAACATCGCAGACATCATAAAGGCGGCCGTCCTCATGCAGCTTTTTCGCCTGCTCTGCGGTCAACTGATGAAAGGATGCATAGCGGTCCCCGTTAAGGCTTGCCGCCTGCTCAATTCGCATGGACTGTAAGACACCAATAGATCGGCCGATTACAGTTGTCATAGTGGTGGACATGATAACAGCGATCAAAATAAGAATTGCCGTCACCTTCTGCGCTTTTAATTCTTTCCACGCAAGGGCCAGATAGGATTTCATTTTGCCGTCACCTCCGAAAGAACGCCGTCAACGATAGTAAAACGTCGGGGCGCCATTTTTGCAATATGCGGATCATGTGTAATCATGACGAGGGTTTTATTCATTTTCGTCTGCAGATCGCAAAGCAATTTCACCACTTCGCCGCCGCTTTTGCTGTCAAGATTGCCCGTTGGCTCGTCGCGAAAATAATAGCCGGCTTTGCGATCAGAGCGCGGGCGATAGCGACACGCTGCTGTTGGCCGCCGGAAAGTTCATGGGGCAAGTGGGTCAATCGGGTGTCGATCCCCAAAAAGCCTGTCATTTCACGCAAATAGGTTTCATCGGGCTGCCGCTTATCCAAAAGCAGCGGCATCAGGATATTCTCCCGCGCAGAAAGGACAGGGAGAAGATTGAACTGCTGGAAAATAAAGCCCATTTTTTGGCGACGGAAAGCAGACAATTCCTTATCGTTTCCTTTATGAATGTCTGTATCCCCATATAGTACCTGCCCGGAAGTGGGGGCGTCTAACCCGCTGATAATATGAAGCAGAGTACTTTTTCCGCTGCCGGACGGCCCCATGATAGAAATAAAATCACCCTCATGGATCGTCATTGCGGCGCTGTTTAGTGCAACCACCCTGTTCTCGCCAGTACCATAGATCTTTGAAATGTCTTTGACTTGGATCTGCATAAAAAAACCCCCTATCCGTATGATAAGGAGAGTATAAAAAACAAATCTCAAGAAATACTCAAGCTTTATGAAATTTTCAATGCCCCGCAGACAAATGCGCCCTGTCCACAGTTCCTGATTTCTAAAAATCCGCCATGCTTTTTGCAAAGCAGATCGCAGAGATACAATCCCATGCCGAAACGCTCTGCGTCCTCATTCCCTTTTTGGAAAGGCTGTATGCCGTTTTTTAAAAGCCCGGCCGGGAAGCCGCTGCCGTCGTCTGTCACTTCCAGGAGCAACATATCTCCCGAAAAAGACAGATTCACGGAAATGGTCTGTTTTGCGAATCGAACCGCATTTGAGATAAGATTTTCGGTAATCTCAAACAGCACATGCTTATCCAGAAGAACCTTTCCGACACTTACGGTATTGGTAAACAAAAGCTTCTTGCCGCTTTCCGCTGCCGCAAGATGAATTGCGTTCTCTAATTCAAGGGCCAGACTCTGTGGATCCGTAAATTCTTTTTCAAGCTGTATTTGCTCCAAACGTCCAGCGCTGCTCATTGCTTCTACATACCGCTCGATCCGGCCCGTGTAAATTTCTATGCGGGTCAGATTTTGAATGAACTGCGCAGTTTGGTCCGTTTTGCTCTCCACGCATTGCCTGGCCATTTTGGCAGATCCTTTCAGAACCGTAACCGGGTTCCTCAATTCATGGGAAAACGCTGCGTTGAGCCGTTTCCTTTCTTCCGCCTGCTGCCACAATTCCCGGTTATTCTTCCTAAGCGTTTGCCGCATCGTTTCAAAGGCGGTACAGAGCCGCCCTAATTCATCGGTTGACGGCGCTTCGATAGAAAAATTTAAGTCGTTTTCTATGATATGATTTGCCCCATCCATCAGGATTTTTAACGGGTCTTTCAGTTTCCAGCGATAAAACAAAAAAACCGTTGCAAGCAGCGCGATCACAAAAAATAGAATGGGCAGCGCAATTTGCAGAACTGACAGCAAAAGATCAAGATTTTCGATTTGTGATGACGGGGTTACGTTTTTTACTACAGCGTGGTTTTCGTCTATCATGATCGACATTCCCTGCGGAGACAGCCGCGTGCTTAATTCCACGCCCAGCCAAACGGTGATTGCGGAAAGCAAAGCAGCGATCACAAGACTGATCAACGCCATTGTGAACAAGGATCTTTTCAAATTCATACGCTTTATCCATTCCATTTATAGCCACCCCCAGACGGTTTCTATATAGTTATGAGGTGATACCGCGGCAAATTTGCTCCGGATTTTTCTGATATGCTCCATAACGGTATCGCTGTTGCCGTCGCCATCCAAGCCCCAAACGACCTCGTAAATACGTTCACGGTCAAAAATCTGCCCGGCGTTAACAGACAGAAGCTCCACGATATCAAACTCTTTGCGGGTCATCGGGATCGCAGTCCCTTTGATCGCCACCCTGCGTTTTGAGTAGTCAATCGTCATATCGGAGAAGAAGCGAAAAACGGTTTGTTCCTGCTTTCGGATCTCGCGCCGCAAATGCGCCGCCACCCTCGCCCCCAGTTCGTCTATGTCAAAGGGCTTTACAATATAATCGTCCGCACCGGCTTGAAAGCCTTTGATCTTATCGGCGGTTTCCATACGGGCTGTGAGAAATAGAATGGGGCAGGCAATATAGTCCCGGATTTTTTCGCACACAGTCAGGCCGTTCATATCGGGCATATTGATATCAGGCAGTACAAGATCCGGATTATGGACTGCCTGTTTTAAGGCGTCTTTTCCGTTAAAAGCCGTATATACCTGAAACGACTGCATTTCAAAATAACTTTTCAGCATTTCTACAACGCCTTTTTCATCATCCACGATCAAGATTTTGTCATTCATATGCTGTCGGCATCTCCCGAGGGTAGTATACAACATAATTCTCAATTTTTTCTCAAGGCTGTCAGACATTTTTCAAAACTTTGCGTCCTGCTGCCGGACGTGATATAGGGACGATAGAAAAAGGGGATGTCGCAAACCCGGCAAACCGTAGTGTTACATTTCTGCCAATTTTTCTATATGTGATTCTAATCGTTCGAATTCAAAAGGACATTTCGCCATTAATTCTAAATACATTTTCTTTTCATTTGATACCCATTCTTCTTTTCGAAATAAAGACGGTTTCAAATCATAAGAAACTTTACTGTTTCCTCGAAATAACAGTTTCCCCTCTACTTTTTTTCCAATTTGTCCCCAAAAATCTACGTACTGATTAAATGAAGATATAAAATTCACCTCAACCTTAGCCGCATCAAAAACTATTCCGTTTGACATCCTGATATCATACTCTTGCTCGTGCTCATTCCAAGTTGTGTATAACTCTTTTACACAATCAAGCTTCTTATCAACAGATTTGTACATTTGAAAGATAAAATAAATAATGGCAAAGTAGTTGTATTCATCAAAAGGACTTTTATTTTTTGATAGTTTTTCTTCCAGTTCTTTAAGTACTGGTAGCATTATTTTTTCGAGTTCCTCAGTATTTGTAGCATACTTTCCTGCAAAAACTTTAGCCAATGGAGAATCTAATTTCTTTAAATTATTTTCTATTTCAGATTTAGAGGTTCTCGATCTCTCTATTAGTGGATTAATATTACAATATCCTTCCGACTGCATTTGTTCGAACATCATCTTTTCAAAAGCGCTTTTGACAATGGCATTATGTTCTAGTTCGCCTATTTCGCTATAAATGAAAAAAACATTTTATGCTCCTTCGTATATTTCACAGTTTATTGCTGTTATAATTCACTTAATATACAACACTCTTGTCAAATTACAGATAATTCTTCACGCCTTCAATATTTGTTTTTTCATCATAATCAAAAACAATTCCCACACTATATCTTGCTCTTGTTATTGCAACATAAAATTGAGACCTTGTTTTGGGTTGCAATTTTTTTGAATGATCCATCATCCAGTTCCTCATTGTACCGGTTGGATAAATTAGGACTCTATCATATGTCAATCCTTTAGCCTCACTCATATTTATTACTGCATATGCGTCATTCACTTTTACTGTTTTCTTCTCCCTTAGTTGCATTGGTTTAAATTTTTCTAAATATGCACCAATATCATCTGGTCTTACTAAAAAAACTCCGTCATGTCCAGTAACCTCAAATTGCTTTGTTCCAGTTTCGCCATATTCTTCATACAACTGCGATGAATATGAACATATACTTTGGTTATTTCTGTAAGAATCATTCAAAGTCTCTTTATCAATAATGCAATCTATTTTTTTACACTCACTTATAATAAATTCTTCTATCTTACCATCTGCATACTTCTTATACTTTGCTTCATTATGCGTATGATATGTTACCTGTCTGGGATCTCCTACCATTGTCACATCACAATCCGCTTGCAACATACTTTTTATGATATCTAAATCATATCCCGCCAAATCTTGAATTTCATCTATATATATCTTAGGATAAATCCTGCTAATTCTTTGCGAAACCCTTCCTTTAGTCTCCTTTTCACAACGACATACAAATTTTGCAATCTTATCAGAATACATTTTCATTCCATCCATGAAATAAAAATTTCTATAGTCCTCTTCTGCATAATATACCGGACCATATTTCCCATTATATTTTTTTCCAGACTTTTCATTGACTAATATCATACCATTAATCTTATCATCTAAGACCACTCCCTGAAATGGTCGAACCCCATGCTGTAAAAGAAATGAGTACCATGTTTGTATGGTAACATTATGCGGAACACAACCATTAAGTTCTACAAATTTTTTTCGAATTTCCAGTTCATTAGCAATAGTGTATGTTGTTATTAACACACTGTCCGATTGTTGCATCGCCTGTCTAACCAAATATGTAGTTTTACCAGATCCTGCTGCCGCAATTATCAATCTATTTACCATTTGATAGCCTCCAAAATATATTCCGGTATTTCTATCTGTTCAGAAGATTCGAAGATTTTCAATCCGCATTCTGTTTTGTTATGCTTCATAAATTTCCTCAAATCGTCCTCATCCGTATAATCAGTACCAAAAATACGATTTAACTTATCTAAACCATTAGCTTTCAAAAGTTTCGGTTCTAAAGTGTTGTAATTATAATCACTCTTGCCAATCTTAAGTGTCCCTGTGTCCACAACATCATCAACACATATCTTTATATAATCTTTCTGATTTGCACCTATATAATTTTCATACTTTTTGTTGATAGCTGCCAAATCCCCATCGTTATCTGTAACAACCGCAATTTTTGTCTGAATACAATCTGCAATCTCAAGGAAACGTAAAAATGATACACCTACGGAAATCACTTCTATACCATCCTCTATCGGCAACCGCCCATCATTAAGTTGCATATATGCTTTTTGAATCACCAGCTCGTCCGAATCTCCTTCACACAAAATAGCTTTCTTACATAAAATCATTCGCAACGTATCATACCCAGCCACCTTCTTAAAGAAATTATATGTATTTTCCGATAGTTCAGAAAATTTTGTTATCCTTAAGTTATCAAGCAGCATCACTTTCCCCAACCCTAACTTATTTGCAACAAAACTACTATATGTTGAAATAAGTATCTGTTTTTCTGCATATTGTTCCGAAATACATTTAATCAATTGATTCAATCTTGTATGTGATAAATGATTTTCTGGTTCTTCTAACAAAATGATACTTGCATTTTGCGAAGTACGTTTTGCTAATGCAAGTTCCGTCTTAACAACACATTGCTCTCCCTTTCCCACATAATGAAACGGTATTTCATCCAATTGTGTAACAAGGCTATTCTCCCATGCATTCTTAGTAACCAGTTCTACTGATAATGCTATTTTTTTATCTGTCAAACTAGCGTCCTGATTTATTTTGTTGTTAATGGCTTCTATTGATGGATCATTAATAAATGTATCCCTCATTTTTCTATGTGCCTATGCAATAGATGTTATATCTTCCGGTTCCAATGACCCCTTTATAATTCTCGACAAATACAAATCATTTCCACTTTGATATCTATATTCAGACGAATCAATCAAACTTGATTTATAAGGTATACTACGTGTTGTGATTACATCTCTGGCAAAGGTTGTCCAAGTAATATCATAATATTCAATCGGTAAGCTTTTAACATCTCCCTGTTGCACTAATGCCTCATATTCATCTGCATATTTGTCATTAAATGCAATTTTGAAACAAAATCCTTCCGCACTGTTATCTCTATCTGAATTTGCATCACCATTCATCAAAGGATTTTCATCCCCGCCAAAAAAAATTTCTATTGTTATGTATGGAAGTGCTATAGGTGCTGTGCCTAACGAAACAATATACTCATCTACTGCCTCTTTATTAAAAATATACTGTGAAATTTCATTCCAAATACTCTTTCCGCTAATAATTCCGGTTAGTGCCAGATTTATAGCTTCTAGTATTGTAGACTTTCCCGCTTCATTATCTCCAACAACAATATTTAAACCTTCTTCAAGAGTAATTTCAAAATCTTTATAACATTTAAAATTACGAATTTTGACTTTTCTAATAAACATTCTATACCTCCTCATATTGTTCATATGTATTTCTGCCAAAAACAACCTCTTTTCCCATCATGAGAAATATACTATATTACCTATTTCTATACACTTACGCATAAATCCAAGATTTCATCTCTATTTTTTCTTCTAAGATAATATTTCTGCTTTCCTTCCCATAGCCACCGACTTCATATACCACCATATGTATATACTGCTTGTGCTCTTTCTTTTGATATTTTGTTAAATATATGCCTAAATTGTAACCTCCACTTACCTTTCTCTTTATTTCCTTATCCAAAATCTCAAAGTACTTACTATTATTATTTATTTTCTCTTTTACAATTTCGCTCATTGGAGAGTCAAACAAAAAAGTATGATAAATTGATATTGTTTCCTGATATCTAAGCATAGCATATGGTATATTGTACTTATTTACTGCTTTATAACTATACGAATGAGATCCCATAAAAACATCATACATATGTTTCATTACAGAATTCGGTATATTAACTCCTACAATACCTCTAATATCCTGCTTTATCCTTCTCCAATTCTTTTCAATAATTTTTTTTATTTCCTCGGTCTCTTCTGTTTTTGTTCTTATTTCCGTGTTCCCCAATGGTGATGGCTTATATAATGAGCAATTTTTCATCTCAGCCTCATCCCAATACGGAAAGCCTTCTACCGCTCGACCTGTATGTTTCCCATAAAGAGTTACTTTATGGGTTGCATTCTGCATCATTTCTTCCCCATACATATTGACAATCTGAATTGGATTTCCACATTCAGGACAAATCGCATACAAAGAAAGTCGTTTATCCTTATTAGTTCTGTAATAAGGATAACCATGGCATGTCTGTTTTTCAAATTCATCTACTGAAAGTTTCAGTGCCTTTCCTTTTTCTATTGCAAAAACATCCATATCATCAAACCTCCCGATTCAAACTATTTTTCCTTTCTGCTCTTTACCATTTCGAAAAATCTATTAAGCATTCCTATCCCATCCCAAGGACCAATCGAACATAAAAATCCGGGATTCTCCCGATCTGCTTCCATACGTAGCTTATCAATCAGTAAAATATTTTCAACCTGAAGCTTTGATAAACCTTCAACATCTCTTCTACGCTGATTTACACTTGTGGAATTTATGTACTTAAATAGTTTTCCTAAAATCCCTGCTACTACATCCGATAACTGCACGAATATGTCTGTCTCAGATTTCACAAACTTGAAATTATCTGCCATATTCTCCCCCATTGCTATCTGCTTTTTTACTATGTCCTGTACCGTCGTTTCCTCATCAAATATGTGCCTTGACTTCTGATATTTTCGGATAGGGTCAACATAGAATTCCGCATAGTTTTCCTGCATAACATAATCATCGTTATCATGTAAAAAAACTAATTCATCACTCTCTGCTGCTCTGGCAAGCATTCCTGCTAGAAACTTTTCCTCTTCCTTCGTTTCTCTCCTGCTCCCGAGCAAGAACAGTAAGTCATTACAAAATGCTTCTACATCCTTCCGCTGTATATTGGGGTACTTATATTTGAACATCAAGATTTGTAATGCGTCTGCTTTCCCTTTAAACATATAATAAAATACACTCTTCATTTTAAAATAGTCATATCCAAATTCACTTATCTCATCAGGTTCTACAATGGAATCGAATATTTCAACAAGTGTATAAAATAAATTATTCACATTAGTGTAATGAATATAAAAAGGCGATTTATCTATCCATAATAAAGTTTCAAATAATCGTCTTTCCTTCACACACTGCAAAAAATCACCTTTTGCATACAGATTTTTAAACTTAATATCTTTTACATTTGCTTGCAACTTTAATGGTTTGCGAAATGTTTCAAGCGAAGCTTCTACTTTTTCTTTCTCTTTTCTTACTAATCCTGCCAGCACAAAGTCAGCTGTATGATCCGTATTAAACTGCTACTTACTATCATCAACCCAAAACTTTCTGCAATTATTACTTTCATCATAATAGAATACATACTTTGTTTTGTTGTTAATTCCCCACATATCACACAGTTCCTGTTGCATGGAAACTAATGGATCTATATTCTTTTCTCCATCCATTGAATGAATACCTCCCGAATCTTTATATTTTTTAACATAAAAATTAAAATTTATTGTACTTACTCATTAATCCCTCTATCTTTTCCTTATCCAGAAAAACCAAGTTATTCTTTAAAGGGTATTCCGTCACACCTTCTATTATTTTTTCCACTGCGTTTTGTGTAAATTTCCCTGAAATCGCAATAATAACTTTGTATACCCTTACTTTATTTCTTGAATACACATCATAATATGGCATTGAAAAAGAGTCTTTCACTTGTTGAATTAATTCGTTAATCTCTCCCTGAGCACCACCAGACACATCGCCATACTTTACCTGCACTCCATAATACTCATAATAATCAAATTCTGTTCTACATGCAAATGTAATATCTTTTCCATATTCCTTGTTTCCATGATTATATTTTACATTTATAAATCCTAAATTGCGAAATAACGGAAGTAGTATTTTAATTGTAAATTCATTTTCCTTTTCACAATCATCTATTTTAGAAAACGGAGAACCTAAAGTAAAATTCGCAGCACCTTCTATTTCACCATATATCTGTTCCATATTACTCAGCAACTCAATCATATCATCGGTATAAATTTTTGTACTATATACCAAATGGATATAAGCCCCGTCATCATCATAGCTTTCTAAATGGACATCCCCTGCCTCTTTTGAATGCTCTTCTATTACATCCTTTTTTGTCTCCATATATAGTTTAAGTCCTATTGGTCCATCCCAATATTTTCTAGTAATAAGTTCATCATAAATAACCTGAAACTCATTTTTACCAACTTTTACAAAGGTCATAGGAACAGATACCATTATTACTGAAGAATCTTTTGACTCACATACTTCAATTTTAAAATTATCCGAAATATCCTCAACTCTTATCTGTTTTAATATAGCTTTGAGGATAATTGCCCTTTCTTCGTCTTCAACATACTCTTCTCCATCTATCACAAAAGAACACATACCATCTTCTTCATTAGAATACACAACCGTTGCCATTTCTCTGCCTCCTGACTTTATATCCATATGTTCTATACCGGAATAAATCATCTAATTTTCCATACTAAAACTCCAAACTATCTGCATTGAGCAGAAAATATTTCATGCCCATGAACACAAATCCTTCCTCATTTCTCCAAGGCTTTTTCGTTCCATTCACTATAACAATCTTCTTAAATAAATCCGGAATATTTCGAAATGAATTAAGTTCCTGCGTCTGCTTTTCCTCAGAGGACATATCATAAGCCACCTGAATGTAATATCTCTAACTGCTCTGGTTCACTACAAAATCAACCTCTAACTGCTTATGAACCCTCTTTCCTTCACTATTCTTTGCAAATACATCCACAATACCAACATCCACATTGTAACCACGCACAAGCAACTCATTATAAACAATGTTCTCCATAATATGCGTAGGCTCCTGCTGTCTGAAGTTCAGTCTGGCATTTTTAAGTCCAACATCTGAAAAATAATATTTCAGATTTGCACCCACATATTTTCTACCTTTAATATCATATCGGTACGCTTTAGAAATCAAAAATACCTCTGCCAAATAATCAATATGGTTAGATATGGTTTAATTACTATAATTGATACCTCGTTCACTTTTAAAGGTATTTGATATTTTGGTTGGATTTGTAGGGGCTCCTATGGCAGAAGCAAGAATATCCACCAAAGTCCCAATCTCATCAACATTTTGAATTCTGTTTCGCTCTACCACATCCTTGATATAAACATTGGTAAAAATATTTTTAAGATACTCAGCCTTCTGGCGTTCTACAGAAAATTGTGCCACTTGTGGTAAACCACCGTATATCATATATTCTTCCCAAGCATCATCATAATCTTCATCATAAGCTGCATAGAACTCTGCAAAAGACAACGGATAAATTCTTATCTCATCTCCTCTGCCTCTAAATTCAGTTACAATGTCGCTAGATAAAAATTTAGAATTACTGCCGGTTACATACACATCAATGTTGCTGATACGAAGCAAACTGTTCAGCACTTCTTCAAATCGTGGCATAAACTGTACTTCGTCCAAAAGCAGATAATACTTCTGGTCATCTTCCACCCGCTCTTTAATATGCTGATAACACTTCTTTGGATCTCTCAGTTCCTCATTTTCAATGCCATCTAAAGCAATTTCAATGATGTGGTCATTATCTTCACCATTTTCCGCATCTCCTGATTCCCGTGATAATCTTAATCATTCCGTTATCTTTTCTTATCTTTAACTGTTCAAGGTATGAATCTCTTTTAATCTCCATAGTATCACTCCTTGTTTTTGTACATTGCACGAGCTTTGGTAATTTCATTTTGCCACTATATTATTTTCACTTCAATAGCCATTACTATTTTTTGTGCATTTGCATCTTTTTATGTAATCATTATGAAAGCTATACAAAAAGGGATATCTACACCATGTCCATAATATTTAGGGGGTGTCGCAAAATCATCAAAATTAGATCATTGAACGACACCTTCGCTCATTATAACCCAAAAATCCGGAGACCTCTCTGATTCCAGATGGTTCCCCGGATTTTTGTCGTACTTTAATAAACCTTCTCCATTTTCTCCCTTTTTCTATGCACTTTTGACTTCAAACAGGTGACTTCCTGTCCGGTCGCTTTGGATCTTCGCGT
>CANQXF010000038.1 GCA_947627695.1 uncultured Ruminiclostridium sp. | reverse complement strand
ACCCAGACGGGACTTCGCGCCCTCCCCGCCTCCTATCTTCCCACCCTTATCAAAGCAAGCGGAGAAAGATTTGAGTACGAGACCAATATGCTGCTCGAAATGAAAAAAGCAGACCTGCCCTTTGAGGAACACCCAATAGAGACCATTTACATCGACAACAACAGCTCCTCACACTTCCGCTATTTCCGTGATTCCGTAAAAATATACGCCGTTATATTCAAATACATATTAAGCTCCCTCAGTGCGGCGCTTATCGACCTTATTATCTTCACCCTGCTTAATCTTTTCCTCCCTGAAAATCTTGAGGATTGGGCGAGGATATTCGCCGCAACAGCCGCCGCAAGAGTCGTTTCCTCCGCCGTAAATTACACGGTAAACAGGAAAGGCGTGTTCAAAAGCAAGTCGAACGTGGGGAACTCTCTCATAAAGTATTACATTTTGTGCATATGTCAGGCGTTCGTCTCCTACGGGCTTGTATATCTTATCTCCCTTGTCACCTCCACGGGACAAAGCCTGCTCCAGACCGTATTTAAAATGATAGTGGACGTAATCTTGTTTTTCATCTGCTTTGCGGTGCAAAGAGAGTGGGTATTTAAGGATGAGAAAAATTAAAAGGAGAGAAAATTATGCCTGATATAGACAGCGTTCTTGTATCAAGGAAAAAAAGAAAAAAGAAAGGCTATCAGAACCGCCCCGAACAGCCCAAAACCCACAAGGTGAGAAGAATAGTGTTAAGGTGCGTTCTCTCACTGTTCACCGCCTTGGCAGTAGCCGTGGGAGGAACGCTGGGCGCAGTGCTTATCCTCGAATACGGACCTTCCGAAAGGGCAAGAGATCTGTTCGTTGTGTCAGTTATGGAAACCAGCGCCGCAAAATTCCTTGCGACATCGTTTTTGGGACAGGAAAAGGTGGACGAGATACTTGCCGCAAACAAAATGCAGGACTCAGGCGGCTTCTCCGACACCGACCTTGTTGTGATAGGCGGCGACCCGAACAACAACGGGAACGACGACCCGTTCAGCGACGATGAGAACAATACTTCAAACAAAAATATAATCCCCGGCACAGTAGACCAGGAGGTAGACCCCGACCACGACGGCATAGATATAGTTGAGATAACAGGTCCTACCTTCAGAGGAAAGATGATGATAGTTTACGACCCCACAAGAGTCTTTGTGGGAGTATCGGGACCTTTCGGCGTCGACCAGTACGGCAGGACGATAGACGAGATATACGCCAGCTACGACGGCGTAGTTGCGGGAATAAACGGCGGCGGCTGGGACGACCGCCCCGGGCATATGACGGGCGGCGAGCCTTGGGGAATAGTAATATCGGAAGGACAAGTCCTCTGGGGAACCCCCATGAACACCCTTTGGGAATGCTGCGGCATAACAAAGGAGGGCAAGCTGATCGTCGGCACCTTTACAGTACAGCAGGCGGTAGATATGGGAATAACCAACGCCGCAAAATACGGTCCTACCCTTATAGTGGACAATGTTCCCACCCCCTCTCTGGGAACAGGCGGCGGACTTAATCCACGCACTGCAATAGGACAGCGGGCGGACGGAGCTATGCTCCTGCTTGCCATAGACGGGCGTCAGACCAGCAGTCTTGGCGCAAGCTACGTTGACGAACAGGACGTAATGCTGAAATTCGGCGCAGTAAACGCCTATAACCTTGACGGCGGCTCTTCCACCAGTATGATATTCCACGGCGAGCATATCAACTCCAACGCCAGCGTTATCGGCTTGAGGAGAATGTGTACCACATTTCTTGTAAGAGGTCAGTAAAAAATGGGCAAAGCGACAAAAGGCACCATAGCCTTCAGAATAATTTATATCCTTTTAACTCTTGCCGCCGTCGGTATCGTCATATATGTGCTTACGGTGCTTTGGAGCTTTCTTGAAGTATATGAAAGATGCCAGCCCGAAAACGCCATAATCGAATACGTCAAAACCTTTTCAACTGTCCCCGACGGAGCAATAAACGTAACATTTAATGAATTTGAAGATGAATCCGTGCTGGACGGTTATATCAGTGAGATGATGAACGGCGAGGCTTCATACAGCCGCAACGGAAAGGAAAGCAGCGCTGAAAAAACCGTCTACGACATAACCATAAATGATAAAACGGTAGCCAGAGCCACAGTCACTCCCTGCGAGGAGGAGGCGGGCTTCGGTATGCACGAATACGAGGTCTCAGGCGTACAGTTCGGCAAGGTGAGAGTTTCATCATATTCTGTGACGATACCCTCAAACGCCGTCCTCTACTTTGGAAACAAAAAGGTGGACGAAAAATACATCACTTCCAAAGGCGACCCTTATCCCGAAACCGAAAATTTCCAGGGCTATTTCGAGGGAGAAATATGCGACGTAACGTACACGGTAGACGGCTTTATCGCTCCTCCCGAAGTTACCGTCAAGGACGCTTATGGCAACACTCTCAAAAAAGACGGGGACAAATACGTGATGTCCCACACAAAAAACGAGGAGCTTTCGCAGCTTGCCCTTGATTTCTCAAAAGCCTACTCCGAATATATCCTCGGTGACGGCACCTTCTACAATGCGGTGAATTACCTTGCACCTGATATGCCTCTCTATACCGAGTTATACTTCTTTGAGAACCAATGGCACAATTATCACACGGACTATGATTTTCTCAATATTGAAATGGGCGACCCGCTGTTTTACAGCGACACCTGCGCCTCTGTCAGGATAAAATACGACCACGTTTTATACGGCGTCCAGACTGACAACGGCGAGCGCCACTCCGCCGCCGATTACACGGTTTATCTTGTAAACATAGACGGAGCGTGGAAGGTAACCACTCTTCAGCTTAACTGAAAAAATAAACGGAACACGATAAGCGGACGTAATTTGCGTCCGCCTTTGTTTTTTGCCTTTATTCAAGCAGTTCAGATAAGGTTACTTTTTGTTACCGTTTTGTAACAATTTGTAACCAAATTGTAACTGAATTGTAACCGTTTTGTAATTGACTATTGCCGAAAATGTGGTATTATATAATCAGAGAAAGGAAAAAATAAGTAGATTGCAAGCGCGCGGCAATATGACATATTTCACCTTTTTATAAAACAAGCATCATTGTTGAAAAGGAGAAAAATTATGAAAAAGACTGCTGTTAAATTTTTATCTATTGTATTGACCTTTATTCTGGCTTGCCAGCTTACAGCCTGCTCTGAAAACAAAGAACCTGCCAACGGCAGCGATTCAGGCAGCTCCAACAGCTCAAGCAGCTCTTCCTCATCTTCCCCCGATAAAGAGGAGGAGAAAACTCCGGCAGAAGAACAAACTCCCCAGTCAAGCTCATCAACGCCTGATTCTCAGGAGGACGACGCAACTACTCCCGAGACAGAAGACCCTGCGCCTGACAATACGTCTGCCGAAACGACGCCTTCTATCCCCGACAAATCCCCTGAGACCGAGACCACTCCCTTAGTCACCAAGGAAAAGGAGGACGCTCCCTCCGACGGAAAGGCGCTTGCCCCCGCTGAAAAGGCAAATTCCATAGTCGGACTTGCAAAATCCCTTGCGGGAAACGAGTTCAAGTTCGGCGGAGCCTCTCCCGAGGACGGCTTTGACAATTCGGGACTTATCTACTACGTTCTTACACAGAACGGAATTGCCTGCCCCCGCCTTACCCACGAGATAGCACGCATAGGCTCCAAAATAGGCTACGACGAGCTTCAGCCCGGCGATCTGGTGTTCTTTTGCATGGAGAACAGCGGCAACCCCGACTTCGGCGGGATATACGTCGGAGACGGACAGATGATGATAAGTATGTCGGACGGTATCCCCGTAAAGTCCGTAGATATAACCACCAATTATTATAAAACCACCTTCGTACACGGCATAGCAGTAGCCAGATGACCGTTCAGCCGACGGTTTTTACATAGATCCTCTCTTATAATAAAAGTCCCTGCTTTTCCCGGCAGGGACTTTTATTTTTCAACGCTTGTCATAAACTGTCCCGCCGCTGAATATATTGATGTTGAAAAAGGGCGTTGTCCTTAATATGAAAGCGGAGGTCAGATATGGAACTTCAACTGAACAGAGAGCCTGTATTCCTGAACGAAGTGATATATGACGGTCAGACCGAGCAGGGCGTGGAATTTGACTACGTTCTTCCCGATTACTACCCTGATATATTCAAAATACTCAGATGCAGTCTCACTCCCGGCATATCCTCATACAGTATTTCGGGAACACAGCTTTTCATCGACGGTGCGGTACTTATCAAGATACTGTATCTTTCCGATGACGGTATGAACATCAACTGCGTGGAGCAAAAGTACACCTATTCAAAAACCCTGGAGCTTACGAAGGCGTCCGACAAAGCCTCCGTATATATCAGAGCCAAGACGGATTACGTCAATTGCCGTGCAGTAAGCGGCAGGCGCTTTGACGTTCGCGGAGCAGTCAGCTGCAAGGTGAGAGCCTGCGCCGCCAGGACCGTTGACGTCATAACGGGCGCAGAGGGACTTGAGACCAAAACGCAGCCCCTCAGCTACTGCGGCGACAGACTTTGCGGCGGCAGTCAGTTCGTGATAAGGGAAGATATCGAAACAGGCGCAGGCAGAGGCGGTATTGTAGGCATAATCCACTGCGACTGCACCGCCGAGGTCAGCGATGTCAAGGTGATAGCGGGAAAAGCGGTGGTAAAGGGAGAAGCCAAGGTAAAAGCCCTTTATCTTGTAAAAGCGGACGAAAACACCCGCACCACCGAGGTTATGGAAGCCGCCGTTCCCATAAGCAGGATAATCGACGTGGACGGACTTGACGACACCTACACCTGCAACGTGGATCTGCGCATAATGGACTGCGGACTTGAGATAAAGCCCAGCGACAGCGGAGAAAACAGAATGTTAGGCTGCGACCTTACAGTCGACTGCAAGATAACCGCCAACAGGGAAAGCAGTATTTCCGTACTCACCGACCTTTTCTCCACCGAATACGCCACCGACTACACAGTTGCCGACGTCAAGGTGGAATACGCTCCCACTCATATCAAAAAGCAGGCTACATACAAAACGGTCATCGAGTGCAAGGACGGCGGCATAGAGGAGATATTCGACTGCCGCTGTGAGCTTAACGGCATAGGCTGGCGTTTTGACAGCGAAGGCAGCTTGATAATTACAGGTCAGCTGGTATCTCAGGCTATCGGTCGTCTTTCTCCGTCAGGAACGCCGATGTTCATTGAAAAGAGCGAGTACGTGGAGCTTACCTGCGACGCAAACGCAGACGAAAACTGCATTATCGAGCCCAACGTTCAGATAACCGACGTAGGCTTCAACATAACGGGAGAAGCTCAGGCAGAGCTTCGTATAACCGCCGAGATAAGCGGCTGTATTTTCAGAACTAAAACCGTTTCAGTAATAGAAGATGCGGCTGTTGATACCGACAAGCCAAAAGAAAAGAACAGCGAATACGCCCTTAAAATGTACTACGCCGACAAGGGCGAAGAAGTGTTCGCCATAGCGAAAAAATACAACACCAGACCGTCAGCCATAACAGAAGAAAACGAGCTTGACGAGGATACGCTGTCAGCTGCTCAGCTGCTGCTTATTCCCATAGTCTGAGAAGGGAGGAAACAGCAGTGACGAATTCCATATATCAAAGCATAGCCAAAAGAACGGACGGAAATATCTATATAGGTGTTGTTGGACCTGTTCGTTCAGGCAAATCCACCTTTATCAGCAAATTTATGCAGTCCCTTGTTATCCCCTCCATAAGCAATGAGTTTCGCAGGGAAAGGGCGATAGATGAGCTGCCCCAATCCTCTGCGGGCAAGACCATTATGACCACCGAGCCGAAATTCGTTCCCGAGGACGCCATTTCCATAGAAGTAGAGGAAAACGTCACAATGAACGTTCGCCTTATCGACTGCGTGGGCTACATAATCCCCAGCGCTATCGGCTACATTGAGAACGAAATGCCTCGAATGGTCAAGACCCCCTGGTTCGATACCGAAGTCCCGTTCAATATGGCGGCTGAGGTGGGAACGCAAAAGGTCATCAACGAACACTCCACCATCGGTCTTGTGATAACCACCGACGGCAGCATAACAGGCATACCCAGAGAGGAATATCAGCAGGCTGAGCAAAGGGTGATAGACGAGCTTAAGCTGATAAACAAGCCATTTATTGTAGTCCTGAACTGTCAGGACCCCAATTCACAGGAAAGCAAAGCGCTTGCCGCAGAATTGTCCGAGAAATACGAAAAGCCCGTCATTCCCCTGAACTGCCTTGAAGTAGACGAAAGCACCATAAAAAATCTGCTGTCCGAGGTGCTTCTGCAATTCCCCGTAAAAGAAATAAACATAAAAATACCCAAGTGGCTCACCGCCCTTGAACGCGGGCACTGGCTCAAAACGGAAATTTTCAGCGCACTGAAAAACGCCGCCGCCGATATTTCCAACATTGGTGAAATAAAGAACGTAAGCTGCCGCCTTTCCGAAAGCGAATACATTACTGATTGCAACGTTGAAAAGGTAGATCTGGGCAGCGGCGCGGGCTATGTCAAGGCTGAGCTTTCCAACGACCTGTTCTACCGTGTTCTGGGTGAGACCACAGGACTTGACATCAAGGACGAAAGCGACCTTATGCCCTGCATGATAGAGCTCGCAGGAATAAAGAAGAAGTACGAAAAGGTAAAGAGCGCCCTTGACGAGGTAGAGGCGACAGGCTACGGCATCGTAATGCCAAGCCTTGACGAATTGACCCTTGAAGAACCCGAAATAGTAAAGCAGGGCGGAAAATACGGCATAAGGCTGAGGGCAGAATCCACCTCTATCCATATGATGAGCGCCAAGATAAACACGGAGATATCCCCCATAGTCGGCACCGAGCGTCAGAGCGAGGAGCTTGTGCGCTACCTTCTGAAAGAATTTGAGGAAAATCCCACCAAGATATGGGAAAGCAATATCTTCGGCAAATCCCTCCACGAGCTTGTCACCGAGGGACTTCACAACAAGCTGTACCGTATGCCTGTTGACGCAAGGCAAAAGCTTCAGGAAACCATTCAGCGCATAATCAACGACGGCTGCGGCGGACTTATCTGCATAATACTCTGAAAACGCTTTCCTTCACTTTCATATAACAAGTGCGTGCTTTGCACCCACAGGAAGTGTTCCTGCACAAATTCCCCCGTTTTCGGGGGAATTTGTGCTTTTCAATACTATAAAAAGTACCGATAATACGGTGTCCCTTTTATCGGTCTGATAACTATTGACTTGATTTGAAAAAATAAATATAATATAGGCGTAAGGATAAGCGCAAAGCAGAAAGGACGAATGATATGAACAAGAAAGCCGTATTTATAGCAGCAATGGTATTGCTTATCGTAACGCTGATACCCGTAAAACAGCCCGACTCATCAGCGTCGGAGCAGCCCCAGACCGTGAACGAAAGCGCCGAGCCGTCGGAAAACGTCGAAAATCAAACCGTGTTCACATACGTAAATGCTTTTTCCTCCGAAAACAGCATAGCGCCCGAGGATAAAACCGTTCTCTGGAAAGAAAATTCCGCCGTGGGAAAAATGTACGTAAGCGCAGACGGCGTTTACAGCCGCATTTACGCCATCGAAGGGAGCAAAAAGGTGAGCAGGTACAGCCTCGACCAGGAGGTAGTCGTCACCGCCGTGACCGACACAGGCTATTACCGCCTTGACAGCGGCGATTATATCCACGGGGATTATCTGAAGAAAACTCTCATTTAAAAAAATCAGGCTTTCAAGCCTGATTTTAATACAAGACATTTTCTATTATAAAAAAATGCCCCTCATACAGAGGAGCATTTGGAGCTGATAATCAGATTCGAACTGATGACCTCATCCTTACCAAGGATGCGCTCTACCACCTGAGCTATATCAGCGACCTAAATGATTATATCACAACTCCCCCTCTTTGTCAACAGAATTTGTCAAAAAATTTCAAATAATTTTTTCAGAGTGAAAAACAATAACAATAAGGAGCAGACAAAAACGTCTGCTCCTTATATTATTATAACTCTCAGTTATATTTCTCCATCTGCTCTTTTATAAGCTCCATTATCTTTTCCGCCGCCTTATTTACAGGAACCTTTATGCTGAAGCTCTTATCCCTTGCGGATATTTCGCAGCAGTTTTCTTTAAGATTTCTGGGACTTACAACTGCCCTGACAGGAATACCCAGCAGGTCTGCGTCTGAGAACATAACTCCCGCGCTCACGTCTCTGTCGTCGTACATGACTTCTGCGCCCATACTCTCCAGCTTTTCGTAAAGCTCATCTGCTGTCTTTTTTACCTCGGCGTCGTCTGCACGCACAGCACAGATATGCACCTGCCACGGAGCAATAGGCATAGGCCATATAGGACCGTAATCGTCGTGGTGCGCCTCGCATATCGACGCCGCAAGCCTTCCCACGCCGATACCGTAACAGCCCATTATGGGGTAGTGGCTCTCGCCGTTTTCGTCAAGATAAGTCATTCCCATAGTTTTGGTGTACTTTGTTCCAAGCTGGAAAATATTTCCTACCTCGATACCCCTTGAGACCTTTATTGCATGCTTTTTGCATACAGGGCAGATACCGCCGTCGGCGATCTTTGCAAAATCTCCGTATTCCTTTATGTCAGCGTCACGCTCAGGGCAGAATCCCGTGTAGTGAGCGTCGACCTCGTTCGCTCCGCAGATAAGATTTTTCTGCCCCTGCAAGGAGCGATCATAAAGCACAGTCGCTTTTACGTTCAGCCCCACAGGACCGATAAAGCCTGCGCAAATCCCCGATTCCTCGGTGATAATTGCAGGGTGCAGCTCGCCGCCCACAAAGTTGCGCAGCTTCGTTTCGTTTACGTCCAGATCTCCTCTCAGGAACACAATAACGTAAGCGTCATCCTCGTTTTTCTGATAGACCACCGCTTTGCAGCTTTTTTCAGCGGAGCTTTCCAGAAATCCGCAAACCTCTTCGATAGATTTAACGTTGGGAGTAGCCTTTTTGGTAAGAGCCTCCGCCTCGGAATTATCCCCGTTATCGTACAGACATTCAGCTGCCTCCATATTGGCGCTGTAACCGCATTCCTGGCAGATAGCTATGCTGTCCTCACCGATAGGCGTGAGCAGCATAAATTCGTGAGAGATATTTCCCCCCATCATACCTGAATCTGACAGAACCGAAATAACTTCGGGAACACCCGTCCTGCGGAAAATATTTTCATAAGCCTTGTGACATTTTGCGTAATACTGCTCCAGATCCTCCTGAGAGGTGTGGAAGGAATAGCCGTCCTTCATGGTAAATTCCCGCACTCTTATAAGCCCTGCTCTGGGACGCGCCTCGTCACGGAATTTCGTCTGTATCTGATATATCATAAATGGGTATTTTCCGTAGCTTTGCCCGTAATCACGTACAAGCTGAACAGCCGCCTCTTCGTGGGTCATACCAAGAACCATCTGACTGCCGTTCCTGTCGGTAAAGCGCAGCAGCTCCTTTCCCACGGAAGTGTATCTTCCCGATTCCTCCCACAATGACGCGGGCATAGCAACGGGGAACTGCACCTCCTGCCCGTCTATCCTGTCCATTTCCTCGCGGATTATCTGCTCGATTTTTCTTGTAATACGGCGCAAAGGCATATATGAGGAGTAAATACCGTTTGCCACGTATTTCATATACCCGCCCCTTACCATAAGGACGTGACTGTCCGTCTGACAGTCGGAGGGTCTTTCCTTGAATCGGTCGCCGACCAGTTTTTCCAGTTTCATAGCATTTTTCCTTTCAAAAAAATATAAGCCCCAAGCAAAAACTGCTCAGGGCGAACTTTCAGTCCGTGGTACCACCTGTTTTCGGTAAAACCGCACTTACAGCGGCAAACGCCGCAATTACTCTTTAACGGGAGGATCCGTCACGCCTTATTTCGGCGGAAGCTCAAAGATGGGCAAACGCAGGACAATGAGAGCTTTCACCAGCCGCCCTCTCTCTGAAAATGTCCAAGCATTGTGATTCTTTTCACAGCCTTTTAATTATATGAGTATTTTAGCATTTTGGGAAGAATTTGTCAATAGAAAAAAGCAATTTTAGGAATTTAAAAATTTAAGGCAGCACATTGAAACCGTTCATTCATTTGCTGCCAAAAAAGATATTTAGGCGATGAATATAAAAATGCTCCACCCTCCTTGAGAGCGCGCTGCGATTTTTCGGTTTTGCGCAAGCAAAATGAATTTCCTTTTATTCGCTCTCTTGCTTGCGCTGACGTTCGCCCTTGCATAAGAGTAGAACGAACCGTCTGCGCCGATGATGATGTGGTCGAGCATCTTGACGCACATAAGCTGTCCTGCATATTTCATACGTTCGGTGAGCTTGTCGTCCACTTCGCTCGGCATAGCCTGACCCGACGGGCGGTATCGCAGCAGCTTTCTGAAATGGATAAAATTCCGGAACAGCTGCAAATTTCAGCCACTTTTTCTATACCTGTTATGTCACATCTATTGTAACATAACAGAACTATAAAAAAATTTTTTCAAACCCCTTGACAAACCGTAACGCTCTTGCTATAATTGTATATATTGAGGCTATACAATTTGACTTTCTCAGTAGTTGCAAATGCTTTGAGAGCCATATATCTTCAAGGAGTGTACACTTAATGAACATCAACATCAGCAATGCAAACGGCGAACCGATCTATTTGCAGATCGCAAGCCAGATCAAGACGATGATACTGGAGGGAAAGCTGAAAGAGGGCGAAATGCTGCCCTCTATGCGTGTGCTTGCCACGGAACTCCGTATCAGCTTTATGACCACAAAACGTGCCTATGAAGAGCTTGAACGTGACGGCTTTATCGAAAGCTATACAGGCAAAGGTTCATTCGTCAAGGCACAGAATTTAGAGATCTATCGTGAAGAACAGCTAAAGCATATTGAGTCTCTGCTTATGGAGGCAGGCGACACGGCACGCAAGGCGGGTGTTACACTGGAGGAGCTTCACGAACTTCTTGACCTTGTAAACGGAGGGGACTGACATGACCGAGTACGAAAATGCTATTGAGATAAAAGGTGTTACAAAGCACTATGAGGGCTTTACTCTTGACAGAGTGAGTTTCAGCGTGCCAAAAGGCTGTATCATGGGCTTTATCGGGCAGAACGGTGCAGGTAAGACCACCACGATCCGCAGTATTCTGAACATCACAAATATTGAGGAAGGAAAAATCTCACTTCTGGGGCTTGACCATCTGCAACATGAAAAGGAGATAAAGAAGCACATCGCCGTGGTGTTTGACGAGCTGCCTTTTCATGATGTCTTTAGCGCAAAGGACATGGCACGCATATTCGAGGGGCTTTATGAGGAATGGGATAATTCTGTCTATCAACAGTATCTCAAACG
>CANQXF010000037.1 GCA_947627695.1 uncultured Ruminiclostridium sp. | reverse complement strand
TTCCTTGAGGATTGGGCGGTCACAAGAGAGAATTACTCAACAGAACAGTACACGGACTGGAAAGACAAGACGCTTGCATATTATTCGAGATTGGCGGTTGCAGAACAGGCAAACGAAGCTGACAATAATGCGATAAAGGTAAAAATTGCTCCAGTGGATGTGCTTGATGCTCAAACTGGAGATTGATAAAATTAGAAAATTTTATAATTAGCAAATATAGTTTTTATTAAATAAATTATGATAAACTTACATTAAAAGGCGGACTGTGAAAACTTACTGAAGCATCATCTCTTTTTGATAGGGTGTTTCTTTTGTATACAATACATATCTAAGTTTTTTGCGGTCTCAAATTTTCTCAAGGAAAGTTTAAAACTAATTGAAATTTGTCAAAATTTATGTTATAATAAATTTTGACTTTTAAATCGGTAAGAGCTGACTGCATTTATTGTACTGAGTCTAAAATCAATCTAACCGACTTAATGGGAAAATTTAATCGTGACGTGGAAGGAGCATATTAAAAATGAAGATTTTTGACAACGTCACGGAGATCGTTCGGGACGACATGAAACAAACCATAAAGAGAGGCAGCAAAGTTTCCATAGCGGCGGCTTGCTTCTCCATGTATGCCTATAACGTATTGAAAAAGCAGCTGGAGTCTGTTGATGAATTCCGGTTTATTTTTACATCTCCCACGTTTGTCACGGAGAAGGCTCACAAAGAAAAACGCGAATTTTATATTCCTCGTCTAAACCGTGAACAGAGCTTATATGGTACGGAATTTGAGATCAAACTGCGTAACGAAATGACGCAAAAAGCCATTGCACAGGAGTGTGCGGAATGGATTAGAAAGAAAGCCCGCTTTAAATCCAATACTACCGGTGAGAATATGGGCGGGTTCATGACGGTCGCGTCATCGGCAGAAGAGGCCGCTTATATGCCGCTGAATGGTTTCACTACTGTTGATATCGGCTGTGAACGCGGGAACAACAGTTATAACATGGTAAACCGCATGGAGACTCCGTTCTCCACGCAGTATATGCATCTGTTTGAATCGCTCTGGAATGACAGCAACAAATTGCAAGATGTCACAGATGTGATCATTGACAATATCACGTCTGCCTATAATGAGAATTCTCCGGAGTTTATCTATTTCATGATGCTCTATAATGTATTCAGTGAATTCTTGGATGACATTTCTGAGGATGTCCTGCCAAATGAAGCTACCGGCTTTAAGCAGAGCAAGATATGGAATATGCTCTATGATTTCCAGAAAGATGCTGTGCTTGCAATCATCAACAAACTGGAAAAGTATAACGGCTGCATTCTGGCGGACAGCGTTGGTCTTGGTAAAACCTTCACCGCACTTGCTGTTATCAAATACTACGAAAACAGAAATAAAACAGTTCTCGTACTTTGCCCGAAAAAGTTGTCCGAGAACTGGAACACCTATAAAGACAACTATGTAAATAACCCGATAGCATCGGACCGTCTGAATTACGATGTCCTATTCCATACAGACCTATCAAGAAATGGTGGCACCTCAAACGGTCTTGATCTGGATCGCCTTAATTGGGGAAACTATGATCTTGTCGTTATTGATGAGTCGCATAATTTCCGTAACGGTGCCGGTACCCATGCCAACACACAGGAGAATCGGTATGTCAAACTGATGGATAATGTAATTCGTGCAGGCGTTAAGACAAAAGTATTGATGCTTTCTGCTACACCGGTCAATAACCGTTTTGTAGATTTGAAGAATCAGTTAGCTCTGGCCTATGAAGGCAATTCTGAATACATCAATGAGCAACTCGATACCAAGAAGTCGATTGAAGAAATATTCCGTCAGGCACAGAGAGCCTTCAACGCTTGGAGCAAATTGGAGCCGGAAGCTCGGACAACCGATGCTCTTCTTCGGACGTTGGACTTTGATTTTTTTGAAGTACTGGATAGCGTAACAATCGCCCGCTCCAGAAGGCACATTGAAAAATATTATGACACTACAGAAATCGGAAAGTTCCCGCAGCGATTGAAGCCTATATCGCTCAGACCCAGCATGACGGACCTGAACACGGCCATCAACTATAACCAGATTTATGAACAGCTGACACTCCTGTCACTTTGCATTTATACACCATCAAATTATATCTTTCCGAGCAAACTGTCAAAATACATAGACCTGATGCATAACAAAGGAAATAACCTGACGCAGAGCGGCCGTGAGCAAGGTATCAGGCATCTCATGAGCATCAACCTATTGAAGCGACTGGAAAGTTCTGTTTATTCTTTCAATCTGACGCTGGGCCGCATTCTGGAGTCCATTAAGAACACTATCAAAGCAATTGATGACTTCGAGAAATATGGCAGTGCCGATCTCGACATGTATGAGGCAAACGACAGCGACTTTGATATGGAAGACAGTAACACCGACTACTTCTCTGTGGGTAAAAAGGTGAAAATCGAACTTGCTGATATGGACTATAAGACGTGGCGGACCGAGCTGCAGCAAGATGCAGATACACTTGAATTGCTTACACTCATGGTGGCAGATATCACGCCTGAGCATGACTTGAAATTGCAAACACTCCTGCATTTGCTGGATGATAAGATGCGCCAACCGATTAACGAAGGTAATAAGAAGGTGCTGATCTTTTCGGCATTTTCCGATACGGCGGAATACCTGTATGATCATGTCAACAAGTATATGAAGAGCAATTACGGCATGGATACAGCCGTGATTACCGGCTCCATAGACGGCCGCACGACGGTAAAAGGGTTGAAAGCGACGCTCAACAACGTCCTGACGTGCTTTTCACCTATCTCAAAGAGCAGAGATGTACTAATGCCGGGCAGCACTACGAATATTGACATTCTGATTGCAACCGACTGTATTTCTGAAGGTCAGAACCTGCAGGACTGTGACTATCTGGTGAATTACGATATTCACTGGAATCCGGTGCGCATCATTCAGCGCTTCGGACGTATTGACCGTATCGGCAGCAGGAACCGGTACATTCAGCTTGTAAACTTCTGGCCGGATATGACGTTGGATGATTATATCAATCTGAAGTCCCGCGTTGAGACCAGAATGAAGATATCCGTTATGACTTCCACCGGAGATGACGACCTCATCAATCCGGAGGAGAAGGGTGATCTGGAATACCGTAAGCAGCAGCTTAAACGCCTGCAGGAAGAAGTCGTTGATATTGAAGATATGTCCACAGGTATCTCTATTATGGATCTTGGACTGAATGAATTCCGTCTGGATCTGCTGGAATACATCAAAACGCATGATGATCTCAATAAGAAGCCGAAGGGTCTGCATGCCGTTGTTCCGGCAGATGACGAAAATCCCGAAGGCGTGATCTTCGTTCTGCGGAATATCAACAACAGCATCAATATCGACAACCAAAATCGTATACACCCGTTCTACATGGTTTATATCGGAGTTGACGGCGATATCGTGTGCGATTATCTGAATCCAAAGAAACTGCTGGATACAGTACGTCTGCTTTGTCGCGGGAAGAAGGAGCCTGTGCTGTCTCTGTGCAGGAAGTTTAATGAGGAAACAGACGATGGACGGAATATGCGTGAAGTCTCAGAGCTTCTGAATGACGCAATCAATTCCATTATCGACGTAAAGGAAGAAAGTGATATCGACAGCCTCTTCTCTGCCGGCGGGACTTCCGCTCTAATGTCGGAGATCAATGGGTTGGACGACTTTGAGTTGATCTGCTTCCTCGTAGTGAAATAAGGAGATGGGGGTCTATGCTTGACTTGCCCAAGAGTACAGAGTTCAACAGAAGAATTCCGAAACAGAAATTTTATGAGAACCTTTCAGTGACGCCCGCCTTAAAGCGAGTGTTCATTGATAAGATAAGGGTGATCTACTGGAGAAACAAAATTGCTGCGACGACCATGAATCTGACCGCGGGCGAAACAGTCACAGAAGTAGAAATCTTCGAGGTACGGCTGGATGATCCGAAACCGGATGTGTCCGTTCTCCGACAGATTGATAGGGAAATACCGTACCATATCATATTCCTGCTGGAATACGACGGTAAGTATCAGGCGTGGACGGCATACAAGGAAGAAGTGGCATCCGGCAACAATGCCTTTAAAGTCGGTACCTACTACCACACCGACTGGCTACCGGAGGCAGAATTGCCGCTAAAGATAGATGGCCTAAATATCGACAAGGTCTATGAGAACTTTGTGCGGCAGATTGCAGGTGATGCGCTGAAGACCGACAGCAACGAGACCTTAACAGAGTCGGTCGAACGAGATGAGCGACGGCAGCAACTGGAAAAACAGATTACCTCTCTGCAGGTCAAGGTGCGCAGGGAAAAACAACTGAACAAACAGGTGCAGCTGAATGCCGAACTTAAAAAGCTTAAAAAAGAACTGGAGGATTTATAATGGATATTACGCCGTTAATTTCTATCGGAGCTGCCTTCATTGTTAGTGCTGGAGGTGTCGGTGGAATCACAATTGCTATTATTAAGTTTTCAGCGAATACTATTGCAGATAAACTATCCGCAAAATATGAGAATAAACTTGAGAAAGCGTTAGAAAAATACAAAACAGAATTGGGCAAAAAAGAATATGTCAGTAAAACTCGATTTGATGCTGAGTTCGGCATATATCGTGAATTAAGCGCAACCTTTTGTACTATGGTAAAAGATATTAATGTATTGATACCCGCAGGATTTAACTGGCAGCCAGCAGGAGAAGAGGCGCGAAAAAAGTATGAAGATGAGTGCTATAAGACAGCGAACAACTCAACAGTAAAAGCGCAGGACTCCTTATACGCGAGTGCAGCGTTTATACCGGAGGACTTCTTTAAAGGCTATGAGGAATTACTATTATTATGCAAGCGACAATTAAATACGTTTGCCTTTCGGTATAATGCATTGTCTCTTATGACAGAAGAAGAGAAGTACTCATTAAGTCAAGATGACTATAGACGAACTGATGAAATAAATGAAAAGTGGAGGAAACACAATAGCATAATACGTGAGTATCTAGCTACATTGGATGTACTTTGATAGGGGGAGATCTGACATGGAAAAGATGAAAATGGAATCTCCGGACATGACGGCGCAGAACATAGACCGCATTGCCGAGCTTTTTCCGAACTGTATAACCGAGGCTCTGGATGAGGAACGCAGCACGCCGGAACATAAAGTTTATAAAAAGGCTGTAAATTTCGAGCTGCTGAAGCAAATTCTCTCGCCGGATATTATCGACGGCGATGAAGCCTATGAATTTACATGGGTTGGCAAAAAGGCGGCGATTGTTGAAGCCAATAAGCCTATACGTAAAACTCTCCGTCCATGCCCGGAAGAAAGCGTTGATTGGGATACTACGGAGAACCTTTATATTGAAGGTGATAATCTTGAGGTTATGAAGCTCTTACAAGAAAGTTATCTCAATAAAATCAAAATGATCTACATCGATCCTCCGTATAACACAGGATCAGATAGTTTTGTGTATCCAGACAATTATACGATGGATGAAGCAGAGTACGAAGAACAAGTTGGCATATATAATGAAAATGGCGACAAAGTGTTTCTTCCAAACAATAATTCAAATCCGCGTTTTCACTCAGTTTGGTGTTCGATGATGTACTCCAGACTTTTATTGGCTCGAAATCTTCTTCGTGATGACGGTGTCATTTTTATCAGTATTGATAATAATGAATTCGCTAACATCAAAAATATCTGTGATGCAGTATTTGGGGGGCAAAGCTTTGTAACTGTTCTCCATATACAGATGTCAACGGTTCAGGGGCAAAAAGTACGTGCGGCAAAAGCAGGAAATATCGTTAAAAATGGTGAGTTTATCTTTGTCTACTCAAAGAATGGAAACAAAACTATTGGTATCAGGCCTATGCTTGATCCAGTAAAGTATGATAATCATTACAACAAATTCCTAAAACAGATTTCAGAGGATGTTTATGAAGAAGGAAGGCTTACGGATCTAATTACTAAAGAGAAAAATGTGCTTGATGAACTTGCAGTATTAAATCTTATCCCGCAGAGTAAAAAAGTGTCATCTGCAGATTTCCAAGAGTACTATGAGTATTCGCCTGCCTTCCGTGCATTTATCAATTCCCGCGCACAAATAATAGTTCGTGCGCACGATTCAGTTGATGTCCCTGCTGATTTCAAATCTAAGATGGAAATAGGAAAAGTGTATTTATACAAGTCGGAGTCGCGAGAATACTATGTTTCGCTTAATGAGGCAGGAGCAGTAACTCAGAGAATTTCACTGGAAGAAAAGATTCAAAAAGCTGATGATTTTTATGCAACATATGGGCCAACCACAATGCGCGGCGATTGGTGGGCAGGATTTTATTTGGATATGGGGAATGTTAGTAAAGAGGGTGGTGTCAATTATGATAACGGAAAAAAACCGGTAAGGTTAATCAAGCAGTTAGTAGAGTTCTGCACTGCAGAAGACGATATTATTCTTGATTTTTTCTCTGGTTCAGCCACAACTGCACATGCAGTTATGGAATTATCTAAGGAAGAAGGAAAAAAACGTAAGTTTATAATGATTCAAATGCCGGAGGATCTTGATGAAAGCCTCATGAAAGCAAATGGCACGGAAAAACCATCAATCAAACAAACGATAAAATTCTTAGATTCTGTAGGACGTCCACATAATTTAAGTGAGATTGGAAAAGAAAGAATTATCCGTTCAGGGCAAAAAATAGCCGAAGATCAACCGCTTTTTACAGGGAATATTGACATTGGTTTCCGTGTTTTTAAGCTGGACGATACCAACATGAAGGACGTCTACTATTCCGCAGATCAATACGACCAACAAATGCTCGCCGGTCTTGAATCCAATATCAAGGACGATCGTACCGACCTCGACCTTCTGTTCGGCTGCCTTTTGGAGTGGGGGCTTCCGTTATCAATGCCTTACACTTCCGAAATAATTGATGGCTTCACCGTACACACCTACAATGACGGAGATCTTATCGCGTGCTTCGACGAAAACGTTTCCGACACTGTAGTGAAGATAATCGCAAAGCGTCAGCCTCTTCGTGCGGTGTTCCGTGACAGCAGTTTTAACGGCAGTCCCGCAAAGATAAACGTTGGAGAGATATTTAAGATGCTCGCACCGGATACAAGGGTGAAAGTAATTTAAGGAGGTGGCGTCCGCATGAGGATTCAATATAAACATCAAAAATTCCAAGCTGATGCTGCCAAGGCCGTCGTCGACGTATTTGCCGGACAGCCCTACCTGACTCCTTCATATATGATGGACCGTGGTGCAGGAACATATCAAATTGGAATGGACGAAGAAGAAGATTATACCGGATGGAGCAACCATAAAATCGTCCCGGAGCTGAATGATCAGCTGATTCTGGAGCACCTGCAGAAAATTCAGCGTGCAAACCAGATTGCGCCGTCTTCCAAGCTGGAAGGCCGCGCTGACGGATATAACCTGACCGTTGAAATGGAAACCGGCGTCGGCAAGACATATACCTATATCAAAACAATGTATGAGCTTAACAAGCACTACGGTTGGAGCAAGTTTATTATTGTTGTGCCGAGCATAGCGATCCGAGAGGGTGTCTATAAATCCTTTGAGATGACGCAGGAACACTTTGCGGAGGAGTATGGTAAGAAAATCCGTTACTTCATTTACAATTCTTCGCAGCTTACAGAAATTGACCGCTTTGCATCGGATAGCTCAATCAACGCCATGATAATCAATTCGCAGGCATTTAATGCCAGAGGCAAGGATGCCAGAAGAATATACATGAAGCTGGATGAGTTCCGTTCCCGCAGGCCGATCGACATCATTGCCAAGACAAATCCGGTGCTGATTATTGATGAGCCGCAGTCCGTTGAGGGGAAGCAAACAAAGGAACGTTTGAAAGAGTTCCATCCGCTGCTGACGCTGCGTTATTCCGCTACGCACAGGAGTGACAGCATTTATAACATGGTCTATCGCCTTGACGCGATGGAAGCTTACAACAAACGTCTGGTAAAAAAGATCGCCGTAAAGGGTATCGCGGAAACCGGAACCACCGCAACCAACAGCTACGTCTATCTGGAAAGCATAAATCTTTCAAAGAGTGATCCTACGGCCACGCTTCAATTTGACGTCAAACAGACCGCAGGCACAAAGCCCAAGAGCAGGATCGTCAAGGTTGGCGATAACCTTTATGACTACTCCAACGGACTCGAAGAATACAAGAACGGATTTGTGGTAAAGTCCATCGATGGACGTGATGACTCTGTGGAATTCCTGAATGGTATTAAAATTTTTGCCGGTGACGTGATCGGTAAAGTAGATGAGGACCAGCTTCGCAGAATTCAAATCCGTGAGACGATCCTTTCCCATATTCAGAGGGAACGTCAGCTGTTCTACAAAGGCATCAAGGTGCTGAGCCTGTTCTTTATCGATGAGGTTGCCAATTACCGTGAGTATGATGCTGCCGGTCAGCCGGTAAACGGTAAATACGCGACGATGTTTGAAGAGGAGTATGAGGACATTATCAGCAACCTGCAGCCTTCAATCGGTGAAGATGATTACATCAAATACCTGAACAGCATTACGGTGTCCAAGACTCATGATGGGTACTTCTCTGTGGACGGCAAGAAGAAAATGATCAACAGTAAGGTTGGTAAAAGAGAAACAACCTCCGACGACGTAAGTGCTTATGAGATGATTATGCAGAACAAAGAGCGTCTTCTGGATCGCAATCCGAAGAAGTCTCCGGTGCGTTTTATCTTCTCGCACTCTGCTTTGCGTGAGGGCTGGGATAATCCTAATGTATTCCAAATCTGCACGCTGAAGCAGTCAAGCAGTGACGTTCGCAAGCGTCAGGAAGTAGGCCGTGGCCTGCGTTTGTGCGTCAATCAGGACGGCGAACGTATGGATACGAATGTGCTCGGTAACGATGTACACAACATCAATGTGCTGACTGTTATTGCAAGCGAGAGCTATGATTCCTTTGCCAAGGGACTTCAAACTGAAATGGCGGATGCAGTAGCAGATCGCCCGCGTGCAGTCACTGTGGACCTGTTTGTCGGCAAGGTCATCAAGGACGACAAAGGCAACGAGCAGGTTATCGATCAGGATACAGCATCTGCGATCCATTACGATATGATCGTCAATGGCTATATCGACCGCAAGGGTGTTCTGACAGATAAATACTATCAGGATAAGGCCAATGGTGAGATCAAGATTGCTGAGGAGGTTGCTGATTCCGCAGCGTCTGTTATCGAGATTGTTGACTTCATCTACGATGCCCGCAGCATGCAGCCGGAGAATGCCCGTAGCAATAACGTGGAACTTCAGGTTGATGAGGACAAGATGGCGATGCCAGAATTCAAAGCTCTCTGGTCTAAGATCAATGCTAAGTCAGTATATGTGGTGGATTTTGATACTGACGAGCTCGTTCGCAAGTCTATCGCTTCGCTGGATAGCAAACTGCGTGTTTCAAAGATTTACTTCCGCGTCGAGACCGGAGCAATGGATACTATCAAGTCGAAAGATGAGCTTATGTCCGGAGCTTCCTTCGTTAAAGAAGAATCCTCCAGCTACGGTGTTACCGTGACGGCAAATTCTAACGTGAAGTATGACCTGATTGGAAAGCTGGTAGATGAAACGGGCCTGACAAGAAAGGCTGTCATAGCTATCCTTCAGGGTATCCAGCCGCAGGTATTCAATCAGTTTAAGGGCAATCCGGAGGAGTTTATTTTGAAGGCGACCTCCCTGATCAATGATCAGAAGGCAACGGCTATCATTGAACACATTACCTACGATGTTCTGGACGAGCGCTACGATACGGATGTATTCACGGAGCCGACCATCAAGGGCAAGTTGGGTGTAAATGCGATGAAGGCTAAGAAGCACCTTTATGACCATATTGTCTATGACTCCAGCAACGAGCGCGACTTTGCAACCGATTTAGACACCAATACAGATGTCGCGGTTTACGTCAAGCTGCCGGATGGTTTCTATATCTCCACACCGGTTGGCCACTACAATCCGGACTGGGCAATTGCCTTTTACGAGGGCAAAGTAAAGCATATTTATTTCGTGGCAGAAACAAAGGGCTCCATGAATTCCATGCAACTAAGATTGATCGAGGAATCAAAAATACACTGTGCAAGAGAACATTTTAAAGCTATCTCCGGTGATAACGTAATCTATGATGTCGTTGACAGCTACAGGTCGCTACTGGAAAAAGTAATGAGATAAATGGAAACATTTAACTTAAAAACATTAAGTTTACTGGAAGCAAACGTTGATTTTTAGCATCTAATGCGTGACGTCCACGTTGTTTTTTTGCTTATGTTTTTCTTCCTGATTGCCATACATCCATCTGATATCACAAGAGTGGAACAATAGAATTTGATTTTAAGGGGTTTGAATATAAATTTATATGACCATGCTTGATTATGGCTTTAAAAACAACATTTTTGCGCTCTTTAAAAAGCTCTATTATTCCACTATACAAGTTCATAATTAAATAAAGCAAAAGAGCGTATCCTTTTCATTGATACGCTCTTTCATAATCCCGTTTTGACAGCCTGTCATAAAATTATTTATTATACTGTCTTATGTCATACCATCGTACGAGGGGCGCATAAAATAAAACACAATAAGACCCCCCTCTACGAGGGGCGCATAAAATCATGATAAAGTATGACCCCCTCTATGAGGGGGTCGAAATCTTTGATTTCGGGGGGTGTGCAATATTGCACAAATAACACCCCCAAAACTTGCAAGCAAGTTTTGACCCCCTCGGAGAGGGGGTCATTTGGGCGGCGGCGTAAAATTTGACCCCCTCGAAGAGGGGGTCTTTTCCTAATATATATCTTTTATATCTTTACCGTTTTTCCGCAACAACGCCCTGACGGTACGCCTTAATAAGCTCCTTCAAATCGTCTATTCTCTCTTTGAGCCGCTTGCCGTTATCGGTGTCGCCGACGAGTATTCTGTTCGCCGAACGTCTGACGGCGACCTGGTTCGACACAATATCCCTGTTATTGTAAATAACGTCCTCCGCGCCGCTGAACGGTTCGTGCGCCGTGAGCGTCAGACCGTAGGAATTATACGTTAGCGTGTAGCCGGCTATGCCCGTCACGGTCTGGTACGCCTTTGAAAAACCGCCGTCTATCATTATCACCTTGCCGCCGCACTTCAGCGGATTTTCGCCCTCTCCCTGATGCACGGGAACGTGACCGTTTATTATGTGTCCCGTTTCGTCAAGCCCGAACTCCGCGAGGATTTTGTCGGCTGTTTCCACGTTGTTTATGAGCGTGTAGTACGCGTTTTTATGCTCCTTATGCGTTTCCTTGTCCTCTATGAAATATCGCTCGAACGTCGTCATTTTGTCGCGTCCGAAAAGCGGCGACGTGGGACCGTTCCACAGATACCACATCAAATCCGCGCCGCGCACGCGTTCCTTTATGTTGGGCGACAGCAGCGAGCGTCTTATCGCCGCCTCAAACGCGTCGTAGAGCGCTTTGCCGCCGTAACGCTTTCCGCCGAGCGTCATTTCCTTGAACGTGCCGTCACTGTTCATTGGCACGCAGCCGTGGAACAGGAGGTTGCCGTTGTATACCTTGTACAAGCTGCCCTTCTGCATGAGCAGGCGCGTGTGACGCTGCAGCTTCTGACAGCGCACG
>CANQXF010000036.1 GCA_947627695.1 uncultured Ruminiclostridium sp. | reverse complement strand
CGGCCCCGGATAAGACGCCGGTTGATGGTCTTGTACTCCCGGCGGCTCATGAACAGGCCGAACTCGAAGTACTCTTCATCGAATTCGTTGCTGGGGTCGTAGACCTTGTTGGGGGTGATGATCTTGGTGCCGGAGAACTGGAACACCTGGCTGATGTAGGCCTGGTCCGCACCGTTGCCGCGGGCCAGACGTTCCAGGTCCACCACCAGGACCCCCGCATAAAACTCCTCGCTCACCTCGGCCAGCATCGCCTGGATCTGCGGCCTGGCGGCGATGGATTCACCTGAAACGACCTCGTAATAAACTTTTGCAATACGGTACCCACGATCACTCGCCAGCTTGTCCAAGATCGCCTTATGGCGCTTGAGTGTTTCCTCTACACTGAGCTCGTTGTAGTCGCGGTCGAAGCGGGATTTCCGCAGGTACATGACGTACTGCTCCATTTGGGGCCTCCTTTCAAGAATATTATAGAAAATGGCGCAAACGGTGTCAAATATGTGAGGCGCTCCAAATATTGGAAACGCCGCAAAGTCATTGCGGCGTGGAAGGTGCGTTGTCTGTGGCCTGGGGAGAGGGGAGACTGCGTTTTCTGTGTGCCTCCGAGACGATATGGCTTATGGAGGCGGTGTGTATATCATCAAGCGGCTGGCACATCTCGTCATGGATACGAAGAATGATGGTGCCGGATTGGATCTCCTTTGCGACTATATGACCGCCTCCTTTATTGTTCAGTTGTTATTCTATCCAGGTGCATCGGGAAAATACGCTCACGCCTCGTATTCGCTCAAAATGTCCTCAAAATCGGCCAGAAACTCATTCAGGAAGATGGCCTGGAGCTTTGGAGACGCCATTACCTCGGCGTATACGCCTAGGAGTTCGATCCTGGCCAGGCGGATGAGGATGTCAATGATCGTGACAGCGGCGTTCGTGTGATGTGATCCCCGCAGATTGCACAGACCGTGATAGAGGCGCTGGATATCCCGGATGCTCATGCAGCCATGTAGCAAGTCGAACACCGGAAGTGTGACCGCGCCGGACAGGGTGTTGATGGTGTTGTTGTTCATGATGATTCTCCTTTGTGTTTGATTCTGAGAATAAAAGCGGCACGGGGGTCCCGTGCCGCATACGCAAGATAAATTAACATAAAACGGCGTTAACCTAGCAAGAGTGAGGATGGATTTCCACATGTGTCGGGCGAAATGGAAATCCATATGTTGACATAATTCAACAGAAAGTGTAAAATGAGACAAAATAGTTAGAAGGATAGCCGTATGTCCATTTGGGCAAGTTTGAAATAGTTCTTTGTTTTGATACATAGGAGAAATTACATGCGACCACATAATACAAATGGCTTCTTCGTTGCTTTTGATGGACCAAATGGTTCAGGAAAATCCACACTCATAGCAACAGTGAACGCAAGAATGACCGCAGCAGGTTATAATGTGTACACGACAAGAGAGCCGACTGAAACAGAATTGGGCAACTTTGTAAGATCGTTTGCGGAAAGTCATTCTGGTCTAAGTTTAGCACATATGGTGGCAGCAGATAGGTATGAACATTTACAGAAAGTAATTATCCCCGAGTTAAAGAGGGGCGCTTTGGTCATTACTGATAGATATGTTTTATCTTCACTCATTCTGCAAGGAATGGATGGCGTTGGACAAGAACATATTTTAGATTTAAACTCCGAGGCGATAAGACCCGATTTGCAGTTGGCAATATTCGCAGATGAAAGGATGTTGCAGCAGCGGTTATCTGAGAGAGAAATACTAACAAGATTTGAGAGAGATTCTCAGTCTAGTAAAGAGTTAGAATACATGGCTAAGGGCATTACCGTATTAAAAGTCAAAATATATGTGTTCGCGAAATTGAGAATAACAATAATCTTGAGGCTAATACAAATACGATAATAAAACATATTATCAGAAAGTGGAAACAGCATGAAAAAGTTTCTTCTAATTAACTCGCCGATTTATTGGGATTCCACTAAAGAGGATGAACAGTATCTCCCGCCTTTAGGCCTCGGATATATTGCAACTTATTTGGAAAAAGCAGGAATCGACATTGAATTGATTGACTGCGTTAAAGAAAGGCTTTCGGTCTTAGAGATAATAGATACTATTAATGCGGTTGCTCCAGAGTATATGGGCATCAATATTTTTACGCAGAACTACGAATTAGTAAAGTATATCGTTGAGCATATAGAGACTGACTGCCATTGTATTATCGGTGGGCAAGCAGTAAAAAGCCTCTATCAGGAATTGCTCAAGTGGAATACTGACAATAAACTGAGTATCGTTATAGGGGAGGGTGAATTCTTACTACCACAGATTGTTTTGGGGACATGTATACAAAAACCAGAAATCCAGAACGGTCGCAAGTGGGTATACCGAATTAATAGTACATCACCTTACTTCCCAAATGATATATCAAATATATATCTTAACAGAAAGTATCTGGGAAATGAGATAATCGTTAACCACTATGGAGAAAAAGAATTATCAATTATCACTTCGAGAGGATGTACATATAACTGTGCGTTTTGCGGAGGTGCGAAAAGCCTCAACGAAGATGTGCCGACAAGGATCCGTACAGAAGATAGTATCATACGTGAAATTGGGGAGGCTTTAGAACTACACCCAGATGTCATGAGCGTAAGGATATTGGATGATTTGTTTTTGCGTAATAGAAAGAGTATAGATATAGCGAATAGTGTTTTTTCACGTTTTCCCAAGATAAGCTGGAGAGGGATGGCGCACGTTCTATCGTTGTACAATGCGCTTGATAGAATAAAAGAACTGCACGATGGGAATTGCAAGGAACTGTTCATTGGAATTGAGTCAGGTTCTGAACGGGTACGAAAACATATTAATAAGTTGGGAGACTCGAAAAGTATTATATGTACCTCAAAAGAAATATTAAAGAATGGAATTGATCTAAAGGGTTACTTTATTTATGGATTTCCGAATGAAACAGAGGAAGATTTTAAGAAAACATATGATTTGGCGTCCGAGATTAAGAGACTCTCGCTTAATTTGCCGGGCACTTTTCGCACGAGTGTATTCCAGTTTAGACCATATCACGGTACGCAGTTATACAACGAGATAGTGAACGGTGGAGGTAAAATTTATAGCCGGAATTTTAACGATTCCATAAGCTTGTTCGAGGGAAGATCACAGTTCAACTTTGACTTCGGGAACTACAGCGAGGAATCAGATGAACTGCTTAACGAATATATTATAAAAACACAAAGCCTGTCAGAGGTGCAATAATGATTGAAGAAATCAGAAAATGTCAGCGCTGTGGTTTGTGCCATAATCAACGACCCCTGCTGGATTCTGCGACGGAGTGTCAGTTATTTTGGGTGGGTCTCTCCGCAAAAATCATGCCGACAGATAAAGAAAAACCACTCTCTTCAAAATCAAACACAGGGCAGATAATTCAACAAATTGAGGAAAGATGTGCTGATGTTTCCACATACAAAACAAATCTTGTAAAGTGTCCGCCACTAACATCTGAACAAAAATTGCGATATCCAAATAAAGAAGAGATCGGTCGGTGTATTGATAATCTTATGACCGAAATACGTATTTTATCTCCACGAGTTGTATTGTTGCTTGGCGAGAAAGTGTATTCATCCGTGGAGACATATCTTGGTATCCGTTTTGAAAAATGGGACGAATTTGATTACCATTATAAGAAACATGAAGGGGTATATTATATTCCGATTCAACATCCATCGTATATATATATTTATAAGAGAAAGATAATAGACCAATATGCACGAGCTGTAAAAGATACCGTCGAGCGACTGCTATAGTCTGGTAACCACTGATAATTGGCTGGGTCATTCGGAGAATGTAAGTGAATACAAGTATCCCACTCAATCAGGATCGCATTGAAAAAAGTGAACAAGCCCATGTAGCTCAGCAGGATAGAGCAGCCGCCTCCTAAGCGGCAGGTCGGACGTTCGAATCGTCTCATGGGTGCCAATCGAAAAGCTGGAAGCCTTGAAATCACAGGGTTTTCGGCTTTTTGCTTTTTCTGCCGAAAAGTTCACTTTTTCCTTTGCAATCAAAATTGATTTCACTGATTGCAAAATGCAAGGGAAATATGAGATATGTCTTTCGTAGCCTTTTGCAATCAGATGAGCCTCAAAACGGTGGTTTTTTGGTGCGTTGCAATCAGATTTGCAATCACCTCGCTTCAATATCATTGCGGAATCAACGGTGTTGCAATCAGTTGACTGTGGTTTGACTGGCCGAGGCAAGGACCTTTGCAATCAAATCCGGATGATTTGTGAGATACTGCAATGCTGCCTGCATTGCCGCTTCATTCGGCGTTTCCCCAGTGCCAGGAGCAGCACTGCCCTGATAAAATGTAGCTTCCATTTGCTCCGCAAGGTGACGACGGTCGTCATCAATGATATGTGTATATCGTTTTGTGAGCATTGCCGTAGAACTCCATCCGCCGTCGCCCTGAACCGATTTCAAGTCCCCCTGGGACAGCTTCAGTTTGATGGTCGCGCTTGCATGACGGATGCTATGGAACACAACATTGTCGATGTTGATGGTGGGGTCATTGATCTGTTGCAAGATCTCCTTAAATGTCTTGTTCAGAAACTCGGTCATGACGGGCCTGCCGTTTTCCTGGCATATCACCAGACCGTAGTCTGTGTACCCATCGTCGCCCAACTCATTATGGAGTTTGATTTGCATTTTCCGAAGAACAAGGAGTTCTTTTGCAACAGTATTCGGAATGTAGACGTTGCGGACAGCGCCCTGGGTCTTGGGCTGCTTCAAGACGATCACTGTGCGAGTCCCTGGATATAGTGTGGGGAATTTGTAGTAGACTTCCGTTCCTGGCTGATCTCCAGGCTGGTATTCCTGCCCTGCCCATCTATGAATGATATGTAAGGCTTGGGAACGTACTTGGGATTGGGGAGCTTAACAGCCATATTGCCAGTTCTTCGCAGGACGCGGTACAGGCCGGAGATGGACCTGGTATAGCCCCGCTGGCGGAGCTTCACCCAGAACACCACCAGGCCAGCGTTAGGATTTCGGCGGCGCATATCTTGAATGAGCTTCAACTCTTCCTGAGTATGCTGGTTTGGATGACTGTGTGGGCGCTGCGAGCGGTCCGCGAGGGATTGCAAGGTGTCGTCGTAGCGCTTCTTCCAGCGGTAGATATACTGGCGGTTGGCATGGTAACGGATCGCTGCTTTCGTGACGCCTTATTTCTTCGCGTACTGGATCAGGGCTTGCCTGTAGCGCATGGTTTGTGTTATCTTATTCATGGCGAATAGGGTGCCGTGCCTTTCAGTTTGGTCTCGTCAACTCAACCTTAACACAAGCTACCCCTATTCGCTATCTTTTTCTTCCTTCCTTGTCACACTTCATTGTAATACCTACATATAGAGGATCCATAGTTTGCGATAGTATCTTGCGATTATCAACCAGATGGTTTATAATTGATTTTGCATTAGTGGAGGTGAATCATGATAACTTCGGAAATGGTAAGAGAATTGTGTGAGAAGCAAAATATAAGCATTGCTAAACTTTGTAGGTGTATTGGGCAGACACCACAGAATTTTAATGAAAAATTGAAACAAAATACAGTTTCTTTTGTAGAAATGATGGCAATTGCAGAGGCTTTGGGCGTTAGGTATGAGCAAGTATTTATATTTCCAAACGGAGAAAAAATAGAATTAGAGTAAGAAATATGGGTGAAGTTAAATAATGGGTCCTAACATTGGAGGTATGCATGAATTATAACAAAAAAAATGTAAAAACTTCTTGGCTTCATATTTCAGATTTACATGTATTCCCTGAAGCAGATACAACATTAATGCTAGATGATTACAGGGAATTAGCCAAAATAATCTCACCAGACTTTCTTGTTGCGACGGGTGATTTCCGTCACAAAAAATATGAAACCGATTTCTCACTTGCGAGGAATTATTTAGAATTGCTTATAGGGATCTTTCACATTAATAAAAGGAACATTTTTCTTGTACCCGGAAATCACGATGCAAATAATTATGATGGTAGAATAGATGCCGTTTCTGATGTCTGCCAACATTCAAAAGAAGGTGATTATAATGTTTATTCAAAATATTTATTGAATAGAGGCTTTTCTGACTATGATTATTTTGTGCGCAAATTTTATGATGGCACAGATATTGCAGATTCAAGGATAATTGATCCAAGCGGAGTACACTGTGTTGTTTGGAATAATTTGATTAATCTTGTTTTGGTAAATACGGCCTTAATCAGTGATGGAAAAGAGCATGGTCAAATCCTTGATATTAATGGATTGTCTCAATGTAAAATCGATTTCAGACTACCATCAATTATGTTAGGTCATCATGGTATTGATTCTTTGTATCCCTGTTTCTCAGAAAGATTATCAGGCGTTATCGATCGCAGGAAAGTAAGCGCATATCTTCACGGCGACAGTCATCGATATGCAAATCATCCAATTTCAAAAATTTCTACACCTAACATTACGATTCCAAGTATTACTTGTGCTAAATCAGCACCACAATCAGGAGATTTGTATTCTGATATTGGCGTGGTTTATTATGAATGGCGGAATGATGATAATACATATGTCCAAGCATATAGATGGACTCAAAATGGCTTTATTGAAGATTCTGCTTATTACCATGGTATTGATAAACGATACTATTTCCCAATGATTTACGATAAAGATGATAATATAAACAGGTCGGAGATTCTGTATAGACAAATTAAAAATATCATGAAAGATCATGCTGTGTTTATGGCTGGGAACTGGCTTAACGAGGCTGAAACTGTTTGGAAGATCAGTTATCATGAAGGGATAGGCAGATGTCTGCTAGTGTTTTATTACGAAAAGGCAACGGAAGGGGTCGTTGGTGCTTATCAACAGGCACAGGAAATTTACCATAAGTTGGAACGAATTTCAAATCGTGATGCTAATACACAAGCTATGCTCGAAGCTACAAGAAAACTATTATATTCTCATGAAAACTGAAGGAGGGCAATATGACTTTTTTTGATTCATTCAAACTCGAGAAAGAGACAGATGTTAAAAAAGCAAAAAGCATGTCTACATCTGCCCCAGATTATGTCCAAAAATCAGCGCATTCAGGACAGATGCCATTTTGTTCTGTAGCAAATCGGCTAAGTAATAGTGTGCAAGGAGACAAGCCATTTACGTTGACGAAAAATCCTGCTCCTGTCGGACGGTCAGTTAGTGTGCCAAACCGTATCCCAACAACAGGAGATAGCGTGATTGCAAAATATAACGGTACCACTTTATATTTAAAAAAAGCTTTGATGACCGATCACATTTCAATAACTTATGCTACAAACAAAACAAATTATTTTGCAAAAGTATATGTTTTGGATGTGCTCCGGTTAGATATGTTAGAAAACAAAGCGGCTCGTATGTTGCAGGAGAAGATAGAGATTACTGGTGTTTGTTGGCCAGTAGATATACTTACCGACAACAATGGATACTTTATAGGAATTCTTGTTCCGGCTTCTAAAGGGGTACAATTAACGCGTTCTGTATTTAATGGTGCAACGGGGTTATCACAATTTTTTCCACAATGGAACAAATGCGATTTGTGTGTTTTAACCATGACAATACTGGACAAAATTCGCAAAATGCATGACCTGGGAATACTGTTTGGTTGCATTAATCCGGCTTCTATTTATATTGCTGGAGCAAATGACGTATACTTCGTTGACACAGACAGTTGGCAAATCGAGGGGTATCCAGCCCTTTCACGCAATCAAACGTTTACTCCGCCTGAGTTGTTACGTGATAATAGCATTCAATCGCTTTATTCATTGGATCAAGAAAATTATCAGATAGCCGTACTAACTTTTATGTTGATGATGCCTGGGAAATTTCCTTATGCAAAAGGAAAAGGTGCTGATGAACGTAATAGTATCATAGATATGGCTTTCCCATTTAGTGTAGGAGGCGGAATGCGTCGTTCGCAGGATGCAGAACGTCCGAGTAGCATATGGCGCATTGTATGGGATCACCTATCGTACCAAATGTGCGAGGGGTTTTATAACACATTCCATTCAAGCGGAAAGTATGCTCGCCCAGGATGTCGTCTCCAGACTACTGATTGGATAAAAATGACCACAGACTATGCTAAAGCACTTGACACTTCAAGTCGGATTGATTCACGTAGTATGTTTCCTCAAACCTTTAGACGTGACGGAAAACGAGTATTTGTACGGTGTAACATTTGTGGCCAAGAACATCCAAGCTTTTATTTTATACATAATATACGAGTAAAGCAGGAAAAAATTGATATATGGGAGAGAGGTTACAGGATTTGTCTCCCTTGTACAAGCGACCAATCAAATATGTCTTTTAAATGTGAGTGTTGTGGTCGTCAGTTTTACTATACGAATAAGACAAAAGTTTTGCACGAGATTGGCAAAAGCGATTTTGATTTTAAAAATCAAAGATGGTGTAGAGATTGTAAAAAACGAACAATACGATGTGGGCGTTGCGGCCGGGAAACGCCAATTTATCAGATGAGAGAATTTGAAGATAGATTGCGTAATCTGAAAATGAGCGTCTGCGGAATTTGCTTTAAAGAGATGGTTGAAAAAGCTAAGCAAGAGAAAGAAGCTTGGAAGAACTCAACAGCTCGATGGGCATTGTGCCGTAATTGTGGTAGAAGTTTCCCAATTACAAATGGTGATATTGAGTATTTCAGTAAAAAGGGGTATAATTTGCCTACACGTTGTCCTGACTGTAGAAAGAAACGTTATTAATTATTGGAAAGGAGATCGAATATGGCAAATGAAGCTTACTACACAAGTGAACATTATAGCCAGCAACGGAGATTGCTCATCAATGGCGATCCACGTGCGTTAATCTGCTTTTGTGTAGATGTTAGTCAGTCCATGGATGAATGGTGGATTCAAGAGGGTGGGTTAAGACGCAACACAGGCTCCGGTTTTTCGGATGGGCACAATGTTAACTATTTTAATTTAGACGATATTCGCCCTGGGTATGCTCATTATAAAAAAATAGATAAACTCAATGAAACGCTTTGTGGTCTATTAAATGACTTGAAATTTGATCGAGAGCTTTGCCGTCAAGTAGCTGTATCGATTATTACTTATAGCCGTTTTGCAAGCGTAAGATATGATTTCCTTGACTGTGAGGCTTTAAATGTGCAATCTTGTAGATGTTCTGTTGAAAGGGCAGAGACAGCGATGGGGGATGGACTTCGCACTGCACTTGCACAACTGGATGAAATGCAGAATGATCTTAGAAATGCTGATAACGATTACTATACCCCAATCTTAGTGTTTATGACAGACGGCACCCCTACTGATGACCCACGTACAGAGTTTGCGAAAGTTCGGGATAGAGTACAAAATGGAGAACTGTTTTTATTTCCTTTAGGTATCGGTGAAGGGGCCGATATGGCAAGGTTACGAGATATGTTTCCTGTAGGAAAAGTGCCCAAGAGTTTTAGTGAGCGTTATAAAATGATTAAGCCAGAAGATTATGGAACTATTTTTAAGGAAATCAAAGACCATGTTAAGCGGAAACAAAGTGTAATGGTTTCAGAGGGTAACAGCATACAAAGTGCGCCTGTTATTGAGGACATAAATGTTAATAATAATCAAATGGGAGAAAGTATCATGTATAGGTATTTGACTGGATTGGCTTAATCAAGATACTGAAGGTTCTATATTAACAATATATCAAAAAGAGAACGGCGTTTTATTAATGCAGTACATGAATAAAGAGTACGAATAACCGTTGGGCAAGACAAAGGTTATTCCAGCTTGTCGAAAAAATTTGCCAAATGGCAGACCTTTTCTGATAATGTACAATTAGGGGTTTGTTGACAAAGTAGCTTTGAAACCGCAGAGTGGGGACGGCGGGTGGAGGCCTGCCGGATTGGGTAACGCTTTATTAAGAGCAAAAAAAGTGGAGCTTGAGGGCAAGCGTAGACCCGGAAATCCCTTATGTCGATATGCAACCAAAAAAGACATGAATTAACTAGGCCTTGTTAAAAAAAATATGGATGGATTGTGCTAAAGCAACAAAATGCAGATAGCGGCAACGTAAACAAACGCCAAAAATGTGGCGTCCAGCTTGTCATAACGGGTGGACCCTACGGAACCATTTGAGCTTCTGAAAGAAGCACTCTACCAGATGGCGCTCCTTGTATGTATACCAATCCACCGGCCAGGGGTCATTGACATCACTTCTGGGCGGGATTGTGTGCGTGGCTCCTTGCTTGATGATGTACACCCGGATCACTTTCGCTCCGTAGGCTTTGTCGCCCAGGATGTTGCTGCCCGCGATGCTGATCTGGCCAAGCAGAGGTATGGCATGGGTGGAATCGTGCTCATTGCCGGGACTGAGCAGAAATGCCAGGGGATTGCCCAAGCCATCCACCAGGGTATGAATTTTTGTGGTCCTGCCACCCCTGGATATCCCAATCGCCTTATCCTCCGCTTTTTCCTCGCCATTGGCGCTTTGGTGTACCTTGCAGGATGTTGAATCTATGGAGATGTTCTCCTGTCCGCGTCGGTGCGCAAGGTCGCGAACACCGACTCAAACACGCCGCGCTCTTTCCATAAACGAAAACGTGCGTAAACTGCCTGCCACTTTCCATACCGCTCGGGCAGTACTCTCCATGGCGCCCCTGTTCTGGCTATCCACAGGATCCCGTTCATAATCCTGCGGTTATCATACTTAGCCGGTCTGCCGCGTTTTCCTTCCTTTGGGTGTTCCGGCGGCAGTTTATTCTTGATTCTGTCCCATTCGTCGTCATTCAGTTCATATCTTCTGGCTCCCATGCTTCTGGTTTACATAATTTGTTCCGCTTGTGCAACTTTTATTTTTTAAACAAGGCCTTATTTCAAGGGCGCTGCAGAAGCGGATTTTCGAGAGAGTCGAGAAAATTCGGCCAACGAAGGCCAACTCGCCGGAATGGTCTTGCCTTCGACTTCGCTCTATGCTAAAATCGTTGTGCAGTTCCTATGAAAGGACCAAGGCGTATGAATTATCGGAAGCGGGTCGCGGACCAGATCCTTCTCAATAAAATGGAGGGCAAGGGTGCGGTCCTGATCGAGGGCCCCAAGTGGTGCGGAAAGACGACGACGGCGGAGCAGATCGCCGCCAGTGTTCTCTATATGGATGATCCAGAGACAAAAGACCAAAATATCGCCATGGCCGGCATCAACCCAAAACGGCTCCTGGCGGGTAAAACGCCCCGGTTGATTGACGAATGGCAGCTGGCGCCGAAACTGTGGGACGCGATACGGTTTGAAGTCGATCACCGCGGGGCGCTTGGCCAGTTCGTTCTGACCGGTTCGGCTGTTCCCCCGGAGACAAAGGAGATCACCCACTCCGGGACAGGCCGCTTCTCGTGGCTGACGATGCGGCCCATGAGCCTGTTTGAGTCGGGAGAATCGACGGGAGAGGTTAGTCTCAAAGCACTGTTTGACGGCGCGGAAACGGTGGATGGCGCAGCGCATCTGGATCTGGACCGTCTCGCGTTTTTGGTGTGCCGCGGCGGCTGGCCCCAGGCTGTAGGGATGCGGGATGAGATCGCTTTGGAACAGGCATTTGATTATTTTGAGGGTGTTGTCCGTTCCGACATCAACCGCGCCGATGGAAGCGCCAAAAACCCGGAGTGGGTCAGACGGCTCATGCGTTCCCTGGCAAGGAACCAGGGAGCGCAGGTTGCCAATACACAGATCGCGGCGGATATGGAGGCCAACGAGGGGATATCTATCAACGAGGATACCGTGGCGACATATATAAATGCGCTGAAGCGCATCTTCGTTGTGGAGGATATGCCCGCATGGAATCCAAATCTGCGGTCCAAGACGGCCATCCGCACCTCAAGCACCCGCTATTTTACAGACCCATCCATCGCAGTCGCCGCGCTGGGGGCGGGACCCAGCGATCTGGTGGGTGACTTGAAAACCTTTGGGCTGCTTTTTGAGACCTTGTGTGTACGCGATCTGCGGGTTTTTGCTGACGCGCTGAACGGGCAGGTATATCATTACCGTGATAAGTTAGGGCTGGAATGTGATACGGTCGTCCATCTGCGAAACGGGGCATACGGCTTGGTCGAGATAAAGCTGGGGGGAGATAAGCTGATAGAGGAGGGCGCAAAGACCCTAAAGAGCTTTCGGGCCAAGATCGATACCACTAAAATGCGTGAGCCAGCCTTCTTGATGGTGCTGACCGGGATAGGGGATTATGCCTATACAAGAGAGGACGGCGTATTTGTCGTTCCGATCGGCTGCCTAAAAGACTGACGAAACAGAAACGCTATATGCAAAAGACACACCCATCACGGGTGTGCCTTTTGTGGTTCCGGCGGGGTTCGCCGGGCGAAAACCTGCTTGCTGTGACGTTTTCAGTGTGAGGAAACACTATGTAGCTGGCGTTGGGTTGGCATGATCGTGGTTACATACGTGCTGGTTAACGACCCCACCAGGGGATACGGCGTGTTCATCGACACCATGCTGGACGCGGCGGCATGAGGAAAGACCCGACCATTTGGGGGTTGAACGTAGGGATTTGCAAAAACAAGTAAATTCAGACTGACAACCTTCAGACGGGGAAAACACTGAAACAAGCCATATGAGGACTTTTAGGTTCTCGTATGGCTTGTTTCCTTTTATGGGGATTTGTATGGCATACAAAGAGGGGGTTCGATTATCCCCTCTTGTTTGCTATTCATAGGACAGCAAGTACTTGACAGAAATAAAGTAAGAAAAAGGCCTACCGTTGCACATACATTGTTCATCATATTAACTCCTTCTTTCGTCTACACTTTGTTTGGCATCACTGCCCCTTATGCAGTTCATCGATGAGCTGTATGGTATGTATACTGCTCTGTAACGTTCTTCCGTCATTTCGCTCCGCCCACGTTACCGAACATTCCGGACAGTACAAGGCGGCACCATAGCTACTCCATCCGTCTTTAACCGCATCTATCACATCGGATGCAGTATAGGGAATGTAGGTGTAGTTTCCGCAGTGGCTGCATGGAAGTTTAACTATGTTTCTGAATAAATCGCTCATGTTCTTCACCTCCAGCATTCTTTTGCGTGTTCCATTTCAGCTTTGCGAATAACCCTATCGCTGAACTATTTCCGGCATGGAAACAATTCAAGCAACGCCTGATGCGCCTTACAAAAAAGGATATGATATCGACCATTGGGCAATGTTTCGGTATCCTCATGGCGTATTATGATATCCGGCAGCAGTATGATTATCTGCAAGCGACATTTGACATTCTGCGAGACCAGAACACATCATTACTCGACACCATAAAAGAGATCGACAAACTCTATGCAAGTGCTGATGCGGAAGGCTGGGACAGTTTTAGCGATATCGAAAAGCGGTTTGACAAGTTGCTTGATACCCTGCCGGATGATATTTGGATAATCTGAGGGAGGCGGGGGCATGGAGCTAACAAATCCGATTCAGATCACAGCTAATCGAAAGAACGACACTATCTACATTGTAGAGCATGTATCCAGCGATCATGCGAAAGAAACAGCCACTGATAAAGTCAAGCGACTGATACTTAATGAGGCTGGCAAAAGAAACAATGTGACAAATATGGAGAATTGACTTGACTTTTCGGTGGTCTTGCGGGAATATCATAGTACCCGTTTGAAGGCTGTCGGGAAGGAGGACACATGACAGCAAGACAGCCTTACAGCAGTGACAAAATTACAGCACTTTATTGCCGCCTTTCTCGTGATGATGAATTACAGGGGGACAGCAACAGCATCCGAAACCAGAAGTCCATCCTCCAGAAGTATGCGGAGGACAACGGATTCACCAACACAGCTTTTTTCGTGGACGATGGGTACAGCGGTACGAACTTCGACCGTCCGGATTGGCAACGGTTGATGGGATTAGTGGATGAGGGCAAAGTAGGGACGATTATCGTCAAGGACATGAGCCGTCTTGGACGTGATTATCTCAAGGTGGGCATGTATACAGAGATGATTTTTCCCAACGCCGATGTCCGATTCATCGCCATCAACAACGGTGTAGACAGCGACAACCAGACGGAGAATGACATGACGCCGTTCATCAACATCTTCAACGAGTTCTATGCCAAGGACACCAGCCGTAAGATACGCGCTGTGTTCAAAGCAAAGGGGCAGGCCGGAAAACATCTCTGCACCAACCCGCCATACGGCTATGTCAAAGATCCGCAGGACAAGACCCACTGGGTGATAGACGAGACTGCCGCGGAAGTCGTGAGGGACATCTTTCGGCTGTGCGTCCA
>CANQXF010000035.1 GCA_947627695.1 uncultured Ruminiclostridium sp. | reverse complement strand
AAAAGAGAACAGCCATACTCGGATGGATTTCCAAATATGGCTGTTTTCTTTTGTTGCACCCCTGTTTGGCAGCTACCCTATGTCAGTATTGTTTCGATACTGTCTTATTGGAAGCTACCTGATATCCGTTCTTTTTTGTTTTATTCTGTTTTGCGCTGTCCGATGAACAGATTTACTCGTCCTCACTGCGTTCTGTGATCTCCTCCATCATTCCCTTTTTTAGCTCCGCAAGGCGGGCAAGGGTGCTGCGTATATCGTCCTGCATATCGGTTTTCAGCCAGTAGGAAACGGTGCCGAACGCCAAGGCGGAAAGGAACTTTCTTGCCGCTTCCATATCGCCGTCGCTTATCTTTCACCCGCTAAGCACGGTGTTTAAATAGGTGTTCACCGTGTGGTCGCAGGCTTTCCACAAGTAACGCTCGTAAATATCGCGGTTTGAAGAGTGATAGATGTGAAGGACGGCTTTCTTTTTGGACAGAGCAAGGTCGATCACCGCCTCAAGACAGTCCTCCAGCTTTTCCGCCGTAGGGTAAGCCTGTATTATCTTTTCGGCGTCCTCCTCCACGATGTCCTCGACCAGTCCGGGTATATCCTCGAAGTAGTAGTAAAAGGTGTTGCGGTTTATCCCGCAGTCCGCAACGATGTCCTTTACGGTTATTTTTGAAAGCGGGCGCTCGTTGAGCAGCTTTATGAACGACGCTTGTATCGCCTTTTTGGTGAAGTTTGCCATACCGTTCCTCCATTTTGGAATACAGTGTATAGTATAGCATATTTTTGGGGGGTTGGCAATATGTGGGCATGGCGAAGCCTCTGATTTATTCCTGATCATCAGTCAGCCTGTCGCAAATCTGCTGACATATGGGGTCGGAGTCTTTGTATTTTTCCGCGATCTCAAGCGCTTCCGCCTTATACCTGTCCGCTTCTTCCGTTTTGCCTGAATCGCCGTACAATAAATATAAACTAAATAACGTAATCGCCAAAGCGGATTCATATGCCTGCGGATCAGATCCCGCCAGCCTGCGACGTATTTCCAACGCTTCTATACAAAGCTGCTCCGCTTTTTCATAACGTTTTGTATCATCATATAAAGCGGCAAGGTTGTTGCAGGTCGTTGCTACGTCAGGCTCATACGCCTGCGGATCAGATCCCGCCAGTCTGCGATATATTTCCAACGCTTCTATATAAAGCGGCTCTGATTCTTCATAACGGTTCATATAGCTGTATAAATTTGCAAGATCGTTGCAGGTCGACGCCAGAGCAAGCTCGTACGTTCGGGGATCGGACTCCGCTAATCTGCGGCGTATTTCCAGCACTTCCACATAAAGCGGTTCTGCGTCTTCAAACAGGGACGAATCCCTGTATAAATTTGCAAGATTGTTGCAAGTCGTTGCCATATCAGGCTCATACGCCTGCGGATCGGATCCCGCCAGTTTGCGATATATTTCCAACGTTTCTACGTAAAGTTGCTCTGCCTTTTCATAGCGGCGGGTATTGTTATATAAAATCGCAAGATTGTTGCAGGTCATTGCTACGTTAGGCTCATACGCCTGCGGATTGGATCCCGCCAGTCTGCGATATATTTCCAACGCTTCTACATAAAGCAGATCTGCCTTTTCATAGCGGCGGGTATTGTTATATAAAATCGCAAGATTGTTGCAGGTCATTGCCACATCAGGCTCATACGTCTGCGGATTAGATCCCGCCAGTCTGCGGTATATTTCCAACGCTGCTATATAAAGCTGCTCCGCTTTTTCATAACGTTTTGTATCATTATATAAATCGGCAAGATTGTTGCAGGTCATTGCTACGTTAGGCTCATACGCCTGCGGATTGGATCCCGCCAATCTTCGGAGTATTTCCAACGCTTCTATATAAAGTAGCTCCGCTTTTTCATAGCGGCGGGTATTGTTATATAAATTTGCAAGATTGTTGCAGGTCATTGCTACGTCAGACTCATACGCCTGCGGATTAGATCCCGCCAGTCTGCGACGTATTTCCAACGCTTCTATACAAAGCAGCTCCGCTTTTTCATAGCGGCGGGTATTGTTATATAAATTTGCAAGATTGTTGCAGAATCGGCTCCAGACTTCCTCGTTGAGAGTGCCTTCGCTTTTAAAATAATGGTAAAGCTGTTCTCCCTTTTTTATCGCTTCCTGATAATGCTTCTGCTCTCCGAGGAAATTCATATAGTCTATAATATACCCTCTGTCAAGCCCACCTTCCCTGACGTAACTCTCTATCTCTTCATAAAGAGAAATGATCCCTTCTGCGATCAACTGCGTTACGCCCTGCGCCTTTAAACCGTCGATTTTCAGCTCACATTCTTTTACGCAGGCGAGGAGCTGATTTTTTGTTTCTTTCGCCATTTCCAGGGCTCGCTCGGCGTCTTTCCGACGCTCCTCGTCGTCGAGAACTATCAACGCTTCTTCAGCTCTGCCCTGGTCGAAAAGCTCGATAGCTTTTTTCGCCCTTTGGGTCAGGTATTCGCCGTCGGCAGACATTTCAACCACTCGTGAGGCTAATTTGATAAGCTCCATTTCAAGGTCGTGAAGCTCTTCCTCCGCCTTGTTTTTCTCTGCGCTGATCTTGTATAATTCCTGCCAAAGGTCGTTATCGTCGGGTTTTTCGCTGATCTTAAGCCTTGCGTTTATAAGGTCCTGCCCTAACTTTTCCGCCTGCTTTCTGAGCTCGTTTATTCTCTCGTGATTGGCGTAAATAGGCAGGTTGTCAGTATGCAGGTCCCTTAACTCTTCGCCGTTTAACATTATCTTAGAGTCCTGCAAGGTCACCTGCGCCTGAAGCTCGGGGCGCTGCGCCATTTCCAGAAGTATTTTTAATTTGACGGAATCTATGCTGTCAAACATTGTATAGTAGTGCTGAAGATCCTTGTCAAGCCTGTCCATAAACGCTTTTACGTCTTCCCCCGGCTCGTCGGTCTTTTTGAAGAAAGTGGATATTTTAGGCGTTTTACCCGTTTCACGGAACTGATTTAACGCCACGTCAAATTCCTCGATAGTATACTGACCCGCCTTTTGCCAGAACATTATGTAAAAATAATCGCAATCTCTGATAACGTCGTTGTAAACGTCCTGAGAACGCCCTGCGGCTACCTCGTCGGAAATATCCTCGCACATATGCAGGCGGAAATAGATCCCCCTTGACTGATACATATCGTTAAGCGTACGAATGTAATTGCCCAGCTCCATTCGTTCGTTGTGCATATCCGTGATGGACGAGGCGAGGAAGATATCTATATACTGCATGGCGGTGCTCCTTTTATTTTATGGTTGTTTATATTTTAGCATATCGTGTCGATTTTTGCAATAACGTTATTGACGGGAAAACGGAGAATATAAAAAACACGCTCCCTTCCCTGAGAGCGCGAATGGAAAAGAGCTGAGGACGAGCCAAAGGCGACGGACGAAGCCTTTTCCCATTTGCAAAAAATGTCCTCGCATATCGAGAACATTTTTCCTAATGATGTGTGATGCAGACACAATTTGGGTGCCATCAAATTAACTGTGGAAAGTTGATTGAAGCGGAAAATAAAGATTCAACATCAAATATACTGCCAAATTGCTCAAGCAAACATATAACTGCATGCTTTTAAACTCTTTAAACTGGTGTTTACTAGTCAACTATCAAACCCACTCATAAGGCTCTCGTAATCCAAACCATATCGTTTTGCAATATCCACTGCTCTGCTTGTTTTGTCCGGGGATTCTCGTACTATTTTGTACAGCCGTTTCCCACTTTCTTCATCTACCATTACTGTTAAATTATCCAAGCATGAAACACAACCTTCAAATGTGTTTATTTCCTGCGGCAGCGAGGACAACTCATGCATGTGAGTTATAAAGATACCCTGGCAACCCTTTGCGCTCATGGCTTTTATTACTTCTGACGCTATTGCCACAGCTTCATTAGCGTTGGTGCCGGAAAACGCCTCATCACACAGCACCATACTGTATTTATCGGCAGCTTTCATCACGCTGCTCATATGTTCGCATTCATCCATAAAACGGCTTTTGATAATGCTTCCGTCGTGTTGTTGAAAATGCAGCAATATCTCGCTGCGCGGACTCATCTCCGCATATTCTGCGGGAACATAAAGCCCAAGCTGAAACAGTGCCTGACATACTGCGACCGACTTTGCGAAAAGCGTCTTACCACCACCGTTTGCACCGGTAAAAATGTATATTCCGCCTCTTTCATCAAACTCGATATCATTGAGTGTCATGTGACCGTATTGTAAAACATATTCCGGATTGTAAGTCTGCTTTATCAAACAGCGCTTTTTTTCAATTGGATAGACTTTAGGACAGCAGACGGGGTAGTTCATCGACTTTAATTTGTAGAAAAATTCCGCTGCTGCAATAAGAAAACGAAGATCACTATAATAGCTTATCAGAAAATTTATTTTTGACTGAGAATAAGCCTTTACCGCAGGTTTCCATGAGCGAAGGGAGCTTCGAAGTATCTTATGCAATCCCGAATTTATGGAAAATTCAATTCTTTCCTTTTCTTCCCGAGACATCATTGAAGTAGGTATAACAAGGGGTGCACTGCACTGGAACGAGCTTGGCTTCATATCTGCTCTAAGCAACTTATCTATCAAACTTCCCGAAGCATATTTCTGGTTATTTATGGACACTAATCCCGCTTCAACAGGATGCAGAGCCAGATCAAGGTTAACACCAACAGTCACACTTTGAATTGATTGTATTAATTTCACATTTTCAGGCAGGCACTTCTTTATCGTCTCATATTCCTCACTCTTGCAGATTGCATTTATCTCTTTTTTATGGTCAAAAACATCTCTGATTTCAGCTCGAATTTATTCAGATTTTCAAACAAGTAATCAACTAAATCAAGATATACCTGCAAATCCCTCACTGAATAAAGATCGTCCACTTCGTCGCTGGCGGTAGAGCTTAACGAGCGCAGTTCACGAAAACTATCTATTTGAGGAACTATCTCGAGCATTGATTCATAAAGCTTGCGATTTTCCATAAGGTCAGTCAACGCATCAAGACGATAATTTATCACATTAATGTCATCTGTCAGATAGCTTTCCAGATTTATGTAATCCTTGCCATTCCATGAATTTTCTTTAATCTTGATCATCGACCCTATGTTCAATTCCTTAAGAAAGTCAATATTTTTCATTTTGCTCTTCTCTGCTGATCAAGCAGCCTCCGTTTAGTCAGTAAGATAAATATTTATGTTCCTGCACTTTTATAGTGTTGAGTCAATAGCCGCCCATTTCACTGATAATCACCTTAAGCAACTGTCCTATAAGCCATCGTTCTGCAAATGAAAGAAAAAAATCTATTACTATATTTACTGCCAGAATGATCACAAACAATACTTGAGAGTAACCGGATCTTCTCCACAGTACGCGAACAAAAGTCATAATGTAGTAAATCTCCCAGACTATTATCGGTACTGCGCCAATAGCAAAATAGCTATAAAACATCACCATTCCAATATTCAGAAAGAAATAGTGCAGTAACAACGTTGCTAAAATACGACTGCGTGGAATATCTATGTAGTGGTAATTTTCAAGATATTTTTGACTGTTCTTTGCAGTGAATATCATCTCAAGGTTTTACTCCTATGTCATTTTTAAATATAGTGGAATATTATTATCTTCACATTGACTTTTAATAAAAAATATGACATTTTGTAACAAATCCCATTCGTATGTAGGTTCACCTCCTCCAGTAAAGCTGATCACTAAAGGTTCATCTTTTTTTGTAATAAGTTTTTTTATTGTTCTTTTCTTAATTATATCTTTTATAAACACCTCTATATCACTTTGTTTTAATTTGTCATTGCTGTTATTAGATGAAGAATACCCACAATAAGTACAGCGCAAATTACAATTATATGTTAGACATATGCCCGCATCACTTACTGTAATTTTATCCATTTTCATTTTTTCAGCATTTAACTCCTTCAAACGAGAAAAAACCTTTTCATAGTTTTCATCTGCTGGAAAAGTTTCATTAATTATACTGATAGTTTGTTCGTCTATATCATCCTTGTATATAATAAGCCTATCTGAATCAAAAACATAATTACCAATTTTATGCATGATTTTATTATATGATATAGTAGTACTAATATCATATCCCCTTTCTAAAGTCTTATGCTCATTTTTGAAATGTACTAGGTGTAACTTATAAATTACGATTTTATAATTAACTGTCTGTAGTTGATTTAATTCTTTGGTTAATTATTACCAACTATTTCTACTCCAAATAATTTAAGATCTCTAAGTACAATATTGAGTTGATCAATAGTTACGCCGCTATTAATCATAGCTGTTTTGCATTTTTCAAAAATAATATTGTTATCACGTCTAAGCTGCTGTAATTTATTTTTTTCTAAATTGAAAAGAGCTGTTTCATCTAAAGCAATACTTGAGAGCACTCTTGAGCCAGCTTCGATATGGCATGGAACAAATCCATTATATGCGCAAATTAAACTACCTTCATATTTTGTATTCTCTAAACCATATTTATAGTCTGTATGTGAATTGATATCAATAAACTGAAATCCCACTGATGTATCATAAAAAAAGTTGCTTTTCCCCATAAAATCAATTAATATATCATTATCCGCAAGTATTATAATATCCTTCATCAATTTGTCAAAGTGTTCCTGTGGTATCTTTGATACATAATTTGTTCTTGTAATGATATATTCCTTTGCATCTGCATTACTTGACAAGTAGAGGTTTTTTTATCTGCCTGCGCCCAAACATAATATTCTTTCATAATCGCATCATCATAGAGTTCTTCACCTTTTGCTCGTTTTTGAAATATGTATCCTGTTCCGTTTTCGCTTTTTGGATCATAACAATATCCGAGAATAGGCACAACAGATACCCCTTGCTTATTTAAATTCATAACTGTCATTATTAATTCGTCAAAATATGCGAGGTCTTCATCATGTGTAGTATAATTCCTAAGTTTAATGGTTTTAGACGATAACACTGCATATTCATCAAATAAATATGCGTTGCTGTTAACACCTCTCTTGGTAGATTCAACATCATTTATTTGATGCAAAAGCTTTCTTGCAGTTTTAGGATCAATAAAAAAATACTTTTCTTCCATTTAAAACTTTCTCCTTAATTTAAAACAAATTTTTTAAGTTTTTATGTGTTTAAGTTTTGTGGATTTAGGAAATGTTTTATAGTTAAAATATGTAGGGCACAATCTCTGTAAAAGAAGTTGCCCATCACAACAAATAGGACTGCACCCTACATAATTCTATAATTTCTTTTTATTCATTACAATTTGTTTGAAAAAATATTTCCGTCTGCTATACGATTTATCATTACAATATGCTCCTTCAAATAGAATATATATCCAAATCAAAAAATTGTCAATAACTTTGTGAAAATTAGCCGATTTTACATAAAAAATACCGTTCCCGAAACAGGAACGGATTGGGTGCAGCGTCACGCTGCTGTGGTATTGTTACTAAAAAGATATTTGGGCGATGAACATAAAAACACGCTCCCGTATGATGGGAGCGTGCTGGGTGCAGCGTCACGCTGCTGGTCGGAGTGACCGGACTTGAACCGACGACCTCTACCACCCCAAGGTAGCGCGCTACCAATCTGCGCCACACCCCGACCTTTTTATGCCGACGTTAATTTGTCGGCTATCATATTATACAGTATCCTTTAAAAAAAGTCAATACCTTTTTTCACCTTTTTGCAATTTTTTCTTTGCGTCAATATCTCCTGTTGGGTCTGTCCGCACGGATATCCTCCCACATGACCACATACTGCCTCACGTACATAACGAACGCCAGCAGCATACACGCTCCGCTGAGCCCTATCAGGACTGCGCTGAGGGCAAAGGGCATTTTCGTGTAGGGCACCGCTAAAAGTATAAACATAACGCCGTAAAATACAGCCGTGGACAGCTTTCCGTACCAGTGAGCGCCTTTCAGCTTTCTCCCCTTGCGGGCAAAGACCACCGCCAGCACCGCCATAGTTATCTCCTTGATGACCAGCAGGACGATAATTGCAATAAGCAGCGGGTATTTCAGCACAAGGCACACCGCCACCGCAAACTGTGTCAGCTTGTCCGCCAGGGGGTCTATTATCTTCCCCAGCTCGGTTATCTGATTGAATTTGCGGGCGATCTTGCCGTCAAGCATATCGGTAAGCCCAGATACCACCAGCACCACAACCGCTCCGATATGAAAGCCCACGCCGTTTTTTGCGTTGAGGAACAGCACGATGAACACAGGAATAAGAGCTATCCGAAAATAGCTCAGGATATTGGGTATTGTGAATATATCCTTCTTAAAATTCCCGTTCATTTCCCGTTCTCCGCAAAGAAACAACAAATTCCGCCGCCTGAAACAGCACAGAACAGTATAGCACAATTCAGCTGAAAAGTCAAATAGTTGTTAGTTGGATAGTAGTTAGTTGTTAGTTTTGGATTTGAGGCTGTCACTTTAAATACGTTTTTCGGCAAAGCCGAAAAACTCCGTCAACTAACTACTAATAACTATCAAACTAACAACTGTGATATTTTCGGCAAAGCCGAAAATATCACGACCAGCCGTAATCGTCGTACTCGCTCCAGCTTGCCGCGCCTGCGGACTGCTGTCCCAGCTTGAATATCAGCACCGCTACTGCGACCATTATTGCCGCAAGTGAAAGGATTATGGGGAGAGTAATGTTTCTTTTTTCCATATGTTACCTCTTTTCCTGAAAATTATTCCTGTTCGTTTGTAAGCTCAAGCAATCGCTTGTATATCTCGGATTTGGAAAAGCCGCTGAGCTTTGCCGCTTCTTTTCCCGCCTGAGAGGGGGTCATTCCCCGCTTTGCCATTTCAAGGGCGGAAAGCGCCGCCTGCTCAAGGGTCATTTCCTCCTCCGCCTTTTCGGGCGCTCCCTCTATCACAAGGACGTATTCACCTCTCGGCTCCTGCTCCTTGTAAAGCTGTATCATCTCGCTTATCGTTCCCCGTATGACTTCCTCGTGGACTTTCGTCATTTCCCTGCAAAGGCTTATGCGCCTGTCGCCAAGCTCCTCTAAAAGGTCGTTCAGCGTGTTTTTCAGCTTGTGGGGAGCTTCATAGAATATCAAAGTCTGGGGAAGGTCTTTAAGCTGCCGCAAATGCTCTAAGCGGATACGCTTTGTGACGCTGAGAAAGCCCTCGAAGCAAAATCTTTTGGTGGGAAGTCCGCTTATTGCAAGGGCGGACATTGCCGCCGTAGGTCCGGGAACGGCGATGACCTCTATCCCATGTTCAGCACACAGCTTTACTATTTCCTCGCCCGGGTCGCTTATGCACGGCATTCCCGCGTCGGTCACCACCGCCGCGCTTTCCCCTGCAAGGAGCCGAGGGAGCAGTTCCTCTCCCCGCTGGCGGGCGTTATGCTCGTGATAGCTTATCATAGGCTTTTTTATGCTGAATTTTGAAAGCAAAACTCCCGTCACTCTCGTGTCCTCGGCGCAGATAAAATCCACGCCGTTAAGCACTTCCACTGCTCTTGGGGAAAAATCCCCAAGATTTCCGATTGGAGAGCCGACTATATAAAGCGGCAAGCTATCACCTCCTTTTCAGGTTATCTGCCGCAGGAAACTGCCCGATTGGGTCGCAGCTGAGGCTGTTCCGCAGACGAATATCCCCTATTTATATATTTCAAGCAATTCGTCGGTATAACCGCCGTCCTCATTCCTCATCACAAGGGGCTTTTCCACGGAAAGCCCGACCTTGCCGCCCTTTTTCCCCTCAACAAGGGCGAGCCACGGCTTTTCGCCCGCCTTGTTGCACACAAGGGTCAGCCTTTTCGGCTCAATGCGCTTTTCCCGCATAAGGCAGAACACGTCGGCGATACGCTCCGTCAGGTGACATATTTTCAGCGTTCCGCCGTATTTCAGCAATACCTCCGCCGTGTTTATCACGTCGGGCAGGGAGCAGGCTATCTCGTGCCGAGCTATGCGCTGAGCTTCGCTGAGCCGTTCCTTCCCCGAATTTTCCTTGTAGTAGGGGGGATTTGCCGTTACCACGTCCACGCTGCCCGCAGGTATCTTTTCCGTCAGAAGCGGGATATCCCGCAGGTCGGCGTTTATGGGGAACACACGCTCCTGCAAATTGTTTTCCTCCACGGACTTTTTGAAAAGCTCCGCCGCCTCCTGCTGTATCTCCACGCCGTAGACCTTTTTCGGCGGCTTTTCCTTGCAGAAGTACAGGGGTATCACCCCGCAGCCTGTGCAAAGGTCGCACACCACGTCCCCCGCTTTCGGCGAGGCAAAGCCCGCCAGCAGTATGGCGTCGGTGCCGAAACGGTGGTCGGCGCTGACGTATACGCTTATGTTTCCAAGCAAAAATTTTTCTTCCATATGTTTATGTGTTGTTTAAAATATAAATATTATTCAGCAGTACAGTTTTACGCCAAAGTCCACCTTTTCACTACCGATGATACTGTCATACCGATGTGAAAATAAAACTCCTGCTCCGATAAAACGATCGCTCTCTTTGCGCCGCGCTCTGCCGCTATATTTGCCGCCGCATATACGACCGCCCTGCCAAGTCCTTTTTTTCGGTGTTCGGGGATCGTTGCCAGCGGTTCTATATAGGCGGTTACGCCGCCGTCATACCACACGCCGCAGTGCGCCGCATATATGCCGTCTTTTTCCGCAAATACCTTTATATACGCATTGTCATACAGCCGCCTTTGCGCCTTTGCAGTCTCTTTGTCAGGCGTTTCGGGTTCACCGTCGTTGTCAAAACCGTGCCAGATAACCTGCCGCCACTTATATTCATCAGGCTCATAAACCGTTTTAAAGCCGTTCGGCAAGGTATCGTTCAGCTTCCGACCGTTAAGCGGGAGTTCTAAAACGCTTTCGGAATGATGTCCCGCAAAGCCGTTGCTTTCAAGAAAATCGCAAAGCGGCTTATCCCGTTCATTTGTATGGATAATCGCTTCGTTTCCGTCAACGTCAATAACATATCCGACCATTTTTCTGAAAAGCTCCTGGTCTGAAACGGCGTGCAGGAGATACCACCTGTCATCATAAGAAGTATCAAACAGCGCAAGTCCTGCGATTTTGCCGTTTTCGTCTTTAAAAAGTGCCATTCGTGAGATATTTTCCCTGTCAAGATAGGGTGAAGTCAACATCCAGTCTAACCGTCCCCAGTGAAAGTGTTCGTTTACTCCGCTGTCGGCAAAGGTCGTCAAAAAGCGGTGAACGTCGGCGTATTGACCTGAAAAACGTTCAGGCAGCAGCTTATAGTTTTCTATCGTATACATAGTTGATCCTCGCATTGTATCAAGATGAACGTATCAGCCTATCAGCAGCTCGCAGTCGGGGAGGACTCTGTCCTTGCCTGAGCTGCCTTTTCCCGTCATAAGGGACAGGAGCAGGGATACGGGTCCTACTCTTCCCACGAACATGGTAAGGCTGAGTATAAGCTTCACCGCAATTCCTCCCGCCGCAGAAACGCCTGTGCTGAAGCCTGTGGTGGTAAAGGCGGAGATCACCTCATACAAAATATCCACTTCGGGCATTTCGGAGTCCAGAAGATAGATAGAGGCGAAAGCGATGATTATGAACGCTACTGACAATACAAGCACCGTTACCGATTTGTACACTAACTTTTTCGGTATTCTGTGACCGAAGAGGGAGGCGTCCTCCCTCCCTTTAAGCTCCGCCGCAACGGTGGCTAACAAAATTGAAAAAGTAGTGACCTTAAGTCCGCCCGCAGTTGAGCCCGGCGAGCCGCCGATGAACATAAGCCCTATGGTAGCAAGCTTTGAAAAGTCGTTGGCATAAGGCATATCCGCTATTGAAAAGCCCGCCGTTCTTGCGGAAAAGCTGGAGAACGCCGAGGACAGTATCAGCTCTCCCGTGTTCATATCGCTGAAATGGCTTCTTGCCATAAGTCCCACGGTGAGATAAACGGCAAAGCCTATCAGCAGGAGTATTCCGTTTACTATAAGCACCAGCTTTGTGTGCATTTGCAGGTGCTTCGTCTTGCGGTAATTTGCTAAGTTGTCCCACACGACGAAGCCTATTCCTCCCAAAAAGATGAGAAGCATCATCACGATAAGCACCTGCGGGCAGTCGGTGTAGGCGGTAGGTCCCTCCGTTCCCATTATGTCAAAGCCCGCGTTGCAGAAGGAGGACACCGCCATAAACAGCGCCACGAATATCCCGTAAGCGCCATATCGGGGGACAAAGGTGAACGCCATTATCGCTGCTCCCGTAAGCTCCATTACCAAGGTGTAGGCGACGATTCGGATAAAAAGCCGCTTGCTCCCCGCAAAGCCGCCCGTGCTGACCTCTCCCGCCGCCGCACTTGCCTGGATAAAGCCCATGCGCCGACCTATGGCGAAGTTGAAAAACGTAACTATGGTTACAAAGCCCAGCCCGCCTATCTGCATCATAAGCACGATTATTACCTGACCGAATACCGTCCAGTGCTGAAAGGTATTGTAAAGGGAAATTCCCGTCACACTGGTGGCGGAGGTGGCGGTGAAAAGGCAGTCCACAAAGTCCGTCCACTGTCCGTCCTTTGAGGAAAAGGGCAGGCAGAGCAGGAACGTTCCCGCCGCAACTACGCACAGCAGGCTCAGCACCAGCACTCTAACAGGCTGGAGAGGCTTTTGTTTCTTTTTTATTATAGGCAAGAAAACACCCCCGATGGCAGTTGATAGTGTACAGTGTACAGTGTACAGTTATGGAGGTTTTTCGGCGGAGCCGAAAAACGGATTTTAAAAATAAATTTGATAGTTGTTTGTTGACAATGGAAGTTGTGATAAATTTGCAGGCGGCCATTCAAATCTATCGCCGCAGGCGATACCACAACTGTACACTGTCAACTGTCAACTGTCAATTTTCATCTGTCAGCTTCGCTGACAGATGAAAATCACACTGTTTGCGCCTGTTTGTATGCCTGCGCTCTTTCGCCGTAGGCGTATATGCGGTAATCGCCCGTCTGCCTTACAAGCAGCAGCTCAGTGGGCGGTATGCCGAAATCGGTGCCTATGGTGACAATTATATAAGTATTTTCCTGTATCTGCGACGGGTCGTCGGCATAGGAAACGGTTATGTTCTGGTTGAGATACTGAAGATATGGCACGCCCTCCTCAAGGCAGAGGTATACCGTTACGTCGGGGGCGTCTGTGTTGTTGAAAAGGCTTTCGGAGATACGCTCGTAGCCGCTTGTGCTCTCTGCGCTTTGCTGTGCGGTGTAGGGCAGACAGCGCATTACGCCGAATACCGCCGAATAGAGGGTCAAAGCCGCTACCGCCGCCGCAGTTACCGCCTTTTTCAGCTTTTTTGCGCAGGAAACGATAACAAGCAATACCGCCATAAGGCACATTGAACAGCTTATTGCGGAAAGCAGTCCCGTGGAGGTCATTCCTCCCTCCAGCCCCTCTCCGAACATAGCGGGGATAACTCCGTAAATGTCGGTGGGAGCGCCCTGCGGCGCTTCAAGCACGGCGTAGCGCCCTGTGAAAAAGAACAGCATATACGCTGCCGCCGCCGCGATTATTCCCCCTGAGATCTCCGTCAGGGCAAGCTCCCCGCCGAACACGAACAACAGCACGAACAGCAGGGTAAAGGGCAGCACCCCGTCCATATATCTGCTGAAAAGCAATTGACTTTGAGTCGCCGGTTCTCCCTCCAAAGCGGAAAAAACGCTGACCGCAAGCATACATATGCCGAATACCGAGATAAATGTTACAAATATGCCGCGGCTGGGCGAAAATTTCTTTTTTTCCTCTTTATTGGCGGAAAAATAGCGGCAGGCAAGTATCACTACAAGCGCAGTCCCAAGCGCTCCCATTCCCCATGAGCCGCACACGAAGCTGTACAGCTGAGAGGAAAAGCAGGCGAAGAACGCTTCCGTTCCCTTTGAAAGGGCGTTTGGTATCTCCGCTATAAAGTGTTCCACGGTGCCGTTCATCGCAAGCGGGTCCTTTACTCCCCACACGTCGTACTGCACCGCATAATTGCAAAATTCCGCCAGAAAGGTGAGTCCCGCCAGCGAAACAAAGAACACGGGTATCTCCACCGTCTGACGTCTGAATATCGCTACCGAGAGTATCACCGTTATTATCAGCGCAAGCACCAGCGCCGCAAGGCGGTAATCAACGCAAAGGGACGCCGCCGCAGTGAGCGCCAGCAGGAAGGAGAACAGCATTTTTCTGCCCTTTCCCTCCGCCTTGTCCGATTTTATAAGAAGGAACAACGCCAGCCACGGCATAAGCAGGGCAAGGCTTTCGTTCCAGACGAACTTGCTGTAAAGCAGGCAGGCGGTAAATCCACCTGCGCAAAACGAGCACAACGCCGCCTGCCAGCGCTTTTCCACGCCGAGGGAAATACAGCAGGAATAAGCAAGGACGGGTATCAGGCTCACCGCCGCACCGTTAAGGGCGAGGGCGATATGATACTGGGTATATGCGTCGGAGGAAAGGAGAATTGCGGGGATATAAAGCAGGGACTGAAGTATCCCGCCGTAGGGGGCGGGGTCAACGCCGCCAAGCGCTCCCCTCCAGTCTGCGCCCAAAAAATACTTTGCAAGCAACGCGCAGGAAAATTCCTCAGGCTGTACCGAGGGAAGTGATACGCAAGCTCCCGCCGCGATATGCACGGCGAAAAAGACGAGATACAAAAGGAGCATTACTCCCTTGTGTCCCGCCCTGCCGCTTATGCGTCTGAGCAGTGCGTCCTTCATTTTTTCCTCCGAAATAAACTGATGGCGGCAATACATAATTGCACATATTACAGTATAGCAGATTTTGAGGGAAAAAGCAAGATGAAAACAGTGGGTGGAGGAAAAAAGGGGCGGCGGCGATTCCGGAGGCCTGACGCACCACTGCGGGGGAGGACTGTGCGACGGCGTCCCACTGTCCGGCGATCAGTGCTGACAGGTGCTCGGCGACGCCCGGCGAGAGCATCGCGCACCCCTGTGGCCGGCAGTGGACGCAGACGGTGCCGCCCGAGGCGACATGGAACGCTCGGTGCGGTCCCACCACGCC
>CANQXF010000034.1 GCA_947627695.1 uncultured Ruminiclostridium sp. | reverse complement strand
TAAAAATACGTTCTGCGCTCCAATATGTTTCGGAGTCAACTTGATATATTTTGCTAAATTCTGAGAAATTGCTTTCAGTCACCCTTACAATCCCATCCGTTTCGGCGTGTATGTCAGCACCGTCAAAAATATAAATATCGTGATAGCATTCCTGAATCAATCTGCAATTTCTTTTTTGCAAGGCGGAAATCGCGTCGGTATTTCGTTTTGGAAAGCCAAAATACAGATCATACCCTGAAAAATGCGCATGGGCATATTCCAAAAACTCCGTTAAAGCCTGCTCTGTACAGCGGTTAATAAGAAAGCCGTTTGTCTGGAGATATCGGTCCTCCTTGATATAGAAAAACTGAATCCACCCTTCAACCACTCCGTCTACAACAAAAAGAAGTATGTCACGATCTTCACTCTCATAGCTTCTCCAGACACGTTCCACAAATTCCTCTTTTATGGAAACACCGTCTGACCATAGGGGATAGCCGGATTTCGTTTGATCCATTGCGAGAGAGTAAGCAAAATCCATATACTGCTCAATATCTTCTTTTGTGGCTTTTACTAACATTCTCCTATACCTCCGCAAACTCTCAATTTGTCGAACAGTCGCCCACTCGACAATTAACATTATACCACCCAAATGTAAAGAAATCTACTGTCCGTTAAAACGGTTAATCAAATTTTTCTCCTGAAAATCTTTTCTCAGTAAACTGTTCTTACTTTCAAATCTTTACAGCTTCTCCCTCATCTCACTCATCAGCGCAGGAATATCTATCCCCTGTGGGCAGTGCTTTGTACATTCTCCACACCCCAGACAGTCCTTAGGAGTAGGCTTGTCGCTGTCCCTCAGCCCGTGGAGCGCCCATTCACCGTTTATGCGGTAATCATTGCACACCGTCATAATCTTAGGAATATCAATCTGCGACGGACAGTTGTCACAGCAGTAACGACAGCCCGTGCAAGGCACCTGTATCTGACTTTTGAACATATCGCACGCCTTGAATAGGAGCTTTTCTTCCTCGTCTGTAAGCGCCCTGTCGTCACTGAAGGTGTTCAGATTGTCCCTTACCTGCTCCATATTTGACATACCACTCAATACCACCTGCACCTGCGGCAGTCTTTTCACCCACCTGAACGCCCAGCTTGCTATGCTCCAGTCGGGGTGAGCCTCTTTCAGCACCGCCTCCGCTTCGGGAGTAAGCGAAGCCAGCCTTCCGCCTCTTACAGGCTCCATAACGATAACGGGAACATTTCTCTCCGCCAAAATTTCATATTCGCCCTTTGCTCCGCCGAAAAGCCAGTCGTAGTAGTTGAGCTGTATCTGCGTGAAATCCCACTTCTCCAGATCCGAGAACTTTCTCAGGACCTCGTGAGATGCGTGAGCTGAAAATCCCAGGTATTTTATTTTCCCCTGTTTTTTCAATTCCTTGAAATACTCAATGCACCCGCATTTTATGTAGTCCTGATAGTTTCCGTCACCCACGGCGTGAAGCAGATAGAAGTCAAAATGATCGGTGTTGCAGCGCTTGAGCTGTTCCTCAAAAACCGCCTTGTAGTCGGGATTTGCACCGTAGTTGAACTTTGTTGCCAGATAATAGCTGTCCCTGTCGTAATCAGCCAGAATTTCCCCCAGAAACCTTTCCGAATCCCCGCCGTTGTAAACGTAAGCGGTATCGTAATAGTTTACTCCGCTTTTCATTATAAGGTCTATCATCTCCCGCCCTTTTTCCCTGTCAATTGGATTTTCCGGCAGGTCGAACCTTTGCGGCAGTCTCATATTTCCCATTCCCAGCCTTGAAAGGGAAATATCCTTAAACGGTTTGAAAATCATATTCTTGCTCCTTTCCTTTCAGCCTATAACTGAAAATTCAACGCTCTGCGGCATTGCTGTAATTTTTCCGCCGCCTGACCTGATACCGCCTCCAAGGCGGTAAATGATTTCCTTTATGTCAACGTCAAGGGAAAATCCACATTCCTCCCCCGACGGATTTATAACCGCCAGTATCTTTTCTTCATCGCAGCTTCTCACAAACGCAAGCGGGTACCTGTTTTCCTCAGCGAAGACAAATTCTATCCTCCCGCCGCTTTGCAAAGCCTTATGCTCATTCCTCACCTTTATCAGCTTTTGTATCTCCTTCAGCAGGGAATTGCCGTCGTTCATACACTTTTCAACAGTGGGTCTTTCGCTGTCAGGGTCAAGAGGGATATACAGCTTTTCTGCGGGAGCAGTGCTGAATCCTGCATTAGCCGAACCGTCCCACTGCATAGGCGAGCGTGAACCTGTCCGTCCGTAGCCGCCCTCCACCGATGTCAGCCCCTCAACATACCTCATTCCTATCTCGTCCCCGTAGTAAATAAACGGAGCGCCTGGCACAGACAGCAGAAAAGCAAAGCATATCTTCAGCTCCTCCGTATCAAATTTCCTCGCCAGTCTGTCCATATCGTGATTTCCTGAGGGGATGCAGATAAGCCCTTTTCCGCCGCTTTTTGCGTAATTTTCCTCATACTTTTTCACAAATCCCGCCGCATTTCCTTTTCCTCTCTTTGAGAAAAACGGCTCTTCACAGCGGAACAGGTCGTTATATCTTGACGGACCGAAATGCAGGAGAAAATCCATATGAAATCCCGCCTGCAAGGACTTGTCAGGCTCTCCCCACTCGGAAACTATCGCAGCGTCTGGAAATTCGCTGTCCAGTATTTTCCTCACCTTGTTCCACAGCCCGATATTTCCTTTTCCGTCAACGTCGTTTTTCACCAGCGACGCCGCCATATCGACGCGAAATCCGTCGCACCCCATTTTCAGCCAGAATTTCATAACGTCTATCATAGCTTCAAGAGTAGCTTTCGGCGCCTCGTCCTCCACAGACATCTGCCACGGCTTCTCAGGTTTGTAGTACCCATAGTTCAGCGCAGGCTGAGTGGAAAAGAAATTCACAGCACAGCAGCCGTCCCTTTGCGAGATACCTCTTATGCAGTTCATACCATCGGGCTGTTCCCACACGCTGTCCGTCCACACATACCTGTCTGAAAACTGATTTTTCTCAGGCTTTATCGACTCCTTGAACCACTTATGCTCCACCGACGTATGCCCCGGCACCAGGTCAAGCAGAATATGCATATTTCTTTTGTGGACTTCCTCAAAAAGCTCCTTTATATCCTGATTTGTCCCATATCTGGGAGCAACGCTGAAATAGTCTGCCACGTCGTACCCTGCGTCCCCGAAAGGCGAAACAAAACAGGGATTGAGCCATATCGCATTACACCCTATACTTTTCACATAGTCCAGCTTTGATATTATCCCCTTTATATCGCCTATCCCGTCCCCGTTTGAGTCGCAGAAAGACTGAGGATATATCTGATAAAATATTGCGTTATCCAACCACCTCGGCATAGCGTTTCCCCCTTATTTTACCGTAAATTCGGCAGTACCGCCCTTTTCGTCCTCGCAGAACACGCCTATAATAACTCCCGTAAATCCCTCGCACACCTCGCTGCTGAGATATTTCGACTCCATTCCTCCAAGCTGCACCCACTGTCCTTTTTCAAAGCCGTACAGCTTGTAATACTGCGCCTGCCCCTCAATTTTCAGTTTAAGCTCATTCGTTTCGATCGTATTCGTCGCCAACGCAACGCCGCCGATATTTATGATACCGCTTACAGTACAGCTTTCGACGTTTTTCTCCACCACAACGTCATAGTGGTCGTTCTCGTCCATATAAACGGTCAGCCCGCACCTCATACCCTCTGAAACGGAATTTACATTCACCTCAACTTCGGCCGTGCAGTCAAATTCCTTCTGCCGAACGCCCGCAAATGTGACGTTTCCTCTGCTGTTCAGCTTGTTTTCCGTGCCTTTCAGCTTCAGCACGTTCCCCTCAAAACTGTAATTGCTATAATCGGGACGCCTTATATAGCACGCCTCTTTTTCCGAAAAGCTCCACTTATAAGCGGGATATTCCACGTTCGGAATACTTTTGCAACCGCCGTTTTCAAGCTCAAACCCACAGCGGCTGGTGCCGTCGCTGCCCACCTTCAGCCAGCCGTTTTCGTCAAAGAACACAGGCTCAAGGAACACCTCACGCCCCAGATGATGAAACTGCCGCCACATATTTATCTGCCTGAACGCCAGATTTACCATCCACCACTGACCGCTTCCGTCCTGAACGATATCAGCGTGACCCGCCCCCTGCACCGTATATCCGCCTAAATGACGGTTTGTGAGTATGGGATTATGCGGACAGCCTTCATAAGGACCGAACGGCTCTCTGCTTCTAAACATACACTCGGTATGACCGTATTCGGTTCCGCCCTCCGCCGCTAAGAGATAATAATATTCCCCGATATGATACAGATGAGGAGCTTCAATAAATCTTCCTCCGCTTCCCTTGGAAATACATTTGCAGGGACCAAGCACCTTTCCCGTTTCAATATCTATCTCGCACAGGGAAACTCCGTTCTCTCCGCTGTCGTCCTCGCCGTTGCTCATAAAGTATACCTTGTCCCCGTCAAACAGCAGGGAAGGGTCGATACCTCCTCTGTCCACCAAAACAGGATCCGACCATTCTCCGTTTATGTCGTCAGTATAAACGTAAAAATTCCCGTCGCCGCTGGTATTTGTGACAACAACGTAAAATCTCCCCTTGTTATATCTTATGGTAGGAGCAAATAAGCCACCCGACGGTTCAACGCCGTTCAGATCAAGCTGTGAAGTTCTTGTTATACAGTGTCCTATCTGTTCCCAATCGACCAGATCCTTGCTTTTAAAAAGCGGAAGTCCGGGGAAAAACTGAAAGCTGCTGCAAACCAGATAAAAATACCCGTCGTCCGCCCTGCAAACGCTGGGATCAGGATAAAACCCTCTTATCACAGGATTTATGTACTTCATAAAAACCTCCGAAAAATATCGTATAAACTTAAAGGACGGAAAGACCCGTCCTTTGCATTATTAAATTAAACCTTGACAGGATCAAAGCTTCTGATCCTCTTCTTCAGCCTCTTCCGCAGCGTCTTCTATCTCGTCCGCTACGTCCTCAACTGCGTCCTCGACCTTGTCCTTCACATCGTCAACAAGATCCTCAACTGAGGGCAGCTCGTCCTCGCCAAAGAAGTTTTCAAATTCCTCATCGTCCACAGCGTCGTCCAGAGGATCATATTCGGGGAAATCGTCTTCCTCATCCTCTTTGTTTTGGATCAGCTTGTTCTTGAGCAGAATGGTAGCGACAAAAGCGCCTCCGATAACGGCTATAAGTCCGATAAGAAATCCTACAAGTCCCTTGTTCATTTATAGATCCTCCTGTAAAAAAGCGTTTATTTTTTACCATTATATAACAAAATCCGTTTTTTTTCAAGTCCTATGCAAAATATAGCAAAATACACAAATCCGTCACATATTTCCTGTTAAATTCATCAACACCGCAAGCGCCGCCACAGGCGCCGTCTCACATCTTAAAATCCTTTTCCCCAGCGTAGCGGCAACTATTCCGTGTTCCACAGCTAATTTTGCCTCTTCCGCCTCAAATCCACCCTCGCTGCCTATAAAAACGTCAATCTCCTTTGCGTTTTCAAGCGGGAGCTCCGATAATTTCATTCCGCCGCATTCATAAAAAAGTATCCCCGTTTTTTCGACAGAATATTCCGCAACAGCTTTTTTAAAATCTGTCAGATCGCCTATCTGCGGGATTTTTCCCCGCCCGCACTGCTTTGACGCTTCCTCGGCGATTTTCTGCCATCTCTGGATTTTCTTTCCTGCATTTTTTTCATCAGGACGTGAAACGCACCTCTTTGACAAAACGGGAACGACTCTTGAAACTCCCAATTCCGTCGCCTTCTGAACGATAAAGTCCATTTTGTCCCCTTTGGGAAGACACTGGTACAGCGTAACGAAAACGTCAGGCTCCGCCTCATTTTTCTGCCTGTCCATAACCGCAAATTCCACGTAATCCCTATTTACAGCGGTTATCCTGCAAAGACTGTCTTCACCGTTTCCGTCGCACAGCACAGCCAGTTCTCCCGCTTTTATACGCAGGACTATTGAAATATGCTTTGCGTCCTCTCCCGTGATAACAACGCTTTCTCCGCTGGTATCGGCAAAAAATCTGGGGTATCTCCATCGTTCGATCTTTTCCTCGGTTATCACCTTTTCAAAATCCTCGTTTAATTTCAACTTTCCACCGCCTTAATTAAAGCCGAATTTCTCCCCGCTGCTGAACAGCCGCTTTGTAAGCTCTCTCAGTCCATTATTCTTTTCCTTGGTCAGATTCGGGTCGTCCTTCAGGATAGCCGCCGAATATCTTTGCACCTGCTTTACCGTTTCCATATTTCCCGTCATACTTGCAATTTTCAGCGGCGGAAGCCCGTGCTGTGCATATCCGAAGAAGTCCCCGGGACCTCTTAATTCCAGATCCTTGTCCGCTATCTCAAATCCGTTGCTTGTAGCGACCATCGTTTCCATTCTCGCCTTTGTGTATTCAGTCTTGCTGTCGCTCACCAGAATGCAGTGCGATTGAACGTTTCCACGTCCAACACGTCCTCTCAGCTGATGGAGCTGTGACAGTCCGAACTGCTCCGCATTTTCTATTATCATCACCACAGCGTTGGGAACGTCAACTCCCACCTCGATAACTGTGGTTGAAACAAGCACAGAGACCTTGTTCGCCTTGAAATCCGCCATAACCGCGTCCTTTTCCGCCTGTTTCATTTTTCCGTGGAGCAGTCCCACCGAAATACCTGCAAAATATCCGTTTTTCAGCTTTTCAAAATAAGCCGTTGCGGCGGTCTTTTCGCTTGCCCCCTCCTCGATCAGCGGACATACGATATAAGCCTGATACCCCGCCTTAACGTACTTTATCACAAAATTATACAGCCGCTGATGATAGCTTTCGTCCACCCAGTACGTCCTTATGGGTATTCGTCCCTTCGGCATTTCGTCCAGCACTGAAATATCCAGATCGGCATATATCATCAGCGCCAGCGTTCTGGGAATAGGCGTAGCCGACATTACAAGACTGTGAGGACTTGTTCCTTTCGCCTGCAATTCCGACCTTTGAGCCACGCCGAAACGGTGCTGTTCGTCTGTTACCGAAAGCCCCAGCTCTTTGAATTGCACATTTTTCTGTATCAGCGCCTGCGTTCCCACCGCGACCAGCGATTTTCCGCTTTTCAGCCGTTCTTTTACCTCATTTTTTTCCTTTTGCGAAAGAGAACCTGTCAACAATTCCACCTTTATCCCAAACGGCTCAAGAAACGCCGAAAGACTGTCCCTATGCTGTTTTGCCAGAATTTCCGTAGGCGCCATCAGGCTTGACTGCACCCCGTTCATCGCCGCAAAATACATCAGCGCCGCCGCCACCAGCGTTTTGCCGCTGCCAACGTCGCCCTGCAAAAGCCTGTTCATCGGCAGCTCGCCCAGCATATCTGCAATACATTCCTCCACTGCTCTTTTCTGAGCGTTCGTGGGAACAAAGGGCAGGGAACCGTAAAACCCACTCATATCCACAGGCTTCAGCCTTACCCCTGCCTTGCTTTTCTTCCTGTTTTTCAAAAGCATAAGCCCAAGCTGCAACACCAGCAGCTCCTCAAATATCAGCCTGTACTTAGCCTTACCCAGCATTTCCGCGCTTTCGGGAAAATGAATATTCCTCAGCGCCTCATCGATCGGGAGCAATCCCGCTTTTTCCCTGATATAATCCGGCAAAAGCTCCTCACCCTTGTAAATATCCAGCGCCGTCCTCATATTTGCGGCTATCATATTATTTGACAGCCCTTTTGTGAGGGAATATTTGGGAGTTATTTTATTTTCCTCCCATTCGGGGATAAACAGCGGGGAAGCGGTCTCTTTCTTAACAAAATCGCAGTTCACCTTTCCGTAAAAAAGATAGCTCTGCCCCACCACTAACTTGTCAAAGGAAAACTGCGTGTTAAAGAACGTCACCAGCATTTCGTCCGTATCGTCGCTTATTGCCGCCTGATATACCGCTATCCTCCCAAGGTGCGGGCGGAACTTTTTGACGACCCTTCCTTTAAAGGCACAGCTTTCCCCGTTTTCTATCTCGCAGATATTTTTCGGAGCGCTGAAATCAAAATAATCTCTGGGATAAAACCCCACCAATCCCTCAACGGTGGTTATCCCCAGCTTTTCATACAGCTTGGCTTTTTTCTCGCCCACGCCTTTGAGATACGTTATATCCATAAAACCTCACTCAAGATCCAGCCTGTAAAATTTTGCCTGAAAAACTCTCCCGTCAAGGCAGGTGTAGCTCCCGTCCTTCCAGTAGTGCATACCCGCCTTTTCCATAACTCTCCCGCTTGCGGGATTGTCCACGGCGTGGTCGGAATATATCTGCTTTATTCCGATACTTTTCAGATATTCTATTATCCCTTTGACAGCCTCGGTGGTATATCCGTTTCCCCAGTAGTCGTAAGCGATATTGTACCCGATGGAGTACATCTGATATTCAGGTTTAAATATTGCGCCGCCGCTTCCGATAAGCATTCCCGTGCTTTTAAGCTGAAATCCCCATTGAAGAGACCTGCTGTCCTCCTCGTCGTAATGCTTTATCGTTCCCGCCAGCCAATCTCTTGTCACTTCCGCAGACTGATGCGTAGTGTACATCATAAATTTTGTAACTCTTTCATCGCCTGTCCACGTTTTGAAAATGTGTTCCGCTTCCTCTATCCTCAGCTTTCTCAGCAAAAGCCTTTCAGTTTCTATCTCTTTGAATTTCATAAATTTCTCCCTGCTGAAAAAGAGAACCGTACGGTTCTCTTTAGAAAATCAGCATTTATTCAGTTTTACGGTACTGAGCAATGGCTCAACAGCTTACTCCACCGAAACGATATAGTAGTAAATAGGCTGTCCGCCGTTTACCAGCACGATCTCCAGATCGTCGCCCAGCTTCGATTTCAGAAGCTGATACGCCTCCTCTGCGCTTTCGTCGGTGACGTCAGCTCCGTAAATAACGGTTATATAAGAAGAATCGCTCTTTATCAGCTTTTTGGTAACTTTAAGCAGTGCCTTTGTCACGTCTCTCTCCACAAACGCCAGCTTTCCGTTTTCCATAGCTAAAATATCGCCCTGCTTTATCTTCTTGCCGTCAAAATCGCTGTCCCTCACCGCAAAGGTGACAGAGCCCGTCCCAACGTTGTCCAGAGCGCCGGTCATATTCACGCCGTTTTCAGCGGCGGTAGCGGTCTCGTCAAATACCAGCATAGCCGAGATACCCTGAGGTATCGTCCTCGACTGCAAAACGATGACGTTTCTGTCCTTCACCAGCTTTGCCGCCTGCTCAGCCGCCATGATTATATTTTTATTGTTTGGAAGAACGAACACGTTTTTCGCAGGAGTAGCCATAACTGCCTCAAGAATATCCTCGGTAGAGGGATTAGAGGTCTGCCCGCCTCTTACGATACTGTCAACGCCCAGATCGGTGAATATCGCTTCAAGTCCTGCTCCGTTCACCACGGAAACAAAGCCGAACTCCTTTTCAGGCTTTGCAGGCTGTATCTTCTGCCTCTTCGCCATTTCCACCTTTTTTTCCTGGGATTTGTGCTGTTCCTTCATATTTTCTATTTTCATATTCACAAGCGGACCGAACTTTATCCCCTGTTCAAGCGCTTTTCCGGGGTGTTCGGTGTGAACGTGGACCTTGATTATACTGTCGTCGTCCACCACCACAACGCTGTCGCCGATACTTTCAAGATAAGCTCTCAGCGAGCTTGCGTCCTTGCTGTCCGCCTTTTTCTGAACGATGAACTCAGTGCAGTAGGTAAATTCAATATCCGCCTTGACGCTCCCCGCCGCATTGGTAATGACAGGCTCTTTCCTTGCGCTTTCCTCATCGCTTGTGCTGTCGGGAACTATTTCGCCCCCGTCTATCACCTGCTTCATACCTTTCATTATCACAAGAAAGCCCATACCGCCTGCGTCCACGACTCCTGCCTTTTCCAGCACTGGGAGCAGCTTCGGAGTATTCTCCAGAGAGCTTTCAGCCGCAGTTATAAGCGTTTCAAACACCTGAGCCACGTCGTCCGTTTCCTCAGCCTTTTTCGTCGCAGCCTCAGCGCTTTCCCTCGCCACTGTGAGAATGGTCCCCTCAGTAGGCTTCATCACCGATTTATAAGCCGCCTCAACGCCCTTTGTGAGAGCAGCGGCAAAATCAGCCGCAGTCGCCTCGGTTTTTTCTTTCAGACCCTTTGAGATCCCTCTGAACAAAAGGGAAAGTATAACGCCCGAATTTCCCCTTGCGCCTCTCAGCATAGCCGACGCCGTTGCAGACGCCACTGCTCCCGCAGTAACGTCGTCCTTCATCATTTCCAGCTCAGGCAGAGCATTTTTTATGGTCATAGACATATTCGTGCCCGTATCCCCGTCAGGAACGGGGAACACGTTCAGCTCGTCCACCATAGCTTTATTGTTGACAATGTTGTTTGCTCCCGAAATTATAGCGTCACGGAGCATTTTTCCGCTGATATTCAAAATCTGCTTCCCCCAAAAATTATGATTTTATTCCGTCAACGTAAACATTGACCGCCTCTACCTCAAGGTCAGTCTCCTCGTTTACAGCATAAGCTATCTTATGCTGTATGCTTTTCACCACAGAGGAAATGTTTATGCCGTACATAACTGTGATATGCAGATCTATCTGCAATTTTCCGTCAACGCTTTTTACCGCCACGCCCTTGCCGTCCTTTTCCTTTTTTCCGATAACGGGCAGAGCTTCAAGAAAGGTTTTTCCTGCGCTTGCGGAATTGATGTCCGCCACGCCGAAGCATTTTTTCAGCGTGTTTCCGATAAGCTGTTCAAAGAACCGCTTTGAAATATTTATATTTCCCAGATGTCCCTTTACCAGTACCAACGCTCTCACACTCCTTTGACCGATTGCGGCAATTACCGCTAAGATATTGTAACATAAAATCGCCTTTATTTCAAGGCAAAGCCGAATATTTGTCGCAGGAAAGCCGCCTTGATAAAAATTTTGTCAGTTTGCATAAAATCAAGCGGGTATCTTTTGGAACATACCACAACCCGCCTCATCACATTGGCGAAACAATAAATTTTTCTTTATACTCTATCTTCTCACAAGCCACTTTCGCCTGTTCATACGTTTGGAAAATACTAAACACCGCGCTGCCGCTTCCCGTAAGGCAAGCGCCCTTTGCTCCGTACCTCAAAAGCGCAGTTTTAAGCCTTTCTATCCTCTCATCTGCATAGATCACTTCAAAAATATTGTAAAATCTTTTGTAAACCTCGTCATAATTTTCATCTTTTAATGCCGACATGAACAAATTTCTTTCCTCGTTAATACCAACAGGCCTTTCGTCATATTTCCTATACCCTGCGGCAGTATCGCAGGAAAAATCAGGCTTCACGACCAGCAGAAAAATCCCTTTGTCAAGCCCCCTGACGCCGGTCATCTTATCTCCAATGCCCTCACAGACGGCCGTCCCTCCCCTTATGCAAAAGGGAACGTCCGCCCCTGCTTCAGCGCCCGCCTTTTCAAGCTCCTCACTTGACAACACGTTTCCGCACAGCCTGTTCAGCGCAGTCATAACTGCCGCGGCGTCAGCACTTCCTCCGCCCAGCCCCGCCATAACTGGTATCTTTTTGCTTATATGTATTTCCGCACCGACAGAAAGCCCTGTTTTTTCAAAAAATATCCTTGCGGCTTTATAGGCGATATTCTTCTCGCCGCATGGAATATCCTCCCTGTCGCAGTAAACAGAAATCCCCTCTTTGTCGCACAGCCTGACCCTCACCGTATCGCAAAGGCTTATCCTCTGCATAACAGTGTAAAGGTTATGATAGCCGTTATCCGCCTTTCCCGTTATATCAAGAAAAAGATTTATCTTAGCGTATGCGGGAACAATGATCTCACCCTTAAAGCTCATTCAGAAACTCCCGTATCCTTTGCATCGCCGTATCAAGGTGCGCCAGCGAATAAGCGTAGCTTACCCTCACAAATCCCTCGCCGCTGTCCCCGAAAGCGTCGCCCGGAACGATAGCCACCTTTTTTGTTTGCAGAAGTCTTTTGCAGAATTCCTGAGAGGAAAGCCCCGTGGACTTTATGCAGGGAAAAGCGTAAAATGCGCCCTCAGGCTCAAAGCAGGGAAGCCCCATATCGTTGAAGCCCTTTACCACAAATCTTCTCCTTGAGTCGTACTCGTCCTTCATATTCTGCACGTCCTCTTCACATTCCGTAAGTGCGGTTATCGCCGCATACTGGCTCACGGTGGGACTGCACATTATCCCGTACTGATGTATCTTCAGCATTTGCGTTGTTATGGGAGCAGGAGCCATAGAATACCCCATTCTCCACCCTGTCATTGAAAACGCTTTTGAAAATCCGTTTATCAGTATCGTCCTTTCTTTCATTCCCTCAATTTCGGCAATAGAAACATGCCTTTCCTCCCCGTAGGTGAGAACGCCGTATATCTCGTCTGAAATAACGATTATGTTCGTATCTCTCAGAACTTCAGCTATCGCCTCAAGCTCATTTCTTCTCATAACAGCGCCTGTGGGATTGTTGGGATAGGGAAGCACCAGCGCTTTCGTTCTGTCGGTTATTTTTGCTTTCAGCTCCTCAGGAGTCAGCTTGAAGTTATCCTCTAACTTAGTTTCGATAGTTACCGCAACTCCTCCCGCCATATTCACCAGCGGAGCATAGCAAACAAAGCTGGGTTCAGGCACCAGCACCTCGTCGCCCGGGTCAAGCAGCGCCCTGAAAGCGTCGTCTATCGCCTCAGACCCGCCCACGGTCACAAGTATCTCGCTCGCAGGGTCGTATCTTATGCCGTTGTTTTTGAAGGTATAGTCGCTTATCGCCTCTCTCAGCTTTATCAGCCCTGCGTTTGCGGTATAGGTGGTCTTGCCCTTTTCAAGAGTCCTTACAGCCTCTTTTCTTATATTCCAGGGCGTTTTGAAATCAGGCTCTCCCACAGACAGCGAAATGACGTTATCCATAGTGGCGGCAATATCAAAAAATTTTCTTATTCCCGAAAACCTGACCTCCGTGACCCTTTTGGACAGCAGCTTGTCATAATCCATCACGGTGAAACAAGGCTCCTTTCGTCAGCGCTTTCCCCTGCGAAATTAACGCCTTTTTCCTTATATCTCTGCAAGATGAAGTGAGTGGCGGTGGAAAGGACTCCGTCAAGGGGAGCAAGCCTTTCCGACACGAACATAGCCACCTGCCTCAGATTTTTTCCTCTTATGATTACCGCAAGGTCAAAGCCTCCACTCATAAGCTGAACCGTATCCACCTCGTCATACTGAGCGATAGTTGCGGCAATATCGTCGTATCCGAACTTTGCCTCAGGAGAAACTTTAAGCTCGATAAACGCCGTAACTGCGTTTGTGTTAGCCTTTTCCTCGTTGATTATGGCGGAATAGCCTATTATTATCCCGTCCTCCTCAAGCTGCTTTATCTGTTTTCCGACCTCTTCGGGGGTCATTCCCGTGAGAGTGGCAAGCTGTTCGTTTGACATTCTTGCATTTTCTCTCAGCAGATCCACCAGATTTTTCATACCTATATCCTTTCTCAGTCAATATTTACCCCAACGGGCTTTCTGTTTTTATAGTAATATATCTTATCAAATCCGCATTTCTTCGCAAGGGCTATGCTTTCCCTTATCCCTTTTCCCAGGTCGCTTGCCCTGTGCGCGTCGGAACCCACCGTGATTATCTCCCCGCCGCATTTTTTATAAAGATTGACGTAATGCTCGTCAGGCATCGTCACCCCTATCTTCTGCCTCAGTCCCGAGGAATTTATCTCTATCCCCATTCCGTTTTTCACAAGCGTCCTGAAAATTTCCTCAATGATATTTTCATACCTGCTCATATCTATCTTTATTCCGAAATCGCCCTGTATATATCTCAGGGGGTATGTAAGATGTCCCAGCACGTCGAACCGTCCCCATTCCGCCATTTCCAGCACTTCGTCAAAATAAAGGCCCAGCAGATAGTACGGGTCTGTCTTCTGATAATCCAGATAGTAAAAATCGTCCCAGCCCTTTACCATATGGCAGGAGCCGATGATAAATTCATAATCATAGCTGTCAAGCATACGCTCCGTCAGCTTCATATCGTGAAGCGGCTGTCCCAGCTCCACCCCGTAATGCATATCCAGCTTCCCCTCAAATTCCCTTATCACCTGCGGCACCAATACCGACGATTCTCTGACAGGCTCTTCATAAAGAAACTCCTCATCATAGAACTTGTTTATCTCCAGATGGTCGGTTATCGTGTAATGCTCTATCCCAAGCTCCACCGCCCGCTGCGCCATTTCCCTGACGGTATTTTCCCCGTCGGGGGACTGGGTGGAATGATTGTGACAGTCCGCTATCATTCTTATTTCATTTTCCAATATTCAGCACTCCTGTAACGTCTGACGCTTTATCAAAATAAAATATACAATTATTTTATCACAAAAATAAAATTTTGTCTATCTAAATCTTTACATTTCCTGAAAAATTAGTTATAATAGAGTAAAACATCTGAAAGGAACATATAAAATGAAAGCCGTAGTAGCCGTTATAGGAAAGGATACAGTGGGTATCCTCGCCAAGATAAGCACGATTTGCGCAGAATACAACGCCAACGTTATGGACGTTACCCAGACCATAATGCAGGATATGTTCGCTATGACAATGCTCATAGATATTTCAAAATGCAGCTCCGAATACGGAGTTCTTGCCGAACAGCTGAAAAAAGCGGGCGAAGAAATGAATTTGCAGGTCCACGTAATGCACGAGGACATCTTCAACTCCATGCACAAGATATGAACATCACAACAAAGAAACAGAGGGGATATTTTGACTACAATGCTCAGCTCAAACGATATTCTTGAAACCATAAAGATGATACAGGAGGAAAATCTGGATATCCGCACCATCACAATGGGCATATCTCTCCTTGACTGTATCGACAGCGACATAGACAAGTCCTGCGCCAAAATTTACGAAAAGATGATGAGAACAGCTCAAAATCACGTAAAAACAGGCGAAGAAATTGAAAAACGCTACGGCATACCTATTATAAACAAGCGCCTTTCCGTAACGCCCATAGCAATGCTTGCCGCCGCCGCAAAGGGAAGTCCTGTAAAATTTGCCAGAACTCTCCAGAAGGTCGCTGAGGGCACAGGCGTGAATTACATCGGCGGCTATTCCGCCCTTGTTCACAAAGGCTTTTCCGCAGGCGACAGAGAGCTTATCGAATCCATTCCCGAAGCCCTTGCCGAGACCACAAACGTCTGCTCTTCGGTAAACGTAGGCTCCACCCGCGCTGGAATAAATATGGACGCGGTAAAGCTGATGGGTCAGGTGATACTTGACAGCGCAAAAGCCACCGCAAGCGACCATTGCTTCGGTGCGGCAAAGATAGTTGTTTTCTGCAACGCAGTTGAGGATAACCCTTTTATGGCAGGCGCATTCCACGGCGTAGGCGAACCTGACGTCGTCCTCAACGTGGGCGTAAGCGGTCCCGGCGTAGTAAGAGCCGCCCTCGCAAAAATGCCCGACGCCGACATAAGTCAGGTGGCTGAAGTAATAAAAAGGACCGCTTTCAAAATAACCCGTATGGGTCAGCTTGTGGGCACAGAGGCGAGCAAGCTACTCGGCGTACCGTTCGGAATAGTCGACCTCTCCCTCGCCCCAACTCCCGCAGTAGGCGACAGCGTCGCTCATATCCTTGAGGAAATGGGACTTGAAAGCTGCGGCGCATACGGCACTACCGCCGCCCTTGCTATGCTCAACGACGCGGTGAAAAAAGGCGGCGTAATGGCGTCCTCTCATGTAGGCGGACTTTCGGGCGCATTTATCCCCGTTTCCGAGGACGCAGGAATGATAGACGCAGTGAATGCAGGCTCTCTGGGACTTGAAAAGCTGGAGGCGATGACCGCCGTCTGCTCCGTAGGGCTTGATATGGTTGTAGTTCCCGGCGATACTCCCGCCGATATAATTTCGGGAATAATAGCCGACGAAGCGGCAATCGGTATGGTAAACAGCAAGACCACCGCCGTAAGAGTTATCCCCGCCATAGGAATGAAGGAGGGCGACACCCTTGAATTCGGCGGACTTTTTGGCAGCGGTCCCGTAATGAAGATAAACCGCTTCGGCAACTCAAAATTCATTTCCAGAGGCGGAAGACTTCCCGCCCCGCTGCAAAGCCTGAAAAATTAAAAAGAACAGTGAATTTCTAATACCCGAAAGGTAACGACCTTTCGGGTATTTTTTATGTAAAAAACAGACCGATGAGTTATTTTTGCTCATCGGTCTGTTTTCGTATATTTCATC
>CANQXF010000033.1 GCA_947627695.1 uncultured Ruminiclostridium sp. | reverse complement strand
TGTACTTTGTGGTGGAGTGAGTAACGATGTCGCAGCCCCATTCGATAGGGCGGCAGTTCACGGGAGTTGCAAAGGTGTTGTCAACTATGAGAGGAACGCCGTGAGCGTGGGCGGCTTTGGCAAATTTCTCTATATCAAGAACGGTTAAGGCGGGGTTTGCTATGGTCTCGCCGAAAACAGCCTTGGTGTTTGGCTTGAAAGCAGCGGCAAGCTCCTCCTCAGTGCAGTCGGGGTCAACAAAGGTGAAGTCTATGCCCATTTTGCGCATTGTGACGTGGAAAAGGTTGTAGGTGCCGCCGTAAATGGTGGAGCTTGCTACAACGTGGTCGCCGCAGTTTGCAATGTTGAATATCGCGTAGAAGTTGGCGGCTTGTCCTGATGAGGTGAGCATTGCGGCGGTGCCGCCCTCAAGGTCGCATATCTTTGCCGCTACCATATCGTTGGTAGGGTTTTGCAGGCGGGTGTAGAAATAGCCGCTTGCCTCAAGGTCAAACAGCTTGCCCATTTCCTCGCTGGTGGAATATTTAAAGGTGGTGGACTGGATTATGGGTATCTGGCGGGGTTCGCCGTTTCCGGGTGTGTAGCCGCTTTGTACGCATTTTGTGTCTATCGTGTAGTCGCTCATAATGTTTCCTCTTTTCTTTTGTTTTTTTGTTATTTGATATTATAGCATAGTTTGGGGGATTTTTCCAGTGGTATTGAAAAAATCATATGAGTTAATCATTCGGCTTTGGGATAAGGCTTTTTAACGTCTGTCCTGCCGATAAGATAATCGACGCTTGTCCCGAAAATATCCGCAATCCTGCTCAATACTTCAACGGGAATGTTTCTTTCGCCTATCTCGTAATTTGAATATGTGCGGCGGTTGATAAACAGCATATCGGCTATTTTCTGCTGGGTCAGGTCGTTATCCTCTCTGAGATTTTTTATTCTTTCGTAAACCATTATCGTCACCTCAAAGAAAGTATAGCATGGTACAAAACGAGGCATTGACTTTTGGCTCAAATTGTGGCATAATATAAGTCACAAAACATAAACGGAGGCAATAATATGACCTGCGCTGTACTTTCCACAGGAGAAGAGATAATTGAAAATTTAAGGAACGAAAACGAAAGAACTTATATTCAAATCAAGTTAAATCTGCGTGAAAAAATATGGGAACTTTTCAAAAGCGGCATAAATACTTTTTGGGTAAACTGCGAGTACGGAATACCGCTGTGGACAGCCGAAATAATATGCGCTATGAAAATGTACAATGAGATAAAACTTAATATTGCAATTCCCTTTGAAGAACAAACAACGGGGTGGGAGGAAGAAATAAGAAACAGATACTACAATGTTCACAAAGCGGCTGACGACGTTGAAATGATAAGCACTCATTTTGAAAATAAATGCTATGAAAACGCTGACAAATATATGATTAGTAAAAGCGATATCGTGCTTTTTTACGGTGACCCGCAAAGTAGAAAGTACGTATTTGAATATACTGAAAAAATGGGTATTCCATTTATACAGATATAAGCCTTTTCCTTGATTTTCACAATTTTTATGATATAATTAAATCATAAATATTTAAAATTCGTCAAAGGAGAAAAGATATGTTAAGGTGGTTACAGGATTTTGTCAACACTTACGTGGTGCCGTTCGTCATTGATCTTGCCATTGCGGCGGTGGTGCTTATCGTGGGGCTGAAGCTGGTGAGCTTCCTCATAACAAGGCTTAAAAGAAGAAAGTTTATCGCAAAGCTGGACAGCAATATAGGAACACTGCTGTTAAATGCTCTTAAAGTAGTATTGAACGCTTTGATAATCATTATTGCTATTCAGATAATGGGAGTTCCCTCCGCTACGATAGTGGCTGTTATCGGCTCCTGCGGGCTTGCTTTCGGGCTTGCATTGCAGGGCGGACTTTCAAATTTGGCAGGCGGAGTTATGTTGATGATATTCAAGCCGTTTCACGTTGGCGACTACATATCCACAAAGGACGGGGACGGAACGGTGGAGGATATCGGTATCTTCTACACAAGGCTGGTGACGGTGGATAATCTAAGCATAAATATACCAAACTCGGTGCTTTCCTCAAACAGCGTCACAAATATGTCCGCTAAGGGAATGAGGGGCGTTGAGATAGAAATTTCCGTTGCGTACGGGACGGATATTGAAAAGGCGAGGAAGGTGCTTCTGGGCTGTGCGGAAAACGAGCCGCTTATACTGAAAGAGCCTGCCGCAAGCGTGTTTGTGACGGCGCACGACGATTCCTGCGTAAAGCTGATGTTCCGTTCGTATACCGAAAGCGGAAACTTTGTACAGATGAAGGCAAAGCTGCTTGAAGAGTCGCTGAAGGCGCTGAATGAAGCGGGAGTTGAGATACCGTTCCCGCAGGTGGACGTGCATATGAAGTAAAAAATTTCCCGACAGAATTCTGTCGGGATTTTTTATTTTGAAGAAATTTCTTTTATCCAGCCTGTAATTCCGTTTGCAAGGCGTTGGTCGGCAGGTTCGCCGCTGTCGAATATCAGGTTTGACTGTATCCAGTTTATCATACAGTGCTGTCCCATTTCGATACCGAAATTCACCGAGGAGATCCCTCCGTCGCCGTTATATACCCATTCGGGGAAAAAGCATATCGTATTTTTCATACCTTGCAGTTTTTCCAGACGAGGAAGTATACATTCGTCAAAATCTGCCATTTCATCATGTCTGCCGTGAGCGATGATAAGGCTGACGCCGCTTTGTGAGATCGTGTCAAGCTCGTTATCGGGCGGAACGTATCCTGAGGATATTGGGATAGCTCCGTCAAAATAACCTGTGTAGTCCTGCAAAAGCTGCCATGTGAAATATCCGCCTGAGGAGGCGCCCATAACAAATCTTTTGCCTATATTTCTTTCGTGTTCGGCGCACACCTTGTCATAAATTTCTTTTATGGGGCGGGAATATGCCTCGCACCAGGTTCCCTCAAGCTCGCCGTTTTCAAGGCGCTTTTCGTTGGCGAGGGGGACTATGATATACGCTCCGCCCATTTCACGCTGGTATTTTTCTGAGGCGTACTGCTCCGCACCGCAGCACATAATGCATTTCACTCCGTCAAGAGAATTGCTGGCGCCGTGAAGCCACATAAGAACGGGATATTTTTTATCCTCCGCCGCCCCGTGTTTTACAGGGTCGTAGACGTAGTAGGTGACGTCGCCTGTTTCTGCGCAGGGGTGGGAATATTTGTCAAACAAGTCAAAGTATATCTTGCTTTTGTATGTAGGATAAAAGCTGATGAACTCGCCGTCCTTCATATATTTTGCCCATTCGGGAACGGCGGTGGTGTTCTGGGTCAGCTTGCTGAACTCGGGCAGGGGCATATGGCAGGCTCCTTTCTATTATTCAAAGGGGTATTTCACGCCCCAGCGGCTGCGAAGATAGTCCATTATTTTCAGCATTTTCACCGTTTCGCTGTGGGGCATTTCTTCGGTCTCGCATTTTCCGTTTGCTATTGCGTCAAGGGCGGCGTTAAGCTCAAAATCAAAGCCGTTTATCTGAGGGGGCGGGAGCAGCTCGCGGCGCTTGTAATTTTTAACTATCGTTATCTTTCTTATATCAAGAAAATACTCAACCTCTATCCTGCCCTCGGTGCCGTAGATAACGCCGTTCCAGCCAGCTTCGGACAAAATACTGCTGAAAAGCGCAGCCATTTTGCCGTCCTTGTAGGTGATTATGAAAGCGTTCTGGGCGTCAACACCCTTGTCTGTGAGAACGGCGTGGGTGTCTATACGCTCTATCTCGGAACGTATTATCATTGAGGCAAAATTCAGCGGGTAGATCCCTATATCAAGGAGAGCGCCGCCTGCAAGGGCAGGTTCAACAAGGCGGGGAACGTCGGTGAGAAATCCGCCCGCAGAGGCGGTGACGGAAGTTACCTCGCCGATAACGCCCTCTTTTATCAGCTTTTGCATTTCCTTTTGCAAGGGGGCAAACCTTGTCCACATAGCTTCTCCCGCAAAAAGTCCCTTTTCCCTCGCCTTGGCGAAAACCTCCTCAGCCTGCTTGGCGTTCACCGCAAAAGGCTTTTCCACAAGGACGTTTCTGCCGTGTTCAAGGCACATAAGGGCATTTTCGGCGTGGAAGGTGTGAGGGGTGGCTATGTAGATCAGGTCGACGTTTTCGTCCTTGGCAAGCTGCTCGTAGCTGCCGTAAGCGATCGGGGCGTTAAACTCGTTTGCAAAGGACTGCGCCTTTTCAAGAGTACGGCTGGCTATGGCGTATAACTGAGTATTGGGCGTTTCGTTTACGGTGTGCGCCATTTTTCTTGCGATAGTGCCTGTGCCGATAATTCCCACTTTAAACATAATTTCAATTCCTTTCTCCGCCGCAAAGCCTGATTATGGCTTTTGCGTAGACTTCTGCCGCAGTGAGCAGGTCGGTTATCTTAGCGCGCTCGTCTGCGCCGTGTATGTGATTGTCTGCTCCGTCAAATTCGGGTCCGAAAGCTACGCCGCCATCTATGCCGTGAACGTAAGTCCCGCCGCCGATAGCTTTGCAATAGGGCTGTAAGCCTGTGACCTCGCCGTAGACTTCAAGCAGGGTCTTGACAAATTCGCCCTCGGTGTCAACGGTGTGAGGCTCGTTCCCGACGGAAGAAATAAGACGAAGTCCAGCCTTTTCCGCGGCGGCGGCAAAGGCTGAGATAACGCCCGTTTTGGTGAGGGAAACGGGATACCTCATATCCGACTTGCAGGTAAGAGTTTTGTTTTCGTAATCTATTATGCTGAATACGCAGGTGGTTTCGCCTGAAGCGTCCTTGCAGGCAAGTCCGAGAGAGTTTGCGTCAGTTTCGCCGTGGGGGAACAATTTCAGCAGAGCAGTAAGCATTTTATGGTCGGTATCTGGCAGCGTTGTTTCAAGCAAGGCGGAAAACAGCTTGGTGAAAGCGTTTTCGCCTTGCTGAGGCATTGAGGCGTGAGCAGATATTCCCTTGCAGATTATCTCGGTTTTGCCGTTTTCGTATTTTGAAGTTATTCCCTGCCCTTTAACGGAAATCTCTCCCTCAAGGACGGCGGTCACTTCGGAGGGAACGGCGTTCACAACGGTTCCGCCCTTTATGCTGATTATTTTAGAGCAGGAGAAATCCCCGCCAAAGGTAAATCTCATCATTCCCTTTTCGGTGGTTATTATGGGGAAATCTGCGTCGGGGGTGAATACCATAGGCGGCATTTTCGCCATTTTGCAGTAAGCCTCGATATCCTTTTCACTTCCCGTTTCCTCGGAGCAGCCCGCTATCAGGCGGACGTTTTGTTTAAGAGTATAGCCGCACTCTCTCACCGCTTTCATTGCAAAAAGAGCTGACAGGAGAGGTCCTTTGTCGTCGGTAGTCCCTCTGCCGTACCAGAAACCGTCCTGCTCCGTTACGGAGTAGGGAGGAAAAGTCCAGTCCTTTTCCGTGACGGGGACCACGTCAAGGTGGGCAAGTATGCCGAGGCAAGGCTCGCCCTCGCCGTACATATCGGCGCTGCCTGCGTAGTAATCGTAATTCCTGGTGGAAAAGCCGTTTTCCTCACATATTTTCAAAAACTCGTCCAGCGCGTCGCCGCAGTTTTTTCCGAAAGGATATTTGCCCTCGGCGTCGGCGCTTACTGAGGGTATTTTCACAAGGCGCTGTAGGGCGGCTTTGAAATTTTCCCTTTCCTTTTCAAGATATTCCTTTATCTCCATTAGTCCTTCTCCTTCTTGTTCTTGTCCTCGTCCTTGTCCTCGTCCTGAGCCTCGTTCAGCACGGACATTTTCGCTTTCTTTTCCTGATACGCCTTGTAGTTTTTCTCACATTCCTTAACCAGCTTCCTTGCGTTTTTCAGTTCCCTGTCGGGCAGGTGGAGTTCCAGCTTGCGGCGCTTGGTAGAGCCGTTGGAAAATTCCTGTGTAAAGGTAAGCTCCAGCTCGTTTTTGCGGGAGCTTATGTTTGCGATAGTGGCGTCGGGCTGTATCTTACGCCAGTGATAGTAATTCCCGCCGTAATATACGGAGCGTTCGCCGATCAGCACCTGTTCCCCGCCCTGGAGCATACGCTCGTAATTTATCTTCGGCATTATGAAAAACAGGGCGGTGAATATCACGAAAACGCCGAGGCTGAAGGCGAGGCTTATCCACATAAGGTTGGTTTTCACAATGGCGTCTGCAAGTATGTAGATGTAGTATGCGCTGAAAAGCAGTCCGATCAATGCCGCTATAAGGTACAAAAGCCTGTTCTTTTTTCTCGCTTTCTGCGCAAGATCCTTTACTTCGTCGTCGGTAAGAACGTAGCTGAATCTCACGCCCTTGCCTTTGAACATTCTTTTAAGGCGCAGGGCGTCGGGAAGGTAAAAGCCGAAATCCAATGCCAGAACAGCGGCGGTAAATACGGCGAAAATTATGCCGAACACTATTTCAAGTCCGCCCAGCTTGACGTTGAAAAAGACGACGGTCAATGCCGCAAGGACAGCCGCAAATACCAATAGCCAGAGGAAAGACCACAGCACGGGGTTTTTGGGGCAGTAAAACTTGCGCTTTTTCACGGGCTTTTCAGAGGGGTGGGTTATCGTTCCCGTGTTGTACATGTCCATATTGTACAGGGCGGACCTTACCTCTGCTGATTTTTCGGAAGGCTCGTCAGGCTTGTCAAAGTCGTCAGGCTGCTGGTCCGCTGTATCGGAAGCTTCCTGTTCAACGGCAGTCTCTTTGGTGATATCGTCTAATTCAGCTCCGCATTTTTCGCAGAATTTTCCGTCCTGATTCTCTGCTCCGCATTGTTTGCACTGCATATATTTTCCGCCTTTCTTGTTTTTTTGATGAAGGGTAATTTCGCTTATTTTTATTGTACCACACTTCGGCTTTTAAATCAACAGTATAAGGGACAAAACAAAAATCCCAAAATAATTTTTCAGCAGGCATTGAAATTTTTGGAGAAATATAGTATAATTAGTTTGATTTGGTGTTCAACCGAGCAAAAGAAGGGGATACAGATATGACGATGAACGCATTGCGGCTGCTTGCCGCCGCCGGGGGGACGATACCCTCGGAAAACACCGACCAGATGTGGGCAACGCTGGTAACAGGCCTTGTGGTGGTGTTCCTTATACTGATAATACTGGTGGCTGTCCTGTGGGGAATGGGAAAGCTGATGAATATAAAAATAAAGCCTAAAAAGGAAAAGCCTGCTCCCGTGCAGAATACGGCAAAGCCTGCTCCCGCCGCTGTTCCTGCTCCCGCCGATATTCCCGAGGAGGAATATTACGACGAGGACGACAGCGAGATAATCGCAGTCATCGCCGCCGCTATCGCCGCATACGGCGAGGCGGAGGGAAAGCAGTACAGGATCGCCTCCGTAAAGCGGCGTGAAAAGTCGCTGAGGAGCAGCTGGGGCGCTGCAGGCGTAAACGAGAGCATACGCCGTTTCTGAGAGAAAGAGAAAGGAAATGTTGACTGATGTTTGACACTTTTATAGAAACGCTGAAAAATTTGTGGGAAAGCTCCGCTTTCTGCAATATCGGCTGGCAGCAGATACTTATGCTTCTGCTGTCCTTTGTGCTGATGTATCTTGCGATAGTAAAGCAGTTTGAGCCGCTTTTGCTTTTGCCCATAGCTTTCGGTATGGCTTTGACGAATATTCCCGGCGCTGAGCTTTATCACCCCGAATTTTTCCTTACAAGCAGTGTGGATTACGGGCAGGTGCTGCATGACGGCGGTCTGCTTGATATTCTTTATCTAGGCGTTAAATTGCAGATATTCCCGCCGCTGATATTCCTGGGCGTGGGAACTATGACCGACTTCGGTCCGCTTATTGCAAACCCGAAGAGCTTTTTGCTGGGCGCCGCGGCGCAGGCGGGCATTTTCATCACATTCCTGGGTGCTTGTGCGCTGAGTATGTCGGGTATACCAAATCTTGACTTCACAATGGAGGAAGCGGCGGCTATCGGTATCATAGGCGGTGCGGACGGTCCTACGGCGATATTCGTGACCACAAGGCTGGCGCCTCAGCTGCTTGGCTCAATAGCGGTGGCGGCGTACTCGTATATGGCTTTGGTGCCTGTTATTCAGCCGCCTATAATGAAATTGCTCACCACCAAAAAGGAAAGAGCAATAAAAATGGAACAGCTCAGAGTTGTTACAAAGCGTGAAAAAATAATCTTCCCCATAGCGGTAACTATTTTAGTATCCTTTATCGTTCCTGACGCCACTGCCCTTGTGGGTATGCTGATGCTGGGCAACCTGTTCCGTGAAAGCGGAGTTGTTGACAGGTTGGTAAAGACGGCGCAGAACGAACTGATGAACATAGTAACGATAATGCTGGGCGTTACCGTCGGCGCTACCGCTACTGCGGAAAACTTCCTGAACGGAAAAACGCTGGGTATAATCCTGCTGGGTCTTATCGCTTTCAGTATCGGCACTGCGGCGGGTATTCTGTTCGCAAAGCTGATGAACAAGCTCAGCGGCGGCAGGATAAATCCGCTTATCGGTTCTGCGGGCGTTTCAGCCGTTCCTATGGCCGCACGTGTCAGCCAGAAGGTTGGCGCTGAGACTAATCCCTCAAACTTCCTGCTTATGCACGCAATGGGACCTAACGTTGCGGGCGTTATCGGCTCGGCAGTTGCGGCAGGCGTGCTGTTGTCCATATTTGGTTGATGGGAGTTTATAGTTTATAATAAAAAGCAGGTGTTAAACACCTGTTTTTTATTTACAGCTCGTATTCCTCAAGCTGGCAGTTTTCCGCCGAATAGTTGAAATACTGGTCGTTCGTCATATCCGTGAAGTACGTTCTGATAACACGGCAAACGCCGCCGTGGGTTACCAAGAGAACGTTTTTGCCGCTGTACTGTGCCTTTACCCTGTCGATAAGCCCGTATATCCTGTATGCCGCCTGCATCATGGATTCACCGCCGGGATAGCGGAAGGCAAACTGCCTTTTGTTGGAGAGAAAGCCCTCGCTGTGCCTGTCAACGCCTTCGTATATGCCGTAGTTCTGCTCGATGAGCTGGGGCTCGGTGATAACGGATAGAGAGTTTCTTTCGGCTATTATTTCAGCTGTTTGCTGTGCTCTTTTCAAGGGGGACGCCAGAATTACGTCGATATTGCAGGCGCTCACCTTTTCCGCAAGTATTTTTGCCTGCGCTTTTCCCTCGTCAGTAAGCTCCACGTCGGTGATACCGCATACCTTGTCCCGGACGTTCCACACGGTCTGACCGTGACGGGCGACGTATAATTTCATATGTACACCTGCTTTCGATTTTACAAGATTATCTTTGCTTTTTTGGGGCGGGAATCGTCGTATAAAACGGTCAGTTTGTCACCTGTTCTGGGGCAGGGCAGTTTGTAGCTGACGTATTTTTTCTTTAAATATTCTTTGCCGTTTACTGCGTATTTTACCGTTATTACGTGGGGAAAGACTGCTCCGTCAAGAGAATGGGAGCGCACGGGCTTTGTGTTTATCTTAAGCCACCAGCATTCCTTTACGGCGGTGACGAGGGCGGTGGTTTGGGAAAATGACATAAAGGCTCCTTTCAGCAAAATGTTTTGTGAGCGATCAAGTATAGTATAGCATATAACTGCTTTTTTGTCAAAACTTGACAAATTGCGTCAAAAATTATATAATATAAAAAGTGTATGTGAATTTTTGGACGGAGAAATTTTTGACGTGAAGATACAGTTGATAAAGCAGATGATATGTTCGCTGACCTCTATCACGCTGTCTTTCGGCGCTGCCGTGCTGTCCGTCTGCTCCGCCGTTTCGGGGGAGGAGCAAAAAACGGAAGCGGCGCTTTCCGACGACAAAGCGGCTGTCACTGTTTCCGCCGAGGAGATAGTGGCAGAGAGCAGCGAAACGGTAACCGTTATGCGTGAGCCGAGACCCAAGGTAACTTCCGCAAGGACAAGCACTCCCGCAGCGGAAGATGAAATTGCTGAAGAAACAACGGAAGATACCACCACGGAAGCCACCACCGATAAGACAACAACAGAAGAAACCACCACGGAGGAGACCACCGAGCCTGAGCCCTTGTGGACGGAGGAAGATGTCAGCGGGGTAAAATACGTAAATACAGACGGGATATACAGCCGTATAGCCGCACTTCTGGGCAGCGCAAGAGTAAAGCAGTATGCGCTGAACGACACGGTGAACGTTATCGCAAAAACGGATACCGACTACTTCAAGTTGGAGGACGGAACATTCATTCACGCCGACTATCTCAGCGACAGCTTTGTGGAAGTTACCACCACGACAACGGTGCAGACAGAGCCGCCCGCCGCAGACGCTCAGGTTCAGGACAAGGCGTGGGAGATGTTCAGGTTGGTGAACGAATACCGCGTTCAGAACGGGCTGGCGCCTTTCCAATGGGATTATAACGCCTACCCTGCGGCGAAGATAAGGGCAAACGAGCTTCTTTACTATAACTCTCATGTAAGACCAAACGGAACGAGATATTCCACGGTGTATGACGAGATAGGGTACAAGCCCTCGTCGTCGGCGGAAAACATCGTGTACTACTATTCGTCGGCGTCCTCGGCGCTTAATTCTCTGATAAGCTCCCCCAGCCACCGTGTGCTGATACTCAATCCTAAGCTGACGCATATCGCTATCGCTTACGTCTACGACCCAAACAGCTATTGGGGATATTACTGGGTGCAGGAGCTGACAGCGCCTTAAATTTGTTTACGTTATAATAATAAACACGTTTCTTTTTGGGACGTGTTTATCCTTTTTGGAAAGAATATACCGCTTTACAAACGGGAAGAATTGTGATATAATTTCTTATGCTAATGTTTTAATATATTTTACGGAGAAACAATGAACTTTGAATTTCCAAAAATAACCGTTATCACGGGGCATTACGGCTGCGGCAAGACTAATGTTTCCGTAAATATCGCCCTTGAGCTGGCGAAAAAAAGCGACCGTGTTTCGGTGGTGGATCTTGATATAGTGAACCCGTATTTCCGCACGGCGGATTTCGGAGAGCTTTTTGGCAGCAGCGGCGTGAAGCTGATAACGCCGATGTACGCAAACTCGAACCTTGATATTCCCGCACTCAGCTTTGATTTAGCGGGAGTGATCAACGAGTCGGAATATGTTGTCATCGACGTGGGCGGCGATCCTGAGGGCGCGGCGGCGCTGGGAAGATATTCGGACGTGCTGGGAAAGCGGGAAGATTTAGCGCTTTACTATGTGGTGAACAAGTACCGCTATCTCACCTCAACGCCTGCGGAAGCGGTGGAATTGCTGAGAGAGATAGAGGCGGCGGGAACTATTTCCTGCTCGGGTATTATAAATAACTCCAACTTAGGGAAGCTGACGGACGCTGAAACTGTGGCGAAGTCGGTTGACTATGCAAAGGAAGCGGCGCAGGCGGCGGGGACGAGCCTGCTGTTCACCTGCTCGGAGGAAAAAAATCTCGGGGGGATAGAAAATGCGTTCCCTGTGAAGATATACGTCAAGCCGATATGGGATATGGAATAAGCGCTATTAACTTTTTATAATATTATGATCAACATCTGAAAGGAGAATAAAATGGCAAAAATGACGGTTGAATTCGACCGCTGCAAGGGGTGCGGACTTTGCACCACCGCCTGTCCCAAGGGGATAGTCAAATTGCAGCAGGAGAAGCTGAACAAAAAGGGCTATTACACCGCAGTGTGCATTGACGAAGAAAAATGTATAGGCTGTGCGTTCTGCGCTATGATGTGTCCTGACTGCGCTATCACGATAGGAGGTGACGGGAAATGAGCGAGCTTACACTTATGAAGGGCAACGAGGCGCTGGCGGAGGCGGCTATAAGAGCAGGCTGCAAGTGCTTTTTCGGTTATCCCATAACTCCTCAGACGGAAATTTCCGCTTACCTGTCAAAGCGTATGCCTAAAGTGGGCGGCGTATTTTTGCAGGCGGAATCCGAAGTGGCGGCGATAAATATGGTCTACGGCTGCGCAGGTTCGGGTATAAGATGTATGACTTCCTCATCATCTCCCGGAATTTCCCTCAAAACAGAGGGAATCTCCTACATAGCGGGCGCTGACCTGCCCTGCGTTATCATCAACGTGCAAAGAGGCGGCCCCGGTCTTGGCGGTATCCAGCCTTCACAGGCTGACTACTGGCAGGTTACAAGGGCACTGGGTCACGGAGACTTCCATGTGCTGGTATTTGCTCCCTCCACCGTTCAGGAAATGGCAGACACGGTGCAGAAAGCCTTTGATCTGGCGGACAAATACAGAATGCCCGCAGTTATACTGGCGGACGGTCTGCTGGGACAGATGATGGAGCCTGTTGCATTTGACGAGGACGCTGAAATAAAGATGTCCGACGCGTCAAACAAGCCTTGGGCGGCGACAGGTCACAAAAATCAGAGAAAACACAATATCATAAATTCCCTTTATCTCCAGGCGGAAGAGCTTGAGGAAAAGATAAGGAACCGCTTTGAGAGATACGAGCAGGTAAAGGCAAACGAAACTATGGCGGAGTGCTACAAGACCGAGGACGCTGAGATAGTAGTTGCAGCTTACGGCTCTACCGCAAGACTTGCAAAATCCGCAGTGGAGCTTGCAAGAAAAGAGGGCATAAAAGCGGGCGTGTTCAGACCCATAACCCTGTGGCCTTATCCTGTAAACGAATTGAACGAGGCTTGCAAAAACGCAAAGAAGGTCCTTGTCACCGAGATGTCTATGGGACAGATGGTGGACGACGTAAAGCTGGCGCTGAATTGCAGGATACCCGTTGAATTCGTGGGAAGAACAGGCGGCGTTATACCCAGTCCCGCCGAGATACTGAACAAGATAAAAGAGATGGGAGGCGACAAGTAATGCCTGAATTCAAAAGACCTCACGCCCTTTGCGACGTGCCTTTGCACTACTGCCCCGGCTGTACTCACGGTATAGTTCACCGTCTGGTGGCGGAAGTTATCGACGAAATGGGGATAGAGGGGGACACTATCGGAGTTTGCCCCGTGGGCTGTTCCGTTATGGCTTACAATTATTTTAACTGCGATATGCTGGAGGCTTCTCACGGACGTTCTCCCGCCGTTGCTACGGGAATAAAGAGAGCCAATCCCGACAAGTTCGTGTTCACCTATCAGGGCGACGGCGACCTTGCCGCTATCGGAACGGCAGAAACTGTTCACGCCGCAACAAGAGGCGAGAATATAACCGTTATATTCATCAACAATACCACCTACGGAATGACGGGCGGACAAATGGCTCCTACCACTATTCCCGGACAGATTACCCAGACCACTCCTTACGGAAGAAATATCAATGTAGAGGGATTTCCTGTAAAGGTGTGCGAAATGCTGTCACAGCTTGACGGCGTGGCGCTTGCGGAGCGCGTTACCGTTATCGACCCCAAGTCCATAATGAACGCAAAGAAAGCTATCAGAAAAGGCTTTGAGTTCCAGAAGAACAAGCAGGGCTTTTCTATCATAGAGGTGCTTTCCACCTGTCCCACAAACTGGGGCAAAACGCCTATCGAGGCTATCCAGCGACTGAAGGACGAGATGATCCCCTACTATCCTTTGGGAGTATTCAAGGAGGGCGCTGTAAGATGACAAACGACATTCTTTTAGCGGGCTTCGGCGGTCAGGGCATACTTTTCATAGGCAAGCTGCTGGCTTATATGGGACTTTACGCCGACAAGCACGTTTCGTGGCTCCCCTCCTACGGTCCTGAAATGAGAGGCGGCACCTGCAACTGCTCGGTATGTATAAGCGACGATCCTATCGGTTCCCCGCTGGTGCTGGATCCCGATATTCTCCTTGTTATGAATACGCCCAGCTATGACAAATTCATAGGAAACGTTAAGGCAGGGGGAAAGTGCTTTATAGACAGCTCCCTCATTGAGGAGAAATGCGACAGGAGCGACATAGAGTGCTTTTACGTTCCTGCGACTGAGCTTGCCAACTCAAACGGACTTAAGGGTATGGCAAACGTGATACTGCTGGGCAAGGTGATAAAGGAAACAGGGATAGCGTCTTCGGAGGTTATCGAAAAGGCCGTACATAAGGTAGTTCCTCCCAAAAAGGCAAACCTTATCGAGGCTAACCTGACGGCTTTAAAGCTGGGTATGGAGCAGTAAGGAATAATTAAACGGATAATGCAGATAGTAGTCAGGAAGTATATCCTAAAGGGGTGAGCTTTGTGACTACTATTTTTATTTGCGGGGACAAGGAGGACGGAGACTTCCGCTTTCTGCTGAAAAATATACTGTCCGAGACGTACTGCGTTACTTACATTGAAAATAACAGGGCAAGCCAGTGGGGGCGGGGCTATGAGCTTGTGGCGGCGGATTTTCCCCGCTACGAAAGAATTGAGGCGGAAAATCCAGTTTTTCTGCTGAAAAAAGGGTGCGTTCCCGATTTTGCGTTTCCCGAAGGGGCGGCGGTCATTGCCTGCTCGGAAAACGAGGAGCAGATGAAGGCGCTGAAAAGCAGCGGCTGTCATACCATAACCTGCGGCTTTCGCAAAACGGATACCTTTTCGTACAGCAGTCTGTCCGACGACGGTGTGGTGGTGACGCTGAACAGAGAGCTTACCGCCTTTTCGGGAAAGAATATACAGCCGCTGGAAATTCCCGTGGAGCTTCACAAGGGGACGGATATTTACTCGGTCATCGCTTTTACTGCGCTGAGAGTTATGCTGGACGATTTCAACTCGGAGATAGGAGAACTGATTTAAGCATATTGCACAAATATTTTTGGAATTGACGAAAAAAGCTATTTATGTTATACTGTATAATGAATAAATATATAAATACAGAAAAGGTGGCTGCTATGGTTGACATTACAAAGGAAAATATAAAGAGCCTTATCGACAAGGCTATGGAAAATAAGGAAATAAAGGTTTATTACCAGCCGAAATACGACGCTATCACAAGCAAGATATCAGGCGCGGAGGCGCTGGCAAGGTGGGTGACAAAGGAGGGGGAGGTCATTCCGCCTTACAGGTTCATTCCCCTGCTGGAGGAGCTTAACCTGATAACCGAGCTTGACTGGTACATGATGAAAGAGGTATGCGCTTTTCTCAGCGAGGAGCTGCAAAAGGGCAGGAACGTGGTCACCGTTTCGGTGAACGTGTCAAGGTTACATACGCAGGAAGAGGATTACGCAAAAAAGCTGTGCGATGTGGTGGACGGATTTGGCGTTCCTCACAGTCTGGTGGAGATAGAGATAACCGAGTCTGCTCTCGCCGCCGATGAGAACAATGTTATTGCGTTTGTGAAAAGCATTAACGAGGCAGGCTTTGCCGTTTCCATTGACGACTTCGGCAGCGGGCTTTCCTCTTTGAATTTTGTGAAGGACGTTCCCGCCAAGGTCATCAAGATAGACAAATCGCTGCTCAGCAGCAACTGCGAAAACGAAAAAGAGAGGATAGTGCTGGAAAGCATTTTCTCCTTTGCTCACAGGCTGAATATGACCACGGTGGCGGAGGGCGTTGAAACGGTGGAGCAGTTAGGTTTCCTGCGTACCTGCGGGTGTGAGCTGATACAGGGCTTTTTGTTTGCAAAGCCTATGCCTGAAGAACAGTTCAAAATGATGATAGAAACTGCGGACGAGAACGAGGCGCCCACCGAGGACATTCTTATAACGCAGGCGCCTGCCACTGCTACGCAGCTTTTGCTGGACGTTATTTTCAAGAGATACCCGCTTATCATAATGAGCAATCTCAGCAGGAACAGCTTTTATATGATGGCGTATGAGAATTTCTCGACTACCTCCTGCCCGTCGACGGGAGTTTACACGGAGCTTATCGTACACGGTGCTTCTACGATGCACCCTGATGATCAGAAGCTGTTCACCGATACCTTCGATATAAACGATCAGCTTAAGGCTTATGCCGAGGGGCAGAGGGAAAGAATGGTAGTCACAAGACAGCTTGGCGACGACGGGATATACCGCAGAGTGCAGACTACGAATTATTATGTTAAGAATCCATCGTCGGACGATGTGCTGGCGATAACGCTGTCGAGGGCGGTGGATTAAAATAACAAAGGAGAAAATACATATGCAATACACATCTGCCGAGGCGGCAAAGCTGCTGAGGAAGCTGAACGAGGAACATACCGCCCTTTTGACAAGAGAAGATATGAGTGCGTCATTCGTGGCGGCGATAGAGGAGGACGTTGAATCGGTTCGTCCCGAATATTCCTTTGCCCAAACGCAGGAAAAGCTGGCGGAGCTCGAAGAAAAAATACGCCGTGTAAAGCACGCTGTAAACTGCTTTAACACGACGCAGGTGATCCCTGAGGTAAATATGACTATCGACCAGGCGCTGGTGTACATTCCTCAGCTTTCGATGAAAAAATCAAGGCTGGACGCTATGAAGAGCCGACTGCCAAAACAGAGGGAGCAGTCACACTATCCCACAAAGGCTATCATAGAATACCGCTATGCCAACTATGACATTGAGGAGGCGGAAAAGGAATTTGAAAAGGTCTCTGAGGAGCTTGCAAGGGTGCAGACGGCGCTTGACCTTGTAAACAGCACGGTCAAGTTTGAGATAGATATTTAATGCTTTTCCGAAGTCCGCCGACTGCTTTTGCTCGTATTTCAGGTCAAGAGTTAAAGGTCACGGTTTTTTGTTTTCCGTTATTCTTTGTTTATGTTAAAAGGTTCAAGGTTGCGGGATAGGAATTTAATCGAAGGTTTAGCACCTTTTTTGTCAGCGGACTTGAAAACCTGA
>CANQXF010000032.1 GCA_947627695.1 uncultured Ruminiclostridium sp. | reverse complement strand
GAGTTCCCTGTTTTATCTCGATGTGCATATCAATGGTGAAGCGCTTGTAGGGTGCTCTGTAAAGCTCACGCAGCTTTTTCAGCGCTTCGGGAGTTTCCTCGGTATCTTTCTTGGAACGAACGCCCTGCATATCCTTGAAGGTTCCGTCGTAATAGGCGCTTGTAAAACCGCTGCGGGAAAATACGGAACGGAGCAGTTCCCTATCGGTCTTTTGCCCGTCAAGCGCCGCGCGGCACTGGCTTACGGCGGCAGCAACGTATTCGGGGCGTTTCATTCTGCCCTCTATCTTGGCGGAGGTGACGCCTGCCTGCTCCAGTTCTTTCAGCTTGTCTATAAGAGAAAGGTCTTTTAAGGAAAGGACGTTTTCACGGTCGGCGCATTTGTAATTAAGGCGGCAGGGCTGAGCGCACAGACCACGGTTGCCGCTTCTGCCGCCGAGAAAGGCACTGAGCAGGCACTGTCCGCTGAGACAGACGCAAAGTGCGCCGTGAACGAATACTTCCGTTTCTATATCAACTTTTGAGGTGATATTTCTTATTTCCTCCAAAGAAAGCTCACGGGGCAGGACTACACGGGTGAAGCCCTGTCTTCTGGCAAATTCCGCGCCGCTGGCTGAGGTCACAGTCATTTGCGTTGAGGCGTGAAGATGAAGTCGGGGAACGGTCCGCTTTATAAGCTGCGCCGCCCCCATATCCTGCACTATTACCGCATCTGCGCCTGCTTCGTCAATAAAGCGGACGGTGTTTTCCAGTTCTGAAAATTCGTCGTCGAACATCAGCGTATTTATCGCGGCGTATATCTTTACGCCCTGACGGTGAGCCTTGTCCACGGCGGCGGAAAATTCCTCCCGGGTGAAATTGGCGGCGTTTTTGCGGGCTGAAAAGGAACGCAGACCCAGATATACCGCGTCTGCACCTGTATTCAGGGCGGCGTCAAGGCTTTCGGGAGAACCGCATGGGGCGAGTATCTCTAACATATCGTCATTTGAACGCCGTTTTTGCCGCCGGTCTGTCCCTCAAGCTGAGCCAGCTTGTCTTTCAGCGCCTCGATCTCCTCCTGAGCCTTGGTCAGCTCGTCCTCTTTTTTCTTGACGTAAAGGTCAAAGCTGGATTCGTAATTTGAGAGGGTGGAGCGCATTTTTTCGTTGTCCTTTTCCTTTTCCTCAACCGCTTTGTCCTTTTCGGCGGCGGTCTTGGCAAAGTCCTCTTTCAATATCTCGGTTTCAAGCTGATGTTCTTCGTTAAGAGATTTCAGCTTTTTCTCATATTCCGCAAGCTGAGTTATGTGGCGCTGATTTTCAGCCTGCTTTGCGTTGGAAACGGCGGTCGTTTCCTCCTTTGCGGCTTTAAGCTGCTGCTTTAAGCTCTCTATCTCGTCCTTTAACGGTTGTGCGGCGGCAATGGCTTTTTCATCGGCGCTTTGGGTTAATTTGCGCTGTTCCTCCAGCTTTTGCTTTGTCTGCTCAAGCTCGGTCTGTGTTTTCTTCAAAGAAGCGTTGCAGTCGTCAAGCTGCTTTTGCATTTCCTCGGCGGAGTTTACGTCGCCTCTTATTATGCTTTCTATCTCTCCCAGAAGAATAAGAGAAGCCATGGTGGTTATCTCCACCTCGTTCATATTGCGGGTGTTGCGGGCAACGTAGCTGATGTTCTTTTCAAGCTGCTCCGCCAGCTTGACTATCTTTTCGGGGCTGTCGTCGGTCTTCAGGCTGTAATCGCGTCCTGCTATCTTTACTGTTACCTTTTCCATATGTATACCTTCCTCAGTTTCAGACGGGCTGAATTTTTTCATACATTTCTATTATATACGATTTCCCGAAACTTTTAAAGGGGTTTTGCAAAAATAATCCTTGTTTTTTTCATATAGAGGTGATATAATATTCATCGTGATACTTAAGAATACATATATAGAGAGGTTTTGTCAATGAAATTAGGTATGGTAGGTCTTCCCAACGTGGGAAAAAGCACGCTTTTCAACGCCCTCACAAACGCAGGGGCGGAATCCGCAAACTATCCCTTCTGCACCATTGAGCCGAACGTGGGCATTGTCAGCGTTCCCGACAAAAGACTGGACAAGCTGGCGGAAATGTATGATCCCGAAAAGTTCACTCCTGCGACGCTTGAATTTGTGGATATAGCAGGACTTGTAAAAGGAGCGTCAAAGGGCGAGGGACTGGGAAACAAATTCCTCGCGGACATAAGAGAGGTGGACGCTGTCGTTCACGTCGTGCGCTGCTTTGAGGACGACAATATCATTCACGTTGACGGCTCTATCGGAGCAAAGAGAGATATTGAAACGATAAATCTGGAGCTTATCTTCAGCGACCTGGAAATTCTGGCAAGAAGGCTGGACAAGGACAAAAAGCTGCTCAAGGGCGACAAGGGTATGCAAAAGGAAATCGATTTTCTTGAAAGGCTCATCGCTCATATGGAGGAGGGCAATACCGCACGGTCCTTTGATTTCACCGAAGAAGAACGGGAAATGATAAAGTCAACTCCCCTGCTGTCAAACAAGCCTGTCATTTACGCCGCAAATTTAAGCGAGGCGGATTTCAGAGGGGATATAAACAACAACGAGCAGTATAAGGCTATCGTGGAGATAGCAGAGGCGGAAAACAGCATGGTTCTGCCTATCTGCGCTCAGATAGAGGCGGAGATTGCGGATATGGACAAGGAGGACAAGGAGATGTTCCTTGCCGATCTTGGGCTTGAGGAAAGCGGACTTAACCGCATAATCAGTCAGGGCTATTCCCTGCTGGGGCTCATCTCTTTCCTGACGGCAGGGCAGCAGGAAGTGAGAGCGTGGACGATAACAAAAGGCACAAAGGCTCCTCAGGCGGCTGGTAAGATCCATACCGACTTTGAAAAGGGCTTTATCAGAGCGGTGGTCGTGGCTTATGACGATCTTGTTGCCTGCGGCGGAATGGCAGGCGCAAAGGAAAAGGGGCTTGTAAGGCTTGAGGGCAAGGATTACGTTATGAAGGACGGAGATGTGGTGCTGTTCTGTTTTAATGTGTGAGAGGTTGTCCCCATAACCAACTTGGGAAAACGTGCTTTATCCGAGGTCTTGACAGTTTGTGATGATTGGCAAAGGATTTGATTTGTATGCTGTTGCGTAGATTAAATAAGCCTAAAGATATATTTATTCGTATAAGATACCTTTTTTTACTGATAATACCTATTTTGCTTATCTTATATGCCGTTTGGAAAATGGGATTTATCAATCCGACAAAAGAATCTATGCTTTGGTATTTTGAAAAAAATCAATCGGATTTTGCGTCAATTGTTGAATACTTTAATGACAATCCCGATGAAATGGGTGATTATTTGAGTACAGAAACCAAATTGTGGTCGGATATAGATGATAAATCAATAAGCCTTCTCGCTATGAAGATGTTTGTTTTAGGAAACTACGACAGCATATGGTCACACTACAATTCCAACGGAATGGTGGTAGAATTTCGTATTTCCAATTTCATAGTCGATGTAGGTGAACCCATTTCAATAGTGTATTCCGAAACCGATCCTACTGAAAAAACAGCCGAGATTTATGATTTTGTCAAAAGGTATGAACTGATATGCAAGAATTGGTATTTTTGTTACAGAGGAAAGAATTTGCCTCAATACTAAGCTATAAAGCAAATGAGAGCGATAAAAGTGAAAATATGGTGTGTGCTGCTGTGTACAAGGTCGGGTCGCTGCTCATATTCTGTTTGTCGGAAAGTTAAAGCTGTTTAACGCTGCCGCCTGCTGTATTTGCAGGCGGTTTTGTTGTTAAAATATACAAAAAACAAACTTTTTGTTTGATAGTTATGTTCACTTTGCTAATTTGAAAAGTACGGATTTGTGAAAATGCACAGTTTTTTTAAAATTTCAAAAAAGTTATTGACAAAAATGCCAAATGGGATTATACTATAAGCAAGTTAAATCTGTTAATGATTTTTCTTACACTTTTTAGTTGTCTCCTTTCTTTTGTTCTACACATTTCATTTTCTCTGTTGGGAACCTCTGTGGGGGTTCCATTTTTTTGTGCTTTTTTTGTGAAAGCTATGGAAATTTAAGGGAATATGTGCTATACTAATTAAGATATTGTTTTTATATGATTTCAAATAAAAGAAAGGAATAAAGCTATGGCTAACAATTTTCAGCGGCGTGAGATAGGCAAGGGCATTTATTTCAGCCGTATCACCGATCCCCGCTTTAAGCTCAATCTTATTTCGGTAAGGTTTCTGGCTCCCGTTTCGGAGGAGGCGGCTCCCGAAAACGCCGTGGTTTCAAGAATAATCACAAAAGCGTGCAGCAAGTATCCTTCATTTGCGGCGCTGAACAACAAGCTGTCCGCACTTTATGCGGCGAGGATAGACGCTCACGTTTCCAAAGTCGGGGACGCTCAGAGCATAGGGATAACCGTATCCTGCATTGACAACAAGTATGCGCTGGAAAACGAAAAGGTGAACGAGGAAGCGACGGATATACTGATAAGTTGTCTGTTCGACCCGCTGCTTGAAAACGGCGTGTTCCCTGAAAAGACGGTCTCTCTGGAAAAGCAGTCGCTTATCGACGACATTGAGGCGGAGCTGAATGACAAGCAGGTATACGCTTCTCAAAGGGCGGCGGAGGTTATGTACAGGGACGAGCCTGCCGCAATACGCTCTTTGGGAAATGCGGAGCAGGTGAAGAGGATAACTCCCGAAAGCGCATACAATGCTTATAAAAGGCTGCTGAACAATTGCAGGATAGAGATAATCTGCGTTGGGTGCAGTGATTTTGAAAGCTCAAGGAAAAAACTGACTGAGGCGTTTGCTCGCCTCGAAAGAAAGGAAATTTTCGCCTGCGGATCAAAGGCAAGTCCGCTGAAAAATTCTGTTGCGGAAGTTACGGACAGGCTTGCGGTGGCGCAGAGCAAAATGGTACTGGGCTTCAAGACGGACTGCGAAAATATTCCCGCTTTGCAGATGATGAGCGCCATTTACGGCGGGACTACCACCTCAAAGCTGTTTATGAACGTGAGAGAAAAGCTGTCGCTGTGCTATTACTGCTGGTCGTCTATAAACAGGACGAAGGGCTCCTTGTCTGTTTCTATCGGCGTTGAGAATGAAAATATCGAAAAGGCGAAGAACGAGATACTGGCGCAGCTTGAGGCAATGAAAAACGGAGATTTCTCCGACGAGGATATCGAGTATGCGAGAATGTACCGCAGAAATCATCTGAAAACCTTTAACGATAGTCTTGCTTCGTTGGAGGCGTGGTATTTCACGGGAATTTACAACGACGATATAAAAGCGCCTGAGGAGGCGGTCGTAGACGACGACAAGGTGACGAGAGAACAGATAATTCAGGCGGCAAGATCGGTGAAGCTTGATACCGTGTATATTCTGACTTCAGAGGAGGAAAAGTGATGAACAGAGAGATAATAGAAAATCAGAAAATAGGCGAGAAATATATCAGGATAAAGCACCCCAGCGGCTGCACTATCTGCCTTTATCCAATGGAAAATTACAGCAGCGCTTACGCTTTGTTCGGGACGAATTACGGCTCGGTGGACACTACCTTCAAGACCGACGAGGACGAGGATTTTGTGGTAGTTCCCGAGGGTATTGCACATTACCTCGAGCACAAGCTGTTTGAAAACGACGAGTGCGACGCTTTTGAGCTTTACGCAAAGACAGGTGCAAACGCAAACGCTTTCACCAGCTTTGACAAGACCGCTTACCTGTTCTCCTGCTCCCAGAAGTTCGAGGAAAATCTGGAGATACTGCTGAATTTCGTGCAGGAGCCTTACTTCACCGATGAAACGGTGCAGAAGGAACAGGGCATTATCGGTCAGGAAATAAAAATGTACCTGGACGATCCCGGCTGGAGAGTGTTCTTCAACGGACTTCAGGCGGTGTATCACAACAATCCCGTAAGGATAGACATTGCGGGAACAGTGGAAAGTATCGCCAAAATAAACAAGGAATTGCTGTACCGCTGCTACAACACATTCTACAATCTGAACAATATGGTTTTGTCAATTGCGGGGAATTTCGACGTGGACAAGACCCTGGAGATATGCGACAGGCTGCTGAAAAAATCCGCAGATCATAAGCTGGAAAAGATAATCCCCGACGAGCCTTACGAAGTTAAGGAAAAGTCGGTAACGGTTAAGCTGTCCTGTGCACAGCCTTTGTTCAACATTATGTACAAATTCCCGAAAATGTCGGACAAAGAGGCGGCAAAGGCTTATATCGTGTACAACAACCTGTTTGAGACCTGCCTCGGGCGCACCTCGGCGTTCTATACGGAAATGTATGAGCAGGGACTGATAAACGAGACGTTCAATGTAGGCGTGTTCAACGGTCGCGGATTTTTCGTGGGAGTTATCGACGGAGAGTCCAAAGAGCCGCAGATGGTTATGGACAGGGTGAACAGCGAGCTTAAAAGGCTGAGGACTGCAAAGCCTGACAGGCAGGAATTTGAAAATATCAAGAAGCGCACCTACGGCGAGCTGTTGTCGTCGCTGGGGAGCGTTGAGAATGTGGCTACTTCTGTGCTGAACGCTGAAATGGCGGGGATATCCGCTTTCGAGTATATCAGGCTTGCGGCGGAAGTGACCTATGACGACATCATCGAGGCGCTGGACAAGCTGGATATAGACAATTCCTGCATATCCATAGTTGAGCCTGTTTAATTCACAATTTCCTAAAAAGAAAGGAAAAATTCTATGCAGTTTTTAAAGGAGTCGGTGGAGTTCCCCAATCTGTTTTCAGGGGACATTGAGCTGAACAGAGTGGCGTTCACCGTGTTCGGGACGGATATTTACTGGTACGGGATAATCATAGCTATAGGCGTTATACTGGCGTTTACCTACGCTATGAAGACCGCAAGAAAGGCGGGGCTTATCCCCGACGACCTGTTCGACACGGCGTTTATTTCCACTATCGTGGGATTTATAGGGGCGAGAGCGTATTTCTGCGTTTTCTACAATCTGATGAATCCTGACGCCGACAACAAGTATAATTTCATAACCGCAATAACAAGGATTCACGACGGAGGACTGGCGATCTATGGCGGGGTCATCTTCGGGATAATCACGGCGCTTATCGTTTGCAGGATAAAAAAACAGCCGTTCCTCACAATGGCGGACGTGGCGGGTCCCGCTTTTCTGATAGGACAGGCGATAGGGCGCTGGGGAAACTTTATCAATCAGGAATGCTACGGCGCTCCCACGGCGGGAAACCTGCCCTGGGGAATGACGGGAACGAAGATAGCTCTTGACCCTATCGTTATCGAGGCGGAAAGGCAAAGTTCCGCAAACGTGCCTGTGCTGGTACACCCATGCTTTTTGTATGAGAGCTTGTGGTGTATTGCGGGGCTTTTGCTGATACACTTTATAGGAAGAAGGATAAAGAGATTTGACGGCGAGGTGTTCTTGTACTACGTTTTGTGGTACGGAGCAGGCAGAGCGTGGATAGAGGGACTGCGCACCGACAGCCTTTATGCGGGGTCGCTGAAAATCTCACAGGTGGTGGCTATTGCTTCAGCTGTTCTGGCGCTGATAATGATAATTTATTTTAGGATATGGGCGAAGAAAAACGGAAAGGTGCTTTATGCCGACACTGAGGTAAGTAAGGAAAGATTTGCGGAGTATGAGCGAAAAATGCTCCTTGAAAAGGAAACTGCCGCCGCGAAGAAGGCGCTGAAAAGGGCGGAGAAAGCGGAAAAGACGGGAGAAAGGACTATCCCGTTAGCGCCAAGTATTCTGGGGGACGATGAGGAAGAGGATAAAGACGGGAAGGAATGACGGAAGTGAGGTAAAATAGAGTTTATAGGTAAGGACACGATAACGGAATTGTCTAACCCCGGAGTTGTTTCAAGGCAGCTTATTAACCCTGAAAATTCGTCAAGCCGGCGGGTCACGATAACAGAGGTACATCTGGAAACGGGAGCCTGTCAGCCGAGGCACAGGCATAACTCATCGGAGCAGATATGATATGCTGTAAGGAGAACGGGAAAGCTGCTGCTTGATAATGATGAGGAAAAGGAATTTAAGGCGGGAGATGTGGTGAGGTTTGCGGATAATGACGTTCACGGACTGCTGAACGACAGGAATGAGGAGTTCGTTTATGTTTCTGTGACGGCTCCGCCTATAAATTTCGGTTATGCTTATAAGGACAGGAAATAAACTTTCGTTTATTAAAAATTAAGATAATAAGGAAATGATTATGGACGCTCTGGATCTTATACACGAAAAATTTTCGCAGGACTGCGCAATTGAAACGGTCAGGAACCTTGTAATGGCGGAATACGGGCTGACGGAGGAAGAGGCACAGAAGAAAATAGAGGAATATTTTGAGATCATCGAAGAGGGACAGCGTCTGAGAAATTCGGACGGAAAGTGAGATAAACCTAATCTTATATGAAAAGGAGCAAAGCTATGCAGATAATCGACGGAAAAGCGATATCGTTGGCGGTCAAGGAAAGAGTAAGGGACGAGATAGCAAAGGACGGTCTTAAGATAGGGCTGGCGGTTGTTATTGTGGGCAACGACCAAGCCAGCAGGGTTTATGTTAATAACAAGAAAAAAGCCTGCGAGTTCTGCGGGATAACCTCGTATGAATACGCCCTGCCTGAGGAAACTACCGAAGAACAGCTTTTAGAGCTTGTTGACACGCTGAACGGGGACAGTAACGTAAACGGAATCTTGGTGCAGTTGCCCCTGCCAAAACAGATAAATGAGCAGAAGATAATCGAGAGGATAAGCCCGATGAAGGACGTGGACGCTTTTCATGCTGTAAATGTGGGTAAGATAATGATAGGCGAATACTCTTTTCTTCCCTGCACTCCTGCGGGAGTTATGGAGCTTATACATTCCACGGGGACGGAAATAAGCGGCAAGGAATGCGTTGTTATAGGGCGCTCCAATATCGTGGGGAAACCGATGGCTATGCTTTTGCTCCACGAAAACGGAACGGTGACTATCTGTCACAGCAGGACGAAAAACCTCGCCGAGGTTTGCAGGAGAGCAGACATTCTTGTTTCAGCTGTGGGCAAGGCGGGATTTGTCACCGCAGATATGGTTAAGGACGGAGCGATAGTTATCGACGTGGGAATGAACAGAAACGCCGAGGGCAAGCTGTGCGGGGATGTGGATTTTGACGGCGTTGCTCCAAAATGCAGCTATATCACGCCTGTTCCCGGCGGGGTAGGTCCTATGACTATTGCTATGCTTATGGAAAACACGCTGAGAGCGAAAAAGCTCCAGAGCTGATGAGAAGGGGAAGCTCGCCGCTGGCGTCGGGGATAGTCCTTGTTCTCGTGGGAATTTATCTGGCGGTTTATTTTTCTTTTAAAAATATGTGGAACGTCGGAACAGTGATCGCTATGCTGATGATAGCGGTGCTGGCGGCGTTTCAGTTTTTTATCTACTTTAAATTCTTCAGGGACGATAAAAGGAATTTGAAGAAAAGGAGGTAAAAATGGAACTCTGGGACGTTTATGATGTTGACAGGCTCCCCATGGGAAAAGAAATGGTGAGGGGAGAGGAGTTTGAAAAGGACGCTTATCACGTTGTGGTACATATCTGCATATTCAACAGCGAGGGGAAAATGCTGATACAGCAAAGGCAGCCGTTCAAGCACGGCTGGTCGGGACTGTGGGACGTTTCCTGCGGAGGAAGCGCGGTAAAGGGAGATTCCAGCCGTGACGCGGCGCACAGAGAGCTGTTGGAGGAGCTGGAACTTGATATTGATTTTAAGGGTGTAAGACCGCATTTTACGGTGAATTTTGAACACGGGTTCGACGATTTTTATCTTGTGGAGAAAGACGTGGAGCTGACTGCGCTGAAATTGCAGTATGAGGAAGTAAAGGACGTCAAGTGGGCGGACTGTGAGGAGATATGCGGAATGATAGACAGGGGCGAGTTTATTCCCTACTACAAAAGTCTTATTTGTCTGCTGTTCGACAAAAGAAAAAACAAAAAAGGGTGCATAAGGGTAAAAGATGATGAAAACTGTGGTTAAGCGATTTGAGGAGCTGACGGCGGAGGAGCTTTACGAGATACTGAAGCTGAGAGCTGAGGTGTTCGTGGTGGAGCAAAACTGCGTTTATCTCGATATGGACAACAAGGATAAGGGCGCGCTGCACGTTTTTCTGAAGGACGAAAAGGGCGTTTTTGCTTATCTGAGGGTGCTGGACAAAGGGGTAAGCTACGAACAGGTATCAATAGGCAGAGTCGTTGCAAGAGAAAGCGAAAGAGGAAAAGGATACGGAAAAGCCGTTATGCTGGCGGGAATAAAAGCGGCGGAAGAGCAGTTCGGCGCTGACTGCATAAAGATAATGGCGCAAAGCTATGCAAAAGGCTTTTATGAAAAGCTGGGGTTTTCCGTCACCTCGGAAGAATTTTTGTTTGACGATATCCCGCATATTTATATGGTGAGGGAGAAAAAATAAAATTGTAAAAAATTCACTTTTGGGTGTTGACAAAGGCGGAAAATTATGATAAAATAATTGAGCCGCATGTGTAGGGCTTTTTTAAGTGTGTGCTTTTTCAAAAGCGCAACGCCTTTTTCCAAGTGAGGAAATAGGGGTTTGACTTCCCCCGAGAAGGTCTTTCGGCTTTCTTAACACAGCGAGTTATACGAAAGAAGGTAAATATTTTATGTACGCAGTTATCGAAACAGGCGGAAAGCAGTACCGCGTATCCGAGGGCGACGTTATTTTCGTTGAGAAGCTCGGAGTTGACAGCGGCGACGTCAAGTTCGACAAAGTAGTTCTTGTAGGAAACGACGGAGAAACCACAGTTGGCGCTCCTTATGTAAAGGGCGCAGTTGTAAGCGCTACCCTGCTGAAAAACGGAAAGGGCAAGAAGATAAACATCTTCACCTACAAGCCTAAAAAGAGCAGCAAGAGAGCTATGGGCCACAGACAGCCTTACAGCCAGGTAAAGATCGAAAAGATCGAAGCGTAAAATGGTAACGGCTGATTTTTACCGCAAAAACGGAATGTACTGCGGGTTCATCATTTCGGGACACGCAGGAGGAAAATTCGGTCAGGACATAGTTTGCGCGGGAGTAAGCTCGGCAGTTATGCTGGCTGTGAATACCGTTACGGATTTTTTTGAGGCTGACGCCTGCGTAAAGGTAAAGGACAACGCCGTAGGGCTAAAGTTAAATTCACCTGAGGCGGACGACTCCGCAAGGGCGATGATATTCTCGCTGAAAGAGCATTTGCAGGCTATGGCTGAGGAAAACGGCGGTATAGTCGTTGTTACAAAGGAGATCCAATAAATTTTCGGAAAGGAAGAATTATCAATGTTGAAGTTAAATTTACAGTTTTTCGCTCATAAAAAAGGTATGGGTTCCACCAAGAACGGTCGTGACAGCGAGTCAAAAAGACTTGGCGTAAAGCGTTCCGACGGTCAGTACGTTCTGGCGGGAAACATTCTGGTAAGACAGAGAGGGACTAAGATCCATCCCGGCAACAACGTAAAGAAGGGCTCTGACGATACCCTGTTCGCAGTTATCGACGGAAAGGTAAAGTTTGAGCGTCTTGACAAGGATCGCAAAAAGGTAAGCGTTTACGCTGACTGATCGGGCTGTCTGAAGGGGCGGTCTGTTCGCTTTGTTCAACTAAAGCGGCAGGCGGTTTTCAGTTCGCCCTAATGAATAATTTGGGCGAAGTTTTAGCCGCACTGACATAAGAAAATACAGGTTTTCGAAGAAAACCGCAAAGCGCCGCAGGCTCGCACAAAAGCGACAGATATGAGGAAACGCCCCGCAGCAATCCTTTATGGATTGCAAGGAGCGTTGACGAAATAGATGCCGTTTTTGTGGCAGAGCCTGCGACTGTATTTTCTTATGGCAGGGCGGCTTTTGCCCTTATTGTTTTGTAGAAACGGATTTGTATGATTTATCCGTTATTTGTCTGATTGTTCCGATTGTGAGGAATTATGTTCGTCGATATTGTTAAAATTTCACTTAAGGCGGGGGACGGCGGAAACGGCGCTGTCAGCTTCCACAGGGAAAAATACGTCGCCGCAGGCGGTCCTGACGGGGGCGACGGAGGCAGAGGCGGAAGCATTGTTTTCCGCGCAAACGACAATCTGTCCACGCTGATAGATTTCAGATACAAGCGCAAATATGCAGCGGGAAACGGCGAAAACGGCAGAGGAAACCGCTGTACGGGAAAATCTGCCCCCGATATGGTGATAGACGTGCCGAGAGGGACGGTCATCAAGGACAGCGAAAGCGGCAGGATAATCGCCGATATTTCGGGGGACGAGCCTGTTGTCGTGGCAAGGGGCGGTCTTGGCGGACGGGGTAATATGAATTTCGCTACGCCTACAAGACAAGTCCCGCGCTTTGCAAAGCCCGGTATGCCCGGGGAAAGGCTGGACGTTACGCTAGAACTGAAGCTGCTGGCGGACGTGGGGCTGGTGGGATTTCCCAATGTGGGAAAATCCAGCCTGATAAGCGTTGTCAGCGCCGCAAAGCCTGAGATAGCAAACTATCACTTCACTACGCTGTCGCCTGTGCTGGGCGTGGTGAGCGTTCACGAAAAATCCTTCGTTATGGCGGATATTCCCGGACTTATCGAGGGAGCAAGCGAGGGCGTGGGACTGGGTCACTCATTCCTGCGGCACGTTGAACGGTGCAGGCTCATCATTCATGTTGTGGACGTGGCAGGCTCGGAGGGGAGAGATCCCAAAGAGGATTTTGAAAAAATAAATCTTGAGCTTTCAAATTTCTCAGCGGAGCTTGCGGAAAGACCCCAGATAGTTGCCGCAAACAAGGCGGATATGGCGAGCGAGGAGCAGATAGCGGAGTTCAAAGCGTTTATCGAAAGCAAGGGACTTCCCTGCTACGTTATTTCCGCCGCTACAACTATGGGGACGAAGGAGCTTATTGAGGCGGCGGCGGCAAAGTTAGATACGCTTCCGCCTGTGGTGAGATTTGAGAGCCAGCCGCTTTCAAGGGCAGAGATAGACGAGTTCCAAAAAGAAAAACATTCCTTTACGGTGGAAAAGCTGGACGAGGGTGTTTTTGAGGTGACGGGTCAGTTTTTGCTGCCGATACTTCAGACGGTGGATATGGAGGATTACGAAAGCCTTCAGTACCTTCAGCGTGTGCTGCGCTCAAGCGGGATAATCGACGAGCTTGAACGGCAGGGCGTTCAGGAGGGGGATACCGTTTCGATTTACGATTTTGAATTTGATTATGTGAGATAAATCAAGGGAAAATGGATATATTAAACGAGGAAGAGGTTATGGCGTACAGCCCTGCGGCGCTTGCGTTTTACGGGGACTGCGCATGGGAGATACTGGTAAGGAGAAAAATACTTGAAAAGGGCAACGCTCCCTCCGCAAAGCTGCATAAGCAGTCTGTAGAAATGGTTAGGGCGTCCTTTCAGTGCAGGGCGGCGGAGCTTATCTCGGATATTCTCACCGAAAAAGAGGCGGATATTCTGCGGCGGGGCAGAAATGCCACGGGTATATCCGTGCCGAAGTCCAGCACCTCCAGAGAATACCATATGGCAACAGGCTTTGAGGCGCTGTTCGGATATTTATTTCTTACAGGCGGATTTGAAAGGGCGAATGCGCTTTTTGAGGTAATTTGGAATGAAACAGAAAGAGAAAAAGAATAAGGTCAAAAGGGTGAAGGAAAAAGGACTTGATACACAGCTGACTGTGAAGAGCAAGGTCCTCAGGTGGATAATAGATATCATTCTTATCATTATCGGGTCGGCTTTGTACTCGGTGGGTCTGCACTGCTTTGCTACGCCAAACGACATAGCCGCAGGCGGTGTAGGCGGTATCTCGATCATCATAAACGAGTTGACGGATCTGAACGTCGGTTTTCTGTACGGTATCATAAACGTGCCGCTTATCATTATCGGATTTATCTTTTTAGGGAAAAAGATGATGTTCAAGACTATGATAGGCGTTGCAGTAATAACTGCCGCTACCGACTGGCTGCTGCCGCTGGCGGGAGTTCCCGTTTATTCCGACGGAGATAAGCTGTTGGCGGCGATTTTCGCAGGAATTTTCTTCGGCGTGGGAATGGGACTGGTTTATCTGCGGGACGGCACTACGGGCGGTACGGACATAATCAACAAGCTGATAAATAAAAAATTCCCGCATTTCAGTATGGGAGTTATAATGCTCTCAACAGACGCAGTGGTAATTATTGCGTCAATGATAGTTTTCGGCACGATAGAAGCGGGACTTTATTCCATTATCTCCATATTCGTCGCAAGCAAGGTGATGGATATGATTCTGTACGGCAGCTTTGAGGGCAAGATGCTGCTGATATTCAGCGATAAATATGAGGAAATTTCAGAATATATAATGAACTCCCTTGAAAGAGGGGTAACGTGGCTGGACGGCGAGGGGGCTTACTCCAAAAGAGAAAAGCATATCATCTGCTGCGCAGTTCACAAAAACGAATATTCAAAGGTAAAACGCAAGGTCAAGGAGATAGACCCCGGCGCCTTTATCATCATCACCAATGCAGGCGAGGTTTTAGGTATGGGTTTCCACGACAATGCTTAATGTAAAGGAGAAATTATTATGTCAGGACATTCAAAATGGAGTACTATCAAGAGAAAAAAGGGTGAAAAGGACGGCGCAAGAGCCAAGGTCTTCACCAAGATAAGCCGTGAAATTATCGTCTGCATAAAGGAGCACGGCGCAGATCCCTCCAGCAACTCAAAGCTGGCGACGCTTATAGCCAAGGCTAAGGCAAACAATATCCCTAACGACAACATCGACAGACTTATCAAAAAAGCGGCAGGCGAGGGCGACAAGAACAACTATGAAAACTGCGTTTACGAGGGCTATGGTCCTAACGGCGTGGCGCTTATCGTTGACTGTCTCACCGACAACAGGAACCGCACCGCAGGCGACGTGCGCCACTATTTTGACAAGTTTGGCGGAAATCTGGGAACAACGGGCTGCGTCAGCTTTATGTTCAACCTGAAGGGCGTTATCGTGCTGGACAACGAGGACGAGGATATTGACGAGGACAAGGCGATGGAGGATATCCTGGAGGCAGGCGGCGACGACTTCTCCTTTGAGGAGGGGTGCGTTGAGATCACTACCGACCCCAACGCTGTTGCAGACGTTGCGGAAAAGCTGACGGGAATGGGATATAAAGTTCTGTCCGCAGAGGCGGAGCAGGTGCCTTCGACTTACGTCAAGCTCACCGACGAGGAGCAGATAAAGAAGATGGGACTGCTGCTGGAGGCGCTGGAGGACAATGACGACGTGCAGAATGTTTGGCATAACTGGGAAGAGGAATAAGCTCTTTCAGCAGTACATATTAAATCGCCTGTGTTTAGCAGGCGATTTATGTTTTAAGCATCGGTAAATTGAATTTGTGAAGAGAATTTTAACCCACCTAAATATTTTTAGAGGAATGTAAATGAAAAATCAAATCAACTTTAAGCAGGTGCATTCAAATTTTGCAAACGGACGACTTGTACCACTCACAACAAATACAGTAAAAGAAATCAACCAATGGGAATATGACGCGCCTTACGATGAATATAACTTCAAAAATCGTCCCAATGACTATCTTTTAGATAAGTCCACCTGGGGAACAGAACAGTTCTGCTTGGTTGAAAATAATGTGCTTTTGGGACAGGCGTCATGTCAGTTCGATGGCGGCGTGCTTTGGGTCGGCTGGTCTATGGCTCCGCAGTTTTGCGGAAAAGGAAAAGGTGCTGCGTTTGTAGAGCGTTGTGTCAAAGAGCTGCGCCGTATCAAGAGCTATACAGGACGGATACTTCTTCGTGTTTCCGCCCGTAATCAAAGGGCGATCAAGGCATATCAAAAAGTCGGATTTAGATATGTAGAAACCATTCAGGACGAAATCGCCTATTCTGACCGCATTGAGAACTTTTGGATTATGGAATTACCATCCTTATAAGACAAATTCAAGTTTATTAATTTTTTTCGAAACAAAGAACACTTTTTAAAAGAAGTAACTATGGATAAAATATACGGAAAAATACATATCAGAAACGCAGCTGTGAGTGACGCTGAATTGCTTTGCGGCTGGTGGAACGACGGGGCATGTGGGGTTCCAAACATGCTTTGAATTACGGCGGAGGAAATCAGGGAAAAAATACTCGGAGAAAGCGATGATACCACTTGCAGGCATATCATTTTGTATGATGATGTTCCTATTGGGAGATGAATTACCGAAATCTTGGGGGACAAGGCTTGTGAGATAGGATAAAGATTTGTGAGAAAAGCTATCAGGACAAGGGACTTGGGAAAATCATTCTCAGCGTGTTCATCAATGGACTGTTTGAGGATTTGGGATATGAGATGATAAAACCGGATACCAATCTCCAAAATAAGCGGGCACAATATGTTTATGAGAAGCTGGGGGTTCAAAAAGGTTAGGACGAGCATAAACTCTTGTAGGGATCAGTTTGGGAATTTGCAGTCGTCGGTGAATTATGAGATGAGGAAAGAGGAGTTTGTTTTCTTTGGTGAATAATAATTGGACATAAATTTTTGACAACAGGAGGAGATGATTTATGATATCATCTTGCAGAGTTTGATACAAAGCCGAGGAATAATTGAAAAGTGCGCCTTTGCGGTGTAAAATGTGTGCAGGGTTAATAGCGGTAGATTTATTCACAGTTTTGTAGTATAATGTTGGTCGTGAAAAAAGTATTTTTAACAGGTCTTTAGGATTTGCTAATGGGGCAAAAATGGAAGTATATCTGAATGACAAGAGTTGATATTCCACACAGATTCCAAATAACCGCCACGC
>CANQXF010000031.1 GCA_947627695.1 uncultured Ruminiclostridium sp. | reverse complement strand
ATTATGGGACTGGTACTTCTGTAATACATATCCGCTATTCTGTCATTTGCGATATCAGGCTGAAATATGATGTCCTGCACCGTGATGTCAACGATTTTAGCAGAATTTAAGGTCATTTTTTACTCTCCTTTTATTTTAATTCTTTAATTAAATTAAACAGTTTTCCCGTCACAAACCCGCAATTTCTCTTATTTTTATAAGATCGGCTATTCTGACAGCCTTTAGATTTTTGTATTCTATGGGTTCTGAGCTGTGTACATCAGCGCTTATTATAATGTCTGCCTTGCGGCACAGTTCAATTTCATCAGCAGAAAGCTGACTAAAGTTGTAGCACTTGCTTTCCAGTAACACTTCCACTCCATATTTTTTCAAAGCTTTACAAATTATTTGACCTGCTATATCATGATTTTTTAAAATAACCACACGCTTTTTATCTTCAGCACATGACTGAAGCCATTTTGTAAATTTTCCTTCTGTAATAAGATCATTTGCAAGATCTTTAGTAAAATTAAGCGCATTTGTTGTATAAAATAATTTATTTTTTGTGCTTTTAAGCTGCGTATTTGCATCTAAAAAATTATTTATAATTTTGAACTTTTCCTGATACTGTTGACGCAAATCCTCCAATTTTATTCTTTCTTCATTATCTGGCAGTTTTTTCATAATAATGTCTAACGCTTCTGAACCATATTGATAGTAGTCGTTAAAATAATGTAATGGATGAAGCCCACGAACATTTGATTTATCTGCCAACACGAATTCAGGAGATTCGATTACATGACATCCTTTAAGATTGCTTTCCAATCGAACATCAAGCTTTTTGATCAATTCATTCTGCCTTACATATTCTTCTCTTGCTTTAGGCTCAAAAAAGCATATTTTAGAGCCATCAACATATTTTTCAGCGTTATAATACTTGTGTAATATTATTTGACTAGGTGCATAATTATTTAAAATCAATTCACTTAATCTGTCCACACATCTATTCCATTCATCATCATCTATGTCGAACGGTCTTATCCGTTCATATTTATCAAAGCCGCAGTCTTTATTTAATCGATCACGATTTATCACAACAGGATATGTTATTGTAACAAAATGATTTCCTTTCCTAAGCATATCAAGTCTTGCAGCCAAGATATCTACAAGAAGATAATCTGATTTTTTTGCTATAATGTAATTAAAAGAATATTTATTTATATCAAAGCACAACGAACGTTTATAAAAATTAGTACCTGCATAATCTTTCATATCATCCAATTCAATATGGCAATCACCTTTTTCTGAAAACATAGAAACAGGACTTACAAAACCGGAATATTGTAATACCTGTACCCCCCGCTCAATTAACGGAGTTATCATATCTCTGGAAACACAATTTCCTATCAAGTTAAAGCTTATCATAAATATTTCCTTTAATTATATTAACGGAGTCTCCCCGTCACATACCCGCAATTCCGATCCGCATCGCAATGCACCGCATACCTTGAAAACAAATACTGCGCAGGTCTGTCGTGAAAGTGGTCGGTGAAAACGAATTTTCGCGGTATCAGCGCAAAGAGCAGCCGCTTCTTCCCCGGTCGGGGATAGAATTTATTGTCCTTTGGTCTGACTCCATACTGCTTTTCAATTTCATCATATGTGAGATATTTATAGTTCAGTTTGCAAATTTCCTTGTGATTTTGTTCTGCGTCAAGAGCTTGCAGATAGTCAAGCCCTTTCAGGTAATCCTCGTAGCCTTTCTTGACCGCTTCTGCCATTTGGTACTGCTGGCGTTTTTGTTTAGCTTTGATCTGCTTTTTGGCAAATCTCAGTGCTTTCTTCGGAGTGAAATCCTTGCAGTGCAGACTGCACAAATGCAGGTAGTTGCGGGTGTTGTAATACTCAGCGGCGGAATTGTATTTGCTCTCGAATTTTTCGTGCCAAATACCCACGCCGTTGAGGGTGATGATTTTCTGTTTACACCGCAAGGCATACTCCACATCGTCGTACTTCATAAAGAACGGCAGGGGGAATTGCCCTTGTTCTGCGTATTTGCTGGGCATACACATAAACCACCAGCCGCCGTAATTGATGTCGTTTTCCTGCTCGTTAAGGAGCAGATTTTCCTCTTGGGTCAGATCAATGTAATGCCCGAAGCCTTTTTGTTTGCCGTCCTCGCTGAAATGTCCGCCTGCCTCAAACTGATATGTAGGCTTGTCCATGAACAGCATTGAGCCTGCGACTGAAATATCACTGTATTCGGGCTTCAAGAAGCTCAGAAAATTCAGTAGCTTTTGTATTGAAACGAACTCTATTTCTACATCGTCGTCCATTAGCAGGAAATGAGTAAATCCGACAATTTTGCAGGCAGTTTCCATTCCTTTTCTAAACCCGCCGCTGCCGCCGTTGTTAATGTTGGGAACTAATATCACGTCGTCAGGAAGGTCGCTTTTAGTCAGTGTTTTTGCGTTGTCTACAACGATTATTTTACAGTTAAGCTCTGAATGGAGTTTTAAGTTTTGTGACAGATATTGAACGTTTTTCAGGATATATTTTTCTCGCTTGTAGGTGCAAAAAATGACGGCGCAATTAACGTTTGCAGGCTCCACACATTCCACGAAAACAGAATTATTTTCCGTTTTTACGTTGCTTATCTTTGTGTATTTTTTCAGCTTTTCGTAGGGAATGTAGTTGAAGTATGTGTTGAAGTCCAAGCCCTGTTCTGTCCTGCGGAAATACAGCTCTTCCGTTCCCTCAAGCCTTGGCTTTGTCGCTAAATCAAACCATTTCAGCATAACTCTTTCTTAACTGTTTCCAGCGCCAATGCGATTACCTTGTCCATATCCAGATACTTATACAGTCCCAGTCTGCCGCCGAAAATGACATCTTCACGCTCGTCTGCGAGCTTTCTGTACTGCTCATAGAGGGTGTTATTCTTAACGTTGTTTACGGGATAGTAAGGCTCAACGCCGGGCTTCCACTCTGCGGAATATTCGCGGCTGATGACGGTTTTCGGCTGTTCGCCAAACTCGAAGTGTTTGTGCTCGATTATTCTTGTGAAAGGCACATCTGCGGCGGTGTAATTTACAACTGCGTTGCCCTGGTAGTTGTCGGTGTCCAAAATCTCAGTTTCAAAGCGAACGGAACGGTATTCAAGCGCTCCTAACTTAAAGCCGAAAAACTCATCAATTGCGCCTGTGTAGACGGTTTTCTTGGCGATGTCTGGGTTCTCCTTGATAAATTCAAAGTAATCCGTGTTCAGCTTCACTTCTGCTTTTTCCAGCATTTTCTCAATTATCTGTGTGTAGCCGCCTATCGGTATTCCTTGGTATCTGTCACTGAAGTAGTTGTTATCGAAACGGAAGCGGAGGGGCAGGCGCTTGATTATGAAAGCGGGCAATTCATTGCAGGGACGTCCCCACTGCTTCTCGGTGTAGCCTTTTACCAGCTTTTCGTATACGTCTGTTCCCACCAGTTTCAAAGCCTGTTCTTCCAAATTCTGAGGTTCGTCTATGTCAAGCTCCGCTATCTGCTCGGCTATCTTTGCCTTTGCCTCGGCAGGGGTTTTGATGTTCCACATTTTGCTAAATGTATTCATATTAAAGGGCAGATTGTATAACTCGTCCTTGTATGAAGCCACGGGGGAGTTGATGTAGTTGTTAAATTCTGCGAACTGATTAACATATTCCCATACTGTCTTGTCGCTTGTGTGGAAGATGTGCGCGCCGTATTTGTGGACGTTTATGCCCTCGACTTGTTCTGTGTAGATGTTGCCTGCTACGTTGGGACGTTTGTCGATTACAAGGCAAGTTTTGCCTTCCTTTCCCGCCTCGTATGCGAATACTGCACCGAACAGGCCTGAGCCGACTATCAGATAATCATAAATCATAAACTTCCTCCCGTTCTTTTCGTTAATTTTACAATTAACGAAACTAAGAAAATAAAAAATAACGTTAATTTCACATTTAACGAAAACATACTGATAGTATTATAAAGCAAGCAAGCCCAAAAGTCAACATACAAAAGCAAAATTTTTCGTTAATTTTTTCAGGATCCGCTGTAAATTTTTCCCGCCGCTATTGCCGCCGAACCGTTTCAGCGCCCCGAAAAACTCCGTATTGCCCTATAACAGTATGCATTTGCGGAGCAAATCTTTTCCCGAAATTTCCGAAAACGACAAATATTGTCATAGAGCAAAAATCCACGCCTGACTGCTCCGCCTTAACTCAAAAAATCACAGAAAAATTATAATAACACCGCATTTCTTCAAAAAATAAAAAGCATACCCTCTTAAATCTTTAAAGCATTTTTATTTTTGGAAAAATCAGCTATTTTTTATAATTTTTCCTGCCGTAACGTTTTTTCAAAATAATTTTGCAATACTCAGGATTTTACCCTGCGCCGTCACAGCGCCGTAAAAATCCGAAAAAATTAAACAGGAACTTTTTCGTTTTCTCTTGCAAAGTTTATTTAAATATGTTACAATGTAATAACTAAAAGACAAATCACCGTATTCGGTTTTTTAAAGAAAGGACGGCATCATATGGACATACAGGCAGTTGTATTCGATATGGACGGCGTTATTTTTGACACCGAGCCTTTGCTTACCCGATTTTGGTGCCAGGCGGCAAACGATTTCGGATTTCCAATGACGACGGAACAGGCGCTCAAGCTCAGGAGCCTTGCCAAGCGTTACGCTGAGCCTATGCTTAAGGAATGGTTCGGCGACGGCTTCAACTACCGCAAGGTGAGAGCCCGCAGGATAGACCTTATGGAGGATTATATCGAGGAGAACGGGCTGAAAACTAAGCCGTACCTTGATATTCTTCTGGATTATCTTGACAGGAACGGCTACAAAAAGGCAATAGCCACTTCCACGGATTTTGACAGGGCGACCACCTATCTCCAGTCCTCAGGGCTGGAAAAGCGCTTTGACGCTATCTGCTGCGGTCCCTGCGTGGAGCACGGAAAGCCTAAGCCCGATATTTATTTCTACACCGCTGAAAGGCTGGGGCTTAAGCCAAAGCAGTGCCTTGCCATTGAGGATTCGCCCAACGGCATTATTTCCGCCCACGACGCTGGAGCATACACGGTTATGATACCCGACCTCACTCCTCCCACAAAAGAGCTTTGGAAGCTGATATACAGAAAGTGCAGCGACCTGCTCGGTGTCATAGGCGTGCTGGAAACAGCTCCCTTTGAGGTATATGACTGGTAATATGAAGATACTGCCGGTAAAAGAGCTTAACCGCCGCCTTGCGGAAGGTCCTGCGCAGGAGGTGGAGCGCGCTGAGGAGCATTATGGGGAGCAGCTTGAGGCTGTCGCCCGCGTGATGAGCGAAAGGATAGAGGATAAGCCTATCGTTCTTATGTCAGGTCCGTCGGGAAGCGGAAAGACCACCACCGCAATGCGGCTGAAGGCAATGCTGACCCAGCGTGGACAAGGTGCTACTGTCATATCTCTTGACAACTATTTTCTGCCCCTTGACCATTTGCAGGAGCATGAAAAAGAGGACATAGATCTGGAATCCCCCGAAAGGTTAGATATAGGGCTTTTGGCAGAGCATATGGAACGATTTCTCCGCTGTGAGGAGGTGACTGTCCCTCAGTTCAGCTTTGCCGACCAGAGCAGGAGAGAGGGCGTCAAGTACCGCAGGCAAGAGGGAGAAGCGGTCATTTTCGAGGGCATACACGCCCTTAATCCCGATATCACGGGGGCGGTGGACGACAACGCCCTTTGCCTTTACGTCAGCGTGCGCACCCGTCTCTCTATGGGGGAACGTCTGCTCCACCCTGAAAAAATAAGGCTTTTGCGCCGCCTTATGCGGGACAGGCTGTTCAGAGGGAAAAGCACGGAGGAGGTCATTTCCGCTTTCGACTCAGTTCAGCTTGGGGAACAAAGGTACATTATGCCTTATAAAGGGGCCGCACATATGGATATCGATACCTTTATGTCCTATGAGGCGGCGGTGTACGGATATTTTCTGCTGGAGGAGCTGGAAAAGGTCAGCCCCCGCTTTGAGCTTTACGATACGGTGCTTGAGCTGACGGATTTTCTGTCGGAGATAACTCCAATTTCTCCTGAGATAATCCCGTCAAGCTCTATCATAAGAGAATTTGTGGGCGGCAGCAGCTTCAACTACTGACGCCGAGGAGAAGATATGTTTGCAAAAGTCAACTCTCTGGGGCTTAACGGGCTGAAAGCCTTTGCGGTCCTGGTGGAAAACAGCGTTGAAAAGGGCACTCCCGATTTCAAAATAAGCGGACTTGGCGACGCCTCCGTTCAGGAGAGCCGTCAGCGCGTGCTTGCCGCTTTGGGAAATTCGGGCTTTGACGCAGGAAAATACAGGGTGACTGTCAATCTTTCTCCTGCCGACGTGAAAAAGACCGGCTCTGCCTACGACTTTCCAATACTGGTGAGCCTGCTTGTTTCAATGGGCGAAATACAGCCGCCGCCCGATAATTCCGCCTTTATCGGCGAATTGTCCCTGTCAGGCGAGCTGGCGGGAACCAACGGCGTTCTGCCAATGGCGGCGGCAGCAAAGGAACAGGGTATCGAACATCTTTTTCTCCCCGAAATAAATGTTAAAGAAGCGTCTTTGGTGAGGGGAATAAACGTGTACGGCGTAAAGAGCGTCGCCCACCTTGCCGCCCTGCTGAACGGCGGGGAAAGGCTGACACCTGCTCCGCCCTACGTACCTGACGACAGCTGCTATTCCAAAGCCGCCGACTTTGCAGACGTAAAGGGGCAGGAAAACATAAAGACGGCAATACAGACCGCCGCCGCAGGCTTTCACAATCTGCTGATGATAGGTCCTCCGGGTTCAGGCAAAAGTATGCTGGCAAAACGTATCCCGGGAATACTCCCGCCTATGACCTTTGAGGAGAGCATTGAGACAACCGCTGTTTACTCCGTAGCGGGAATGTTGGACGGCAAAGCGCCTTTTATCACTTCACGCCCGTTCAGGGCGGTGAGCCATACTGCTTCCGCTGTTGGAATTATAGGCGGAGGAAAAACGCCTATGCCCGGAGAAATAAGCCTTGCTCACAACGGAGTTTTGTTCCTTGACGAGCTACCCGAATTTCGCCGCGACGTGCTGGAGACTTTGCGTCAGCCGTTGGAGGACAGGCGGATAGTCATAACCCGCGCTCAGGGAAAAGCCTCTTTCCCCTGCAAGACTATGCTTACTGCGGCGATGAACCCCTGCCCCTGCGGGAATTACGGCAGCGAGGGAAAATGCACCTGCACTCCCGCCATGATAACAAAATATCTTGGGAAGATAAGCCGTCCCGTCCTTGACAGGATAGATATACAAATAGAGGTGGGAAAGGTGAGCTATTCCGAGCTGCGCTCCGACGAGAAGGGACTTTCCTCCGCCCAGATGAGGGAGAATATCGAAAAGGCGAGAGAGCTGCAAAGAAAACGCTTTGCGGGGACGGATATCCTCTTTAACGGCGAGATACCGCCGTCAAAGCTGAGGGAATACTGCCCGCTGGACGACTCCGCCGAAAAATTCTTACAAAGCACCTTTGACAATCTTGGGCTTTCAGCAAGAGCGTATGACAGGATACTGAAGGTAGCGAGAACGGTGGCTGACCTGGACGGAGAAGAGATAATCAGCCGCAGACATATCAGCAAAGCGGTGCAGTATCGCTCACTTGACAGGAAATACTGGCAGTGATATTGACAAGCGGATATAATTGTGCTATTATATAGTTACCTTATCGAGAGCAGCCGAGGGACAGGCCCTGTGAAGCTGCAGCAACCCTCCGCAAAAATGCGGAAATGGTGCTACTTCCTGCGCCGCAAGGCGGAAGATGAGGGGCGTTAAAAATCCAAGCCCCCAAGGGGCTTTTTATTTTGCCTGAAACACGAAAGGAAAAAAATATTATGTCAAAGCGTCTTTTTACCTCCGAAAGCGTTACGGAGGGACATCCCGATAAAATTTGCGACAGGATAAGCGACAGCATACTTGACGCCCTGCTGGAGCAGGACCCTATGAGCCGCGTCGCCTGCGAGACCTGCACCACCACAGGAATGGTACTTGTGATGGGAGAGATAACCACAAAGGGATATGTTGATATCCCCAAGATAGTGAGGAACGCCGTCAGGGAGATAGGCTATGACAACGCCACCTACGGCTTTGACTGCAACACCTGCGCAGTTATCACCTCAATAGACGAGCAGTCTCCCGACATAGCTATGGGCGTTGACAACGCCCTTGAGGGGAGAGAGGAGAACAAGCTGGATATAGGCGCAGGGGATCAGGGTATGATGTTCGGCTACGCCTGCGATGAAACACCTGAGCTTATGCCCTTGCCTATTTCACTTGCTCACAAGCTGGCGAAAAGGCTTGCGGATTGCAGGAAAAGCGGGGAGATACCCTACCTGCTCCCCGACGGAAAATCCCAGGTAACAGTGGAATACGAGGACGACAAGCCTGTTCGCGTTGATACGGTGGTAATTTCCACCCAGCACAAGGAAAGCGCACAGCTTGAGCAAATAAGGGCGGACGTTATCGAAAAGGTGATAAAGCCCGTTATTCCCGCAGGTCTGCTGGACGAGAACACGAACATTTTCATAAATCCCACAGGCCGCTTTGTTATCGGCGGTCCGCAAGGGGACAGCGGTCTTACAGGCAGGAAGATAATCGTTGACACCTACGGCGGCTACGCCCGTCACGGCGGCGGCGCATTTTCGGGCAAAGACCCCACGAAGGTGGATCGCTCCGCCGCTTACGCCGCAAGATACGTTGCAAAAAATATCGTGGCGGCAGGACTTGCAAGGCGCTGCGAGGTGCAGCTCGCCTACGCTATCGGCGTGGCAAAGCCTGTTTCCGTTGCGCTGACAATTGATACCTTCGGCACGGGAAAGTACCCTGCCGAAAAAATAGAAGAGGCGGTGAAAAAGGTGTTCGACCTGCGCCCCGCCGCTATAATTGAGGCGCTGGAGCTGAGAAAGCCCCAGTACGCCGCCCTTTCCGCTTACGGTCATATGGGACGGGAGGAGCTTGGCGTAAAGTGGGAGCAAAGGGATAAGGCGGAGGAGCTGCTGAAAGCGCTGGGGGAATAAGGGCGATAATAAAAGATTTTATAAAATTTGTTGACAAAACGTTACCTTTGTGTTATAATCATCTCAACAAAGGAAAGTATGTAATCCCAGGTTTTCACCTAAAAAGCGAATACCCCCGAAGCGGCCACTTCGGGGGTATTCTTTTGTGCTTTACTTGTCGGCATTATGCCTGTCAAGCCACTTGCACACAAAATAAGCTGTTATGCGTGCTGCGACAGGCAATAAAAAAGAAAGTATGTAGTTCACGGCAGTTTTCACCTCCTCCTGTCGGAGATATGGACTTGCCGACAGGATAATTTTACCACCTTGGCAGAATTATGTCAATTTTTCAGCTTCACAAAAGTAAAAATTCAGTGAAATGTCTTGACAAAGCAAAACATTTGTGCTATCATAACTTCATAATATCGAAAAGGCTGTGACAAGGAGCGGAAAGTCCGTAGGTCCACAGAGAGTTGTCGTTCGGTGCGAGACAACGGCTGAAATTCTTTCTAAATCACCTTTGAGCTTTTCGTCGAAAGGCAGTTGCCCGTAGAACGAAACGTGTCCTCACGTTACAGGGGAGCGTATTGATGGATACGCATGAGAGGGCATACGCCGTGAGGCTGTGTCAATTAAGAGTGGTAACGTGGAAGTGTGACTTTCATCTCTTTGTGAGGTGAAGGTTATTTTTATATCACCTCACTTTTCGATGAGAAAATAAATAAAGAAAGGGACAGGTGAAATGAACGTAAAAGCAGAGATATTCGATTCCACCCTGCGTGACGGTGCGCAGGGGGAGGGGATCAGCTTTTCCGCCGACGACAAGGTGAAGATACTGCAAAAGCTGGACGCTTTCGGTATCAGCTTTGTTGAGGCGGGAAACCCCGGCTCCAACCCCAAGGACATTGAATTTTTCCAAAAGGCGGCAAAGCTTAAGCTGAAAAATGCAAAGATAGTGGCGTTCGGCTCCACCCGCCGCAAGAACGTAAAAGCGGAGGAGGACGAGAACCTTGCCGCTTTGGCGGGAGCTGGAACGGATTACGTCGCCGTTTTCGGAAAAAGCTGGCTGCTCCACGTCAATATAATTTTGGGGGTAACGCCTGAGGAGAACCTTGCCATGATAAGCGACACGATCAGCTTTCTGAGAGCAAGGGGGAAAAAGGTCTTCTTTGACGCAGAGCATTATTTCGACGGATTTAAAGATAATCCCGAATACGCCCTAAAAGTCCTTCAAACGGCAGAAAAGGCGGGAGCCTGCGCGCTGGTGTTATGCGACACCAACGGCGGCTGTTTCCCCGACGAGATAGCCGAAATTACCGCTAAAAGCAAAGCGGCGGTTAAGGCAAAGATAGGTATCCACTGTCACAACGACAACGGCTGTGCGGTTGCAGGCACGTTGGCGGCGGTAAAGGCGGGAGCGTCACACGTTCAGGGCACTTTCATCGGTATCGGCGAGCGCTGCGGGAACACGAATCTTTCCACCGTGATACCCGATCTTCAGCTTAAATTAGGCTATGAGTGCGTGCCGAAAAACAGTATGCAAAGCCTTACCGAGACTGCCCGCTATATCGCCGAGGTGGCTAACATAAAGTTAGCGGGAAGTATGCCTTACGTTGGGCGCAGCGCATTCGGTCACAAGGGCGGTATGCACGCCGACGGAGTTGCAAAGGACCCCGCCACCTTTGAGCATATCCCTCCCGAAACGGTGGGAAATGAGCGCAGCTTCCTCTTATCAGAAGTCAGCGGCAGAAGCACCATTCTTTCCAAGCTGGAGAACTTCGACAAGAGCCTTGATAAGAACAGTCCCGAAACTCTCCGCATTATGGAAAGGCTGAAAAAGCTGGAAAGCAAGGGCTATCAATTCGAGGCGGCGGGAGCCAGCTTTGAGCTGATGGTACTGAAAGAGCTGGGACGGTTCAAGCCGTTTTTCACGATAGAACATTTTCACGTTATTTCCACCCAGAACTACGCCATAGAGGGTCGTGAAAAGGCGAACGCTATGGTAAAGGTGAAGGTGGGGGACAAGTACGAGATAACCGCCGACGAGGGCGACGGTCCTGTAAATGCGATAGACAGGGCGCTGAGAAAGGCGCTTGAGGTGTTCTACCCCAAGCTGAAAAAGATGCACCTGGAGGACTACAAGGTAAGAGTAATCGCCGCTGGGGACAGCACCGCCGCAAGGACGAGAGTCCTTATCGAAAGCACCGACGGCAAGGACGTGTGGACGACGGTGGGAGCGTCAAAGGACATTATCGACGCCAGCCTTATGGCGCTGCTGGATTCTATCGAGTATTTTCTGTATCACAAGGGATAATCACAGTTTAAAGTTGACAGTGCACAGTGTACACAATCAGCTGCAAGGAGGGAAAGTATGATAACTGACACCTTTGACAACAATTCCAATGCAAAAATAAATCCCGTAGTCAATGAAAATGCGCCTGAAGTAGACGGGTGCATAGTCACGTTTTCATACATCATTGAGAAATTTGTGGCGGAAAATTACGATTGCAGGCAAATCGGGCAGATAAAGTTTGCCACCGGAATAACCCCCGTGTATCAGATAAATCACAACGGCAGCAAATTTGCTTTTTATAAAACCTATGTGGGTGCGCCTGCCTGCGTGGGCACAATTGAGGATACATTCTCAGTTATAAAAACCCGCAAATATATAGTTTTCGGCGCAGCGGGGTGTCTCAACAGAGAGATAGCTCACGGGAAAATAATGATACCAACATATGCCTACCGTGACGAGGGGACTTCCTATCATTACGCCCCTGCCGGCGACTACATAAAAGTCAGAAACGCTGATACTGTGGAAAGGTTTATGCAGGAAAACAATATTCCCTACGTATTGGGAAAAACGTGGACCACCGATTCCTTTTACAGGGAAACGGAAAATAACATAGAAAAACGCAAAGCGGACGGCTGTATTTCTGTCGATATGGAATGCGCGGCGATTCAGGCAATGTGTGATTTCAGAAAGCTGGAGCTTTACACGTTTTTCACAAGCGGCGATCTGCTGGACGCTCCCGTATGGGACAAAAGACATAAGGCGGGAGAATATGCGGGAACACAACATGATATACTTCACTTTGACATAGCCCTGGCGCTTGCCGACTATGTGACGAAGGCTTAATAAAAATAATTTAAAGGAGTTTGTGGGTATACACAATTCTCCTAAAGAAAGGAAGATTTAACATGGGTATGACAATGAGCCAGAAGATCCTGGCAAAGCATGCGGGACTGCCCGAAGTCCGTGAGGGACAGCTGATAAGGGCGAAGCTGGATATGGTCCTGGCAAACGACATCACAGGTCCCGTTGCTATCAACGAATTTAACAAGGCGGGCTTTGACAGCGTTTTTGACACGCACAGGATAAGCCTTGTAATGGACCACTTCGCTCCCAACAAGGACATAAAGGCGGCGACCCAGTGCAAGCAGTGCAGGGATTTTGCGGGAAAGTACGACATCGTGAACTTTTACGACGCGGGAGATATGGGCGTTGAACACGCTTTGCTCCCCGAAAAAGGACTTATCGCTCCCGGCGAACTGTGCATAGGCGCAGACAGCCACACCTGCACCTACGGTGCGCTTGGCGCTTTCTCAACAGGCGTGGGCTCCACCGATATGGCGGCGGGAATGGCGACAGGCGAGGCGTGGTTCAAGGTGCCTGCGGCTATCCGCTTTAACCTGCACGGCAAGCTGAAAAAGTACGTTACAGGCAAGGACGTTATCCTGCATATAATCGGTATGATAGGCGTTGACGGCGCTTTGTACAAGAGTATGGAATTCGGCGGGGACGGGCTTTCCTCCCTCACCGTTGACGACAGGCTCTGTATGGCGAATATGGCTATCGAAGCTGGCGCAAAGAACGGTATCTTTGAAGTGGACGAACAGACCTTAGCATACGTCAGAGAGCGTGTTGACAGGGATTTCGAGGTATTTGCCCCCGACCCTGACGCAGTTTACTGCGAAACTTATGAGATAAACCTTGACGAAATAGAGCAGACGGTATCATTCCCTCACCTGCCTGAAAATACAAGGACTGCGGCAGACTGGGGCGAGGTGAAGATAGACCAGGCGGTCATCGGCTCCTGCACCAACGGAAGAATAAGCGATATGAGAGCCGCCGCCGCTATACTCAAGGGAAATCACGTTGCAAAGGGCGTTCGCTGTATAGTTATCCCCGCAACTCAGAAGATATATCTCCAGTGCATACAGGAAGGGCTGGCGGAGATATTCATAAATGCGGGCTGTGTGTTCTCAACTCCCACCTGCGGCCCCTGCCTCGGCGGGCATATGGGGATCTTGGCGGCAGGTGAAAGAGCTGTTTCCACCACCAACCGCAACTTTGTGGGAAGAATGGGTCACGTTGACAGCGAGGTATATCTGGCAAGCCCGATAGTTGCCGCCGCAAGCGCAATTGCAGGCAAAATAACAGGTTATAACGGTTAAGAGAAAGGAGAGCTTACATATGAACGCACACGGAACAGTACACAAGTACGGGGACAACGTAGACACAGACGTTATAATCCCCGCAAGATATCTTAACACCGCCGACCACAAGGAGCTTGCCTCACACTGCATGGAGGACATTGACAAGGACTTTGTGAACAAGGTGAAGGCGGGCGACATTATGGTGGGAGAGGCGAATTTCGGCTGCGGAAGCTCCCGCGAGCACGCCCCCATAGCGATAAAGGAAAGCGGCATCTCCTGCGTTATCGCCGCCACCTTTGCAAGAATTTTCTACCGCAACTCCATAAACATCGGACTGCCCATTCTGGAATGTCCCGAAGCCGCAAAGGAGATAAAGGCGGGGGACGAGGTGGACGTGGACTTTGACAGCGGGAAGATAACCGACGTTACCACGGGAAAGACCTATACGGCAGAACCATTCCCGGAATTTATAAGTGATATTATCAGAGCAGGAGGATTGCTGAATTCACTGAAGTGACATCAGATAACAGTTGACAGTGTACAGTGTAAAGTGCACAGTTATGGAGTTTTCGCTTCGCGAAAACGAATTTAGATTGCCGTCTGCAAATTTGCACTTGTCATTTTAAATTTATCGCCGAAGGCGATACCACAACTTTGAACTGTTCACTTTGCACTTTGAACTGTAATTACTACATATTTAAGGAGAAGAAAATGGAAAAAAATATAGCAGTAATAAAAGGCGACGGCATCGGTCCTGAGATAGTGAACGAAGCCATAAAGGTAATGGATAAGGTGGCGGAAAAGTACGGTCACAAATTCAACTACACGGAAGTTCTGATGGGCGGTATCGCCATTGACACGGTGGGCGTTCCCCTGCCCCAGGAAACCATCGACAAGTGCCTTGCCAGTGACAGCGTTCTGCTGGGCGCAGTGGGTGGACCCAAGTGGGACAAGGGGGAAGGAAAAATGCGCCCCGAAGCGGGACTTCTGGGAATAAGAGGAGCGTTAAAGCTGTTTGCGAATATCAGACCTGCAAAGCTGTTGAAGCCTCTTGCTTCCGCCTGCCCGCTGAAAACTGACATAACCGATCAAGGGCTGGATCTGGTGATAGTCCGTGAGCTTATCGGCGGCGCTTATTTCGGAGAGAAAAAGACTTATGTCAACGAAAACGGCGAAAAGACCGCTTCAGACCTGATGATATACAGCGACCATGAGATAGAACGTATCTGCCGTGTGGCGTTCGATATGGCGAAAAAGCGCAGGGGCAAGGTAACAAGCGTTGACAAAGCCAACGTGCTTGACAGCTCGAGGCTTTGGAGAGAGGTTTCTCACAGGGTAGCCGCTGAATATCCCGACGTTGAATTTTCGGATATGCTGGTGGACAACACCGCTATGCAGCTGGTGCGCAACCCTGCGCAGTTTGACGTTATCGTTACGGAAAATTTGTTCGGAGACATTCTTTCGGACGAGGCAAGTATGATAACAGGCTCTCTGGGAATGATACCCTCGGCAAGTCTGGGAGAGGGAAGTCTGGGACTTTACGAGCCTATCCACGGCTCTGCGCCCGATATTGCGGGGCAGAACAAGGCAAATCCCATAGCAACGATACTTTCCGCCGCAATGATGCTGAGATACAGCTTTGATATGGGAAAAGAGGCGGACGCGATAGAAGCCGCCGTTGACAAGGCGCTTGAAGCGGGTCTGCGCACAGGGGACATTATGAGCGAGGGAATGACCCTTGTTTCCTGCTCGGAAATGGGCGACAGGATAGCGGGATTTATTGACTGACGCTGTAAAGTAATGTTTTACAGTGGGGATACTTTTGCTTGACAGACGAAAGACGGGTTTGTACTGCGGACGAAAAGGGGTTCTGGCGCATTTTATCAACTGCTGCGGTTAAATGGAACTGCTGCTTGTCAGGGGCGGCGAAGCCGCCTTTTGTTCGGGCAAAGCCCGAACAAAAGCACTGATTTTGCTTCGCAAAATCAGTGAGTCGGAGCGCCTTGGCGCTCCGACTGCGGCTTCGCCGCCCTGCGTAGGAGCAGGCGTAAAAATCAGCACAACTGCTGTTCAGCAACTGTCCCAAACGCACTGCTGAATGGAAGGTCTGCGCATTGAGAGTATGCTGTGTGCGGCGAAGCCGCCGACGCCGAAGGCGTCGGGCAAGCCTGCGCAGCAGGCTTGCCGCCTGCCCGCTTCGCGGGCAGGCGCGGCTTCGCCGCCCCCTAACCAGCAGTTGACAAATGACCCCCACAGGTGTAAAATTAAACCATATCGCACCACATTTTTTATCACCCCAAACCACCAACTAACAACTATAAACTAACAACTATTTGGAGCCCACAATGAACACGACTGAAGTTTTAAATTCGCTCTGCTCACAGGCAGGCGTCAGCGGCGGGGAATTTCCCGCAAGCAAATATGCTTTGCAGCTGCTGAAAAATTACACCGAAAAAGCGGAGATAGACGATTTCGGAAACGTCATCGGATATCTTGGGGAGGACGAGAGCAAACCTCTTATCCTGCTTGACGCACACATCGACCAGATCGGCTTTACCGTCACCTATATCTGCGACGACGGCTTTCTGAAAGTAGGAAAATGCGGCGGTATCGACGTGAGGACTCTCCTTGCCCAGACCGTCACCATTCACGGAAAAGAAACGCTGAAAGGCGTTATCTCCACCCTCCCACCCCACGTTGCCAAGGAAAAAGACAAGGCGGCGAAGTTAGATGACATCGTTATAGATACGGGACTTTCGGGAGAAAGGGCAAAGGAGCTTATCTCACAAGGCGATTTTGTCACCGTTGACGGAAGATTTTCCGTTCTGGCGGGAAACCGTGTATGCAGTCCCGCCACCGACGACAGGGCGGGAGTTGCCGCTTTGCTTTATGTTTTGGAGCTTCTGAAAGAGGAAAAGGAACTGCCTTTCCGTGTGGCTGTACAGTTTGCGGCTCAGGAGGAAGTGGGCGGCAGAGGAGCAAGGATTGCCGCTTTCAACATTGACCCCGATTACGCTATCGCAGTTGACGTCAGCTTTGCGCAAAGCAAGGGAGTTGACCCCTCAAAATGCGGGAAGTTGGGAAAAGGCCCTATGATAGGGATAGCCGCCTCTCTTGACAGAAAAATTTCCGCAAGACTTATCGAAACCGCAAAGTCCGCCGAGATACCGTATCAGACGGAAGTTATGGGCGGCGACAGCGGCACCGACGCCGACGACATTTCAATAAGCAGGGGCGGAGTGAGAACGGGGCTTGTTTCCGTTCCACAGAGGTATATGCACACACCCTGCGAGGTTCTGGACATTACGGATATTGAAAACACGGGACGGCTTATCGCCGAATTTATCAAGAAAGGGGTCTGCTGATATGGAAAATTTGAAAGAGCTTGTAAAGACCCTTTCCGCCCTGTACGGCGCAAGCGGCAATGAGGAAAGCGTGAGGGAAGAGATAATAAAGCGTCTTCCCGCCGACGTTTCCTACAAAACCGACAATCTGGGCAATCTGATAGTTGAGAAAAAGGGCTCAAAAGTCCCCGCCAAGAAATTGATGGCGGCGGCGCATATGGACGAGGTTGGATTTATCGTAACCTATATCGAGGAGGACGGAAGTCTTTGCTTTGCC
>CANQXF010000030.1 GCA_947627695.1 uncultured Ruminiclostridium sp. | reverse complement strand
TATACCCTCTTGCGGTTCCACACCCTTTCGTCCAATTCTGCTTATTCAGACTTGACTTTTAATAGTTAGTCTTTCAGGTGATATTATAGGCCAGTGCCGAGGCGCTGTCAATTTGGCTTGGTTTCCAAATTGTGGGAGACGCTGGCAGGCGGGCGGCTCGCCCTGGCCGCGTGAGAGGAGGACACGATCCGATTGATTGCGGTCATGTTGACCTCCTCCGCCGGTTTGCAGCGATCGTCGTGGATGCGGACGGTCACGCCGCCGGTATTGAATTGCTTGACGACCATGACCGTCCCTCCTTTCCTTGCGATGTTAGTTAGTTTTGGAGTAATTCCGGGCGATTATACGCCGCGGAAGCTGTTATCGGTCCCGTTTACCATCCGGCTTACAACAAAAGTGCTTGGTATCGTTTTGGGACCTTTAGGACCTGAAACAAGCGTAGCAGGGAGCGGAAAAGAAAGCAAAATGTATTTTTTATAAGAGTAAAATCAAAAAGTCCGTACAAATATTGTATTGAGCAGAAGGAGTCTATACTATGAGAAAAGCCGCCGGAGTACTCCGGCGGCAATAATTTGTCGTGGTGTACGATCCCGGGGCATTTTAATTCAGGAGGCCAGACTACCAGTAAATCAGAACGATTTCCCACGGCAGGATCGGGGCTATACCAGCAAAGATGGGCATATCAAGAGCGGCTTTTTCAGTGATGCTGACGATGCGAAGAACCTTCCGTACTACATCAAAAAACAGATCGACGAATGTAATTTCTTCTGGGCTTCGTCCGCTTTTGGCAAGCCGATGGACCCTCGTTCCTTCCAGTCTTCTAGCTCCGAGTGGATGCCTTTCATGGCGACGCACACCAACATTTTGATGTTCCGCAAGACGCCCGAGATCAACGTCGAATCCCTTCAACAACGGCTCAGAGCGCGGTGAGTTTTGGCCCCCTTCAAGAGCAAAGAGGTCCGAAAATTTACCTCGCGGCATACCCCAACCAGATCATGTTCATCACCGAAGACAACCAGTGTTATGAGGTCACCGTGTGCAATGATTTTGCCATCGCGCAGGTCGCTATGATCAACAGGGAGAAGGGGATACCGAAGGGAACGCTGGATGAAGTGAACCACATCGTCCTCGTTCCGAGCACTGAATTTGGCGAGCAATTGGGTTCGTATGGCTTCGATAGCTACTGCTTTTTGGACGCCAACAACATCCCTCAATACGGTGTTTGGGAGTGATGGATCATGTGCGATTTGGAGAGCAAGATCTCAAAAACCAAAGCCTTCCTTGACGGCGAGATCGACAGGGTAACATCCATGCTGTCCCTGTCAATAGCTCTCTTGAAGGAGTGTTCTGAGTACCTGACGCAGATCGCCAGGATCAAAAAGATGCTGGATTCCCCCGAGCCGATCGTGGTGGATGAGGCCGTCGAGAAAGCCTCCAAGACCACTAACTTTTTTGAAAAATCTTCGCTCGGGATCATCGAAGAAGAACTCGAAAAAGCGACCGAGAGGAACCAAAATCTTGACCTGATTTTCGACTTTGCGTGGCCCGTCGAGCCCGTCCATTTTGAGAGTTTTATCATCCCGAACATCGGGATCAAGGCCGCCTATTTGGATGGAAACATCATCGTTTGGCTACCGCGCCTGCCTCCAAAACGCTATCGGATCTCACCTAAAGCGTCGAAGAATCTCTACTCTTACGGCCACTGCTACGCCGATGAAGTGGGCTATGTCATGAGCCAACTTTCGCGAGAGTTAGACCCCAAAATCTTAAAAAGTTTCACCACAAAGACCATCTGTTTTTACTTCACTTACCCTTCAAATAGTGGTCAGGTAAACGACTCTGACAACCACGACACGAAGGCAATCACGGACACGATCACGAGCTATCTTCCCAACGGCGACACCGCACAATCCTGTAATTTTTTCTATCAAACGGTCTTTTCAGACGAGCTTCGGAGCGGCACTTACGTCGTCGTTTGCACCGGTTCCGAACCAAAATCTTTCACTAAAATCGTTCTCCCCTCGCTCAACAAATTTGGGTTGCTAAATAAATCAAAAAAAGTGGACAAAAAGGTTGATTTTCCGAACTGATCTTTTTGGCACCCTCGAAGGCCGTACTTTTCCGCTGTTTTCAACGGTTTGCGGGCCGCTGAAGGCACGTAAAAGTAGCGAACCTCCTTAATAGTACACTTTTAGAGGCAAAACCGAGCCTTCAAATAAGGCCCAAAAATGGATATAACAAAGGCGGTCATTTCAATGACGATTTTCAACCAAATCATGTATGAGCTGCTCACAAAAAATGTTGTGCAGAAGGATGTGCTCCTTCGGACACTCAGCCCTTCGACCTACTCCGTCTACAAACAGCTCAAACGAGCAATGGATAAGAAGCTCATTCGCGAAATCAAATACACTGTACATTACGGTCGTCGTCAGAAAACGATCGACGCTATTTGCTTGACCTCTCTGGGCGTTAATTTCATCAGACGTAAACTGTCTGCTGATATCCTTTGGACCTCTTGCATTGATAGCAGTGTAGACAAATTCTCAGTCATCGGGAGTTCTGCAAAAAAAGAAATCCTAATTGGCCGATTCGCAAAGATAACTGCTGCGGCTGTTATGGCTGACAACATTGGTGCGAATGAATGTACCATCTTCTACAATGACGCCGAACAGTCTGACGTTTTGAAATTACTGGACGGCATAGATAGTGATGTTGCGTTGGCTGCTGAGGATGAAGATGATGTTGACGATGCTGAGTTCGATGCCATCCTCGACGAGCTGCTGGGTGAGGACGAGGAAGAAGTCGGCGGCCAGGAAGAAGATTCGGACTCAGCCATGAACACGATACAGCAAAAAGGTAGGCTCATGAATTTGCTGTCAGATGTCGTGACTAATGCGCTTGCGGATTACGCATCTGAAAAAACTAATATGCTGCAAACACGTTGATGAAAGTCCGTGCGGGATCTTGCTCGCCGACAGCTCGAAAACTTTTGAGCTCACCTATTGTCGTGTTCGAGAACATCGAACTGATCACTGCCGATGTTGAGCTGTCTGACTTCCGATTCAACTGGGAGCTCGACAGACCAGCCATGGCCATTGAGAAGGAAGCCGCACTGTGGGATGGCTTTGTCGATACGGAGCATGTCAGAGAGAATCGTCTCAATAAAGTCATCACCGCCAGCCAGCGACACCAGTCTTTCATGTCGCTTCAGTCTCAGATGAAGGAGCCTGGAGCACAATGACCGGGAAGACGCATCTATTTGGCGGTGTCTTACCCGCAATGTTCGTCTCTCTGTCTCTCTGGTCATTCCCCTGAGGGCTATCTATCTGTCCTTGGGAACATAGGCATACATGGTGAACATGCTCTTGCCTGTGATTCCTGATCTGGCTTAAATGCATCACTGGCAGCCATATCGTAGTCTTCTCTCTTATGACTGGGGGGAATATGAGGATAAGGCGTCGGCGGCAGCGTGGTAGCTGTGCCGCGTTGACGCCTGTGGTGACGTGAGTGCATCGTGCCTCCGCCTGGGGTATGGGCGCACCTGGCAACCGCGTCTCATGTTCTCCTGGGCCACGGGCCAGCCGTTCTCGGATGCGACACACACTTTTCCACACAGCAGATTTGAATTCCTTTGTTTGCTTTCGGAAAATGAGCCAGAAACGTCGGGCCGGGCAGTTTCCCGCCGGAGGGCCGTTCCACCCCGAAGAGATTCAGATAGCCATTTGTTTTTAACGGTTTCTGTTTGTTTTTGATCTAAGTGCGAAGCCGTCATCGGGAGCGGGAGAACACCATGGAGTTTTTTGATGACGGCGACGCTTATCCAGCCCAGTTAGCTGATCTGATGACAGTTGGAAGCGGCTGAAATACGCGATTTGCGGAAAGACAGAATCAAGAATGTTGTAATTCTCGGATCGCTATGGTAAACTGTTTATGGGAAGAAGGTGGTCTGGATGCTGGACCTGTTCGTGTTGAATGCAGCGTCGGATGAAAGGATCCCGATTCATGTTGACGCTGCGACTGAGCAGGATCTTACTCTGACCAGAGGCTGGCAGACCAACTGGACCACGCCTTTTGCGAGACACTTACCCAACAAAGTGGCGTTGCGCCGGACGGACGACCAGGAATTGCTTGGCCTGATGTCTTATGAGCTGGATGAAAAGGGCCTCGCGGTGGAGATCCTTTATATGGAAAATGCCCGTCATAGCAATGCAAATCTTCTGCATATCGAAGGCAAGCAGAAGCGCTATTACGGGATAGCCAAGGCTCTTTTTGCCTATGCGGTGCAGGTGTCTATGGATGCTGGTTTCGATGGCGTACTGGTGTTTCGGGCAAAGACAAGTGAACTGTTGGAATACTATGCGCGGGAATTTGGCGCCCGGCAGGTGGCTGCATACGACCCATTTCGGATGGTGATCTGGGAAGATGCCGCAGAACGACTCATTTCTGAGTATAGGAGGGATCCAAATGGTTGAGATGAGCAAAGAAGAATTGCTCCGAATGGAGGAAGTGGGTGCCGAGCAGGGGTGGGTTTCACCGCTGTCGAAGGAGGATAAAGAATACTTCGCTTATCTGAGGACGGTATTCAAACGGTATAGCATCGTTCCTTCAAAGGCGACTCGTCTTGAATATGACTTTGTAGTGCGGGTAGCGGAAAGCGAGTTTTATCTCCAACAGGCAAACGCTTGACCAGCAAAACAAATTTACTGTTTTTCTTGAAAAGCGTGGTCAAAATGTGGTCAAATGGATACAAAATCCCCGGAAGCCTTGGGCTGCAAGGCCTCCGGGGTTTGTGCGATCATTCCCACTCATTCAGTAAATGATGGTATACACTATATAATTTGGTTTTGCCCGTATATAAACACAGTATCTATATAAGTTATACATATTATAGCACGTTCTCTTGTTTCCTGTGGCCAAAACGAGGTCAGACAGCACAAACAAGAATAGCAAAAATAGTATACTATTTCTTAGGGGGTTCGCATGTAAATGGCGCTGATGTTTGCATCCACGATACAGACGGCCACACCCCCCACGCTCATATCATGCTGACTGTCAGCCCGATGGATGAAAAGGGCAGGTGGCAGTATAAGACCGAAAAGGATTATCTGTGCATCCGAAACGGCGAGGAACGGGGCTTTACTGGTGGCGGGAGGACGGTGATGTGGTCATTAGCGAGGAGACGTCATCCTGGTTGGATGGCCTCGCCCGGCGGCACAGGGAGCTGTGTATGCGGTCGAAAGCTGAGCCGGATGTGCTTGCTTGGCAAAAACGATTTATGGGTCTGCTCCTCCGGGGCGGGAGAACACTTTTCTTTGAGCAGGCGTTTTGGTGTCGTTTGCGGTGACAAGAGACGAGCGGGTAAAGGAGCGGATGCTAAAAGAGGCAATCCCGGAGTTCACGTGTTTCAACATTATAGAAAGCGAGGTTCGAAATGTCCTCTGACAACAGAAGAGCCATCAAGGATACTTTATTTGACCAATTTAAGCAATGACTGACTGCCGGCGATCGCGTTGGCAGTCAGTTTGTTCACTTGCTCCATGAGAGCGGCTGTCAAGGGTAAAGTTGATAAATACGATAGGAAGTCAGAATGGACTTCCTGTCGTGTCATTGGTTTCGGAAACCACTGGCTTTGTGTAGTAATCAAAAGGAAGTAGACAAAAGGAAACAACCAACGACTTGCTGGACATGCCTCTTTGGATACAAGACGCAGCCGCGTTTGAGACACTGCGTCAATGATGGAAGTGCGGTGAACTTTCCGCCCGGTCACCTGTATCACAGCTCGGGATTACCCACCAAATGTTCATGAAATGGACAAAAACGGTAGATTGCGGTGATAATAGTGGGGTTTAGTGAATGATGTCATATTGCGTCAAGATTGGAATTATGTTATATTAGTAATAAGTATACAAATTACGCCATTCAAGATTCTCGACCGTTGGTGATAATTCTCCACGCTGGTTACCAGTTGAAGAGGCACTAAGAGTGCTATTGTAGCCAACTATTTGAGTTACTGCCAAATACTTATTTGAGGGCAAGATATAAGCAACAATAAAGATATATCATCGCGTTTTGCGGGATATCTATTTCTTTGCGCCGTGCATCCATAAAAAGACCAGAGGAATAATTAATGGTCAGGAGGGTGTAATATCAGCTTATGTTCTTGATAGTGGCGGCCCCAAATTAAATGGCTATGATTACTATGTACCTAATGCAGATTTTAAGAATTGGAATTTAGGGAGGGTCACAAGATGAAATCCAGGTTAGTCTCTGTCCTAATTGTTATATGCCTATTTATATCTTTTGTTTTGCAGCCTCCCCTTCTAGCTTATGCAGAAGAGGGAAAGGACCTAACAATGCCTTATGTGTTTTCAGGTGGGTATGAGTGGGAGTACATTGGTCAGCATATGGATTATTATACGAATTCATTTTCAGATGACATAGTCCCAATGCAGGAAAAGATCGGACTTGGTATGTTACTTGAGGACTCACAAAGCGATTTGAGCGATACCCTATATGGAATTCTGGACAATGCTATTAAAGCGACGGATCTGACCAATATAATTGACGATGTCATTAACGGGCACAATTATCTCATTAATTTCACAAACGAGTATTCTCTCATTATTTTCCAGTTGATGACAAGTGACCGGATTACCGACGGTCTTCACGACGCTTATTGCAGTTCGTTGCAAGACAGCGTGGTGGATGTATCAAGCACGGTCGCTGAAAATCTGCAGGATTTGTTTGGCGATGACGCGGCGAATGCGGACGTTGTCGACCAAGTGACATCTGCGTTGGATACGCTTAAGGATGCAGATTCAGAGAGCAACGCATTTATGCGTGCCTGGACACAGTTTACAGAGCTTTGCTCACAATATGTTGATCCAGATCAAATGACGAAGTTTTGTAATAAACTCTTAGAGGATGCTGGTGATGCGGGAAGCATGTTGGGTAGTTCGATTGCAGAGCTGACAACGATAGGCGAAGCGTACCAATATATTTGTTGCGCTAGGACGTATCTGGAGATAAGCGACGAATTTAAAGCCGTCCTTGATAAATTGGCGTCGACGGCATACGATAAAGTACGGTTCAAAAACCCGTTTAAACGCCCTGATACGGACCTATATGGAAATGAACGCCAGTATTATAACCTCTACTTCGCCATTACCGCCTGGACAGAGAAAATGGATGCGTATCAGAAAGATGCGGTCGCAGAGTTTGCTAAAGATGTATCAGAGGGAACTCTTGGCACCAGCGTTGACCTTTTAGCGGATGCAGCCATTGATGTGATCTTGCCGGGTTTTGGGCAAATCAAAGCGGCGGTATCACTGGGTAAGCTGGGTATCGACCTGCTTTCCACAATTGACGATGAATATAAACAGTCCTTGATGGTTTCTTGCCTTGATCATATTACAACTTTGATGATTGAGGTCGCGGAGTATTACGTTCCGTTGATCGGGACCATCGACCGCGATAAAACTGGCGACGGGACCGGCAAGGCAGCCTGGATGGAAATGACGCCTTACGATCAGGCGGTCATGTTCGATGAATCGATCAATATCTACAAATCGGCGATGAAGCTTGCCTGCGAATATGGAACGGAATATGAACAAAGCAAATTGAATTATGCCACTGCCATGGCTAATGGTGCAGCGAGCCTTGATAGTTTCTTCGCTACTAATTTTTTCTATAGTGAGTTCTTGGGAAATACTACTTGGTGGCAGGAACAAGCAAGTTTATCATCAAGTATTATTGAAGCGCTAGCCGTCCAAAAGCTGGAACTTGACAAGATCCAGTGTCATGACGAAACCCTGCTTCTAAAACAGGAGCAAGAGGCGACCCCTGGCCCGTCGGCAAAACCGACCGAAGATAAAGTACTTCTAGCGGTCAATGAGTATAATGAGGCTGGCGCAATAGGAAGCGCTGTAAAGCTTGAATACAACGAGAGAGGATTACTGGCCCGCAGTACTCATAAATACTACAATAATGGCATGTTTTCCTGGGAGTTTGATTATCTTTTTTCGTACGACGAAGCCGGGCGGCTGCTGCGAAGAAATATGTATTTTGAGGAATACGGGACTGGATACGACGATTTGATCTGCACCTATAACGACAAGGGCCAACTGATATCGGAGGAAACATATGGTGATGGAGAAGAAAGCGAAATAAGAGAATATGATTATGATGAGGACGGACGGCTGAGCAGGGAGCGTGAGACGCTTAGCAGTCCGATGCTGAGAGGCGAGATAAAAAACGAATACAGCTATAGTTATCATACTGATGACCAAGGGTATTTGGTGGGCGTCAGAAAGGACGTGACAGGTTCCGGCGAAGAAGAAATAGCAGCCGTATATAACCCGGACGGATTGCTTGTCGAGGGTTGCAGAAAAACTGCCGGTACGGGTTCCTTAGTTCATTTTAAATATGATTATCTGGAGATTCCGGGAACTTGCATAAGGGATGAGCATCAAACATTTACGTATGAGTCTGGAGATGGTTTTTCAAGTGACGCAAGGGTCGTCTATTTCTCGGACAGCACTGGTCGGGAAACAGAGTCGCTCATTCTTGGGACATCGGAAACGGTTGAGATGACCTACGATGAGGAAGGTTATCTTGTAGAAGCGTACAATCCGACAGAATATTATGGAAAGATCGAACTTGTTTATGGTTCATCTACCGATTCTGAAAGCACAGGTTCGATACTGACACAGGATGAGGCGTATGCTCTTGCCGTAGCTGGCTCTGGCTTTGAGGATGGAGAAACGCAGACGATCAATGGCTCTGAATATGTGATCGAGTTTTGGGATTGCGGGCGTGCCGGCTACAACGGGCGGTCAGTATATGTTTATCAGGTCAGACAACTTCGGAAGATCGACGGACCGCAAATGACGGAGCTGAAAGAAACCGTTCTGGTAGATGCAATAACCGGAGAGTGTACGGTCGTGCCGCCGATCGAGCCGCTGCCGCTGGATGAAGATCCCCTGTCGGATGGCAGTGCCGGCGGAGAAACTTCCAACCCAGAAAACGTAAGTCCGACGCAGGAATCGCATCCAATTCTTACCGTCACCGGTGACGGGGTGAACATCCGCTCTGGTCCCGGTACCGACTATGGATCGATCGGGAGCGTCAATAGAGGTGACATGCTTTTCTCCAAGGGAAAAAGCGATAATTGGTATATGGTAGAGTATGGCAACACAACAGGGTACATCATTGAAGATTACGTTACGATCGAACACGGCGGGTTTTATACGGCCGTGGACAGCGGCACGCTCCGGGTCAATGGTACTGATGTGAACATCCGCAGCGGCCCCGGCACAGAATATCAATCGATCGGCAGTGTATCCAGTGGCACTACGCTCACAATTACAGGCAAAAGCGATAACTGGTATCAGGTGAATTACAATGGCAGAAAGGGCTATATCATTGAAGATTATGTAATAAGAAACAACTGAGAAACGGAGGACAATACTACTATGTTTTGCAAGCATTGTGGAGTTCAATTATCTGACGATTCCCAGTTCTGTTCAAGATGTGGTAAAAAGGCCGATGAAGGAAACGCCCGCCGTGATGCCCATAAAGTGATGACGTCCATTATGGTGAGTAAAATGTGACTGTGCTATTAAACTTCTACTTCTGATAAAATGAGGTCGCCGCAAAACCTTATTTACAGTCTAAAACATGGACTGCTTATACTATAGATGCACGGAGGTGTAAAACTATGACCTATACCGTATATTATTCATGCATAAGCCATATTGGAAACTGGCGTAAAACTAACCAAGATAATTTTATATGCGCCGGGCGGTACATGATGGCAAAGAATGATATGACGGAGTTCCCAATAGTTGGGTATGTTACAACAAAATCTCCAACACTATTTGGCATTTTTGACGGGCTGGGCGGAGAGGAGCGAGGAGAGATGGCTTCATTCATTGCTGCCAGAAAAGCGTCAGCGGTCGATGTCGGCAATAATGCTATAGAAGCTCTTTCAAGGTATTGTCTGGAAGCGAATGAGGAGATTTGTAGATATGCTCGAGAGGAATCCATTACGGCGATGGGAACGACAGCAGCGTTGCTGGCCTTTACAGAGACCGACATTACGTTGTGTAACATAGGTGATAGCAAAGTATTTCGTCTTTCTAAAGGTGTACTAAAACAAATATCGCATGATCATGTTTCAGTTTCTGCCTTTGGAACGAAACCGCCTTTGTCACAAAACCTTGGAATACCACCAACAGACATGCTGATTGAACCGTATATAGCGCAGGGCCGGTATTCAAATGGTGATGTCTATTTGATTTGCTCCGATGGACTTACCGATATGCTGGATGTTAACGAAATCGCAGATATATTGGGTAACGCCGCATTTGAAAATGTCACAAAGACTTTGTTGGACAGATCGCTCGCCAATGGAGGCCGCGACAATATTTCTATCATCGTATGTAAGATAAAGCGCTGTCCAGGTTGGCCATTTATAAAGACTCCAGGTCAACGAATGAAAGAGGCGTGATTATGACAGTAGGTGTGTTGAATAATATTTGGCTTGAACGGGAAATCCAGAATCAACTGACGAGAGGTGCATACAATGATAAATGATGTATTACAAAGAATCTGGCCAGAATGGGAAATCGAAAAGCAGCTTGGCAGAGGCTCTTATGGCGTTGTGTATAAAGCTGTTCGCAGGGATCACAATGTCGAGAGCCACGCGGCGATCAAGGTGATTTCTATTCCCTCTGATTCATCCGAAATTGACTCTTTGCGCTCAGAGGGACTGGATCTGAACGCTACAAGGACGTATCTGCAAGGTATCGTCGATGATTTTGTCAGCGAGATCCAGTTGATGGAGTCCTTAAAAGGCGTCCAAAATATCGTCAGTGTTGAGGACTATAAGGTAGTTGAAAAAGCGGATGAGCTTGGCTGGGATATTTTCATCCGTATGGAATTGTTGACCCCATTCAATAGCTATATCTGTGACAGGAAGTTTACGGAAAAAGAAGTCATCAAGCTCGGATGTGACATCTGCACCGCACTGGAGATCTGCGGCAAGCGTAGTATTATACACCGGGACATTAAGCCTGAAAACATATTCATCAACGACTTCGGGGACTTCAAGCTTGGCGACTTTGGAATCGCACGTAAGCTGGAAAACATGACGGGCGGTCTTTCGCAGAAAGGCACTTTCTATTATATGGCGCCGGAAGTCGCCAACAGCAATAACTATGATGCCAAAGTAGATACTTACTCTCTCGGCATCGTACTCTATCGGTTGCTGAATGGCAATCGGCTTCCCTTTTTAGATACCGAAAAGCAGTTGCTAAATCCGAATGAAAGAAGAATAGCAGTCGAGCGTCGTATGCAGGGAGAAAGCCTCCCTGCCCCTTGTAATGCTTCTCCTGCAATGGCGGATCTCATTCTTCGGGCTTGTGCCTTTGATCCTAACCAACGGTTTGCATCTGCTACGGAGATGAAGCAGGCGCTTTTGAGCGTAAGCAATGGAACTTATCAAATACGCTCTGCTAATTTTGATCAAACTATTTCAGTCCGTCGAGCACCTGCTGATTACGGACAGACGACATCTGTGCGCAAAGCCCCTGCTGCAGCCAATCAGAAGGCCAATAAGACAGTAGATACATTTGCTGATAAGCCAAAGAAAAGCCGCGCGCCAAAGATAATCGCGGCACTTCTAGCAGTCATCATACTTGTGGGAGCAGGGGCCTATTTTGTCCCCAAATATCTGGACCGAGATGCTGGTGATGCCGGTGATGTTGGCGAAACCATAGAGGACGTTGATGTTGAGGGAACGGATGGCGCGCCAATTGATGATGAGCAGATCGAGGCTATTCTTTCCGAAGCGGACGAGCTTGCTGCCGCAGAGGATTATGAGGGCGCACTGGGGAAGGTTAAGGCTGGTCTAGATACATATCCAGAATCAGAATCTTTGCAAGCAAAAGCAGATGAGTATTCTGACGCGCTAGCTGAGCAAGTGAAGCAGAACACGCTTTCTGAGGCGGCCTCTCTTGCTGATTCCGGCGATTATGTGTCCGCCATGGAGTTGATCGAAACTGCTCAGGATACACATGGCGAGGATGCAGAGTACCAAGCTGCCTACGATTCGTACAATCAAAGTTATATTGCACAAGTTAAAGATGATGCTCTTACGAATGCTGATAGTTTGGCACAACAAGGAGAATACATAGAGGCAATCAATATCATTGAACAAGCAATTGCAACGGTTGGTGAGGATGATGAATTAGCAAGTAAGGCCAAAGGGTACGAAGGGACTTATGTTTCCGATGCTATTTCTCAGGTGGATACTTATATCGCATCCGAAGAATATGATAAGGCTGAGGATATTCTCAACAGCGCGCTTAAAGAGTTCCCTAAAAACGAACAGCTTCAAGATAAAAATACAGCCTTAGGCAATGCGATGCCCCAAGCCTTGTTATCGGTTTGCCCGCCATATGAGGTGTATTGCTCAGCAGGGTTAAATGGTCATTACGAGGAGTCTGCTACGCTTCATATGGCCGGTCAGACATACATGGATGGATTCTATTACAGTTGGAGCTACATGTATTCGTTGTTCAATCTAAATGGCAAATATGAGACTTTAGAATTTGATGTTGGTCATATTGATGGTGAGTATATGACTGATGCTACGGTCACGGTCTACTTGGATGGTAAAGAAAGTAAAGTAATTGAAGTGAAGGCAGACGAGTTGCCTCAACATATCGTGGTGCCTATAGATGGAGCATCTCAGATGAAAATAGAGATGGACACGGAAAACAGCCAAATTGCCAGCTATGGGTTTGCCAATCTGAAGGTCTATAACAGAACCGTTCTAGCGGAGCAGGTGGCCCCGGCCAATGACACAGGGTTAGACGAGACAGAGGCACAAGATTTGTTATCGGTTTGCCCACCATATGAGGTGTATTGCTCAGCAGGGTTAAATGGTCATTACGAGGAGTCTGCTACGCTTCATATGGCCGGTCAGACATACATGGATGGATTCTATTACAGTTGGAGCTACATGTATTCGTTGTTCAATCTAAATGGCAAATATGAGACTTTAGAATTTGATGTTGGTCATATTGATGGTGAGTATATGACTGATGCTACGGTCACGGTCTACTTGGATGGTAAAGAAAGTAAAGTAATTGAAGTGAAGGCAGACGAGTTGCCTCAACATATCGTGGTGCCTATAGATGGAGCATCTCAGATGAAAATAGAGATGGACACGGAAAACAGCCAAATTGCCAGCTATGGGTTTGCCAATCTGAAGGTCTATGTTGCTAACAACGGGTAGTTGGCGGCTGAGGAAGTCCCCGATGGTGCTATTAGAGAGTTCCCTAAAGTGCAACACTGAAAGAAGAACAAATGATTCTGTCCGAAGGTATAAAGAAAACTGAAATTGCTTATGAATATTTGGGAGAAGATATCGCATCGTACGAACACGGTAACGATTGTTATTGGCAGCAAGCGATATCCAGCCAAAGAAGATATTTCATAGGAGTGAATTGCTATGAATGAATATGAAAAAACCACACGATTTGTCGATATGGTATCTTCCGCATCCAGCGGATTGATTCTGACGATCTTTGATGGTAGCGAATCGCCCAAGACACTTTCACTGGATGCCCTAAAAAAGAGCAAAATTACTTTTGGACGTGAGCAGAATAATGATATAGTCCTTACCTCTCAGCTTGTTTCCCGAAGCCATGGACAGTTCAAGCTGGTCGGCGATCAATGGTCGATTGAAGACACGGGAAGTATGAACGGTCTCATTTACAATGATTGCAACATACTTTCCCACGTTTTAAGTGAGGGTGACTTTATCCGCATAGATGATGGCGTAGAGACGATTGCGAGTGGTGTGCTGTTTGTGTTTTCAAGCGCTGAATCTGCCAGCAAATGGGATGCCTTGCCAACGGCAGAAAAAAGTGAGATCACGATTGGTCGGGAAAGCGGATGCGATATCGTCCTTCCTCATGTCGGCATCTCAAAGCGTCATGCGAGAATCATTCGCGAGAAGAGCGGCTGTTATATCATTGACAACGGAAGCACTAACGGTGTAATCGTCAACAACAAGCGTATTTCAGGCAAGGAACTGCTCCATGAAAAGACCGTAATAACCATTGCGAATGCAAAGCTGATCTATACATCCTCCGCCATCTTCTATTGCTGTTACAAAAATGGTATTTCCGTTGATGCATCTGATATAGTTATTAAGCGTGGTAAGGGGAAAAAGGCACGTACGACATGCGACCACGTCAGCCTGAATATACGTCCAGGCGAACTAGTAGCAATCATCGGCGGATCTGGAGCGGGTAAGTCAACTATTCTGAATTGTATGTGCGGGTATTTGAAGCCTACCCAAGGGAATGTGTACATTAACGGCAATGATCTGTACCGAAACTTTGATTCGCTGAAAAAGCTGATCGGGTATGTCCCGCAGTCCGATATAGTATATGATAATCTGACCCTGCATGATATGCTGTTGTACACAGCCAGACTTCGGCTTCCCAGCGACACTACACCACCAGAACGAGAGGCGGCTATCAGCAAGGCCATTGAGATGGTGGAACTGACCGAAAAAAAGAATAGCCTCATTAAATCTTTGAGCGGAGGACAGCGCAAAAGAGCGAGCATTGCGGTAGAGCTGCTTTCAGATCCGAATCTTCTGTTTCTTGATGAACCCGCTTCCGGCCTCGATCCCGGCACCGAACGTAATTTGATGCAGTCTTTGCGAGAGATGGCCAGGAAGGGAAAGACGGTGATCCTTGTCACCCACAGCACTCTCCAGCTCGCGCTCTGCGACAAAATCGTGTTTATGGGGCGAGGGGGTAATCTTTGCTATTTTGGCCCGTATGACGATGCGCTGGACTTCTTTGGCGTTGAAGATGTTGTCGAAGTCTATAACATGATTTCCGATGAGGCCAAGGAGTGGAGCGGGAAATATAGAAAGACCATTTTGCCCACCGGCAAGCCGCGTACTGAGCACGTTCCGGCCGCCAGTAAGAAGGATAGTAAGCTCAGGCAGCTTTTCGTGCTCTGTGCCCGCTACATCAAGCTCGTGGCAAATGATCGACAGCGCTTGCTGCTACTGCTGTTTCAAGCTCCGATTCTGGCCTTTTTGATTTCGCTCGTTGCGGATGGAAATCAGTTTCAGCAGTATGAAATGACAAAGAGCTTGCTGTTCGCCCTATCATGTTCGGCGTTTTGGGTCGGGATGCTCAATGCCATTCAGGAGGTGTGCAAAGAGCGCACTGTTTTGAAAAGAGAATACATGACGGGCGTGTCTCTTGGTCCGTATATCGTTTCAAAGATCGTCGTGTTGAGTATACTTTGTTTGCTACAAAGCGTATTGATCGTGGGCGTGTTTACATGGACTGTGGGCGTGCCGGACGATGGCTTGCTGATGGCCCCGCATCTGGAGCTGTTGCTGACTACATTTCTGACGGCGGTTGCATCCACTGCGATGGGACTGTTTGTTTCATCCCTGTTCACCAACGCAGATCGGGCAATGACTGTTGCTCCCATACTGCTGATGCCGCAGATACTGTTTTCAGGGTTGATATTCAAACTAGATGGAGCAACGGAGATGATATCTTGGCTGGCTGTCTGCCGTTGGAGCATGGAGGGCTACGGCACTACGGCTGATTTGAACAATCTCCCCCTCAAGCTCCAGCTTGAAGGCATTGCGATTCCTCATGAAGCCGAGAGTTTCTTTGAATTTACATCCTCGCACATGCTGATTGCGTGGGGAGTATTACTCGCTTATGTTGTCATTTTTTCGATCCTTGCCCGAATCGTATTGTCGAAGATAGGAAAGGAGAAATCATAATATGGCTGATGGTGTAGATAGTCTTGATTTCACGAATTCCGCATGGGAATCTCTTTACGATGCGGTAGATGATGTCGATTTTCTAGAGAGTGACGCTCAATTGATATATGATTCTCTGAAGCACCGACTGAGAAGTATTCCTTTTGGGGACTATCTCAAGCGATACATATACATGAAGGCTGGGCTGGACGGCGGCTACGACAAGGTAGAAACAAAAGTATATCAACAGATAATCAGAGATTCTTTTTCTGACAACAGCACACCTCCTTCGTTCAGCCCTACGACAGCTAAGCTGAGCGCCTTATCAAAAAACTGGCTCACGCAGCAGACAGTGAGCCGAAAAGTGGTGTTTTTACTGGGGTTTGGTTTAGGAATGTGCGTAGACGATGTGAATCTGTTTTTAACAAAAGCCCTTCGTGAAGTGGAGATTAATCCTAAAGACCCATTTGAGGTTATATGCTGGTATTGCTATAAGAATGGGTATAACTATTTGAAATTTGAGAAGTTGTGGTCCATATATGCTGACACACCACCCAATGCGCTCGACATGAATCTTATATATAGCGAATACACAATCGGGGTCCGCAATATGGTGCACTCAATCCATAATGATGCTGCCCTGATCTCATATCTTTCAAAGTTGAAAACTTCTGGTAACCAGTCTCGGATTAGTGTTACCGCGAGAGAACACTTTGATCGTCTCTATGATGAGGTGAGAGACCTGATTGCTGATCTTTATAATCATTCTGAAGAAGAAAAGAACGACAATGCGGTGCGGGAGTACCAACGGAAACTTGAGTTCAATGACAAAATGAACGATTACGAAAAGAGGCAGCGCATCGAAAAACTTCGCGCCGACAGACGAATAATTACGCGAGATGATATAACAGAAAGCGACATTGAGCGGGTTATTTGTTCTGCCATCCCTACAGACCGTCATGGGAATTTAGTCCCGAGTAAGGTATCAAAGTTAAATGAACAGTTTGCTGGAAAAAGGTTTAGTAGACAGCATATTGGCGAGATACTTGCGGGCAAGGCCGAGATTAACAGATTCGACTTGATAACTCTGAACTTCTTCATCTTTTCACAAAAAGTTGATGAATGGCCTAATGCAAAACGACGATATGTTCAATTCCTCGAATCGACAAATGAGATTCTTAATAGTTGTTTTATGGGCCAGTTCTATATACAGAATCCGTATGAGTGCTTCGTGCTAATGTGTATTCTGTCAGATGATCCGTTGGGAACCTATGCTGATGTTTGGGAATTGTCCTACGATTCATAATAAAGGGGACCGTTCGTTAGAACGGTCCCCTTTATTATGAATAACGACTGGTAAAATCGGTCTTACGGAGTCACACTATGTGCATGGTATGATAGGCACAGATAAAACAAAGAGAGAGGGAACACGAACATGAAAAAAGTTCTTGGAGTTCTGGTAGCTATAATGTTGATAGGAGCGATTGCCTGTGGCGGCGCATTTGCCATCATAAACGATTCTCCCCAATGTGCTCTTAAGATCATGATTGATGAGGTAACCGAGTTCGGGATGGAAGGATTGATACCTCACCTGACTGGAGAGGCACGAGATGTAATTGATAGCGTCGCTCAGGTTTCTGACAATACGATCATAAACACTATCATGGGTACTGTCAATATTGACAATTATGTCAGTATCTTGAAATCGAAGATTTCGGAAATTGATTGGAGCATTGGCGACATCTTAAGAAATAAGGAAAGAGCAAATGTCTACCTCAATTTCAACTATAATGATAAGTTGGCTGGAGAAATTGAGTTGGATATGATCCAGGATGATGGAGAATGGAAGATAAGCACCGTTGGTTTCCCGGCGTTTGATAAGATCAATTGGTAATTGCATAAAACATACAATAGAAAGAGGTGAAAAACGTGATTTCCAACTTTTCTGTCGTCTGCTTCATCTTAGCGGCATTCATAACCGCACCTTTGTTCTGAGTATAAGCCCGCGACCCTGACACTCAACATGAAGGAGGTGAAAAACATGATTCCCAGCTTCTCCGCAGTCTGCTTCATCTTGGCGGCATTCATGACCGGCACCCTGTTCTAAGCAATACCCTCTACGACCACAACATTTAACCGAAAGACTAACTATTAAAAGTCAAGTCTGAATAAGCAGAATTGGACGAAAGGGTGTGGAACCGCAAGAGGGTATAGC
>CANQXF010000029.1 GCA_947627695.1 uncultured Ruminiclostridium sp. | reverse complement strand
AGCGTTGTTGCTACGCAGATAGAAGAACACAAGCTGTACGGCGGGGTGGTGCCTGAGATAGCGTCAAGGCGGCACTGCGAAAATATCGTCGGAGTTTGCAGAGAGGCATTGGAGCAGGCGGGAATGAGCCTTGAGGAATGCGACGGGGTGGCGGTCACATATGCTCCCGGACTTATCGGGGCGCTTTTAGTGGGGGTAAATTTCGCAAAGGGACTTGCGCTGGCGGCTAAAAAGCCGCTTATCCCCGTTCATCACATAAAGGGGCATATTGCCGCAAACTATATCGCTCACCCTGAGCTTGAGCCGCCTTATATCTGTCTGGTGGCAAGCGGCGGACATTCCCATATCATAAAGGTGAACGGCTACACAGAATTTCAGACTATCGGAAGGACGCTGGACGACGCCGCAGGTGAGGCGTTTGACAAGGCGGCAAGGTCGATGGGATTTCCCTACCCCGGAGGAGTCCACATAGACAGGGCGGCTAAAATGGGGGATCATACGAGATACAAGCTGCCCGTTCCCAAGACGGAAAATCCGTATGATTTCAGCTTTTCGGGGCTGAAAACGGCGGTGATAAACTTAGTTCACAATGCGGAGCAAAAGGGCGAGGAGATCAACGTGAACGACCTTGCCGCAAGCTTTCAGCATACCGTGTGCGAAATTCTCACCTCACGATTCATCAAGGCAGCGGAGGAAAACGGATATAAGACCGCGGCGCTGGCAGGCGGAGTTGCCGCTAACAGCGGGCTGAGGGAAATGCTAGAAAAAAAGGCGGCTGAAAAAGGAATGACGCTTTATATCCCGCCTGTGTCGCTTTGCGGGGATAATGCCGCTATGATAGGAAGTCAGGGGTATTATGAGTTTATGGCGGGAAATACGGCGGGGAGCGAGCTTAATGCGGTGGCGAGTTTGAGGTTGTGAGGATTTTTAAATTGAGCTTGTGATAAACATTGCACAAATAAAAACGGCTGAACATTTTACAACGTTCAGCCGTTTTATTCTTCTATCAATTCTATTTTGTACAGGTCGTCAAAGGGTATTTTTTCTTCGCCTATGCACAAAAGCCGTGACGTGGGTTCTGAGGAGATGAGAGCGCCTGTAAGGGTGATGTATTCTCCCTGATAAAAATAAGTCACTGCAAGGCGGTCACCTTTTTGTATCAGGTTCAGCTTTTCGTTAAGGTCTTCTGCGTCCTCCTCGGAAAGCTCCTTTTTCGGTATCAGGGAAAGCTCCCTTTCCTGTCGTTCAAGGGCTTTTTCCAGACCTGTTACGGCGGCGAAGGGCGAAAACTGCTTTGCACGCTCGGATATCGGCATTGGAAAACGGGGTTTACGTTTCGCCACTTTTATGCCCTCCTATCTGCTTGTTCCTGTCGCGGGCGGTAGCCGCTTCCTCTAGATCCATTCCTTTCAGCACGGAATTTTTGCCATACTTCTTTTTTACTTCAAGCACTGCTTTCTGGAGCTTTTTGCTTCTGTCGGCATTCGGGTCGTCGAAAAAGCTTATCTGCCTTTCGCCGTTGTCGGGGACTATGTTGTTGCAGCAGATGTTAAGGCGTCGGATAGGGAGGCTGCTGTCGGTTATGCGGTCGTAAAGCTGGACTGCGGCGGGAATAAGCATAAGGTCGGAATTGGTTGGGTTGCCCAAGGACGCAGTTCCTTTTGCGGCGGAAATATGAAGTGAGTTGGAGTAGCCTATCTGCAAGGTCAATGACGCTGTCGCCACGTTCTTTTCCACCATTTCAAGGCAAAGCGCGTCGGTCATTTCACGAACGATAAGCCTTGCCTCGTCAAAGGTGTAATCGCGCATAAGCACCTGTCCGCTGGTTAGGCAGTTTGTTTTCGGCTGATAGGCTTTTATGTCGGCTATCGTGACGGGCTCACGCCCCCAGGCGTGGTCGATAAGCAATTCGGCGTCAATTCCGAACATACGGTAAAGAGCGTCCTCGTCAGTTCTTGCTATGTCGCCCATAGTGAAGATGTAATGCTTTGCAAGAGTTTCCGCTGTTCCCGCACCAATACGCCAGAAATCAGTTATGGGGGTGTGTTCCCAAAGGGTATTGCGGTAGCTTTCCTCGTCAAGTATTCCGATAAAGTCGGGGGAATGCTTGGCGGTTATGTCAAGGGCTATCTTGGCAAGATAAAGATTTGTGCCTATGCCGCAGGTGGCTCTTACGCCCACCTCTTCGGTTATCTTGTTCATCAGCATTATTGCCATTTCCTTTGGTGAAAGGTGATAATGGCGGAGGTAGCTTGTGACGTCCAGAAACGCCTCGTCTATGGAATAAACGTGTATGTCGTCCTTGGAGATGTAACGAAGATATATACCGTAAATGCGGGCGGCGTAATCAATATATTTCTGCATTCTTGGTTCCGCCATAATGTACTGGATATTTTTCGGTATCTCAAAAACACGGCAGCGGTTTCGCACGCCTAAAGCTTTCATTGACGGAGAAACGGCAAGACATATCGTTTTATCGGAGCGCTCGGGGTCGGCTACCACAAGATTTGTGGTCATAGGGTCAAGCCCACGCTCTACACATTCAACGGAGGCGTAAAATGATTTCAGATCAATGCAGAGATATGCTTTTTCCATTTTACACGCTCCTTTTTATTCAGAATGATATGTATGTTCCGTCTGTGTTCATCACGGGCGCTACGTTCAGCGCAAAGTCACGCCCGCAGGTCATTCCGCTGAGAGCGAGGACCTTTTTCACGCTGTTGAAGGCGGTTTCGGGGGTGTTGTTCTCACGGCTGAGATGTCCCAAAGTAATGCTTACCGTTCCGCTTTTCACAAGCTCCCTGCAAAATTCTGCGCAGGCGGGATTTGACAAATGCCCGTGGTCGGAGGCTATCCTTTGTTTCAGATAGGGGGGATAATGGAAGTTGTTCCTCAGCATTTCGGGCTCGTAATTGGATTCTATAAAGACAGTTCGGCAGTCTGTGAGTTCTTTTCTCACCTCGTCGGTGACGTTTCCCAGATCTGTACAATAACCGAGGCTCATATCGGAAAAATCAAAGCGGTAGCCGCAGCTCCCATCGCAGTCGTGAGGTGTGGGAAAGCTGTATATATCGGCGTCAAATTCCACTGATGAAAGGTCGTCGATAGTGTAAAGAGGGGCGGTGGAGGTGACAAGAGAGTTCCTCACAAGATAATCCAGGGTGGGTTCCGTGGCGAAGATCGGGATTTTCGTGGTTTTGGTGAGGGTCAAAAGCCCTTTTGTGTGGTCGGTGTGGCTGTGGGTCACAAGGACGGCTTTTACTGCGCTTATGTCCGTTCCGATAAGGGAAAGCCCCTGCCGGAATGATTTAAAGCTGCAGCCTGTGTCTATCGCTATGCCGCCGCTGCGGGAGCCGATATACACACTGTTGCCGCCGCTGGAGCTACATATGGGAAAAAGCTTCATAGTTCCTCCGTTTACAGTTAAAAATGCCCGACAGCAGCTTGTCCGTAATGACCGCAAACGCTGTCGGGTATTGTATTTTCTTTTGTTATTTACAGCGCTTTTCTCACGCCGTCGCTGAATACTCGCTTTACTATATCTGCGCCCAATGCTCTCAGCTTTATCTCCATATCCTCGTATCCTCGCTCGATATGGAAAATATCCTCTATCTCGGTCGTTCCCTCTGCGGCAAGTCCCGCAATTATCAGTGCGGCGCCTGCACGAAGGTCCGACGCTTTTATGGGAGCGCCTGTCAGATGTTCGACTCCCTCTATTATGGCGACCTTGCCGTCAACGGAAATGTCCGCGCCCATACGGCGAAGCTCGTCCACATATCTGAAACGGTTGTCGAACATACTCTCGGTCACAATGCTGGTCCCGTTTGCCATTGTGAGCAAAGCGGTTAATTGCGGCTGCATATCGGTGGGGAAGCCGGGGTGAGGCATGGTCTTTACCGTTGCTTTTTCATATCTGTCCTGTCCGATAACACGGACGTATTCGTCATGCTCCTCTATAACTACGCCTATTTTGCGGAGCTTTGATGTAATAGGTTCAAGGTGCTTGGGGATTATGTTGTTCACGATAACGTCGCCCTTAGTTGCGGCGGCGGCTATCATATAAGTTCCCGCCTCTATCTGGTCTGGGATTATGGTGTATTCCGTGCCGTGAAGGCTGTTCACGCCTCTTATCTTGATGACATCAGTACCTGCGCCCATTATGTCTGCGCCCATAGAGTTGAGGAAGTTTGCAAGGTCGACTATGTGAGGCTCCTTGGCGGCGTTTTCAAGTATCGTAAGTCCTTCCGCTTTGCATGCGGCGAGCATTGCGTTTATCGTAGCGCCGACGGTCACACGGTCGAAATATATCTGGGTACCGATAAGTCTGTCCGCTTGTATGTCCACAATGCCGTGTTCTATCGTGTAGCTTGCGCCCAAAGCCTTAAAACATTTCAAATGCTGGTCGATGGGGCGGTCGCCGAGGTCGCATCCTCCCGGCATTGATACTCTCGCTCTGTTGAAGCGGTTGAGCATGGTACTGAGGAAGTAGTAGCTGGCTCTCATTGAACGTGCCAGCTCGTAGGGCACTACCATATCGCGGATATGGGTGCAATCCACTCTGATGGTGGATTTGTTGATTATCTTCACATCGGCGCCCATTTCGGTGAGTATCTTGAGGTCGATGGAAACGTCGTTTATGCTGGGGACATTGTAAAGGGTGCAAGGGCCGTCTGCAAGTATGGTCGCGGGAATTATGGCGACTGCCGCATTCTTCGCTCCGCTGATGTTGACTGTTCCTGTCAGTCGTTTTCCGCCGTTTATAATAAATTTATCCAATTTTTTTGCCTGCCTCTGTTATTTTTTGAGGAGTAAGCGGGAGATACTGAAGATAAAATGATGAAAACCGTGAAAACAAGCGTTTTCCTGACTCTCCCTGAATAATTGCGCTGAAATTCATTCGTTGTTTTTAGTATGCCGACTTTTTGTCTTTATATTAGCTGTTATATTTTTATATCTGACACACCATCAATTGATTATATCACATTTGCAGAAAAAATGAAAGGATAATTTCAAAAATCTGCATATTCACCAACAAAACATACAAAAATTATGAATTTTTTTATGCATAAGGAATAATCCCGTTTGAAGGCGGGTCATTCGCTCTTTGTTTTGCCGTATTCGGTTATCTCTACGGTATAAATGACTATGTCCTCGGAGGGAACGTAGGTCTCCTCGTCTACAACGGGAACGTCCATTATTTCCTCCAGCACGTCCATTCCGTCAACGACCTGTCCGAAAACGGTGAAAAAGCCACTCATTCCCGGGACTGCGCCGTGTTCCTTCCACGCCTCGATAAGCTCGTCAGGGAAAAGCTGTTCCCCGTCCTTGTTCTTGGGCTCTCTCATAGTTTCGTCGGCGGTCTCGTCAAATTCCACCGTGTTCAATATCATATATCTGCTGTCGCCGTAGCCTATGTTTGATGAAAGGGACAAAAGCGAGCCCTTGAAAGGCCAGAGGTTAGGCGTGTACTCGTTTTCGATAAGCTGTCCGTCATTGGTGGCGCCGCTGGAGCCGTCCTCCTTGGAGGAGCCTGTGGCGGCGTAGCTGTGCTGATATACCACGTATACCTTCGTGTTGTCGTAATAGCCGTCGTTTGCACGGTTTACGAAGTTATCGACCGTTTTGGGCGCATATTCGGGATAAAGCACGGCGGTCATATCGCCCTTTGAGGTCTTTATAACAGCGGCAAGCCTGTCCTCCTCGGGTTCTTCAAGCTGGACAAGCTCCATCTGGGAAAAATCATAATCCAGCGCTCTGCTTGTGTATGCCTGGGGGAAGAGCGAACAGCCGCTGAGCAGGACTGCCGACGCGATAAAAGGCAAAATAATTCTTTTTTTCAAAATCTTTTCCAATTCCTTTATTTTTTATTTGATATTGTAATTATTATAACTTTCAAAAATGCAAAAGTCAATAGCAAAAAGGTTACAATTCGGTAACAATTCACGCCTTTCTGATATTTGTTCCCTGTCTTGTTTCCTCAACGATGTAGCCTTTTGCGGTTATTTCGTCCCTTATGCTGTCGGCAAGGGCGAAATCCTTGTTTTTGCGGGCTTCTCTGCGCTTCTGGACGAGGTCGAGTATTTCGGCGGGGATCTCCTCTTCCTTTTCATATATTATGCCCAGAACGTCGGTAAGCTCGCAGAATACTTTGTAAAGCGTTTCCAAAGTTCCCTTTGAAGCGTTTTTATCCAGCATTTCGGTGTTTATCTCACGGACAAGTTCAAATACCGCTGTTATGCCGTCGGCGGTGTTAAGGTCGTCGTCCATTGCTTCTATGAATTGATTTCTCCTGTTTTCGGCGGTCTGCAAAGATTTTTCGCTTGCTTCGCCGTCGGGTGCGGAAGATATTGCCTTTTCCAGAGCAGACTTGCAGGTTTTGAGCCTGTTCAGGGACGCTACGGCGCTTTCCATAACTTCAACGGTGTAGTTGAGCTGCGCTCTGTACTGCGCCTGCAAAAGCATAAATCTTACAGGCTCGTAGCCGAATTTTTCCGCCAGATCCCTCACAAGGAAGAAATTGCCCTTGGATTTGCTCATCTTGCGGTTGTCTACGTTCAACATACCGTTGTGTACCCAGATGTTTGCAAGGGGGCAGCCGTTTGCACATTCGGACTGGGCTATCTCGTTTTCGTGATGAGGGAAGATAAGATCTGCTCCGCCGCCGTGAATATCAAGTGTTCCGCCCACAAAATGACTTGACATAGCGCTGCACTCGATATGCCAGCCGGGTCTGCCCTTTCCGTAGGGTGAATCCCAGTAAGGCTCGCCCTCCTTTGCCGCTTTCCACACGGCAAAATCCATGGGGTCGCGCTTTTGCTCACCTGAATCAACGCGCTCGCTGGCGCCTGCTCTCAGCTCGTCCAGAGGCATATGGGACAGCTTGCCGTATTCGGGATATTTGCTCGTGTCAAAGTAAACGTCGCCGCCGCTTTGATAGGCGTAGCCCTTGTCTATCAGCGTCTTTACCATATCAAGTATTATGCCTATGCTCTCGGTTGCTTTGGGGTGAACGTCAGCGTCCATTATATTCAGGCCGTGAGCGTCGGTGAAATACTCCTTTATCATAGCTTCGGCGTGATCAAAGGGAGAAACGCCCTTTTCATTGGCTATGCGGATTATCTTGTCGTCAACGTCGGTGAAATTCTGAACGTAAAAAACGTCGTAGCCCCTGTATTTCAGGTATCTTCTCAGCACGTCGAAAACGCAGAGCTGTCTTGCGTTCCCCACATGGATAAGGTTGTAAACCGTAGGGCCGCAGGCGTAAATATTAACTCTTTTCCCGTTTATGGGGACAAGCTCTTCCTTTTTCCTGCTCATTGTGTTATAAAGCTGCATAATGTATTTCCTTTCAGGCTATTTATTTTGTGTTTCCTGCTCGTGTTCGCTTTTGATAAGCTGTTCCAGCTCATGCCGCATCACGCACATTTCCTGCGAAACAGGGTCGGGAAAATGTATCTGGTCAAGGTCGCCCACACGAACGCCGTCTCTTTTCACTATTCTTGCGGGGACGCCCACTGCGGTACAGTTAGGTGGGACTTCGCTGAGCACCACGGCGTTTGCCGCTATCTTGCTGTTGTCGCCCACCTTGAAAGGTCCGAGGACTCTCGCTCCTGCTCCCACCATAACGTTGTTGCCGAGAGTAGGGTGGCGCTTGCCTGTTTCCTTGCCCGTTCCACCGAGGGTGACGCCCTGATAGACGGTACAGTTGTCGCCTATCTCTGTAGTTTCGCCTATGACGACACCTGTGCCGTGGTCGATGAACAGATTTTTTCCTATTTTTGCACCGGGGTGTATCTCTATCCCCGTTTTCCGCAGGGCGCGCTGACTTATTGCTCTTGCTCGGAAGAAATGTCCTTTTTCGTAATGCTTGTGAGCCCTGCGGTACGCTCTCACCGCTTTAAAGCTGGGGTACAGGAAATATACCTCGATACGGCTTTTTGCGGCGGGGTCACGCTCGATTATGGAGTCAAGCTCCGCTTTAAGTTGGTCAAACATATTGTTCCTCTCAAATAAAAAATAAACACCGCCCCGCTGACTGCGAAGGCGGCGATAACGCCACGGTTCCACTCCGATTTTCCCCGTAAAAACGGGGCTCTCTCCCTTAACGCGGAAAACGTGCGGGAATAGTCGCTTTCGCTTTCCTCCCGCCGACTTGCGGACGCACTTCACGCTGAACGAGCTGCCGTGTTTCCAGCGGCGACGGCTCTCTGTAAGCTCAAACTCAGCGGTACTCTGACCGTTCATTGTCTTTTATATGATATTATATTCTTCTTATGGGAAATTGTAGCATATTTTTATGATAAAGTCAAGAGAATAAAAATCAAGCGCCGATTTTATCGACGCTTGCGTATATCCTTATGCCTCTTCGTGAGAGATAACCTGTCTGCCGTTGTAGTAACCGCAGTTGCTGCAAACTCTGTGAGGAACCTTCAGCTCGCCGCAGTTGGTGCAGCGGGATAAAGCAGGTGCGTTGAGCTTCCATACCTGTCCTCTTCTTTTATCACGTCTTGCCTTGGATACTTTTCTCTTTGGAACTGCCATTATTTGCACCTCCCTTTGAAATACAAAATAGTTATGTTATTCATATACCTGAATTTTCACACGAATGGTATTATAGCATAACCATTTTGATTTGTCAATACCTGTCAGAGAAATTTACAGATATTTTTTTATTGAATCAGGGAGCGTTTCAACGTCAGCGGAAATGGTGAACACCACATTGGTGCTTTCGCTTATTGCGGCGATACGCTCGAACATTTCGCCTACCTTGTCAAAATCTCTGCCTACTATTCTAAGAACGCCGTCTACGAAAATGTCGGTGCAGTCATAGTCAGACGCAAGTATGCCTGCTATAAAGCCGTACAGGTCGTCATAATCGGCGATTTTAAAGTCTTCAATGTTTATAAGACGTATCTTGTGGTAAATGTCAATGTTCAGTGAAGAACCAATCTGTATTGCAACAACGTTGCCCTTACTCTCCTTTTCAGCCTGATGGATCGCATCGATCAGAATTTTGGTCTTGCCTGTGCCTTTTTTTCCGGGAATAAGTCTTATCATGGTGCTGTCCTCCGATAATATATTTTAAGGAGCGTTCCGCTCCGGAATGACTTTATTAGTTTTACAACTTTGCTTCAAGCTCCGCTTTTCTGTCCTCGTAACCGGGTTTTCCCAGCAGGGCGAACATATTCTTCTTATAGCTTTCAACGCCGGGCTGGTCAAAAGGATTTACGCCCAGTATGTAGCCCGAAACGGCGCAGGCTTTTTCAAAGAAATAGATAAGATAGCCAAGCTCGTATTCGTTGAGGGTGGGTATCTCAAGCACTGTGTTGGGAACGCCGCCCTCGGTGTGTGCAAGCACTGTTCCCTCGAAAGCCTTGCGGTTAACTACCGACATATTCTGATTTGAGAGGAAGTTCAGTCCGTCGCCGTTGGTGGGTTCGTCCTTAAGGAAAAATTCCTTCTGAGGCTTTTCAAAGAGGACTACCGTTTCAAAGAGTATCCTTGAGCCGTCCTGTATAAACTGTCCCAATGAGTGAAGGTCGGTGGAGAATACAGCGGAGGTGGGGTAAATTCCCTTTCCGTCCTTGCCCTCGCTTTCACCGAAAAGCTGTTTGAACCACTCGTTCATCATGGAAAAGCTGTTTTCGTAAGCTACCAGCATTTCCGCTTTGTAGCCCTTGCGGTAAAGGATATTGCGTATGGCGGCGTATTTAAGGCAGTCGTTCTTGTTGATATCTGTGCTTACAAGCTCGGTCTGGGCGGCTCTTGCGCCTGACATAAGGGCGTCTATGTCACAGCCTGCGCAGGCTATGGGAAGAAGTCCCACCGCAGTGAGGACGCTGTATCTTCCTCCTACGTCGTCGGGGATAACAAAGCTCTCATAGCCGTTCTTGTCAGCAAGCTCCTTGAGCGTTCCCCTTGCCTTGTCGGTGGTGGCGTATATCCTGCCCTTTGCGCCGTCAGCGCCGTATTTTTCCTCCAGAAGCGTGCGGAATACACGGAAAGCCAAAGCGGGCTCGGTGGTGGTCCCCGACTTGGAGATGACGTTTACGGAAAAATCCTTTCCCTCAACAAGGGAGATAACTTCATTGAGATAAGTGGGGCTGATGGAATTTCCCACAAAGTATATTTCGGGAGTGTCCTTTTTCAGCGAATTGTAAAGAGTGGAGCGCAGAGCCTCTATCGCAGCCCTTGCGCCGAGATATGAGCCGCCGATGCCTATAACTATAAGCACGTCGCTGTCGCTCTTTATCTTCTGGGCGGCTTTCTTTATCCTTTCAAACTCTTCCTTGTCGTAATTCGTGGGGAGCTCCACCCAGCCCAGGAAGTCGTTTCCTGCGCCGCTTTTGCTCATAAGAGTCTGTTCAGCCTTTGCCGCCGTTTCTGCGATAGCCTTATACTCGCTGTCCTCTATAAAGGAGCGAAGGTATTTATCGTTAAGTTTAACAGCCATTTTCGTGTCCTTGTCCTTTCGTCGATAATTCTACACTTTTTTGCCGGATATGTATTTCTGTTTGTTATAATTATACCTTTTTTTACTTCCTTTTTCAAGATGTTTAAGGGAGGAAATGTGTTTTTAGGCAAATATGACAAATATATTTGTATATTTTATACAAATAATCAAAAGGAAAAGAAACCTTTCAACATCATACCAATGCATACGGGAAAGGTCTGCTCAGGGGAGGGGGCGGCGGCGCACACTTCGGTCACAAAAAGGGTATCCTCGCCCAGCAGGACTATTATTTTTCCCGCACGGTCGCCCTCGCTTACAGGGGCGGTCATTTTTTCCTTGATATTATAAAGGTACGTCACCTCGCCGCTTTTTCCTTTGGGAATAAGGCACTGCTGACCTTTTTCGGGACGTATGGGCACTGTTCTCTCAACACCGTTTTCTACGGAGATATCTGAAAGCTGTTCGCTGTCATATTCGGGAGTGAAAAGCTCAAAGCCGTCAAAGCCGTAATCCAGAAGGCTTTCGGCTATGTCAAAGCGATCCTCGTCGGTTTTTGCTCCCAGAACTACCGCAACAAGCTCCATTTCTCCCCGCTTTGCCGTGGCGGTAAAGCAATAGCCCGCATTGTCGGTGGTGCCTGTTTTAAGTCCTGTTATGCCGTTGTAGCCTAACAGCTTGTTGGTGTTCAGAAGTTGGGTGGCTCGGTCTGTTCCCTCTCGGACGTAAGTAAGGCGGGTGAGGAGGAACTCGTCAAAATAATCGTACCTGCGAAGCTCCGCCGCCATTTTCGCCACGTCGGAGGCGGTGGAATAATGGTCCTCGGCGTCAAGCCCCGTGCAGTTGACAAAGTGGGTGTTTGTCATTCCGAGCTGTGCGGCGTGTTGGTTCATTTGCTTCACGAACTCCTCTTCGCTGCCGCCGATATGCTCCGCAAGGGCGACGCAGGCGTCGTTGGCGCTGCTTATAACTATTGAGCGTGTAATGTCGTAAACGCTCATTTTTTCCCCCTCGTTCAGCCATATCACTGAGCCGTCCATGGAAAAGGCGTGTGCGGAGGCGGTTATTACGTCCTCCATATGAAGTCTGCCCGCTTTCATTTCCTCCGCCGCTATGAGCAGGGTCATTATTTTGGTTATGCTGGCTATGGGAAGCCGTTCGTCGGCGTTCTGAGAATAAAGCACCTGACCCGTTTTCGCTTCGGCAAGTATCACGGAACGGGCGTCATAGCCCTGTTGTTCCTCCTTTTCGGCAGTTTCGGCATGAACGCAGACGAACATTGACGCAGTTAACGCTATCGCCGCAAGAGCCGCAGTTATTTTCCTGAGCATATTTTTCTCCTTTCGCAAAAGCTGTCCTGCCATATTTTTATGTATAACGCCGCCGTTAAATGCAAAAGCTATTCCAAAAGAAAAAGGAGAACTGTAAATATGACTAGACCTGCTTCCCCGCTGTTGAGGGAATTTGTAAAGCTCACTCTGCTGTTTTTTATGGGCGGAATGATATACTTCGCCATTGAGGTGGCGGTGAGAGGTTACAGCCACTGGTCGATGATGATAGTGGGCGGACTGGCGTTTATCTGCGTAGGCGGGATAAACAGCTATTTTGACAGGAATATGCCTTTGGCTGTGCAAATGCTGTTCAGCGCAGTCATTATCACGACGCTGGAGCTTATCGGCGGACTTACCGTAAACGTATGGCTGAAAATGGACGTGTGGGATTACAGCAATATCCCGTTCAACTTTATGGGGCAGATATGTCCGAGATTTTTCGCCGTGTGGTACTTTTTGTCGGCGGCGGGCATTCTGCTGGACGATTTTTTAAGGTGCAGAATGTTCGGTGAGGAAAAGCAAAGCTACACCCTGTTCAAAAAGGCGGATATGACGCTGAAGGAGAAAAAGGCGGGGTAAATCTGTGACAGAAAAAACCTCCCTGCCATAAGAAAAATTTCTTATGGCAGGGAGGTTTATTTTTGCTGTTTTTAGTTTGACGATGAAACATTTTTCTTTTAAGTCACGCTTACTCCCACTGCGAAAGAATTGCGCCAGTAGTCGGTGGTTATGTCCGCTATCTTCACGTTCTGACCGGGCATGGGGGAATAAATAAGCTGTCCGTCGCCAATGTAGATCCCGCCGAAATCGGGGTTGCCGCTGTCATTGGTGGAGAAAAAGGCAAGATCGCCCGCTTTAAGGCTGTCGTAGCCGACGTGATTGCCCATAGCCGCCTGCTCGGGCGTTATGCGGGGGCAGTTGATAAAGCCGTTTTCACGCAGTACATAGTAGATAAAGCCTGAATTGTCAAAGCCCTCTTCGGGGGTGGAGCCGTTTTCTGCAAAGGGTATTCCTATAAGAGCTTCAGCGGTCTGGGCTATGCTAAGTCCCAGCTTGTCCGTTTCTTCGGGAACGGTGGTGATCTCTTCGGAAGAATCCTCCGTCTGCTGAGGGGTGGTCTGTGATGTCTCAGATGCGGAGGTATTCTCAGGGGTCACTTCACTTGATGAGGAGGAAGAACCTGTCTGCGGTGGGTCGGGCTCTCTGTTGTCATTGCACGCTGAAAACGTGAGCAAAAGCAGGAGAGCCGTAAAAAATATCAATATGCGTTTCATTTTTCTCCTTTCCGACTTAAACAGGCTGAAAGCCTGTTTCCCGCAGGGCGGGAAATGTCGTACCGTGAGCCGCACCGCCTTCTTTTTCTGTACGGCGGGCGGTCTTTCGCCGTGAGTATAGGTAAGTATACTGCGGCGAAAATCCTGTGGAAATGTTTTGCCTTGTCTTTCTTTTTTACATAAGACATTTTTATCTTTATACCATTTTACTTTGTCGGAAGTGAAAAGTCAATAGAAATGAACAGGATTTTGCATTTTCAACAAATAAGGGACTGCTTTTGCAATCCCTTTTGTAGTTATTTTGTTGTTTTATGACGGATAATGTCAGACTGTGAGACGTCCGTTGGCGCTTATCCTGAGGAGAAGTATCTGTTCCTCAACGCCTGTGTCGGCGTTCAAATACACGAGAGTCTGCTGTCCGTCGCTGTCGGTGCAGTAGAACTCATAGCAGTAGCGCTCGTTCATTCCGTCGGAGGGGATAACGCAAAGGCGGCTCTCCATAACGTTAAGGCTGTCGGAAATCATAGCGCGGGCGTCCTCCTCCGAAAGCTGAGGCGCTGCAAGGTCGCGCTGAGTATGGTTGGTGATATAACCTCTTGCGTCATAGCTTACGATATCGCCTGTGTCAAGGGCAACGCCCACCTTGATAAGGTCGGTGTAAAGCACGATATCGTCCTGCACTCCTGCAAAGTTGCATATGCAGGCGCCGCCGTTTATTTCATAATAAGTTTCCGTGACATTTTCTATCCCGATGGAGGCTAAATATTCCTTTGCCTTTTGCGTTGCCTGAGACGCTGTGATGGAGGCTGAGCCTGACGCTGCCGCCTTGTATTTCAGCATATAGCTTACATAACCGCCGTTTTTGGTGACGGAAACGGTGGCGTCTGCGCTTTCAAACACGTATGAGGGCATTTTGCCGTTTTCCTCGTCTACCATTGTGAGACTGCGCTCGCCGCAAGCCTTTGCTGCCATTTCCTGCGCCTGCTCCGCCGTTATTTCAGGCTGTCCCTCGGTCATAAGGGGTTTCTTTTCAAGGATATGGTCGGAAAAAGGTCCGTCATAAATAAGGGTGGGATAGTTGGAAAAGCCTTCCTCAAAGTCCGTAAAGCCCTCCGTAACGTTTACGGGATTTGCTCCGCCTGCGGCGCTTTTCACGTCGTCAAAGGTGAGTTCTCCGTCCTCTATGCGCTTTTCCACCTGCCACATCTTGCCGCTTAGTCCGTCTGCGTAGCCGTAAAGGGTCTTCAGATTGTTCTTTTCTTCATCTGTAAGCTGTTCCCCGCCTGCAAACTTGGTGGAAAGGCTCTGGCTGTAATTGCCCACCTGAGAGAGGAATTTGTAGGTCTGCTCAAGGTCAAGCTCCTCAACGGGAAGCTGCGCCAGAGCCGCTTTGGCGTTTGCCGCTTCGTTCCACAGCTTGCCTGACAGCTTGCCCATCATAGCGGGAGAGTTGGAGTACATTCCCTTGTTCAGCGTGGTCTTGATGTTGTCAAGGCTGAGGGACAGGTCCTCTACCGCACGCATATAAGCGTACTGTAACTGTACCTTTGCGGCGTCTGCTCTGCTCTGGCTCTGCACCGCCATAGCTGCGAAAAGCAGTATAAATGCGGTGAGGAAGCTGATTATCCTTACAAAGGCTCTTGTGGTCAGCGTGATCGTATTTCTTTTCATATTATGCTTATCCTTTCTTTTGAAGGTAATTTTTTGGGTCGTAGTTATTTTTCTGTAAATTTGCAAAAATATACCTGTGATGAAATGACAAATTTTGCTTGGGATTTTTTTGAAATAGAAAAGAGCCTTGAAGGGCAAGAAATTTCGCTCAAAGGGATAAAAATAGACTAATGGTGAAAGCCGGTAAGGAGCAAGCAAAAATCCGAGCATCGAATAAGATGATCGGATCAACCTGTCCCAAAGCCCCAAATCTCAGTTGAGATTTAGGGCTTTGGAATATGTACAAGTTTTTGCAAAACAGGATAATGCGAGCAAACACCTCAAAGTGATGAGAGCTTTTCCACCTGCGTATCACATTTTTTGAGGTTCATCGCTACGAATTTAAGTCTGACTCAGTTGGTGGCTTGGGTCAGTCCTCAGTATAGCGTATATCGCATTGTTTCTCCTTCACATCTGCAAATCCTGTTCGATCGTTTCTTTTCATCAGTCATACAACGCCCTGTATTTTTGAGGAGTGTGTCGTATGTCCTCCACCGTTTCAAGGTAATTCGACCAAATGTGTTTGTTCACGGTCTTCTCACAGTTTCTGTTTTCGGTGCATAAATGTCTTTATGGACAGTTCCCGCAGATCGTTCTGTTGCTCTTGTATTTCCGGCAGCCGTATCGATTGGTGGTCTAATCACCCAACAGTGCGGATTTCAAACAGGCAACCGCAGAATACATAAGGGTTTTAGAACATCCGCCGCCTGTATCAAAGAATCATAAATAAACAACATCCGAAACCAAGCCGCTGAGTTAATCTATCCTATCCGTGGGAAGGTAAATAAAGGATATCGCAGTCACTTTTTCTTTCTCCATGTCAATAAAAATGCCGAATTGATAATCACAAGCACAGAGCCTGCATTATGTACGAGAGCGCCGATGACCGGATCCAAAATACCCGGAATTGCCAAACCGATGGCAATGAAATTTAATGTCATCGAGAAGGTAAGATTCAGCTTAATGGTTGTCATCATACGCTTTGCCAGAGCCAGGAGGTGCGGCAGCTCCTTCATCTCGTCATCCACAAGGGCGATGTCGGCTGCGTCCACAGCGATGTCGCTTCCAACGCCGCCCATAGCGATGCCTACGTTGGCCTTTTTGAGCGCCGGGGCGTCGTTGATACCGTCGCCGATCATACAGACCGCTTCGCCGTTTTCCTGATACGCACCGATATAATTCAGCTTATCTTCCGGCAAGCAGTTTGCGTGTACCTCACCGATATGTAATTCTCCTGCAATCGCTCCGGCGGCATTTTCGTTGTCACCTGTGAGCAGGACCGTCCGGACGCCGAGATCATGCAGTTGGTCGATCATGGCTGCGCTTTCCTCACGCACCGTGTCTGACAGGACAATGTACCCTGCCAGCACTCCGTCCAAAGCCACATAGATGACGGTGCAGCCCTTCCGCAGCCAAAGCTCCGTTTCCATCTGAACCTCAGACGGGATAGGAACAGAATCGTCGGTAAGCATTGCCGTGTTTCCCGCCAGCACGGTTGTTCCGTATACCACGCCGGAAACACCTCTGCCGGGGAGCATTTGGAACTCACCGCAGGCGGGGATCTCTTTCTTCAACTCCTGCTTGCAGCAGCTCACGACAGCCTTCCCCAACGGATGCTCCGAAAGTTGTTCCACCGCGGCGGCAAGCAGATAGAAGCAATCAGAGCCAGCGATACCAGAACGTCAGCTTTTATATCAAACGCAGTGACAAGGCCGACGATCGCCTCCAGTACAATGGGAATGCCGCAAAGCACGATCGCCACCCACGCCGCGTCAAAGGGCAGGGGCAGCAAGTCAAAAATACTGATCAAGAGAGCAATGCCGGAAATCACAAGAAAAATAATATCTCTTTTGATCCCGCCAAATTCCAGCAGTTTCTCCAGTCCTTTTATGATTTGTTTCATATAATCCGCCTTTCTATACAAATAGGGGTATGGGTTATCAGCATTGTAAAAGAAAAAGCAATCGGTTTCGACTGCTTTTCCTAAGAAACTATATTACTGCATATTCGCAAAACGCTCTACCACTTTGGTGAAATTCTCAATGGCGTCTGCATCCCCGTTTTCCACAGCGGTCTTGATACAATGGGTTATATGCCCTTCCAGCACGACCTGTCCGGTCTTATTGAGGGCCGATTTCGCAGCGCTGATCTGGGAGAGTATATCCTCACAGGGGACGTCCTCGTCAACCATTCTGTCAATGGCCTGCACTTGTCCAATTATCTTTTTTAGCCGACAAAAACGATCGAGTTTGTCAGAATCAAGCCGGCACACAAAATTCTGAACGAAAAGACTCAATCGCCATGAACAGTGTATCACCCAAGTGGGGCATTTATCCGTTATGGTGTAAAGTCATGGGGAAAGCGTTCTGCCAGAACGGCCCGTGAAACTGTCTCAGAATTGTGTATCACCATGTCGGCTCGATATAGAATGAAAATAATTTATTAAATAATCTCAAGGTACCTTGCAATTTGAAAAGCAATGGTGTATAATTATAAGGTACCGAACAATTTTTTGGAGGTGTTAAGCGTGAAAAACGGAAATGATAAGGCGGCATGGCGCGAGACGCATTATCAGTTGGCTGATACGAATGGAAAGCTCATTATCAATCTAAGAGATGTGGGACACATGATGCGCAGGCTGTATGAAGGTCGGGGAAGTCAGCAGCGTGTGCTGATCGTACTAAACGAAATGGGAGGCGCTGTCACACAGCGGGTGCTGACAGAACGGCTGCAAATTCAATCGGGGTCCGCAAGCGAGGTGATCGGAAAATTGGAAAGTGCGGGTTATATCGTTAAAACCTCAAGCGAGACCGACCGGCGGAACGTGGAGGTAGCCCTGACGGAAAAAGGCAGGGTAGCCGCTGAAGAAGCGAAACGTCAACGAGAGCTGCGGCATGAAGAAATGTTTATTTGTCTGTCGAAAACGGAAAGAGAGGAATTGCTCGTTTTACTGGAGAAACTGTCTTCGGATTGGGAAAAACGCTTTCCAATGTCAAACGCCCATTTTGAGCATGAACATCACGGGAGAGGCGGCCGTCACAGACCGCACAAAGACGACAGTCATGGGAGGAAAACGGAATGATGTGGAAATATATCCGCCGTTATCTCCCTTATGCGATTCTGGCAGCAGCTTTTATGATCGGAGAAGTTTCCATGGATCTGCTCCAGCCCGGTATTATGAGTCAAATCGTGGACGACGGCGTGCTTGGACTGAACTCCGGCGGTGTTGGGAACCTGGATCTCATCTGGAAGCTCGGCCTGCAAATGATCTGCCTTGTTCTGTTTGGCGGTCTGTGCGGCTCCTTAAATAACGTGTTTGTACATATGTCCGGTCAAAACATCGGAAACGATATGCGTAAGGACTGCTTTCGGAAAATCATGACCTTTTCGTTTCCGCAGATGGATCGGTTCGGAACAGGCTCCCTGGTGACCCGAATGACCAA
>CANQXF010000028.1 GCA_947627695.1 uncultured Ruminiclostridium sp. | reverse complement strand
TATCCGAAAGGAAAAGGAATATGGATAAAATTTTGCTGGTGGAGGACGACAGGACGATAGTTTCCAACCTCACGGAATATCTTAAGGGGCAAGGCTTTGACGTGAAAAGCGCGTCGGGGCAGACCGAGGCGCTGAACGTGCTGAGAGAGGGCGGCTTTGAGCTGGTGCTGATGGACGTTTCGCTGGAGGAGGGAAACGGCTTTTCCGCCTGCTCTGCGGTGAAGAGCGAGTTCGGGCTTCCTGTTATCTTCCTCACCGCCTCGGGGGACGAATACAGCACCGTGACGGGATTTGATCTGGGTGCGGACGATTATATACCAAAGCCTTTCCGCCCTCGTGAGCTTGTTTCCCGCATAAAGAACGTACTGCGCCTGACGGGAAAAGGCGGCGGCGCAGTTATTAGGCTGGGGAACGTCACCGTTGATACTGTAAAGGGGGCGGCTTACAGAAACGGGAACGACCTGTTCCTCTCAGCATTGGAATATCGGCTTTTGCTGGTGTTCATCAACAACAGGGGTCAGCTCCTAACAAGAGAGCGTCTGCTGGACGCGATATGGGACGCTGCGGGGGAATTTGTCAACGACAACACTCTCACCGTGTATATAAAAAGGCTGAGGGACAAGCTGGAGGACGACCCGCAAAAGCCTGAGATAATCAAAACAGTCCGCGGACTGGGATATATAATGGAGCGTTAAATGAAAAACAACAGGGTCTATATTTTGCTGTTACTGCTGACTTTGGCGGCGTGGGCGGCGTTTTCTCTCATATTCGGGTGGATATGCGGGCTTTGCGTGCTGGGGATCTGCGTTTTGTTTGATATTGTATTCACTGTATACGACCGTTCCCGCAAAAATAAAATAAGACAGCTTTCCGCCGACCTGAACGCCCTGCTCCACGGGGACAGCAGGATCACTCTGGACAGGTATTCCGAGGGGGAGCTGAGCGTTCTGCAAAGCGAGATATCCAAGATGACGGTCACGCTGAACGAGCAAAGCCACCGCCTTGCGGAGGACAAGGTGTTCCTTGCCGACTCCATAGCCGACATCTCACATCAGATAAGAACGCCGCTGACCTCCATAAACATAGTCACCTCCCTGCTGTCGGAGGAGGATATCACCGAGGAACGGCGGCGTGAGCTTATGCGGGAGCTTGACCGACTGCTGGCAAGGATAGACAAGCTGATAAACATTCTGCTGAAAATATCCAAATTTGACGCGGGAGCGATAAAATTCAAAAAGGAAAAGATATCCCTTGAAGATATGATAAGGATTTCCGCACAGCCCATGAACGCCGCAATGGAGCTTAAGGGTCAGACCCTTGAGATAGACGCCGAGGGGGACTTTATCGGCGATATACAGTGGACGGGAGAGGCATTGGGAAACATTATCAAAAACTGCTGGGAGCATACTCCCGACGGCGGGAAGATAAGCGTTTTTGCCCGTGAGAATGCCCTTTACAGCGAGGTGATAATTTCCGACAACGGCAATGGCATTTCCGAGGAGGACCTGCCCAATGTGTTTATGCGTTTCTACAAGGGGAAAAATTCGGGAACGGACAGCTTCGGCATAGGTCTTGCTCTGGCGAAGATGATAGTAACGGGTCAGGGCGGAGCGATAAAAGCGGGAAATTCCCCCGACGGCGGGGCGAGGTTTACGGTGAGGTTTTATAAAAGCACCGTCTGACAGTTGACAGTGCAAAGTGCAAAGTGTAAAGTTGTGGAGTTTTCGCCTTTGGCGAAAACGGATTTGAAATGACGGGTAAAAATTTGCAGGCGTCACTTCAAAATCCGTTTTTCGGCTTCGCCGAAAAACTCCACAACTGTGCACTGTACACTGTAAACTGTAAACCGTTATATTACGTTTTTGTAACCTAAAAGTCACCCCATTGTAACATTCCCACCGTAAAATAAAAGAAAACAAAAAAGGGCGGTATTTGAAATGGAAATTTTGAGAGTAGAACATCTGAGCAAGGTCTACGGCGAGGGCGAGAACAAGGTGCTTGCCTTAGGGGACGTTTCCTTTTCCGTGGAAAAGGGGGAGTTCCTGGCGATAATCGGACCGTCGGGCTCGGGAAAATCCACATTGCTCCACATTCTGGGCGGAGTTGACAAGCCAACGGTGGGAAAGGTGTATATGAACGGCGCAGACGTATTTGACAGGAGCGACGATCAACTCGCCGTCTTCCGCCGCAGGCAGGTGGGACTTATCTATCAGTTTTATAACCTTATACCTATGCTTGACGTGGTGGAGAACATAACCCTGCCCTGTCTGCTGGACGGGCAGAAGGTAAATCAGGAGCATTTAAAGGAGCTTATCTCCACCTTACAGCTTGAGGGGAGGGAAAAGCACCTGCCAAGTCAGCTTTCGGGCGGTCAGCAGCAGCGCGTTTCCATAGGCAGGGCGCTGATAAATTCACCCGCAGTTATGCTGGCAGACGAGCCTACGGGAAATCTGGACAGCAAAAACAGCCGTGAGATAGTGGAGCTGTTAAAGGAGTCCAACAAAAAATATCAGCAAACTCTGATAATGATAACCCACGACGAGAACATAGCCGTTCAGGCGGACAGGATAATCGCCATTGAGGACGGCAGGATAATCAGGGACGAGGTGAACAGAAAATGAGCATACTTGCAAAGCTCGCCTTTCGCTCCGTGATGAAAAACAAGGTGCGTTCCCTTGTCACAGTGGTGGGTATCACCATTTCCTCCCTGCTTATCAGCACGGTGGCGGTGGCTGCCTCCAGCTTTTATTCCACAAGAGTGGAGGACGCAATATACAAAAACGGCGACTGGCACAAGAAGATATATTTTCAGGATATGGCGACCTATGACAGGATAGCCAAGGCGCAGTGCATAGACAACGTAAAATACACCTACAACGTGGGCGTGACAGGGAGCTTTCACGGAGTGACCATTGATGAGTATGAAAAGGACTATAACGAGGTTCGGAACGACACCCGCGTCTGCACCGTAAAGGCAGTATCATGGGATATGGAGCAGAACGAATTTTCAATTCATCTGGAAGAGGGAAAATATCCGAAAACGCCTGACGAGATACTTCTGCCCGATTCCTTCAAGGAGTATATGGGCGGAATAAAGGTTGGGGACGTGGTGAGTGTCGACCTGTGGGACGTATATTTCAACGATATGGATATTCCCATAGAGGAATACGCTATGGAATATCCCGAACACGCCGATCAGATCATATACGCTTACTCTTACGGCAGCGATGACAATGTTCGGCTGGACGTCAGGGAAAAGGAGACCCGTTCCTACACCGTGTGCGGATTTTATCAGTTTGGCGGCAACTATTATATCAACAGCGAAATAAACGATTCGCCGTACTTTGAAAGCTACGAGACCGCATTCGTGATGGCGGACGAGGAGCAGGCAAAAACCGCCCCGCTGTCTGTTTATCTCACGTATAAAAGCGTATATTATCTTCATTACGGTAATGACCCGATGAACCCGGGCGGCGAGCTTCAATTTATCAACAGCGGCTACACATACAGCGTTTTGAACAGTTCGCTTATGAATGCCTTCGGCATCGACCTCAACGGGCAAAGTCTGACAAACGAGCTGATATTTTTAGGCATTTTTGCCCTTATTATGCTGCTGGTGGTAGTGGGCGCAGTTTCTATGATATACAACTCCTTTGCCATTTCCGTTTCCGAGCGGAGCAGGCAGTTCGGTCTGCTGTCCTCGGTGGGAGCAACGAAGGTGCAGATGAGAATGTCCGTGGTGATGGAGGCGCTTATCATAGGCGTTGTGGGAACAGTGCTGGGAATTGCGCTGAGCCTGGGGCTTGCCGCTATGGTGGTGGAGAAGTTAAGACCGCTGATGACCATGATGTTCACCATTCCCTTTACGCTCAGGGTGTCCCCCATCGCAATAATCATCGCTGTGGCAGTATCTATGCTGACGGTGCTTATCTCGGCGCTGATCCCGTCAAAAAAGGCGCTGTCAGTCACTGCAATAGAGGCAATACGGCAAAATTCCTCCATAAACGACAAGGTGATAAAGACGCCGAAATTCATCTCAAAGCTGTTCGGACTGTCGGGAATGCTGGCGCACAAATATTATAAGCGCAACAAAAAAAGATACAGGACCACCGTTGTGGGACTGACTCTGAGCATAACTCTGTTTATCGGCAGCGCGTTCTTCCTGGATATGATGTACGGCTTTATCGAATCGTACTTCGGCACAAACGGATATAATATGAGACTGGGCTTTAACGCTTTCTCCAACGGCGAAGAAAGGCCCGTTTTACAGGTCGAAGAGATAGAAAAGCGGCTGGAGCAGGTGAGAGGCTCTGACGAGGTGGAAAAAGCCGCCTGCAAATATTACAATTACAGCGACTACCGTTTTGAAGATTTTGCAAGGACAGACAAAAATCTCCTTACAGACTGGGCGCTGAACTTACGCTCCAACGATTACGTATGGGACAGCAACCATATAGAGACCGATATAAGGTACGTTCCGTTAGATATGTGCTTTGTGGACGACGAGGCGTTCAGGACGCTTTTAAAGGAAAATAATTTTGACGAAAACGAATTTATGAACGGAGAAAGCCCACTGGCGGTATTCCTGGACAAACAATTGGTTTATGAACCTGACGGGAAATACGCTGAACATTCGATTTTCAAGACCGTTCCCGAAAGCCTGACGTTTTTCGTCACCACGCAAATATCAAGTGATGGATCAGGCTATTTGCAGATGGAGGCGGACACTGAGGGCGGCCTTTATGCCTATTTCGTATCGGACGATTCGGGCGCATGGGGCGGCTATGGAAACAGCGGGTCAGCCATAACCTGGATCGGTGAGGAAAGCGACGTTCCCAAAGAAAAAATAAAAGGCGACGAGGTGACCATAAACATAGGCGGAACTATATCCGAAGCTCCCTTCTTTTTAAACGAAACCTCCTCTATCCTGCTGCTACCTCAAAGCGCATGTGAAAAGCTGTACAGCGGCTGGAGCAGCGATACCGCCGACGACTGCTGTATATACCTTTTCTCAAACGACCATAGCGTCACCGCAAAGACGGCGGAGGGATTTTCCTCAAAGGAGTTTGAGGTATACGTTCAGGATTTCGCCGATGAGAAGGAAAAGAACATAAACGTGATGAACGCCGTGCAGACGGTGCTTATCGTGGCGATTGCCCTTATCTCCCTTATCTCCGTGGCGAACGTGTTCAACACAATAAGCACGAACGTGCTTCTGAGAAGGCGGGAATTTGCAATGCTTCGCTCAGTGGGAATGACCTCCTCGGGCTTTAACGGAATGATGATGTTCGAGTGTCTGCTGTACGGGATCAAGGCTATACTGTTCGGTCTGCCTGTTTCATTCGGGATAATGCTTATTGCCCACCTGATAATGAGAAATATGCTGGAAACGCCCTTCAATATCCCGTGGCTTTCGATCGGAGCAGCGGTGTTGGGAGTATTTATGGTGCTGTTTATCTCAATGTTCTACGCTATGAGCAGGGTGAAGAGAGCAAATCCTATCGACGAGCTGAAAAATGAAACGACGTAATGAGGTAATAATAAAAATAACGCCGGGCGAATTGCCCGGCGTTGTTTTTCCGACGTTGACAAACCGCTTTGCTGATGATATACTATTTACAGGGGGTGAACGTATGTACACGATAGATGAAATAAAAGAAAAGGTTTCTCCCGTGGCAAAAAAATATAACATTGAAAAAGTCTATCTTTTCGGGTCTTACGCCAGGGGCGAGGCAACGGAAAAGAGCGACGTAGACCTGCTTATAGAATTTACGAAATTAAAGGGATTGTTTGCGCTGGGCGGAGTTTACGCCGACCTTGAGGAAAACTTTGAAAACGGCGTTGACGTCGTTTCTATGCGAGCCATAGACCCGCAGCGAGACGAGAGCTTTTACAAAAACGTTATGAAAGACAGGATATTGGTTTATGAATGATATTGCGGTTTTGAAAAAGATCTTAAAGCATTGTGTATCCGTTGAAAGGTCGATAAAGCGCTTTGGAGATGACATTGACGTTTTTGCGGAAGATGAGGATTATCAGAATTCGGTATGTATGAATATGCTGCAGATCGGTGAACTGGTGGGAAATCTGAGCGACGAATTCAAGGAAAAGCATCAGGACGTTATTCCCTGGAGGCAGATACGGGGATTGCGGCATATTGTGGCTCACGATTATTCAGCCATAGATTTTTACACGATTTTTGAGATCGCCCACGAAGATTTAAATGTTCTGAAATCCTTTTGTGAACAGCAGATAAATGAACAATAAAAAATGCATAAAACAACGCCGAGCGAATTGCTCGGCGTTATTTTTTATTCTCAAAGCTCTATCTTGCCGTAAAGCCCTGCGTTCTTTTCAAATTCCTTCGTTTCGTCGGAATAATCGGTCTCGGGGATCTCGGGAGCGTCCTTGCGCTTATATTCACGCTCAAATGAGGTGGAGAAACCGCTGCTCTGCCTGTAAGAGCCTGTGTAGGCGGGTCTGCCCCCTCCTCTGCGGCCGTTTCCTCTGCGGGATTCGTTGGAGCTTACGGTAACTCTGCGGAAAGGCTCTTCACCTGTTGAACGGCTGGATACGCCCTCAAACTCAGCTACTTTGCTGTGGATTATGCGGCGCTCGTAGGGGTTCATCGGCTCAAGGGTTATTCTTCTGCCTGTTTTCAGCACCTTTTTTGCGGTCTTTGCGGCAAGCGCCTGGAGCGCTTCCTTGCGCTTTTCACGGTAGCCGCAGCAGTCTATGCTTATCCTGCAATAATTGTCCTCGCCGCGGTTGCCCGCAAGGATAGTGAGGTACTGGAGAGCGTCAAGGGTCTCCCCTCTCCTTCCTATGATAACCCCAAGGTCGTCGCCTGTGATGTTAAGCACTACCATATCGCCTTTCTTGACAGGCTCGATAGCAAAGCTCTTTACTCCCAGTGCGCTCAGCACGTTGTTGAGATAGGCGGTGGCGCGCTTTATCTTTGCACAGCCGAGTATCGCCTCGTCGTCAAGGTGTGCGGCGTCCTCCGCCTTGTCCTCATCTTCGCCGTAGTCGGCGGGAGCTTCTTCTGTTTCGGCGGGAACGGCGGTTTCAGCGGGAGCAACATCTTCGTCAAGCTGATCCAAAGGTTCCCACTTTGCGCTTATCTTAAACTCGCCCTTGCTGCCGAACAGCTTTTTTACAGGCTGTTCAAGAATGGTTATCTGCACCTCGTCACGGTCTGCGCCCAGCGCCTCAAACTCGCTGTACGCCTGCTCCTCCGCTTCTTCAAGGAGCTTTCCTGTATATATTTTTTCCATTTCTTTTCCTTTCCTTTACTCCTTGGTGTTGTCCTCGGAGTCGTCTTGCTTTTCCTCGTCAAGCGGGGGAAGGTCGGGTATATCCTCGTCGCCGTACTTTTCGGCGTCCGCCTTTCTTGCCTCCTCCAGCTTTTTGCGCTGATATTCCTTTATCTCCTTGGCGGTCATATCCGACATTTTCTTTGATACCTTGACCTCGTTGCCCTGTTCGTCCACGTCAACCACCGTGGCGGTGGCGGTGAGATTTACGTTCTTTGCGTCAAGCTCCGCCTGAGCCTGAGCCTTCAGCTTCTCGTTAGGCCAGAACTTGTAGATGATGACGGTCTGCAAAATGCCGAATATATAGCTGCACGCCCAGTAAAAACCTACTCCCGCAGGCACCTGGAACGCAATATAAAGGGAGAACAGGGGCATAACGAACAGCATAAATCTGGCACAGCCCTGCTGTTGAGCCATTTCGGGATTGGTCTTTTTCTGTATTATCTGAGAGATTATGGTCTGAAGCAGGGACATCAGCAGGGAGAGAATGGGGATTATGACCAGAGGGAAATCCCAGCCCGGGGTCTCGCCTAAGTTAAGTCCCAAAAACATCATATTTCCGCTGAGATTGTCCAGCTTATCCATCGTCGCCTGAGTTACAGGCAGGTCGGCAAAAGCGTCCTTGTGCTGAGTGTAAACTCTCAGTGCGGACAGCTCCTGACGCAGGGAAACGAAGTATGCGTTCTTGGACAGGTTCAGCTCCGTCTTGACGTTGGAGGAAAGACGGGACTCGTTGGCGCAAAGCGTGTTCACCGTGTCGTCGGAAAGATTGGTGAGCAGTTTCCACTGCTCCTCCGTTAGCCCGTACTCGGACATAACGCTTTCCTTGGTGAAGTTGACATTCGCCTTGGCGTCGTTGATGTTGAAGTTTTCCTCTTCGGGAATGACTACCTGCTCACGGACAGAGGCGGTAGCCTTTGCCTCCTCCGCAAGGGCGTCGATGTTTTCTTGCGTCAGTATTTTAAGGGAATTGGGGTCCTCGGTGTATTCAAGATACACCTTAAGGTCGTCCTTGTTGGATAGCAAGGTCAGGGCGTAATCCGTCTGCTTTGCCCTTGTGACTATCTGAGAAACGGCGCCGCTGTCGCCCCAGTCCAGATGCTCCATATGGGTCATAGGCTTGTACACAACGTCGATAACGCCGAACAGGATAAGAAATGTTATCAGCATAGTGCCGCAGCCGCCCATAGGGTTGTAGCCCTCTTTCTGGAGCTTTGCCATTTCCTCCTGCTGTTTTTCCTGATTGTTGCGGTATTTTTGCTGAATTTCCTTTACTCTGGGAACAAAGAGCTGGGATTTTGCCATATTCTTCTGCTGCTTTAAAAACAGAGGGAACATAGCGACCTTGGTGACAACGGTGAACAGAACTATCGCCCAGCCGAAGTCGTTTACCAGCAGATAGCACGCCCACATGATGTAGCCTAACGGCGTGCCTAAGATCGAATACAGAATGTCTATTAAAATCACCTTCCAAATGAAATATTTTCAGTCACTTTTTATCCTTGCCGATGAGCCTGCGCCCTATCCTGCAAAGACCGCTCCACAATGAACGGAAAAAATGATACTCCTCAGGGACAGGGTCCCAGCCCCCAGCTGAAAAGGGGTTGCACCTGCAAATCCTCCAGAAAGCCAAAAAGCCGCCCTTGACCGCACCGAAACGGCTGACAGCAGTAAGCGCATACTGTGAGCAGCTCGGCGTAAAGCGGCAGGAACGCGGCAATCTTTCCGATAACGTAATCCTATACAATTTTATAAGCCCGATAAGAATATATTTCATATTTGTATAATAACGTTTGTACAAAAGATTCGACACAAAAGGCAGAAATAACGGCGATACAAAGCCAAACGGCAAACGAAAAATACTGTGCACTCTTCACTCTGCACTTTACACTGTCATGCGCCGCCCGCAAGTCGGGTATCAATGGCTGTTCTGGTGAACCTGAGGTTCAGCTTCCGAGTTTTTCCGAAATAAGGTTCTTCATCAGCCCGTAAAGACGGGTGGACTTCATAAAAGGCGTTTTCCCTCTGGCAACGATTATGAAATCATAACGCTGCTCATATTTTGCTCTCAGTTCAGGCTCAAGCTGCCTGAATGCCTCTCGGATAACGCGTCTTGCTCTGCTGCGCCTTACGGCGTTTCCTATCTTTTTCGAGGTGACTATGCCAAGACGGTTCACATGGCGGCGGGTCGGTCTGATGTAGCATACGAAAGCGCTGTTTACTATACTTTTGCCTTTTTTGAAGGTAAGTTGAAAATCTCGGTTTTTGTTGACGCTTACGATCTTTTTGGAATTATCCACAGCTTAGTGGGAAAGTCTTGCTCTTCCCTTGGCGCGTCTTCTGGCAAGTACCTTTCTGCCGTTGTGGGTGGACATTCTCTTTCTGAAGCCGTGCTCCATCTTTCTCTGACGCTTTTTAGGCTGATATGTTCTTTTCATTTTTCAGTCGTCCTTTCTTATCAAATAAAGGGTTTTATTTCATGCGGATATACTTCTCCGCAGGGATAGCCTATTTATTATACAGCAATTGTTTGAGGTTGTCAAGGGGTTTTTGAGATTTTTCATAATATGCCGCTTATTTCAACACATGCCTGTAGCTCACCACATACTGAATCCCGCTGATAAGGGTGAGTAGGGCGCTTATATACATCAGTATATCGGAGATTATCCCTATGGGGAACTGCTGTAATATTCCGAAATTGTCAATAAATATATGACCGATGGTTATTATCACGATAGATACCATCGTGACAGCAGTTTTCAGCTTGCCCCATATCCCTGCGGCGATGACGACGTGCTTTTCGCTTCCCGCCGCCGCAAGGCGCAGGGCGGAAACGATAAATTCACGGGAAATTATGATTATCACAAGGAAAGAGTAGGTCCACCTAAGCTCCACCATACAGATAAGGGCGGCGGAAACAAGCACCTTGTCCGCCAGCGGGTCGAGAAATTTTCCCAGGTCGGTGACAAGTCCACGCTTGCGGGCGATCTTTCCGTCCACCATATCGGTTATGGAGGCAGCGGCAAATATCACCAGCGCCCAAAGATAGTTGAGAGGTATGGCGGGGATAAGCATAAATACCACATAAAGCGGCACCGCAAGCACTCTCGCCAGTGTAAGTCTGTTGGGTAAATTCATTTTTTCTCCTTGCTTCAGGACTTCAGCTGTCCCAAAAGATTGTTGTCAACGCTGTCGGTTATCTCGACCTGCACGAATTGTCCTATTTTCAGGTTTTTTCCCGTAAAATATATCATTCCGTCTATTTCGGGGGCATACATAAAGTTCCTGCCGAAATACATCTCGGAATAGCGGTCGTAGCCCTCTACCACCGTTTCAAAGGTCTTGCCCACCTGCTGTGAGCAGAATTCCTCAAGGCGTATCTCCTGCTGACCCATAATTATCTCGGCTCTGTGTTCCTTTTCACGGTCGGGTATCTGGTTTTCCATTTCTGCGGCGGGAGTTCCCTCCTCGGCGGAATAGGCAAAACAGCCTAAATGCTGGAATTTGATCTCCTGAGCAAATTCCGCAAGCTCCTCAAACTGAGCGTTGCTTTCGCCGGGGAAGCCTGTTATAAAGGTGGTACGCAGAACAATGTCGGGTATCTCCGCCCTTATTTTATTTATCAGGGCGGTAAGGCTTTTCCTGTCGCCGCTTCTGTTCATTGCTTTCAGGATATCGCCGTTGCAGTGCTGGAGGGGAATGTCCATATAGTGAAGTATCTTGGGATTGCGCTTTATGCAGGCGATAAGCTCGTCGGTTATCCTGTCGGGATAGCAGTAAAGCAGGCGTATCCACTTTACTCCCTCTATCTCGCAGATTTTATCCAGCAGTTCGGGGAGCATAAGCTTTCCGTAAAGGTCAAGCCCGTAGCGGGTGGTGTCCTGCGCCACTAACACAAGCTCCCTTACCCCTTGGGAAACAAGGTATTTCACTTCCTCAATGATGTTTTCCATGGGTCTGCTTTTAAAGCCGCCCCTTATATAAGGTATAGCGCAGTAGGAACAGCGGTTGTCACAGCCGTCGGCTATCCTGAGATAAGCGTAATGCGCCATTGTGGAGAGCAGGCGCTTTCCCTCCATATCCAGCGGCTTTTCTCCGCTTTCACGCACTATCCTTTCGCCCTTTAAGACCGCCTGGATAGCGTCAACGATGTCGTCGTTGCAGCCTATGCCCAGTATTCCGTCAACTTCGGGAAATTCCTCGTCCATCAGCTTTGTGTACCGCTGAGCAAGACAGCCTGTAACGATTATCTTTTTGTTTATGCCGTCGTTTTTGCGGTTCACCGCTTCCATTATCTCTTCAATGGCTTCTTCCTTGGCGGACTGGATAAAGCCGCAGGTGTTTATCACCACCACGTCGGCAAGTCCCGCTTCTTCCACCAGCTTATAGCCCGCTTTGTTTATCTTTTCCATCATAAGCTCGGCGTCGCACTGATTTTTGGGACAGCCGAGGGAAACCATAGCAACTTTTACAGGTTCCATAAAACACCTCAATTTTCAGTTTACAGTTTACAGTGTAAAGTACAAAGTTGTGGTATCGCCTGCGGCGATGAATTTAGAATTGCCGCCTGCAAATTTTTGCCTGTCATTTCAAATCCGTTTTTCGGCGAAGCCGAAAAACTCCACAACTGTACACTGTACACTGTACACTTTCAACTTTCATTTATTTCTTCAAGCACGGAGGTTATCGCCTCTTTTATCTCACCAAAGCCGTAGCCTCGCCTTACAAGGGCGGCTATCACTTTCTGCCGCTGTTCGCGGTCGGTTATTTTGTCGGAATATTTTTTTCGAACAAGATCAGCAAGAACGTCCGTCATTTCCTCACGGTCAAATTCCGACAAGGTCTGCTCCGTCAGCTCTTCGGGAACGCCCTTGCGGCGCATTTCCGCCTTTGCTCTGCGCAAGCCGTATTTTTTCCCGTTTATCAATGCGCTTGCAAGGCGCTTGGCGTAGTCCTCGTCGTCGATAAAGCCGTAGTGCAGCATATCCTCCATAACCTTTTCGGTGGTTTCCACTGAATAATTTTTCAGCAGCTTTTCCCTTAATGCGGCGGAGGAATAGGCGTGAGAGCCTAAAAGATATGTGGCTCGCTTTTTTGCCCGCTGATATTCGGCGTCGTTTTCCTCATCAAGAAAGCTCATGAGTTTTCGTCGTCCTCAATGGCGAATTCCTCAAAATCCTCCTCCGCCTCGACTACAACGCTTTTCTTGGCGGATTTTTTGGCGACGGGCTTTTCCTCAGTCTCGACGGGGGCTTCTTCCTCGGTCTGGGCGGAGAAAAGCTGATCCGCTTTTTCCCTTATCTTCGATTCTATCTCGTTCAGCACGTCGGGATTTTCAGGGAGCCATTTCATAACGCTCTCACGTCCCTGACCTATCCTCAGATCGCCGTAGCTGAACCATGAGCCTGACTTCTTGATTATGTCAAGCTCTACGCCCATATCCACGATCTCGCCCATTTTGCTTATGCCCTTGCCGTATATCATATCAAATTCGCAGGATTTGAAGGGAGGAGCTACCTTGTTCTTCACTACCTTGCACTTGGTGCGGTTGCCGATTATCTCGCCGCCCTCCTTGATAGGCTCGCCTCTGCGAACCTCTATTCTTACTGACGCATAGAATTTCAGCGCACGTCCGCCGGGGGTAGTTTCGGGGTTGCCGTACAAAACGCCTATCTTTTCACGAACCTGATTTATGAATATGGCTACTGCGTCGGATTTTGAGATTACGGAAGTCAGCTTTCTCATAGCGGCGGACATAAGTCTTGCCTGAACGCCCACAAAGCTGTCCCCCATTTCTCCCTCTATCTCCGCCTTTGTGACCATAGCCGCCACCGAGTCAAGGACAACTATATCTATCGCTCCCGAACGGACAAGGGATTCGATTATATCCAGCGCCTGCTCGCCCGTGTCGGGCTGGGAAACGATGAGCTGATCCACGTCAACGCCCAGCTGTCTTGCGTAAACAGGGTCAAGAGCGTGTTCCACGTCAATGAACGCCGCAATTCCGCCCTTTTTCTGCACCTCCGCCACCGCCTGAAGTGAAACGGTGGTCTTGCCGCCTGATTCAGGTCCGTATATCTCCACTATTCTCCCCTTGGGAAGTCCGCCTATGCCCAGCGCAAGGTCAAGTCCCAAAGAGCCTGTGGACACCGCCTCCACGTTAAGATTGGTCTTTTGCTTGCCCATTATCATTACAGAGCCTTGTCCGTACTGCTTTTCTATCATTGCGATAGCGGCGTCAAGAGCCTTTTTCTTCTCCTCGGGAGTGGTGAGCTTTACCACAGGAGCTGCTTTCTTGGTGTTGCTGTTCTTTGCCATTTTCGTTCGCCTTTCTGTATATTTAAGTTTAATTTTAACGTAATGTAATATATTTTATATTATCTGAAAAGCTGTAAAGTCGCTTTTTGTAATATTTTGCGGGATTTGTTCAGTTTTTGTCGTATCTTGGAACATTTTGTAAATTAGGCTTTTCAGCTTTGTTGTTTTCGTTTTACTTTCAGTATAATCAAGGCAAAATTTTACTTACCGTATCACAAGAGCTTTCCCACCGCAACTCTTTTTGCTCCGTTCAGGTCCTTGAAAATTTCGCAGGAAAAGCCTTCCCTTTCCATAAAGGCTTGTACGTCCTGGGACTGCTCCTCCCCTATTTCCACTATAAACGAACCGCCGCTTTTCAGCAGTTTTTTCCATTTTCCGAAGATAACACGGTAAAAGTCCAGCCCGTCACGCCCGCCGAAAAGGGCGGTGTCAGGCTCGTGCCTTACCTCACGCTGAAGGTTTTCCATTTCCTCCGCAGTCAGGTAGGGGGGATTTGCGGTAATTATGTCGCATTTTTCGGGAAGAGCGCTGAAAAGCTCCTCCGTGGGTTCAAGCACGTCGCCTTGCATGGGAAAAACGGTATTTTGAACGCCGTTTAACGAAATATTTTCCTTAAAGTATGCCGTTGCCGCTTCGGAAATTTCCACGCCATAGCAGAGGACGTTTGAATTTTTTGCGGCGGCTATGGGGATACAGCCACTCCCCGAGCATAAATCCACAAGAACTCCATTTTCGGGCAAACGCTCCAGCGCAAGCTCCACAAGGGTTTCCGTTTCGGGGCGGGGGATAAGCACGCCCTCCCCAACCTTAAAGGGCAGACGGAAAAATTCCCACTCTCCGACGATGTATTGAAGCGGCTCGCCCTTTACGCGGCGGCGGGCGGCGTTCACCGCTTTTTCGGCGGCGGTGTCGTCTATCTCCGTTTCCAGCATAAGGGCGGAACGGTCAAGCCCCGTCGCCCACTGCAAAAGCTGATTTGCTTCAAACACGGCGGTATCGGGGTCGTTTTGCTCAAGAATGTTTCGTAACTGCTTTTTCAGCAGGTGTATCACCATTTGTCGTCCTCTCCCTCTTTCGGCAGGCAGGGGGTTATCGCCGCTATTGCGCACTCTATCTGGGAATCGTCCGGCTCACGGGTGGTGAGTCTTTGCATTGCAAGCCCGGGTGCGGAAATTATCCTGGTGGCAATATTGTCGTATCTTCCCGCTATCTTTATCAGCTCATAGCCTATTCCCACAACTATGGGGAGAAGTATCAGCTTGCAGGCTATCCTTATCAGGTCGGCGACGAACTTGCCAACGCCGAACCAGGCGATGAACATTTCGCTGTTTATGGGAACTATTGAATATACCAGAATACTTACGGCAAGCACAAGGAAGATAAAGCTGGTGCCGCAGCGGGGGTGAAAGCGGGTGTGCTTTCTCACGTTCTCCACGGTAAGCTCCTCTCCCGCCTCGTAAGTGGCTATGGTCTTATGCTCCGCCCCGTGATACTCATAGGTGCGGCGTATGTCGGACATAAGGGAGGTGAGCCAGAGGTACAGGATATAAATCCCTATCTTCAAGATTCCCTCAAAAAGCGAACGGAACGGGGAGATATCCACGTTGCCGCAAAGCGCCTGTATCCCCGTGAATATCCAGGTGGGAACGAACAGGAACAAAAGCAGTGCCAAAGCTACTCCCAGGACTGCTCCTATAACGGAGATAACGGCGACTATGCTTTTGCCGAAGGTCTTTTCCAGCCACTTCTCGAACTTTGACGGCTCTTCGTTCTCCTCGTCCTCAAGATAGCCTGACTTTTCCATAGACTTGTTCATATAGGTCATTCCGTCCTTAAGCTGGAGGACGAAGTTGAATATGCCTCTTACGAACGGGCATTTCTGATACCATTTTCTTTCAGGGAGATCCCATTCCTCAAGGTCGATGGTGCCGTCCTTTTTGCGGACAGCCATTGCGCCCTTGCTGACGCCCCTCATCATTATCCCCTCAATAAGCGCCTGTCCGCCTACCGTGGTGCGGCGCAGGGGAGTTTCTCTCTTTGACATTTTTCTGCCTTTCTTTTGCTTTTTACTGCTGTAATGCGGAGGAATTTTCCGCCGCCTTCATACTCTCTATCGTTACGGTGGGGAGGGTTATAGTAACAGTCGTCCCCTGCCCCTTTTCGCTTTCTATCTCTAATTTTCCGCTGTGGCGGGTCACTATCTCGTCCGCCACCGCAAGACCTATGCCTGAGCCGCGGACGGTGTTGTTCGCCTTGTAAAAGCGGTTCTTCACCTTGGGGAGATCCTCGGGGCTTATGCCGCAGCCGTTGTCCGCTATCTTTATCTCCACCTCGCTGTCGGTGAAATGCACGTCTATTCCGATAACTCCGTCTCTTCCTATATATTTTACGGAATTGTCGATTATATTTATAAACACCTGCCGCATACGGTTCTTGTCGCCGTATATCATAGCTATGCCCTCGGGCTCGTGGAAGTTGATGATGATGTCGTTTTGCGCCGCCCTTTCGGTGTATATCAAAACTGCGTCCGCAAGCTCCGCCAGAACGTCCATATTCGCTTTCTGCAAGGTCAGGCGGTTGTTCTGTATGCGGGAGAAGTCCAGCAGCTCCTCCACCATATCCGAAAGGCGCTGGGTCTCGTCGGTAATAACTCTCATTCCCTTTTTCAGCGTTTCCCTGTCGTGGACCTCCATTATGGTCTCGCTCCAGCCCTTTATAGCGGTCAAAGGCGTTCTCAGCTCGTGGGAAACGGAGCTGATGAAGTCGTTTTTCATCGCCTCGCTGTCCTGAAGCTCGTTCGCCATATAGTTGAATGCGGTGCAAAGCTCGCCTATCTCGTCGTCACGGTCGGCGTTTATCCTCTCGGCAAAGTCCCCTTTCGCCAGCTTTTTTGAGGAATCCGCCATTATCCTTATGGGGCGGAGTATGGACTGCACGAAGTAAAGGTCAAGAAACAGCACCAACAGCAGCACGAAAAATCCCGCCGCCGCCGTCATCAGCACAAGCTGAGCGATGTGAGCGTCCACACGCTCAAGCCCCGTCATAACACGAATAGCGCTGTAATCGGAATTTCCCGCATCAACAGCCACGGTGACCGCCATATATTTTTCAGAGGCGTCGCCTCTGTCCAGCTTGCCGATATACTGCCCCGTGCCGTCGCCGTCCTCGGACATTGCCGCCTCGTAGTCGGGCATTTCCGTTTCCGCGTCGGGTGAAAAGCCGCTGCTTGAAAGGCTTATGCGGCCGTGGCGGTCGATAGCCATAAGCTCCATTTTGTCCTTTTCGTCAAAAAGCTCCACCGCGTCCCTCACCTCGTCGGCGTAATTGCTGGACGAGCCCTCGTAAAAGCCCGTCAGCACGCCTGAAACGATGTTCGCCTCGGAGCGCAGATACATACTCACCGCGTTGTAATAATATGTACGGGCGGTCAAGAACACCGAAACGGTGATGACCAGCATTATCACCGCCACAACGCCAAAGCTGTTGATAAACCAGCGGGTGGCGATACTCTTGCGTTTTTTTGCCATAAGATTTCTCCGGGAAAGAACGTTGACAGTTGACAGTGTACAGTGTACAGTGTACAGTTGTGGTATCGCCTTCGGCGATGGATTTTGATTGCCGCCTGCGAATTTGAACCTTTTTTTAAATCCGTTTTTCGGCAACGCCGAAAAACACCTTCACTTTGCACTTTTCACTTTACACTGTCCACTTATATCCGTATCCCCACACCGTCTGAATGTAGTAGGGTACCGACGGGTCTTCTTCTATTTTCATTCTAAGTCTGCGGACGTTTACGTCCACTATCTTCACGTCGCCGAAATATTCGTCGCCCCACACCTTGCTGAGAATGGTGTTGCGGTCGAGGGCTATGCCTGAGTTCTTGATGAAGTATTCCATCATGTTGTATTCCATCTGCGTAAGCTCGATGAAAACGCCGTTCTTTGTGATAGTGCGGCTCTGAGTGTCAAGCATAAAGGGGCCTGAGCGCATCATTCTGTGTCCGCTGTCGGAGCCTGCGCTGACGCGGCGGAACACTGCGTCCACCCTCGCCACAAGCTCGGAAACGGAAAAGGGCTTTGTTATGTAATCGTCAGCGCCGCAGGTAAGTCCCTCCACCTTGTCGCTTTCCTGGCTTTTTGCGGTGAGCATTATCACGCCGATTGAACGGTCTGTTTCCCTTATCGTCCTGCAAACCTGAAGCCCGTCTATTCCCGGCATCATAATGTCAAGTATGGCGACGGAAAAGTCCCCTCTTCCCTCGTCAAACTCCTTTAAGGCGTTTTCGCCGCAGTTAACGTCCACCACGTCGTAGCCCGCCCTTTTCAGGTTCAGGACGATAAATTCCCGTATCGCGTCCTCGTCCTCGCAAACCAGAACTCTTTTTGTAGGCATTTTTTCTTCTCCCTTCGGTGTATTAGCTTTCGGGTATCACAAGACAGCTTTTAAGCTCGTCCGCCGTCAGGACCATAGGGTCCTCGCTTTCGGAATTGTTGACGAATATCGTGCTGTTGCCGCTTTTGCCCCATTCCTCCCAGCTGCCGTCGGGAGAGGAGCCGTCGGCGGATATGTATATTGACAGGAGCGTCTCGGGCTCCTGCTGGTCGTATTTCACAAAGCTCACCGTACTGCCTGAGCGCGAGGCGGTGACAAGCCCCTGCCACCTTACGGGAATGTAAAACATATATTCCCGCCCCGACGAAATGTAGGAGGAAGCCTTCTTTACAAGAGTGATGTTGGCTTCGCCCTCGGCGTAGTACCATTCCACGGAATAAAGACGGTCGGGGTAGTTCATATTTTCATATCCCGGCAGGGGTACGGTGGTGGGGATCTCCAGTCTTCCGTCGCCGTCTATGTCGGTGCAGGTGAGGTTAGGGGTGTAGCTGTTCACTCTCCTGTTCATTCCGTCGGAGGAAATGGAGGTGAGATTGTTGTTTGCACAGCGCAAAAGCTGAGACCCGTAGGTAGACGCGTCTTTATAGAAATCAAGGAAAATTATGTTGTCGGCATCGCCAAGGCGCTGTCTTGACATAGTGAAATTCCCCGCAATATCGGGAGAAAGGATAATACTGCTCACGTCGCCCATATCGCCGCCCAGCTCCTCCATCGGCTGAACAAGATGAGCCACATAGCATCTTATCGCCGCGTCATAGCCTATCAGGAAAAGCTCGTACTCGCCGTTGTTGTCGAAATCAGTGGTCTCGAGGAAGCTGTAATTGCTCCTGTAAAGCTCTTTTGCGCCTTTATCGGCATATCTCAGCACGCTTACCGCCTGCTCTGTCTGCCCCTTTACAGAGGTCCTGACGACTATCCCCGTGCCCGTGCCGAAATCGCTGAACGCCACCGATTCCACCTCGGTTCCCGCCATAGGCTTGTCAAGCACCGACTGCCACTCCCCGTTGATTCGGTCAAGGAAGTTCATTCTTAGTCCGCTTTCGTTCTGGGAGGTCTCCTTCGTGCGGTAGAAAACTATCGCTTCGTCCGAGCTTTCCTCGTCCAGATCGTGAAGGACAAAGGCGCTGCGGTAATCTCCGCTTCTGGGATAGACAAGCTGGGGAGAGCCGCCTGTCACCTGGCTCAACGCACTGTATATCTGCGTCTGCACTACGGTGAGCTTAGGCGGGCTCAGCAGGGATTCGGGAGAGGCATCAAACACCGTACAGCCGCACAAAAGTGCGGTCAATGTGATGAGAGCCGCTGTTTTAAACGCCTTCGTTCCCGTTTTCGTCGGGCTGTATGTTTTTCTCGTTTTCATCTTCATTTTCATTTTCATCAGTAGTTTTTTCGGGGAGAGCGTCCTTGCTGTAAAGAATAAATACGACGCACGCCGCTATCAGCGCTATGCCTGTTTCGGAAAGTGGGTGCATATCCATATGTCCGCCCATATAAACAGGGTCTATCGCAAGGGCGATATATCCCGCAAGGGACGCCGTTACGCCCAGCACTGCGGCACAGCAGCCGCATACCATCAGCTTGTATCTGGTGAGCTTTGTCTCTATCCCCGAGATAAATCTGCCCAGCGCAAGGAAGAACAGCACCGCAAACACGTATGCAAGGAGCAGGAGCAGCTCGTCGCTCACTCTCACTATCACCGTGTCCTGCATAAACAGCGCCGCCGCTTTCAGCGTGTAGCTTATGCATATCACTATCTGAAGATAGCCCACCACAGGCTTCAGCTCCTTGCGCGACAGGATAAGAAATCCGATAAAGGCGAATACCGCAAATATCAGCGCCTCGCCGAAAAAGTCCAGCCCTATGCCCTTGAAGCCGAACACAAGGTCGTAAAACTTCAGGCAGGCTCCCGCAAGGAAGGCTGCTCCCAGAATTGCCGTCTGCTTTGAGGTGAGGGAGGCGGCGGTGCGGGTGTAGGCGATATTTCCCTTTTTCCCGTCATATATTGCGCCTGCGATAAGCGCGGCGGCGAAAATTATCAGCACAAGATAAAATCCGTCCCCTGCAAAAAATCCTGCTTCACTGCTGTAAAAGCCTATCATATCGTGCTCCACCACCACAAGGAGCTGGAACACACGGAATATCAGCGCCACCGCCATTGCAATAACGGCGATAACAGGCACCGCCTTAAAATCCTTTTTCATAATCACGAACAGCAGGGCGGAAAAGTCCGCCGCTGTTTCTCCTTTCTTTTTCGTATTTCTCTTTTGCTGTGGGAATAAATTCCCGTACAAGCCAGTATATTTATTTCGGAAATATCTATCGGCAAATGCACATACCTGTACATAATACATATATTAGTAATTATATCAAATTATTGCCTGTTAGTCAAGGCAAAAGGAGTGGATTATGAAAAAATATGCGGCGATGGGAGTTATTCTTATAGTGGCGGCGGTGCTGGTACCTATGCTGTTCGGGGCGGTATTTTCAAATATTTTTCCCGCCAGAGGAGAAAAGGAGATAGAGCTTACCCTGACGGAAAACGGAAGCAGGATAACCCTTTCTGCGGAGGATTATCTTATCGGCTGTCTTTTTGCGCAGATAGACGTTTCCTACGAGGAGGAGGCGTTAAAGGCGCAGGCGTGCGCCGCCTATACATACGCTTTGCGTCTGCTTGACGGTGGGAACGCGCTTTCCGACAGCACGGCGCTTTGTCAGCCCTACTTCACTCCCGCCAAGGCGAGGGAATACTACGGAGACAGCTATGACGAATATCTCCCCAAAATAAAAGAAGCCGCCGCTTACGGCGCTTCTCACGTTATTTACTATGAAAACAAGCCCATTTACAGCGTGTATCACTCTGTTTCGGCGGGGGAAACGACCCTGCCTGTGAATATCTGGGGCATACAGCCGCCCTATCTCACAAGAAAGTCCTGCCCAGCTGACAAGAGCTTCCCAAATCTCTCCGCAACAAACGAATTTACCGCCGACAATATCCGTCAGGCTTTGCTGGAATACGACAAAAATCTGCAAATGCCGCTGGACTATTCCCAGTGGTTCACCGACATTGTGAAGGACGAGGGCGGCTACGTGGTCAGCGTCAAGGTGGGAGGAAAGACCGTCAGCGGCGGCGACGTGTGGAGAATGTTAAAGCTGCGCTCCGCCGCCTTTGACATACACTGGAACGGAATGGCGTTTTCCGTCAGCACCGTCGGCTGCGGTCACGGGGCGGGAATGAGCCAGTACACCGCCAATGCAATGGCTAAGGAGGGAAAAACTGCTGAAGAGATACTGCTGTACTTTTACGAGGGGTGCACTGTTAAGGATTTGTGAAATCTTACAAATTATATAGGAATTATAAATTTTTTATTGACAATCTGATCAAAATGGAGTATAATGAAATTGCAAGCTATATGCAAAATCATATGCTCCTTATTTTCGTGAGCGTATGACGACGTTTTCACCTACATCACGAAACGGAGGTCAATAAATGAAAAGAACAAAAATATTTGCCGCCGTAACAGCGGCTTGTACGGCTTTGACGCTTTTTTCCGCCTGTAACGAGGGCGTTGATGTTCCCCTCGAGGGAGGGCTGCCCAGCGGACTTATAGGAACAGAGGCGGCGGCGCAGAGGGCGCTCACCCATGCGGGGCTTTCCGCAGAGGAGGTCAGCGGGCTGGTCACCGACCTGGACGAGGACGACGGAAAAATTTACTATAACGTGGAATTCTGGCACAAAAACACTGATTACGACTACGACATAGACGCCGCCAGCGGCGATGTGCTGTCGGTGGACAGAGATACGATATATTATCCCACCACGGAAAATCCCCCTGAAAATAAATATATAGGAGAGAATGCCGCCAAGGAAAAGGCCTTTGCTCACGCAGGGATACAGGAAAGCGACGCCGTGGGGATAAGAGTTTATCTCGACCGCGACGACGGGGTGGTATACTATGACGTGGAATTCTGGTGCGGCTATACCGAGTACGATTATGAGATAGACGCGGTAAGCGGCGAGGTGCTGTCGGTGGACACCGAGACGAAACAGCCCGTTGCTCCCGCTGAAAGCTCTTCGTCGGAGCCTGCTCCTGCGGAAAGCTCGTCGTCTGCTCCCGCAGTAACTTCTTCATCTTCTGCGACGCAGGCTCCTCCTCCCCAGACTCAAGCTCCTCAGTATATAGGGGAAAAAGCCGCCAAGGAAAAGGCTCTCGCCCATGCGGGACTTAAAGAGAGCGATATAGTGGGGCTGAAGATAAAGTTCGACTTTGACGATGGGCGCTACTGCTACAACGTGGAATTCTGGTCGGGAAATACCGAGTACGACTACGATATAGACGCCTTGACAGGTGAAATAATCTCCTTTGACAAGGACACGAGGAACGACGCTCCCTTAACTCCTCCCGCCGAATATATAGGCGAAGCGGCAGCAAAAGCCGCCGCCTTACAGCACGCAGGAGTAAAGGAAAGCGATACCGCCGGAATGAGAGTTACCCTTGAACGGGACGACGGCGTGGTTTACTACGACGTGGAATTTTGGGCGGGCAACACCGAATACGACTATGAAATTGACGCAAAAAGCGGAAAGGTGCTGTCCTTTGACAAGGAAACAAAGTACGCTCCCTCCACAGGGGAATATATAGGCGAGGCCGCCGCAAAAGCAAAGGCGTTGGCTCACGCGGGTCTGTCCGAAGCTCAGGTAACGAGATTGAAGGTCGAGCTTGACGAGGAGGACGGAAGAATTTGCTATAAGGTGGAGTTCCACGCTGACAGAACGGAATACGAATACGAGATAGACGCTGTGAGTGGAGAGATACTCAAGGCGGAAAAGGACGTTGACTAAAATAGAAAATAAAAAGAACGGATATGAGAGCGTCATCCAATAAAACAAGTTCAGATTGTCTTCGGAGTGCGGCATGATTTCGGTCATGCCGCAGTTCTGTTTATGAGGTCGTTCAAAAGTGAGGCTGGGAGTATCCCAATGTAGTTGTAGATGATGTCTACATCCTGCACCCGATGTCCGCTGGACTTGTCCGGCGCGTGAACGCAGACCGCCTTGACTAGATCGTTCAGGATCACTGGTGTCAGCTCCGTCAGGCAGAGGTACTTCTTCACTGTGCGGATGAAACGGTCTACATTGTCTGCTTGATCCTCCTGCTCGGAGATTTCCTTGGTCAGAACAGCAATCCTTTCCCGCAACTCCGTTTGCTCCTTTTCGTAGTCATCGGACAGCATTTGAAACCTTGCCTCGCTCAGCCGCCCCGCCACCATATCCTCATAGATCCGCTTGAAAAGCCTGTCAAGCTCGGCGATACGGTTTTCAGACTTCTGGAGTGTCCGCCGCTTGCCAGACAGTTCCTTTCTCGCTTCTGCGTCACGCTTTGCACACAAAGCCTTCCGAAACGCATCTTCATAGTTGGAGATACAGAATGCCACAAGCTGCAAATGCTTCAGTACGCCTTCTTCGAGAACGATAGCTCGAATAAAATGTGACCCGCAGACCTCGTTTCCTTTGAGCCTCGATGTAGAACAGATAAAGTGATCCTGCCTTGCCTCAAAGTTTTTGCTTGTGCAGTAGTACAGCTTCTCCCCGCAATCGGCACATCGGACGATACCGGAGAACATATTGCTCTTTCCTGTTCTCGTTGGGCGGCGTTTGTTCCTGCGTAACTCCTGCACACGGGCAAAGGTATCCTCGTCTATGATAACCTCGTGCGTGTTCTCGAATACGACCCATTGTTCCGGCGGGTTCTCGATTTTCCGCTTGTTTTTATACGATTGCCGGTG
>CANQXF010000027.1 GCA_947627695.1 uncultured Ruminiclostridium sp. | reverse complement strand
GGAAAGATAACGGTAGTCCGCACCATTCAGCGCATATCCACCGAGGAGGGCAGTGTGCTGATGATAACCGATCTGGGTAAGAAAGCCCGTGAAATACCGCTGCCGCAGTTTCTCTGCGACATTTTGAAAAAGCACAAAGCCCCCGCAAACCGTTATCTCCTTTCGGGAACCACTTCGCCCATTGAGCCCCGCACAATGCAGTACCGTCTGCGCTCTTTCCTGAAAAAGGAGTATCTCCCCGACATCAGCTTCAGCGAATTACGCAAGCTGTTCATCAAGCGGTGCATTTCACACGGCGCAGACGTGACCGTTCTGGCGGATATTCTGGGGAATACGTCGGTGCAAAGTGCGGCGGCATATTGTGAGAAACCCACGATAACCAGCAAAATACAGGCGATAAATTTGATAGCGGAGGAAGTAAGCTAATGTTTGATTATTTAATAGTCGGCGCAGGACTGTTCGGCGCAGTATTCGCATACGAGGCAGGCAAAAGGGGTAAAAAGTGCCTTGTGATAGACAAACGTCCCAACATCGCAGGAAACATCTACACAGAACAAGTCGAGGGCATAAACGTCCACAAGTACGGCGCACATATCTTCCATACATCGAATAAAGAAGTCTGGGATTATGTTAACCAGTTCGCAGAGTTTAACAACTACATCAACTCCCCCGTCGCTTCATATAAGGACGAGCTGTACAATCTGCCCTTTAATATGAACACATTCAGCAAAATGTGGAACATCAAAACCCCTGCCGAGGCAAAAGCAAAGATAGCTGAGCAGATTGCAGAATTAGACATAGACGAACCTCAGAACCTTGAGGAGCAAGCACTAAAACTGGTGGGAACAGACGTATACGAAAAGCTTGTCAAAGGCTACACCGAAAAGCAGTGGGGACGTCCCTGCAACGAATTGCCCGCCTTTATAATCAAACGTTTACCTCTCCGTTTCCGTTTCGACAACAACTACTTCAGCGATAGATACCAAGGAATCCCTATCGGCGGCTACACTCAGATAATCGAGAAAATGCTGGAAAAAGCAGAAGTAAAGCTGAACACGGATTACTTTGAATTTATCAAGGAGAACCCCGATATTGCCAAAAAGACAGTTTACACAGGCGCAATTGATGAGTTCTTCGGCTTTAAGTTGGGAGCGCTGGAGTATCGTTCCGTCCGCTTTGAAACTGAGATTTTGGACACTGACAACTATCAGGGCAATGCAGTGGTAAACTACACCGCCGCAGATGTGCCTTTTACACGTATAATTGAGCATAAACACTTTGAGTTCGGCGAACAGCCCAAAACCGTAATCAGCCGAGAATATTCGGCAGAGTGGAAACCGGGAGTTGAGCCTTACTACCCTGTAAACAATGTAAAGAATAACACCCTCTACGAGCAGTACAGAAAGTTAGCTGACGAGCGAAAAGACGTGATTTTTGGCGGACGTTTAGGACTGTATAAGTATCTGGATATGGATAAGGTCATCGCATTAGCACTGGAAACAGTTAAGAAAGAGTTATGCTGAAATGGTTTGATTTAGCAAAAAAGCCAAGGCTTGAGGGAACGGAAGGATTGTATTTTCGCAAGACAGAACAAGGCTTGAATTTCAACACATACTTCAATTACATTCCATACGAAAAGCTGAAAAAGTACACAAAGGTAAGCGACGTAAGAACAGAAAATAATTCTGTTTTCGTGGAATGTAAAGAGCCTGCAAACGTTAATTGCGCCATAATCTTCTGCACCTACAAGCGTGAAAAATATATCCTGAAAAACGTGCAGTATCTGTCACAAAACTTAAAACTCCATTCAGAGCTTAACTGTAAAATCATTGTTGTAGACAACGGACAAACACTGACTAAAAGCGACCTTCCTAACGACGTGATATTAGTCCCTAACATCAACAACGGCGGCAGTGGCGGGTTTAAAAGGGGAATGGAAAAAGCTGTTGAAATTGGCGGATTTACTCATTTACTGCTGATGGACGACGACGTTGAGATAGAGTTTGTGTCAATACAAAAGCTGCTGAATTTTCTGAAGTTTTTAAAGCCCGAATACAGCGATATCTCGGTCGCAGGCTCAATGCTGTTCATGGACAAGCCTACATACCAGTTTGAAGCGGGAGGAAATTTCAGCGAGGATGGCAAACAAAAAGGATACGGATATTATCTTGATTTGACCCAAGAGGAAAATCTGCTACTTAACGAGCAGGAAAACGACATCAATTACGGCGGCTGGTGGTTTATGTGTATGCCGAGCAAATACGCCGAGCAAGGGCAATTCCCCCTGCCGTTCTTTATGAAGTACGACGACGTGGAGTACGCTCTGCGCTGCAAACAGAAAATCATAACCCTCAACGGCATCGGCATCTGGCACGAGAAATTCGAGAGCAAATACAATTCCGCCGCCGAGTATTACAACACCCGCAACTACCTGCATTTATGCAGTCTGCACTGCAAGGATTTCACTCCGAAGAAAGCGCAGAAATTTGTCAAAAAGCAGATAAAAGCAAAGCAAAAGCGCCAGCAGTACCAAATGGCAAAAGCGGTGCAGAAAGGCTACGAGGATTACCTGAAAGGACTTGACTATCTGCAAACCCTTGACGCTGAGCAAAACCACAAAGAGATCTGCAAACTGAACTATAAATATCTCACATATGATGAGATTGAACAACAATATGGAGTCAGACCAAAGGACAACAAATTCTATCCCCGCCCGGGAAAGAAGCGGCTGCTCTTTGCGCTGATACCGAGAAAATTCACTTTCACCGACCACTTCCACGACAGACCTGCACAGTATTTGTTTGCAAGGTATGCGGTTCATTGCGATTCAGATCGGAATTGCGGGTATGTGACCAATAAAAGTAACATATAAAATCAATAAAAACGGAGGAACTATGATACTTCAAAATTTAATCTTTCCATCAACCGACACCTGCACGGAAGAAAAAATGTATTTCAGGCGTTCTGACCGATGTGTGTACACCTGGGCTCAGGATTACATTGAAATACCGCAAGGCGCTATCGTTGAGTTCGACACGTATTTTAACGGTTTTTCAGCGGAAAAATGGTTCAAATACACTAATATAAAAAGCGTCTGGCTTACTTTGCAGGTCAGCGGACAATTGCGTGTGACGCTGATGAGAAAGGAAAAAATCGGTGCGGAAATACACACGGAATATTGCGGTGAATATTTATGCGAGAACCGGCAGAGCGAACCCAAGGAATTTTCCTTTGAGTTTAAATCCTCGTCAACAGCGGGAATGTTTGGCTTCCTTATAAACGGAATGCAAAGCCTGTCAAGATTTTACGGGGGCAATTATTGTACCGATATCCCTGACAGCTCAGTTTCAAAAGTGAAGCTTGCAATAGATATCTGCACCTTCAAGCGTGAGCGTTTTATTGAATCTAACCTTCGTGTGCTTAAGGAAAAATATCTTGATAACGCAGACTCATTTTTGTACGATAAATTGGAAGTATTCGTTTCCGACAATGCGCAGACCTTGGATATAAAAGCATTGGAAAACGAAAAAATTCACATATACAAAAACAAAAACGTAGGCGGCGCAGGCGGATTTACAAGAGGTATCATAGAAATTTACAAAAAGAGCAAAGAGAAAAATATAACCCACATTCTTGTAATGGACGACGACATAAGGATCGAGCCCGAATCCATTTACAGGACCTGCGTTTTGCTGATGTGCCTTAAAGAGCAGTACAAGGACGCTTTTGTGGGCGGAGCAATGCTGAGACTGGACAGGCAGTATTTCCAGGTGGAATCGGGAGCTGCGTGGAACGCCGGCAATCTAATTTCATACAAGCACGGACTTGACCTAAACACGCTTGACGCCTGCCTTTTCAACGAATTTGAGGAAAGAGCCCAGTTCAATGCCTGGTGGTACTGTGCGTTTCCCGTGAACGTGATTTCCGATACAAACCTTCCCATGCCCATATTTATCCGTGGAGATGACGTGGAATTCGGGCTGAGAAATATGAAGCATCTCATTCTGATGAACGGGATCTGTGTATGGCACGAGCCGTTTGAAAACAAGTATTCATCTTTTCTGTACTATTATATTCTCAGAAACAGGCTGATAGACAATTCCCTCCACAATATGACCATACCGAAGCAGCAGTTCAAGAAAATAGTTTATACTCAGGTGTGCGATGAAATACGCATTTACAGATACCACAACGCGCAGCTGCTTATGCGCGGCGTGGAGGATTTTCTGAAGGGAGTAAGCTGGCTCGCTGAGCAGGACGGCGAGGCGCTTCACAAGGATATAATGAATTGCGGCTACAAGCTGAAATATCTTGAAGATCTGGAGGAAAACGTGCAGTTCCAGTATCCCCTGTATGAGCAGTCGCTGAGGGCAGTTCCTGCCACCGACTTTTCCGCAAGAGTGATAAATCACTATACCTTAAACGGTACATATCTTCCTCCATCGCGAAGCTACGTTATCGTTCCCACGGTGGGAGTTGTCCAGTCAGCCGTTTACAGAGCAGATACGGTCCTGAACTATGATTATGCTAGCAAGAAAGGTTTCGTCACCAAGCGTGATCCCAAGGAAGCGCACGCCTGCATGAAAAGGCTTAAAGAGCTTTATAAGCTGATAGACAAGCATTATGACGGAGCAGTGAAGGACTATTCGGAAAACTTCAGAAGTTTGACCAATATGGATTATTGGGAAAGATATTTGAACATCAAAAATAAGGAGAAATAAAAATGACAGAAGAAATGCTGCTGAGGCGGGCTCTTGACAGTATTAGGAAAAACATCGGCAAAAGAGCCGTTGTAATGTATGGAAGACACGTACAGGTGCAAAAAGCGCTTGAAGACAAAGGAATAAATATCGAGAAAATTTTTACGGGCAATCTTGATCTGTTGGCGGATAAAAATATGAATTGCTCCCCCTCATCTGAATTAGACGGTGCGTCAGGCAAGTATTTTGTTGTAATACCTTTTTTTCTGGGGGACGGGGAAACGCAGAGAAATACCTTAAAGCTGTACGGATTTAAGGAGCAGAAGGATTTTATATTTTATCCGGAAGAAAAATTTGATTTTGATAAGGACGTTCAAGCCGACTCCTTTTACGTAAAGGTACTGTGTGAGGTTTATGAAAAAATAAGCGGGCTGCAGCAGCAAATAGCTGAAATAAAAAAAGCTGAAGAGGTCCATGACGCACAAAACAAGCTCATGCTGTGGTATGCAATGTCGGCGAATAACGAAAGCATTGATGAAGCAAAAAAAAGATTTTTCCTTTCACTGCCTAAAGCAGCGGACCCTCTCAGAAAAATGCAGCTTGCAGGAGCCATTCTTCTGGCAAAGTTAGACGAGGTGTGCAGTGCAAATAACATTCCCTATTGGATCAGCTTTGGGACGCTGCTTGGCGCAGTTCGTCATAACGGCTTTATCCCCTGGGATGATGATACGGATGTGGGAATGATGCGAGCAGACGCTGAAAAACTGACTCACATAATGGAAAACGATAAGGACTTTTTTGTTTCTCATATTTTTGCTGAATTTGATGATAACATCAATCATTGCGTTCAGTTAAAATTCCGCAGGGACGGCACGCCATACTGCCTTGACATTTTTATTTACGACTACTGCAGAGATATATCGGCTGAAAACGTAAAACGTCAGACAACGTTAAACAGACGTATGGCGGAAGATGCGCAGATAATCAGAAAAAACAACCTTACATTGCAGCAGAAAAACGAACGGTACAGAAAGCTGATGGACGACTACCTTGAAAGATCACGTAAGGAGGTAGGAACTACCGATAAGCCTTCCGATTACATGATATGGGCGCTGGATAATTACAGGTGCAACCCGAGCTTTCAGGGAAACTGCGCTGTGGCGGATGTTTTTCCTTTGAAAAGGCTGAAATTTGAGGGGATAGAGCTCAATGCGCCTGCAAACGCAGAAAAATATCTTGAAGAAAAGTACGGAGATATTTATTCTCTTCCCGGCGATATGCTTTCTCATACCCACTTTAAACTTAACGAACATCTCAAACAGGTTCTTGACAGTATAATATCTGATTATTCCGATATGCTGAACTGAACCGACAAAAGGAGCGAGCTTTATGAAAGCTTTAATATTAAATTCCGGCATGGGCACCAGAATGGGCGTTCTTACCTGTGAACACCCTAAATGTATGACCGAAATAGGCTTCGGGGAAACCATACTCAGCGAGCAGCTAAAGCTGCTGTCGGAAGCGGGTATTGACGAAGCGGTGATAACCACGGGAAAGTATGACGATATACTGGTAAATTACTGTAAAAGTCTGGAAATGCCGATACATATTTCTTTTGTCAAAAATCCCGATTATGAAAGCACCAATTACATTTATTCCATTTATTGCGCAAGGAATGAGCTTGACGACGATATTCTGCTTATGCACGGGGACCTGGTGTTTGAGGCCTCTGTTCTGGACGCTGTTTTAAACAGCGAAAAAAGCTGTATGACCGTAAGCGCCTCTGCTCCCCTTCCCGAAAAGGATTTTAAGGCAAAAGTCAAAAACGGAAGAATAACACGGATCGGGATAGATTTTTTTGATGACGCTTACGCTGCGCAGCCGCTTTACAAGCTGAAAAAATCCGACTGGACAAAATGGCTTAACAAAATAAACGAGTACTGCGTTTCAGGAAATACAGGCTGTTATGCTGAAAATGCGTTCAATGAAATATCGTCGGACTGCGAGTTGTATCCATTGGACGTGGGAGATATGCTTTGCTCTGAGATAGACTGCCCACAGGATCTTGATAAAGTTTCCAAGACCTACAAGGAAGTAAAAAACAGGACGGCATACCTTTGCTTTTCCACAGATATGCTCCACGGCGGTCATTTTTCGATCATCAAAAAGGCTAAACGCCTGGGCAGACTGATAATAGGAGTTATGTCCGATGAAGCGGTGGCGGGATACAGACGGTTCCCGCTGCTTCCGTTTGAAGAAAGAAAGGCTATGTTTGAAAATATAGCGGGAGTATACAAGGTAGTGGAGCAGAAAACGCTCAGTTATAAGGAAAACCTTGAAAAATACCGCCCCGACTACGTGGTGCACGGAGACGACTGGAAGAACGGATTTCAAAAGCCGATACGGGAGGAAGTCAAAGCGATCCTTTCAGAGTATGGCGGAAAGCTGATAGAATTTCCCTATTCAGAGGACGAAAAATATGCCGTTCTCGAAAGCAGGGCGCTGTCCGAGCTTTCTCTTCCCGATTTCAGACGCAGAAGACTGAAATCGCTTATTGATATAAAGCATACAATAACGGCAATAGAGGCTCACAGCGGAATAACAGGACTTATCGCAGAGAAAACCACAGTGTACCAGAACGGTGAGGCAAGGCAGTTCGACGCAATGTGGATAAGCTCCCTGTGCGATTCTACCGCAAAGGGAAAGCCCGACATAGAGCTGGTGGATATGACTTCAAGATTTCGCACCATAGATGATATCATGGAGGTAACCACCAAGCCCATAATATTTGATGGCGACACGGGAGGATTGACTGAGCATTTTGTATATACCGTCCGTTCGCTGGAAAGAATGGGCGTTTCAATGGTGATAATAGAGGACAAAACGGGCCTTAAGAAAAATTCCCTTTTCGGCACTGAAGTCAAGCAGACGCAGGACACTATTGAAAACTTCTGCGCCAAAATAAAGGCGGGAAAGAAAGCGCAAAAAACAAAGGATTTTATGATTTGCGCCAGAATAGAAAGTCTTATCCTTGAACGCGGAATGGAAGACGCGCTGGAGCGCGCCTTTGCATACTGTCAGGCGGGAGCTGACGCAATAATGATACACAGCCGCAAAAGCTCTCCTGATGAGATATTTGAATTTACTGAAAAATTCCGTGAAAGGGAAGAAAATATTCCCTTGGTAGTTGTTCCCACGTCGTTTAATTCGGTCACCGAGGAGGAATTTAAGGCAAGGGGAATAAACGTGGTAATATACGCCAATCAGCTGACCAGGACAGGCTTCCCCGCAATGCAGAAAGCGGCTGTGACCATTCTTGAAAATCACCGCGCAAAGGAATGCGATGAAATGTGTATGCCGATAAAGGATATAATCACCCTTATACCTGAAGAAATGTAGAGGATAAATAAATGCGGGAGCAGTTCATTATAAGACCCGATAACAATTACAGCGGGCTTGACGAGTATATAGACAGCATAGGCGCAGAAAAAGCAATGATCGTTCTTGACCGCTTTGCGCCTGCTCTGAAAATCTATCCTCATCTGAAAAAGCTGAAGGCGCAAACGGTGGAATTTACTGATTTTTCACCCAATCCCGATTATGATTCCGTAAAAAAGGGCACGCAGATTTTTTTGTCGGAAAAATGCGGCTGTATTATAGCAATAGGCGGCGGGAGCAGTATGGACGTTGCGAAATGCATAAAGCTGTTTGCCGTTCTTGAGCAGGACAGGGAGCTTTTAGAGCAGCCCCTGAAAGACAGCGCAATACCGCTGATAGCTATGCCTACGACGGCGGGCAGCGGCAGTGAAGCGACCCGCTACGCAGTGATATACCGCCGCGGAGAAAAACAGTCCGTAACTCACGAAAGCTGCATACCTGACGCCGTAATATTTGACCCGTCGGTGCTGGAAACGCTTCCGCTATATCAGAAGAAGTCCTGTATGCTTGACGCATTGTGCCACGGTATAGAGTCTATGTGGTCTGTAAATTCAGATGATGAGAGCAGGGAATATTCCAAATCGGTCATTTTGACGATAATGGAAAATTACAAGGCTTATATTTCAGGTGATGAAACGGCGTCGGAGAAAATGCTGGAAGCGGCAAACAAGGCGGGAAAAGCAATAAATATCACCCAGACTACTGCGGGACACGCGATGAGCTATAAGCTGACAAAGCTGTACAACATCGCACACGGTCACGCAGCTGCACTTTGTCTTTACGGCTTGCTGGATTTTACCGCAGACCATATAGAAAAGTGTGTGGATAAAAGAGGTGTGGCTTATTTTGAAAGCGTGCTTTCCGATATTGCGCGGTGTATGGGCTGCACAAGCATAAAGCAGACGTCGGAGAGATTTTATCAGCTTTTGAACGAACTGGAGCTTTTCACGCCCGAAAGGTTCAGCAACGCCGATATTGAGACGCTCAGCCGAACGGTAAATACAACAAGGCTGAAAAACAATCCCATAGCTCTGACAACAAGGGATATAGAGGGAATATACAGAAAAATACTTTGCAGTGAGGAAAATATATGAAAGCGGAGAAATTTGCAGAAATCATAGGAGAGGATTTTTTCACAGGAGTCCCTGATTCTCAGCTGAAGGCGCTTTGCGATTATCTTTACGACAGGTACGGCACAGACCCCAAGCATCACGTGATCGCCGCCAATGAGGGAAACTGCGCAGCTCTGGCGGCTGGGTATCATCTTGCCACCGGGAAAATACCGGTGGTTTATATGCAGAACAGCGGCGAAGGGAATATCATAAATCCGCTGGCGTCGCTGCTGAACGAAAAGGTGTATTCCATACCGGTCATATTTGTTATAGGCTGGAGGGGAGAGCCCGGAGTACGGGACGAGCCTCAGCACATCTATCAGGGAGAGGTCACGCTGAAGCTGCTTGACGTCATGGGAGTAAAGAGCTTTGTTTTAAGCGAAGACACTGACGAGCAGGCTTTGCGTACCGCCGCTGCCGAGTTCAGCGGCGAGCTTGATAAAGGAAAATGCGTAGCGTACGTCGTAAGGAAAAATGCGCTGACGTACGATAAAAACGTAGTATACAAAAACAATTTTGAAATGAGCAGAGAAGAAGCGATAAAGCATATCGCTTCAGCCACTCAGCAGGACCCGATAGTTTCTACCACGGGAAAAGCAAGCAGAGAGCTTTTTGAGATAAGAGCGACGGCAGGGCAGAGCCATAAATTTGATTTCCTTACCGTCGGCTCTATGGGACACGCTTCGTCGATAGCGTTGGGAATAGCGCTGAATAAGCCGAGCGTTAAAGTATGGTGCATAGACGGCGACGGCTCTATGCTTATGCATATGGGCTCACTGGCAGTCATCGGCTCAATAAAACCCGATAACCTTGTACACATAGTAATAAACAACGGCGCTCACGAAACGGTGGGCGGAATGCCGACCGCATTAGGAAAAGCAGACGTCACCGCAATCGCTTTAAGCTGCGGATACGAACACATTTACAGTGCGGAAAGCTATTCCGAGCTTGACGAAGCGCTTAAAAAAGCAAAGGCGCAGTCAGGGCTGGTTTTCATAGAAATAAAATGCGCCGTCGGCTCCAGAAAAGACCTGGGCAGACCGACAACAACGGCGATAGAAAATAAGATGAATTTTAAAGACTATTTAAAAGAACTTTGATCAATAAATAATCTGTTGTAAGGAGACAGGAAATGGCAGACCGGATACTGACCGATAGAGTTATAGAAAACATAAAAAAATATAGCAATGGACGTGAAATTGCTGCTTATGGATATATTCCGGCAGTAAATCAACAATTAGAAGAAGCTGGATACGAAATAAAAACATTTTTTACAAGTAACCGAGATTTGCTGAGCAAAGAAAATATTAATTGTATTGAATATCAATATATGAAAGGCAAATGTAATTTATATTATATTGTAATACCTCTATTTTTAGATGATGGAGGAACTACTCAGCGTAGAATTTTGGAACAGTATGGCTTTAAAGAGATACAAGACTACATTTTCATACCCGATACTGTAACTATTAAGAAGTGTATAGGAAATTATCAAGATATAAACGGTAATACAGTAGATGGAAATTTCGACAAAAATGTTTCCGTTATAATACACGGAAAAGATAATCATATCATAATTGAGCCCAATATTATTTTCAAAGGTCGTATTACTATAGAACTGCTTGGAAACAATAATCACATTAAAATCGGTAAGAATTGTATATTTGAGTCTATAAATGAGGTGTGTCTTAAAAGTGATAATAATTTAATTGATATTGGTAATAAGTGCGTATTTAGGGGCAACCGTATAGGCGCTTTTAATGATTCATATTTAAAAATATCGGATGGATGCGATTTTGGCATAGGAACTAAATTTACTATTCATGCTTATTCAAAAATCCTATTTGGAATAGACTGTATGATATCATGGAACGTTGTCTTTCAAACCGGTGACGGTCATTCGCTTTTTGATGTAATTACTAAAGAAAATATAAATTCAAGCAATAAATTCAGAGATAGCGAAGGTTTTTTATATACGATTATCTTACAAGAACATGTTTGGGTAGGACGTGATGCTATGATATTTTCGGGGGGAGGCAAAAAGGTTGAAATAGGCAGCGGAAGTGTTATAGGCGCAAGGTCATTCGTTAAGCGATCGTTTCCAAATAACTGTTCAATAGCCGGAATACCTGCAAAAATAATTCGGAGAAATGTAGCCTGGTCTCGAAAAAATCATTCAGAAAACATTGAAGATTGCATGGGATATGTACGTCTCACTGAAGAAAATATCGATTAGACCATTTATATTATTGAACATGGAATGAATGTAAAATACGAAATACATTATTCTGGAGGCATGGCATGATTGATAAGCTTTTAATAGATAAGGTTCTAATAACTGTAAAAAAATATGCCGATAATCGTGAAATTGTAATGTATGGCAAAGACGATGAATTAAAGCAAGCCCTTATGATAGCAGGTTATAAAATTGAAAAAATCTTTACTGGCAATACTTCTTTACTGCTCGAGTCCAATATGTACACAGATGCATTAAAATTAAAAGGTAAAGCGGACAAATATTATGTTGTTATTCCCTTTTTGCTTCCTGACAAAGGTGAAAGCCAGAGAGATACAATGGATAGATTCGGATATGAAAAATATACTGATTATATTTTTTACCCGAACGAGGACGCTGTTGATACTGCTATATATAATGCAAAAAAATATTCAAACGGACGTGAGGTAGCGGCGTACGGTTATACTCCACCGGTAAACCTACGGTTTGAAAAAGCTGGATGTGATATAAAGACTATTTTCACTAGTAACGGTGACCTGCTTGCTAATAAAAATCTGAACTGTGCAGATTATAAACAGATGAAAGGTAAGTCATACAGATATTATATAATTATACCTTTCTTTTTGGGAGACGGCGGTGAAATGCAACGCCGGGTGATGCATGACTTTGGATACAAATACATAGAGGATTATTGCTTTTGTCAAGAGCAAGAGCCAAAACTTAACGATGACCGTTTTGAAAACAAGGAACTTGCAAAAAGACTTTATATTCCTGATAGGTATAAAGATAAGTGGTATAGCGTATTTGAAAAAAAATATCTTTCTGAAAGAAAATTAAATATAACAGAATTAAAAAATGGTGTTGTGTTGCCAATTATAACGATAAATGGAGTAAATTGCGGCGGAGTATGTGACGAAAAGTATAATTTTGTTGCCGGACATTTATGCGCACCTACGGGCAACCAGAAAGCGTGGGGCATTTTTCGTTCATATATTCCTGACCAAGAACCTGAATACATTGACGAAACAGTTGTTTTCGGAGGCGCAATGTTTGATCATCCCGGACATTTAATGTATGAAATGTTATGTCAAAGGTTATGGTGGTGTGTACAGAATCCTGACTCTAATTTAAGAATAGCTATATGCTTTACATGGGGCGATGGAAAAGCAACTTTTATAAAACAGTTTCTGGAACTTTTGAAAATAGATCTGAATAGAGTAATATTTATAGAAAAGCCTTTGCAGTTTAAAAATATAATTATACCCGATCAGTCTATGTATCCTTTTTATGGTGACACGCCTTATGATATGACAAAAGAATACATATCTGTATATGAACAAATGTACAAAAACCTTGTGCCCGGAAAGGATAAAAAAATATATTTATCTAAACTGAAAACCGGTAAACAGGATATTATAAACGAAAAATATTTTGCAGACTTTTATCGGAGAAAAGGGTTTAGAATTGTTGATCCTGAGGATTATACAATTAAGGAAAAGGTGGAAATACTGGCTGGAGCTGATGAAATTGTATCAAATATAGGGACAAATTCATTGTATGTTGTTTTTTGTAAGCCAAACGCTCGTATTACAATAACCACAAGAGTGAATGATGAAATTATGGATTGCCAGGCTTTGGCGCATGAAACCAGAGGTATAAAAGATTTCTATATTGTTGATGTTTCTCTTGATTTTTTGCATAAACAACGTGTTTGGGGCACAAATATACTTGGAGTTACAAATGAATGGAAACAGTATGTAAAGGATATTTACGGAGAAGATATAAGCGAAACAACCGAAAGTTCTCTTAAAGAAGGATTGTATGATTATCTGAAAAGAAGCGCAGAGTATTATTCCTCGCCAAATATGTTCAAATTATTTGCCGGTTATAATCAACTTAAAATTTTGAATAATATGAACGAGGTTTTTCTTGGACAACCTCTTTCAACTGAAAGGTACAATCTGTTGGCGAAAATTCAAAAGGAAGTTCAAAATCAAGGCAGTAATCTATCTTTACAATCAGTAAATTTTTTACTGGACATTTTGCTCAGTAACAAACATATTGCGCTAATCAGTGCGATTGGTGGAAAAAGCGTCAGTTTGCTTTGCAATGATGTTGTGATTGCAAACTCATTGAAACGTATTTTTGAGTCTCTTGGTTTTAATATTAGGTTCTTTTCATATAAAAGTAGACTCAAAGAATTAAGCGATGATGAATGGAACAATTGTCGCATTTCCGAAAAAATAATCAGTTATGATATTTTTGGATATGACCCCGGTAAACGTGATGGAATAAAAGCATACGATATACAAGAAATTATTTCAGATGAAGAGATTCATACAATAAGTACTAATGGAACAAGTAAAACATTTAATATTTTACACGAACTTTGCATGGTACGTAATGAACTTTATAGACAAACGGCTTTACTAAACGAACAAAATGCAAAAAATGCTGAGGTAGAAAGGCAACTTGACGCACTTTATGCTGAGAGAGGCATTATGAATGAACGTCTGGTCAATTCCATTACCGCACAGGGAAAATTAAAGGAAGAGCTTTCATCTTCCGAGCAGGAGAGAGATAAGCTGGAAAACTCCGTTTCCGAACTGGAGAAAAAGGCGTCGCGTTCAGCAGATGAAATAAAGAAAATCAATACCGAATATGACGCTGTTTCCAGGAAGCTGAAGGAGGAGCAAAATGCAGGCGAACTCAAGGATAACAGAATAACAGAGTTAAGCAAACGAGTCTCCGAGATGGAAAATTCTCGTTCCTGGCGGTTTACCAAACCGTTTCGTGCGATAAACAGCTCTTTGCGGAATGTGTTCAGAAAAGAAGTCAAATAACCCGCAATTTTACTGTAAATAAATCAGTTTATTTTTAGCGAGGAACACTAATGAAGAAAAAATACCAGAATCGTTCAGACAACACAAACGGTAAAACGCCCCCTTATGCCGCCCTTTACACCCTCTGGTTCGGCTTGGACTACGGCAGCATACTGACCGCTTATGCGCTCTATAAGACTTTAGAGCAGCTGGGATTCAAAAGCTGTCTTATTCAGAAAGGCCCTGCGCTGTGGAGCGAGCACTATGCGGACAAGAATAACATTGCAGGGAAGTTTATTTATGAAAACTGTGACGTACTCGAAGTATTTTCCGACGAAAAGGACAAGGAGCTTCTGGACGGCATCGGGACCCGCATCGTCGGCTCAGACGTGATGTGGGACTGCGGAATAATAAATAACTTTGACGATATGTATTTTTGCCTGAAGGGCGTAAATAAGGAAAACGTGAAGAAAATAGCCTACGGTACATCTTTTGGCGGCAGCTGCGATATTCCCGTTATGAAAAGAAGCGAATATATGCAGCTTCTCCGTAAATTTAACGGGATATCCGTAAAATGCTTCCGTGAAGCTGTTTCAATGAGCGAAATGTTCGGCATAGACCCTGAGATCGTGCTGGACCCCGTTTTCCTTTGCGATAAGCAGAAATATATTCAGTGTGCGGAAAGCTCCGCTGCCAAGGCGACAGAGGAACAGAACAGCTTTGTATTTTCATACATAAAAAACGGCGACGAAAGAAAAAGAGACCTTGTGACCCGCGGCTACGTGATACTTCTGGAGAAATACGCCTCTCCCCTCAGAAATTTCGTCGATATCAACCGCTATCCCGAGTCAACGGCTGCGCTTGGACTTGAGCCTGCATACCACATTCAGGTGAATGACTGGCTGCATTATATAATAAACAGCGATTTTGTCATCACAGACGATTATTACGGAATGTGCTTCGCCATTCTTTTCAGGAAAAATTTCGTTGTGGTATGCGGCAGGGATATGAAGGACCTTTCACAGTATACAACGCTGCTTGATCAGCTCGGCCTTGCCGAAAGACTTGTGTACCTTGATGATGATTTCAGAACTAAGGAGTATCTTTTCAGGAAGCCTGTGCGATATAACGATGCCGTCAACAAGCTGGAAAAAATAAAGTCGGATTCCCTTGAATGGCTTAAGGAGCAACTCAAAAATGATGCAAAGCAGGTGAAATGAAATGAAGATCGTCAAGTTCAAAATACAGAATCTGATACTGCGATATAATCGTAAGCTGGATGAGCATTGGTGGATGGTGTACAGAGGAAATAAATTTTTTTATGATAACCTGCATTCTTCATGTTGTTGGAACAGCGGTGATTCCGCCGAATTTTTCACTTATTTCAATGCTTTCTCCCTTGCCAAATGGAAAAAGTACACAAATGCGGACAAGGTATACCTTCAGCTGAAATGTAAGGGTTCTTTCCGCATAAGACTGTTCGGACGCTTCAGAAACGGAAATAATATCGATACGGAAATGTATGAGGAGCAGGTGTTTTTCCTGAAGGAGCTGACTGATATATCGCTTCCTGTACCCGAATATTCAAAGGCAGAATTAGTCGGTTTTCAGTTTGACGTTATTGAGCCGAATAATGAGCTTAGAGAATATTACAAGGAAAGATCAATGGAAAATGCGCCGGGAATGTGTATTGAATCCGGCGGCTGGTATACGAATATCAACAGCGAGCTTATCAATGACGTTAATATTTCCATTGCGTCCACAACGTTCAGGAAGGAAAACTTCATCATCGGAAATATTGATGTTCTGGAAAGGGAATTGTTTTACAGCGGCGAACCCTGCGCACAACATTTTCACCTGAAGATCATCGATAACGGCAGAACGCTTGAACCTGAAAAGTACAACAGTGAGCACATCCGTATCTATCCGAATGAAAACGTAGGCGGTGCAGGCGGATATACCAGAGGAATGCTGGAATCCCTTGATGACACTGATTTCAAAGCGACTCACGTCCTTTTGATGGACGACGACGTCATGGTTATGCCGGAGGCGTTCATACGGACTTACTCCCTGCTTGCGCTGGTTAAACCTGAGTATAAGGAAAGATTCATAAGCGGCGCTATGCTGGACTATGACCGTATGAATTTCCAGCATGAGGACGTTGGTTACGTACATAAGGAAAACGGCTCCTACGGCCCTAATAAGCCGGGACGTGAAATGCACCTCTGGACATCCGTTTTTGAAAATGAAGAGGATATCGAATTTCACGAAAATTCCTATGCGGGCTGGTGGTACTGCTGCATACCCGTTTCAAAAATAAAGGCGGATAAAATGCCCGTTCCGTTATTTATCCGCGGGGACGACGTGGAATTTTCCCTTGCAAATCATGCGGAATTTTTGACCCTTAACGGAATCTGTATCTGGCACAAAGGCTTTGCGAATAAATTCAACGCCAATCTGGAATTGTATATGGTCCACAGAAACAGTCTTATCATTCAGGCTATGAGTGGGATCTGTCAGGATATTGATTTTATTGAGCGCATCGACGGATTTTTCCACTCCAATTTGTGCAGGCTTGCTTACAACAACTGCGAATTGCTGCTGGACTCAATAGAAGAATTTTGCAAAGGTCCTGATTTTATGCTGACTCCGCAGGGAGAGCAGATAATGAAGTCCCACGCCGCAAAAAACGAAAAAATGCAGTCGGTGAATCTGGTCTGGGACGAACCTGTTGATTTTGACAGCGTATACAGATATGAGGAAAGAAAGCTGACCGAGGAAGAGCAAATGCTGTATGAGGAAACATACAACGGTCAGACGCTTCCTGATTTTATGCTGAAAAAAGGCACCACTGCCGTTATTGCATACGATTGGTTCGACGATCCCGCCAAGCAGTATCTTGCAGAACAGATACTTGCGGTAAATCCCTACGACCGTACTGTCTGCCTGAGAAAACGGGATAAAAAGCGCTTTGAGGAGCTTATGTCACGCTATAAAAGAGTAATGTCTTATTACAGGGAAAACAAAGAAGAAATCGAGGCAGCCTACCGCAAAGCCGCCAATACGCTTCAATCGCAAGTCTTTTGGCGCGGATATCTCAATATGAAGTAAGCATAGAAAATCTTGACGGCGAGAAATGTATGAAGGAAAAGTCGGCAAAGGACAACAAGCTGATATCGATGACGGACAAGTTAAGTTGTGCAGATATGTGGATTACGGCAGGCTGTATAAATTTGTTCCTATGAGATCAGGGGTTTCCGGATGGGTATCTGAAGATGAATGAAGTTGATGCAAAGAGCGTTATGGTTAATAATAAACCTGCAAAAACAAAACATTCCAGAAAGTGAGGTAGGTTAAAATGGGCGGTGACCAGCAGTATAAAGCTGTTATTAATATTTTAGGCTCATGTATTTCAAGGGATATTTTTTCTTATCAAAGCAACGATGGCGGATATAGGATATCCAAATACAGCAATTGTTATGATATATTTAACATTACCGGTAAGCCTGTCGAAATAGACAAGGAGTTGTATTATCAGGCTGATTTCAAGGAGATGATGTGCAACTTTGAAAAAAGATGCCTGTATCTTGATTTGACTAAAAATACTCTAAACTACATCAGAGAGGAGAAATCAGACTATTTAATTTTAGATCCTGCTATGTGCAGGTTTTCTTCCTATAAAATAAACGATGCATATATAGCTTTTAACCCAAAAAGAGAAAAAGTGTTGAATATCTTATGCGAGCAAAACGTAATTCCTGAAGCGGGGGGGGGGAACAATTAAATGGACAGAAGATAACATGGCTGGACCGCTTAAGATATTTGCCGATGAAATATTGAAAATTTATGCTCCGGAACAGATCATACTGTTGGATATACAGGGTTCATTTTTTCACGACAATGGAACCAAGCTTGAGCCGTTTTCGAATATTGAAAAATGGAAAGAACAAAATCATAGGATAAGGTTTGCGTTTGAATTGCTAAAAAAATATTTAGACGGCTGTCATATCATTCCTATGCCTGAGGCGGTGGCGTCTGACACGAACCATCGGCTAAAGGTGGCTGTTCTTCACTTCACAAAAGAATATTATAATTACGCATATGAGTGTATAGAAATTATAAATAAAAAACTGCCTGCTGGTGAAGAAAAGGCTTTGATTGAACAATTGTGTTTTGAATGTACTGAGTTTTACTTCAAGCATTATTATGATAGGCTGGCAACAGAGTTTTCCGAGCGAAACGTTTTGCTTCGAAGAGAAAAGAAAGTAAAAGAATCGCGTGACTTGCAAGCCGTTTTTTTTAAGTCAATGCTGTTGAAACATTCTGCTGAGGAATCAAAATTCTTTGAAGATCATAAATACAAAACCGTTATTTTATACGGCTGGACAAGAATATCTGAATATATAGCAGAACTTTCAAATCACTCAGATATAACTGTAATATGTGTAATGGAAAATATGAGATGGCAAAATATAGGCGGACATATTGTAAAAGGCGGATTCAAAGTAATTCCGAGAAATTCGGATATTCCTCAGGCAGATTGTATTATCGTTGCAGACATAGCAAACAAGGAGAACATAGTTAAAAATCTTCATAGCAGGACTACCATTCCGATATGCACGGATGAGGACCTGCTTGAATAAAGGGGAATTAAAATATGGAAAAATATGATATTGGAGTATTAGGCTTGTGGCCCGGTTGCAACTATGGCAGTGTAGCAACATATTACGCTTTGAACCAAGTGCTGACCTCAATGGGAAAATCCGTTCTGATGATAGACAAGCCTATTTTGTCCAACAGGGACATTGAGCTGAAAATGACCCATTCAAGGCGCTTTGCGATGGAGCATTACAATATAAGCGAACAATACCACCCCAACGAGCTGTATAAGCTCAATCAAATATGCGACGCCTTTGTTATAGGTTCGGACCAGGTGTGGAATTACGGGATAAGCAAAAACTTCGGGAAAATTTTTTATTTTGACTTTGTAGAGGAAGAAAAAAAGAAGATAGCCTATGCGGTGTCATTCGGACACGGCGTTGACTTTGCTCCCCCTGAGGAAAGAAAAGTTATCGCTGAATATATGGCAAAAATAGACGGCATTTCCGTAAGAGAAGCGGACGGAGTAAGGCTTTGCAGGGACGAATACGGAATAAAGGCGGAGCAGGTGCTTGACCCTGTGTTCCTTGCTGATCCTCAGATATATCAGCCTATCATAGAAAAGTCCACAGCGCACGAAACGGAACCCTTCCTCGCTGCATATATCCTTGATCCTACTCCTGAAAAAAGAGAGGCTATACTGCACCTGTCCCAGAAATTGGGCGGCATAAAGATCATAAATCTTCTGGACGGTATGCCGGGCACGTTTGAGAAGAACAGTCAGCTTACAGATCTTCCGAATTGCATTGAAGATCTTCAAGTGGAGGACTGGCTTTACTATCTTAGCCACGCTGAATATGTGATAACCGACTCCTGCCACGGAGCCAGCTTTGCTATTATTTTCAACAAGAACCTGACAGCCATAACAAACAAACGAAGAGGCTTTTCCAGGTTCAAATCCCTGTTTGATCTATTTGAAATCCAATCTCATCTTGTTACAGATCCTAAAGCAATTATTGACAACGGAAGGCTGCTAGAGCCTATCGATTACAACAGAGTAAAAGAAATTATGGATAACCAGCGGACAAGGTGCAGAGCTTGGCTCAGCAGTGTTCTTGATGAGCCAAAACAGCCATTGGAAAGTTTGAGAAAACGAAATATTGTCGGGGAACAGTTGAACAAAAATCAAACGAAACCCAAAGCCATAACATCTGTTCTTGATATGAAACAATGCACCGGCTGTGGAGCGTGTGAAAACATTTGCTCCGTTGATGCAATAACTATGACCGAAAATAAGGAAGGCTTTCTGAACCCCGTTCTGAACAGCGGGAAATGTGTTAACTGCGGACTTTGTTCAAAGAAATGCATTGCATTGAATCCTGAGTATAAAAACGTTTCCGAGCCGAAATGCTTTGCTATGATGGCTGATGATGATACTCGCTTTATCAGCTCATCGGGCGGTATGTTTACAGTTGCGGCGGAGTACGTGCTTGACAAGGGCGGATATGTGTGCGGCGCTGCATATACTGATAACTTTGAAGTTGAACATATCATTATAAGCGACAAAAGTCAGCTTTCTCTACTTCGCGGTTCAAAATATATGCAAAGTCATACAAGGCATATCTATAAAGATGTAAAATCGCTGCTTGAGGACGGAAAGCTCGTTTTGTTCACGGGAATGCCTTGTCAGGTCGCAGGACTCTATGCCTTTTTAGGTAAAGATTATGATAACCTGTATACCATTGACCTTTTGTGCCATGGTATTACTTCATCAAAGGTGTTTGAAAAATATCACAAAGATGTGCTTGACGGCAAGCCTCTCAGCAGACTGGAATTCAAAGCAAAAGAGCCTTGGGGCTGGCATGCGGGTGTAAATGCATATTTTACAGACGGCACAACATATTCCAAGCCTCTGGAATCCGATATGTACTTTATTGCGTACCTTAAGTCAATAGCAAAAAACACCACCTGCGGCACATGTGGAGTAAACAGGCTCCCGAGACAGGGCGACCTTACAATAGGGGATTTCTGGGGGATCCCGCAGACGGACCCGGGAATGTATGATAAAAAAGGCACATCTGTTGTATTAGTTAATAATGAAAAGGCTCAGAAATTTTTTGATATCCTGAAGCTGCGCATGAAAGCTGTTAAAGAAGAACCGCTTGCGTCGGCGATCAGGCACAATCTTATTATAAAACAGCCCTACAAGCTTCACAAGAACAGAGAAGCATTTTTTGAAAATTTCGATAAGCTGGATTTTTCGTCCCTGACAATGGGTTGCTACAATAACGATTTTCATATCAGATTGAGTCATAAGATTTCTCAAACTGTTCCTGATGACGAACAAGAATTGTATTATCTGGCAAAAACGGTTGCCGATAATGCAAAAGGACGAAAAATTATAACTTGGATTCACTCGTCGGAATTTGAAAGGATACTTAATAAACATTTCGGTTTGACTGTATCATTCGGCTTGACAAAAAGAAAAGAAGCCGTCAGAGAAAACTCAATTCGTTATATAGATTGTGTGAAAAACGCAGCAAGTTCTTATTATATTGTAGGAATAGAAGCGGAATGTAACACTGAAAACGAGAATCTTCTCAAACAATATGGTTTTAGTGAAATAAGAGATTATGTTTTCCGGAAACATAATCCGATAGTTTTAGATAATTATGACTGTTCAAAGGGCAATTATTCCGACATATACGGCAATACAATAGAGGGCTTCAACACAGTTATAGGACGAGTTGTTTTCAGGGGAGGAAATAATCATATTGTTATAGGTAAGGAAACAAATTGTATCAATCTTGAATTTGACCTTACCGCTAACTCCTCAATACACATAGGAGGTAAATGCAGATTTACTTCCAAAAACAGATTCCAGACAAGAGGCTATAACGGCTATTCAGATATCCATATCATGGACCAGTGCCGATTCACAAACGCTTTGTTCAGGCTGTATAATAATGAGCATACTTCTTCAATACTTGTCAATCCGCTTTGCACCTTTGAATCAGACATTGAATTTCATGCAAATTCCGGCAAAAAGATAGTCATTGGCAGAGATTGTATGTTCTCTCATGATATTGATTTGTGGGCAGGAGACGGTCATAGTATTTTTGATTTAAAGACAGGTGAAAATATCAATTCTGATTATGATAAACTCCCTGATTATAGAAACCAGATAGTTATAGGTGAACACGTATGGATAGCTAAAGGTGTATTTATTATGCATGGCACAAGTATTGGAAATGGCAGCATCGTGGGTGCAAAAAGCGTTGTCAAAGGAAAATTCCCGAATAATTGTTCAATCGCCGGTAATCCTTCGTCTATTGTTAGGACCGATATCGCTTGGAGCAGAGACATGGTAGCAACTGATATACATAAACAATGCGGCGGAGAGAAATATGTTTCCGAAACTATATCCGAATAAAATGTTTATGCATAAAAAATTTTAAAGGAAGTGAATGTGATGGAGATATCGACAAGAGTAAAAAACGTGATAGTAACCGGTGGTGGCAGCGGTATCGGATATATGATTGCGAAAAAATTACTTGAAGAGCATTGTAGGGTAGTAATTTGTGGTCGAAATAAAGAAAAATTAGAAAATGCTGTACATTCTCTGAATTCGCCCGATATAGCATATATTCAGCATGATGTTACAAATGTCGGTGATATAGGCAGCTTCTTCAGCAAGGCCCAAAATAAGCTTGGCAATCACCCCCTTGATGGATTAGTAAATTGTGCCGGGATTAAAACAACAAGTGTTTGCCAGCCGGGTCAGTTAGAGACAGAGTATGGATTTGATGCTGTTCTTGATACGAATCTTAAATCTGTTGTTTTTTTGACGAGAAGATTTGCTGAATATTTAAGAGATAATAATGTTCAGGGAAATATATTGAACATTTCATCTGCGCAAGGAATGACAGCAAAAATGACAACAGCTTATCAAATGGCAAAAAATTGCGTTATTCGATTTACAAGAGGAATAGGAAAAGATTTTGCAAAATACGGAATTATAATTAACGGAATTGCACCCGGGTGTACTTACTCTGAAATGACCCCTCGGGGGGGGGTAACCAATTTTAATAAACTGCACTATAATCAGCGCACCTTAGAGCCAAGTGAAATTGCTGACATTGCGGTTTTTTTGATGTCAAACAAAGCTGTATCCATTATTGGTGACACGATATGCGCTGATGGTGGATTTGTAACGGCAATATAATTTATTGGAGGTATATAAATGATTACTATTTCTGAAATAAAAAAGACAATATCAGGCGGATTAGCTCGTATCGAGGCCGACCTTACAATTACCGAAAAATCCGGAGATGAACAAATATTTCCTCTTTACGTAGAAACTTCGGAAGAATGGGGAAAATATTTTGTGACCGATCGTGCTGATGCGTTTGTCGTAGGCGTTCTTAATTATGCAATGTGCAATGGTCATGATATAACCTGTCAACAGCCTATCAGTTCTGAATTGAAGTTTTTGCTTGAAAGGCACCTGATTTACACCTTATGTAAAAATGAAGAAAGATATTACAAGACCAATATATTTGCCGAAGTAACTGATGAGGCTATTATAAATGAAGGTGCGGTCGGAACGGGAATTTCTCTTGGACTTGATTCGTTCTGCACAATTGCAGAACATTATCAGTGCAATTCAAAAAAATTAAGACTCACACATCTTGTTACCATGCAGAACGGTGCGGTCGGCGGATTTTATCAAAAAAATAACTGGAATTACTGTGCATCAAAATTGTACGAACGGATTCAAAAGGTTTCAAAAGAATTGAACTTGCCTTTGATTACTGTAAATTCCAATTTGCACAAACTTATGCGATTGAGGGTAGATTATTATGTAACATACTGGCTTGCTTTTAATGTTATGTCATTGGGAAAATTATTTTCGGCATATTTCATCTCTTCGATTGGTGTAGGCTATGAAGACTTTAATATCAAAGGGCGTTATTATAAAGATTGTGAATATTATGATCTTTTAAGCCTCAATACATTCAGCATTCAAGGAGGGGTACGATTTTTAAGCGGCGGCGGCGCTTTTGACCGTCTTGATAAGATACGCATTATATCTGAATTTCCGATTGCCGCAAACAATTTGCAGTCCTGCCTGACTGAACACTTCAATTGTATGCATTGTCAGAAGTGTAAAAGAAATCTTGTGACGATGGATGCACTTGGTGTACTTGACAAGTTTAACAACGCCTATGATATTCAGTTCTATCGGGAAAATCGTGATATGTATATGGAGTGGATGTGTTCACAGGTCAATAATGGGAAACATGATGCAGATTATGTAAGAGGTTCTTATGAATTGATCAAAGCCAGAGAGCCTGAATACATCGAACGTTTTGAACGTGATCCTGATAAGCTGATTACTGACTTCATTGAAGTAAAAAGACAAAGAAAGGTTTATGCAAGTTATGCTTCTATGTTCAGAAACTTTATTTTAGAGCCCGACTGCGTGAATAAACTTAAGACGTGGTTTGGCAGCAAAAATATTCATGATATAATCTGTTATGGTTCGGGAACTTCACAAGGAATACAATTTCTTAATTCGATGAAAGAAAAATTAGGAATTAAAATTTTATATATTGTTGAAGATGTAAAAGTTCAGAAAAAAGGTATGATAGCAAGACTGCCTGAAAACACGATAGACTATCCCGCTTGTGATGCTGTTATTATATGCAATATTGACAAAACTGAAACGATAAGAAAAAAATTATCGGAACTTGTAAGTGTTCCTCTTTATGACATCAAAGAAATACTAAGTTTGAAATAACGGACTGCGGAAAGAAAACGCTATATTATGAACTATAATCTCAGACCCAAAAAGCAATCGTTCTTGGCGGCGGAAGCGGCATAAGCAAAAAATTGTTAGAGAACGGATGAAAGGTTTGTATAGCAGGGCGTAGTTTGGACAAATTACAAAAATAGGCCGAAAGTATCAAGTCACCTGATTTATCTTATATTGAAATTGATGTAACAGACACTGACTTAATTATACCGAAATTTAACGATGCAGCCTGCTTGCTTGGAGGGTATTATGATTGCCTTGTGAATTTTTCGGGTATAGGTAAATGGAAATAACTGGACTACTTCTTCTGAACAATGGGATGAGATTATCAATACTAACTTAAAAGCAGCCATATTTGCTATTAAATATGCAACAACTCAAATGCGTGATAATAAGATAAAAGGCAACATTCTTACAATATCTTCTGTTGTTGGAATGAATGTTGTACACCATATCATATATCAAAAAGCGTGCTTGTAAATGCAATTAGAAGTATGGGAAAATAAGCGGCGGCGCATCTTGGTATCATAATAAATGGTGTAGCGCCTGGTATAACATATACAGGCATGCAGCCGTTTAAAGAGATATCCACTAAAATTGCAGCCATCGGCAGGCCGATTGAGGCAAGCGAAATTGCTGATATAGAATGTTTTATGCTTAGCGAAGAGGCAAAAATAAAAAAACTTGAAACAGAAATGGAGAAGAGATAATTATGAAATTGCTGATCTTATCCGGCGGCTTCGGCACCCGCATAAGCGAAGAGTCGCACCTCAAACCCAAACCCATGATAGAAATAGGCGAAATGCCCATATTATGGCACATAAT
>CANQXF010000026.1 GCA_947627695.1 uncultured Ruminiclostridium sp. | reverse complement strand
TGAAAGCAATTTCTCAGAATTTAGCAAAATATATCAAGTTGACTCCGAAACATATTGGAGCGCAGAACGTATTTTTAAAACGCTGAATGAGTGGCTGATATATCTGCTGTATCGGGAAAATATTGCCGTAGGATACATCTGCGTAAGAAACGGTGATGTTGTCAGCTTAGGCTATAGGGATAATGCATTTGATAAATCTGCTTATAAGTCTTTAGTAACAGTTATATTGAGAGATTTACAAGCGGCAGAGTATAAAAAGTTGATATTTTTCAACGACGACGAGGAAAGTCAGTCTGCTGCGCTGGAGCTTGGCTTTATCTGCGTCAGTAAATATGTTTTGTATCTTAAAAGCGTATAGGCTCAAATTTTAGGATTGTTTGTAAGTTTCAAAACTCTAAAAGACCGTTGGCACACAGGTTCCCCGATGTGCCAACGGTCTTTTTTCAGATATTTTTCAAATCAATTGTCTGAGGAGGCTATCTCTTCAACTATCGCTCTTATCTCCTCAATTCCCTCCCCTGTTTCGGCGGAAAAAGGGATGACTGTTATCTGGTCGGCGCAGGGAAGCTCTGTTTGCAGGGCTTTCAGCCGTTCCTCACGCTGTGTTTTTTTCAGCTTGTCGGCTTTGGTGAGTACGACTACAAAAGGGATCCCGCTGTCTATCAGGAAGTTTATCATCATCAGGTCGTCTGATGTGGGAGGGTGACGAAAATCCACTAACTGAAACACCAGATCAAGTTCCCTGTCGGCGTTCAGATAACCCTCGATAAGTCCCGCCCAGCGAACCTTTTCGGTTTTAGCCACCTTGGCGTAGCCGTAGCCGGGAAGGTCGACTATATAGATATTTTCCAGGGAGTAAAAGTTTATCGTGACGGTCTTTCCCGGAGTGGCGCTGACGCGGGCAAGGCTTTTGCGGTTGAACAGCTTGTTGATGAGGGAGGATTTTCCCACGTTTGAACGCCCTGAAAAGGCTATCTCCGTCCTGTCGGAGGCGGGTATCTGGCTGAATTTTCCGTATGAGGCGATAAACTGCGCTTGGCTGAAATTCATAATCACTCTACCTCTATGTTGTTGGGGCGGCGGTGGTCGGGTCCTGTCAGGCTGCCCTTTCCTCTCAGCTTTTCAAAATGATCGGAGGCGGAGGTGTTGGGCTTTGTGAGGGCGTTTTCAAGGACCTCGGTTATCGTCTTGACGGGAATGAAGTTGATATGCTGTTTTACAACGTCGTCCACTTCCTCAAGGTCGGGTTTGTTGTCATAAGGGATTATCACAGTCTTTATCCCCGCTTTATATGCCGCCATAGACTTTTCACGAAGTCCGCCTATGGGAAGCACCCTACCGAGAAGAGTTATCTCGCCTGTCATTGCCACTTCACGCTTTACGGCAATTCCGGTCAGGGCGGAAACAAGGGCGGTGGTCATTGTGACGCCCGCTGAAGGTCCGTCCTTGGGGACTGCGCCCTCGGGAGCGTGGATATGCAGATCCTTGGTTTTATAAAAGTCGGGGTCAATGTGGTATTTGTCGGCAAGACTGCGCACAAGGCTGACCGCTATCTTGCCTGATTCGGTCATTACTTCTCCGAGAGAGCCTGTAAGCTCCAGCTTGCCTGTGCCGTTCAGCACAAGGACTTCAAGGGGCATTGTAACGCCGCCGACGGAAGTCCAGGCAAGACCTGTGACTGCTCCCACCTGATCCTGCTCAAAGCGGGAATCAGGAAGATATTTCCTTGCGCCAAGAAGGTCAGAAAGGTTCCTGTCGGTGACGGAAACACGCTTTTTGCCGTTTACAAGCTCCTTTGCCGCTTTGCGGCATATTGAGGCTATCTGCTGTTCCAGTCTGCGGACGCCCGCCTCCTTGGTGTAGCCGTCAATGATACTGTATATGGCGCTGTCGGAAATTTTAAGCTGTGAGGCTTTTTCTCCGTGCTTTTTAAGCTGTTTGGGGATAAGGTGGAGCTTTGCTATATGGAATTTTTCCTCTGCCGTGTATGAGGGCAGTTCGATCACCTCCATACGGTCAAGGAGAGGAGCAGGGATAGTATCTAGGGTGTTTGCGGTGGTGATGAACATAACGTCGCTGAGGTCAAGGGGAATTTCCAGATAGTGATCCACAAAAGCAACGTTCTGTTCAGGGTCGAGGACTTCCAGAAGTGCTGAAGCAGGATCTCCCTTGTAATCGGCGCAGAGCTTGTCGATCTCATCAAGGACGATAACAGGATTCATAGATTTTGCCTGAGTCATAGCCTTCACTATCCTGCCGGGCATTGCGCCTATGTAGGTCTTTCTGTGTCCTCTAATCTCAGCTTCGTCGCCGACGCCGCCGAGAGAAATGCGGGCGTAATTGCGCTGTACCGCTGCGGCTATTGAACGTCCCACCGAGGTCTTTCCTACGCCCGGAGGTCCTACAAGGCAGATTATCTGTCCCTTTACGTCTGGGTTCAAGGCTCTTACGGCGATGGTCTCAAGTATGCGCTCTTTCACCTTTTTCAGTCCGTAATGGTCTTTGTCAAGCTGTTTTTCCGCTTTTTCCAGACTTATCTTATCACCTGTCTTTACGTTCCACGGGAGGTCAAGAACGGCGTCAAGATACGTTTTGATAAGACCGTAATCCTGAGAGGAGGGAGAGAGCTTTAACAGCTTATCCGCCTCTTTCAGCAGCTTTTCCTCGGTTTCCTTGGGAAATCCCACTGCGCAGATCTTATCCATATATTCATATGCGTCCTCGGGGGAATCCTCGCCGCCAAGCTGACGGGAGATGACCCTCATTTGCTCACGGAGATAATATTCACGCTGGTTTTTGTCAAGGTTTTCGCAAACCTCCATATTTATCTCGGACTCAAGGCGGAGTATCTCTGTCTCATCGCTGAGCATCATCAGCAAAAGCTCAAGGCGCTTTTTCTCGGAGACTGTTTCAAGGAGGAGCTGTCTGTCCTCAACTCTGAAATAGGTGTTGAAGATTATCAGGTCTACCAGCTTGCCCAGGTCCTTTTCCTCCATTGCACCCTCGTAAAGCTCCTTGGGCATTTTGGGAGCAAGACTGCAATATTCGGCGTATGCGGTTTTCAAGGAGCGAAGGAAAGCGGTGCTTTCCTCTTCGGTGAGAAGTGTGTTTTTGCGGTCTTCAAGGCGGGTGGGAGTGGCTATGTAGTAATTTCCCTCATAGTGGAAATCCACTGCTCTTGCCCTGTAAAGTCCTTCGGCAAGCACTCTCGTTGCGCCGTCGGGGGTTTTGAGTATCTGCCGTACCTCGGCAACTACGCCTATCTGATATACGTCGGAGGGCTGCGGGTCGCTTATGGAAGCGTCCTTCTGCGCTACAAGGAATATCCTGCGTTCGCCCTCTGAGGCGGCTTTCAATGCATTTACGGAATAATCTCTTCCCACTTCAAAATGAAGTATCATTCTGGGAAATATAACAAGTCCCCGCATAGCAATAGCGGGCATTGTCTTTTTTTCTTTACTCTTACTCATTATTGTCTGCCTTTCTGTGAGAGTAGTAGTTTTTTCCGTCCCTCTCCAAGGACCCGGTTCTATATCTTATGTCAAAATAAAGAAATTAGTTTTTGTCAATGAGTTTATTATACAGCAAATACGGTATAATTTCAAGCGGGAATATATGCCACTGTGAAATGACAGTTAAGGAGTTTTCCGTTGAACGAAAAACTCCGTGACAGTAGAGAAATCATATTCTCAGCTATTCTGTTCTTTTCTTACCGCAATAATTTTATTTATGCAGTTGTCGTCCACTTCCGTGACTATGAAGCGTATGTCCTCATAATCAACGTGGGGCGGCTTTATCACGTTTTCGGGAATGTAGCCCAGCAGGTCGGTGACAAAGCCCGCTATGGTGTCATACTCGTGATTTTCGGGAAGCTCGTAGCCGAAAAGCTCCAGAACGTCCTCGGGGTCACATTCGCCGTCTATTTCGTATTTTTCTTTTCCTATGGTCTTTATTGCTATCTCTTCGTCGTCGTATTCGTCCTGTATGCTACCCATTACGGATTCGATAAGATCCTCTACCGTGATAACGCCTGCGGTGCCGCCGTATTCGTCAACTACCACCGCCATACCCGATTTGCTCTCGGTAAGCTGTTTGAATGCGTCAGTGCAGGAACAGCTTTCGGGGATATACGCAACTGTTCTGACAAAATCCTTGGCGGTGTAATTTTCAGGGTGGTCGTTTCCTATCAGGCAGAGGAGGTCTTTGACTATGATTATCCCCACAATGTGATCCACGCTCTCACGGTATACGGGTATGCGGGAAAATCCCTCCTCAAGGGCAAGGTAAACTATATCATCGGGCTTGGCGTCCTCTTCCACCGCTGTTATGTTTACACGGTGAGTCATAACGTCCGACGCCTTTAAGTCGTCAAATTCAAACACGTTGCTGATAAGCTCCACGGAGGAGGTCTCAAGCTCGCCGTTTTCTGCTCCCGCGTCGACAAGGGACAGTATCTCGTCCTCGGTGGCTCCCCTGAAATTGTCGCCCAGCGCCTTTTTCAGCAGCCAGCTAAGTCCCCTTTCCAGAAGTATAAGCGGATAAAGCAGATAATAGGCAGGTTTTCGTTTTCGCCCGTCAGCGTCCATAATAAAAAATTTTCTCCTTATTCATTCAATAATATTTAATACGTAGGTATTACTATATCACATTTTCAATGATATTGCAAGTGAAAGCAGGTGAAAAATCAATGAAATTTCATATCCCGAAAAAATTATCGGCGTTTTTGTTGCAGATATTTATAAGCTCGTCGGCGTCAATTCCCTTTATTTCCGCCGCTTTTGCCGCTGTGAAATGCACCATTGAGCTGTCGCACCGTTCGCCTCTGTGAGGGACGGGGGACATATAAGGACAGTCGGTTTCCAGCATCAAGCGGTCAAGGGGGACTTCGGCGCAGGATTCCAGCGCTTTTCTGGCATTTTTAAATGTGAGGACGCCTGTAAAGCTTATGTGAAGTCCCAAGGAAAGAATTTCCCTTGCAGTTTCGGCGCTGCCCGAAAAGCAGTGCATAACCGCTTTTTTAGGGCGAAGCTCACGGAGTATGTTCAATGTGTCCTCGGTTGCGTCACGGCTGTGGATTATAACGGGCATTGAAAGCCTGTCGGCAAGGATAAGCTGTTCTCTGAAGGCGGCTATCTGCTTTTCACGGTCGTAATTTTCGTAATGATAGTCAAGTCCTATCTCGCCTATGGCGACCACTTTAGGTTCTTTGGAAAGGCGTTCAAGCTGTTCAAGATAATCCGAGGGCATACTGTAAATATCCTCGGGGTGTACGCCTAAGGCGGCGTATAAGCGGGGATAGCGCTCTGTAAGGCGCAGAGTGGGTTCCCAACGGTCATAGGCGCAGCCTACGGAAACTATCTTATTGACAGAGGTTTCAAAAAGGCGGTCGAGAAGCTTGTATCTGTCGCTGTCGAACGCTTCGTCGTCGTAATGGGCGTGAGTGTCCGTTACCTTAACCATGGCGCACGTCCTTTACGCTGTCGCGCTCTATCAGCTTGCCTGTAACAAGTATCCTGCCGCAGTGATAGTTGGCGTCCCTTATTTTCTTTACCATTATCTCAACTGCCTCGCTGCTCATACGGTAGCTGTCTACGTCAAGAGTTGTTATGCGGGGATTGCTGATGGTGGAATAAATGTGATTGTCATAGCCCACTATGGAAATATCCTCGGGTATGCGGTAGCCCATTGATTTAAGCTGATTTATAAGCTGATAGGCTATCCTGTCGCAGTTGCACACAAAAGCGGTAGGCATTTCATCGGGAAGGCGAATGGTGCGGTAGCTGAGGCCCTCGCTGTCCCTGTCGCCTATCACCCAGTCGTCACGCAAAGGTATACCGTGTTCAAGGAGGGATTTATAATATCCCATATATCTGTCCTGTATGCTGGAGGTGGCGGTGATGGTGCCGATAAAGCCTATGCTGCGGTGACCCTTGTTGATAAGATAATTTGTAAGGGTGTAGGCTCCAAAAAAGTTGTCGGACAATACCGTTTCCACGTCGGAACGGCTGCTGTAAAAATCCAGGAAAACGACGGGCATGGGAACGGACAACATTCGCTCCACATAGCCGTCGGAAAACTGTCCCAGCACGATTATGCCGTCCACCTTTTTCTCGCTGACTGATTGGGGCATAATGCCGCTGCGCTCGTCGCTTTCGGGGACTACCTCAAGAATACCGTAATAGCTTTGCTTTTGCAGAAGCTCCACGATATAACGGTAAACTACCCAGTAAAAGGCGCTGGCATCGTTTATAAAGCGTTTTGCCACAAGCACTCCTATATTATGCGTCAGCACCTCGCCCGATACCTTGGAAACATAGCTGAAACGGTAGCCCATATCGTTTGCCTTTTGCTTTATGCGGCTGCGCAATTCTTCGCTGACGCCGTCCTTATCGCCTAACGCTTTAGAAACTGTGACGGTGCTGCAGCCCATTTCACGGGCAATATCGCTCATTGTGACGCTTTTCTTTATCATAACCGACCTCCGCTGATATGCTCCGCTCAGCCGCCGCCAAAACGGATCTGAACAGATATTTAAGTTCTTTATTTTATTTTAAGTAAATTTAAGCTGATTGTAAAGTAAAATTATAAACAAAATTTAATATACACCGTTGTAGAAAACGACGGTACGATAAATTTATGCATTTTGCAAACCCGCTTTACAGCTTAATGAAAAGGATTTCACAGGAAAGGTCAATATTGCTAAATAATACCTAAATTTTTGGGTAAAAAATAGCTTGTATTGATAAATAGTATGTGATAAAATAAATCAGAAGGGTTTTATTTCCCGCATATATTTCAGTGTCCGGGAGGGGATAAAATGAGCGTCACGATAAAGGACGTGGCAAAGGCGGCGAACGTTTCGGTAGCTACCGTTTCAAGAGTCCTGAACAAGCACTCCAACGTGTCGGAAGAGGCTTACGAAAGAGTCACGAAGGTGATGGAGCAGCTTGGGTACAGTCCCAATCATCTGGGACGGGATCTGAGAAAAAGCGAAACAAAGCGTATCCTTGCCATAACCGCCTCCGCTGAGCAGAGCTTTTACTCCGAGGTGCTGAGAGGAATGGAGGAGGCGGCGTTTGCTCAGGGGTATGACGTGCTGTTTGCGGCGACAAGAGACGACCCGAAGCATGAGATGCACCTGCTGAATATGCTGTTCTCTCATTCGGTGGACGGAGCGGTGCTGCTGGGTGCAAAGCAGGACGCCGCCACCATTTCAAAGCTGGCGGAAAATCACAATATCGCACTGTGCCTTGAACGTATGGAGGGGTGCAACGTGCTTACCGTAACGATAGACAATGTTAAGGCGGGAAAGGACGCTGTAAGCTATCTTATCGGAAAGGGTCACAGGAGGATAGGGCTTATCTCCACGGAAACAAGGAGCCAGAGTTCAGTAGACCGTGAAAAGGGGTATCGGCTGGCATTGGAGGAACACGGTATTCCCTACGATGAGGAGCTGGTGTATCTGGGCTCTTATGAAACGGAATCGGGTACTACGGGCTGCAAGTATCTGCTGGGACTGGACGACCCGCCTACCGCTATTTTCGCTATTTCGGATATGATAGCAATAGGCGCTATGAATTATGCCATATCAAAGGGCGTAAATATAGGAAAGGACGTTATTTTCTTCGGCTTTGACAATATCGCTTATTCTCACATCTTCGTTCCTCACCTTTCAACGGTGGAACAGCCCTGCTACGCTCAGGGAAAGCTGGTAATCGAAAAGCTGATAGAAAATATGAAGAGTGGGATCCCCGACAAGAGCATATATATGCTGCCCCACAGTCTGGTGCTTAGGGAATCCACAGGCGACTGACAATAATACGAAAGGAAAAGGTTATGAACGAAACAATAAAAACTATTCTTTCAAGAAGAAGCACGAGAGATTTTTCAGACAAGCCGATATCGGCTGCCGATCTTGACCTGTTGATACAGGCGGCATTGCACGCTCCTACCGCTATGAACAAGCAGACCTTTCAGTTCACGGTGCTGACCCAGAGAAAAAATATCGAGGAGTTGGCAAACGCAATAGGAAAGACGCTTGGGAGAGAGGGCTACGATATGTACAGACCCGTTGCGCTCATAATCCCGTCAAACGACCGTGATTCACTTTACGGCAGGGACGACAACGCCTGCGCTTTGCAGAATATTTTTCTGGCGGCGCACTCGCTGGGTATCGGCTCAGTGTGGATAAATCAGCTCCACGGGATATGCGACAGGCCTTTGATAAGAAGTCTGCTGAACAGGTACGGAATACCTGAAAATCACGTTGTTTACGGAATGGCGGCGCTGGGATATTCCCAAAGCGGAGAATACAAAGAGATAGAAAGAGTGGGAAAGGTAAATATAATCTGACGTTCAGATATGACAGCATTTTTATTTCATCAGAAAGGAAAAAACAAAATGATAAAAACAAGAAAAATTATTGCCTCACTTCTGGCTTGCGCAATGCTTTGCGCTTATCTTCCCGCCTGCTCGGAGAATGGAGGAAATCTGTCCAATCCTGTGGCGGTAAACGAGGACGGCGACGTGGATATGGACGTTGCTCTTGCGTATCAGACTGACGTGGACGCACTTATAGAAGAACTTGAATCACGCCCCGTTGACCCTACAAAGCCTGTTTCTCAGAACACAAACGCAAAAACGATGGCTGTGTTCAACTTTTTGAGAGAAAATTACGGGAAAAATATGATAACCGCACAGCAGATGTATTCTGACGACGAATACGAGGATACGGTATATTATATGCTGACAGAAGATCTGCCTGCTATAAAGGGCTTTGATATGCTTCAGGTCACTGCAACAGGAGACACATCTCAGGTGGATCAGGCGATAGAATGGCACACGAAGTCGGGCGGTCTGGTAACTATGACCTGGCACTGGTTCGTTCCAAGAGATATAGATAATGCCGAAAGCTCGGGAGTGGCGTTCTATACCGACGAGATAGTGAATTTCTCCTTGCAGAATGCGGTGACTCCCGGAACAAAGGAATATGAGCAGGTGATACACGATATAGATGAGGTGGCTATCCAGCTTCAAAGAATGGAAGCAGCAGGCGTTCCCGTTATCTGGCGTCCTCTCCATGAGGCGGCGGGCGGCTGGTTCTGGTGGGGCAAGGCAACCCGTGACGAAGCTGTAACAGGAGCATATAAAAAGCTGTGGTATATGGTGTTCGACAGGCTTGAAAACTACCACAAGCTGACCAACCTTATCTGGGTGTGGAACGGTCAAAGCTCCACTCTGTCGGTAAATCCCAACACATATGATATCACGGGAACGGATATTTATCCCAACTCGGAAACTCACTCCGCCCAGCTGCCGGAATACAACAAGCTTGCCAAAATGACGGAGGAAGGAAAGATGATAGCGCTCACTGAATGCGGATATCTTCCCGACATCAAGGATATGATGGACAAAAATGCAATGTGGCTTTACAGTATGCCCTGGTACGGAGATTTCGTGTATGCTTCCGCAGGGTCGTCGGGCGCTCCTCAGCTTAACCTTGACGGACTTCCCAAGATAAATACGGAGCGTATGTCGGAGGAATTTATAAAAGAGCTGTTCGCCAGCGAAAACGTAATAACCTGGAAGGAGCTTCCCGACTGGGAGGGCACTGAAAGAAACGTTCCTCAGGCTACTCAAACGCGTATCGCTCTTGCAAATCTGAACAAGTAACATCATAAAACTGATAAGACGGGAGGGGGAAGTGAAATGGAAAAAACGATACGCTATGGCAATTCTTCCGCTGTTATCAACAGCTTCGGCGCAGAGCTGAAGTCCTTTAAGGCGGACGGAAGAGAGCTTATGTGGAGGGGCGACCCCGCTTACTGGGGAAAGACGTCCCCTGTGCTGTTCCCCGCTATCGGCGGACTCAAAGGCGGAAAAACAATGATAGACGGCATTGAATATGAAATGACAAAGCACGGCTTTGCAAGGGACAATGAGTTTCAATGCATTGACGAGGCTGAGGACAAAGTCAGCTTTAAGCTGTGCAGCAGCCATGAGACGCTTAAAATGTTTCCGTTCAGCTTTGAGCTGATAATGACCTACAAGCTGTCCCAAAATGGGTTGGAGATAGTTTATGACGTTATCAACAAAAGCAGCGTTTCAATGCCGTTTTGTATCGGAGCACATCCTGCTTTCGCCTGTCCCGCTGAGGGAAAGAGCTTTGATGATTACCGTCTTGTGTTCCAGGAAAAGGAAACGGTATGCAGTCCCGTGCTGGACGTGAGAACAAGGCTGTTTAAGAAAAACGGCGTGTGGCGGCTGAAAAACGAAAATGAATATGCGCTTTCATATCCGCTGTTTGACAACGACGTGCTGTATTTCAGAGGGATAGCTTCAAAAAGCGTTGGTCTGCTTGACAATGACGGGCACGGAGTGAATATCTCCTGGGAGGGGTTCAACTCACTGGGAGTGTGGACTCCTGCGGGAAAGAATGCGCCTTTTGTCTGCATAGAGCCTTGGTGCGGGTGCGACGATTATGAGGACACGAACGGCAATTTCCGTGATAAGCCTGAGGTTCAGACCTGTCTGCCGGGAGGCTCGATGTATTACGTTATGAATATCGAGGCGGTATAAATATTTTTTAGGAGAAGGGAAAATGAAAAAAAGCGAAATAAAGGCTCTTATCAATAAAATGACGTTGGAGGAAAAGGTCTCGCTGCTGTCGGGAAAGGACGCGTGGAGCACTGTTCCCATTCCGAGGCTTGGTATTCCCTCAATAAATCTTTCGGACGGTCCTCACGGGCTTAGGTGCTGTCAGGGTTTGGGCTGGGGCGAAAGCGTTCCCGCTACCTGCTTTCCGCCTGCGGTGCTGCTTGCCTGCTCCTTTGACGAGGAGCTTGCAAAAAAGCAGGGCGCCGCGATAGGCGAGGAGGCGCAGGATCAGGACGTGCAGATAGTTCTGGGTCCGGGAAACAATATAAAGCGTTCTCCCCTTGGCGGACGGTGCTTTGAGTATTTCTCGGAGGATCCTGTTTTGTCAGGTCATATGGCGGCGGGAGTTATCCAGGGGATACAGTCAAAAAAGGTGGGAACGGCGCTGAAGCATTTTGCCTGCAACAGTCAGGAGACTGACAGGTTCGTTATCGACGAAAAAATAGGCGAAAGAGCGCTGAATGAAATATATCTTGCCAGCTTTGAATATCCTGTGAAAAAAGCAAAGCCCACGACGCTGATGTGCGCTTACAACAAGATAAACGGAGATTACTGTTCGCAGAGCAAGTGGCTGCTTAACGACGTGCTGAGAGAGCAGTGGGGGTTCGAGGGCTTTGTGATGTCCGACTGGGGCGCAGTCGATAACAGAGCGCAGGGCGTTTATGCGGGGCTTGAGCTGGAAATGCCCGGAACAGGCGAGGAAAACAACAGAGAGCTGAAAAACGCTGTGAATGGCGGCGAGGTTGCTATGCCCGCCGTGGACAAGAGGTTCAAAAACAAGCTGAATATAAAACAGATAGACAAGGCGGTAATGCGCCTGTTGGAGGTCGTGTTCGACCTTTACGAAAATAAAAACGGCAAAAAGTGCGATTACGAAAAGCACCACAAGACCGCTGTTGAGATAGCTGAAGAATGTATGGTGCTGCTGAAGAACGACGGCGCTTTGCCTATCAAGGGCGGCAAAACGGCGGTTATCGGCGAAATGGCGGTGAAGCCACGCTATCAGGGCGGAGGAAGCTCCTGCGTAAAGGCGATAAACGTTTCTTCCCCGCTGGAGGCTATGAAAAAATACGGAAAGGTGGAATATGCGCAGGGCTATTCCCTTTCCGATGATTCTGACGAAAGTATGATAAAGGACGCTGTAAAGCTGGCGGCGTCCTGCGACAGGGCGGTTATAATCTGCGGACTGCCTGACGAATATGAAAGCGAAGGCTTTGACCGCACGCACCTGAACATTCCCGCAAGCCATATCAAGCTGATAGAGGAAGTTGCTAAAAAGCAGAAAAATACCATAGTTGTGCTGTGCAACGGCGCACCTGTGGTAATGCCGTTCGTGGACAAGGTGAACGCTCTGCTGGAGGCATATCTGGGCGGCGAGGGAGCAGGTGAGGCTATCGCAGACCTGCTTTACGGAAAAGCGAATCCATGCGGAAAGCTGGCGGAAACGTTCCCTCAAAGGCTGGAGAATACTCCCGCTTATGGGAATTTCCCGGGAGAAAACTGTGAGGTTACTTACGCAGAGGGGATATATGTGGGCTATCGCTGGTATGAAAAGCATAAGATACCCACGCTGTTCCCATTCGGATACGGGCTGTCCTACACTACCTTCAGGTATGACGGGATAAAGGCGGAAAAGACAAGGCTGAATGAACACGATGAGCTTAAGGTGACTGTCAAGGTCACCAATACGGGAAAGGTGGACGGAAAGGAAGTAGTTCAGCTTTACGTCAGGGAGAATGCTCCTAAAGTTTCAAGACCTGAAAAGGAACTGAAAGCATTCAAGAAGGTGTTCATCAAGGCGGGCGAAACAAAAACAGTAACGCTGACGCTTGAGGACGGAGCTTTTGCTTACTATGACGAAAAACATCACTGCCGCCGCACGGACAGCGGAAAATTCACCCTCCTTGCAGGCGGGAGCAGTGACAACTGCCCGCTTAGCTGTGAAGTCGAGGTCAAGGCGGAAAAGGTATACGACGATATAACGATACATACGCGTTTCTGCGACCTGGACGACAATCCTAAGGGAAAAATCTTTATGAACAAGCTGTTCAAGGCGACGGGGACAAAGCTGAAAAAGGAATTCAAGTATCTTCCTATGGACTGGCCGCTGAGAACGCTGGTGCAGATGTATCAGTCGCCGCTTACAATGCCGCAGCTGATGGAGATAATTAAACAGGCGAACGAAGAATAAAGAAAATACCTACGGAAAATTCCGTAGGTATTTTTTTATATGTCAAGGCTGAGTTGTTTAGATGTTGAGGGAAACTCGTTAAGGTAGGAGAATATCTCGTGGGGTTTGTACATTATGCCGTGGCATTCGCACTTAGTTTCGATGAGGGAAAAAAGCTGTTTGGTGTTTGGTGAGGGGAGTTCGTAAGCGTCGCCGTAGGTTTCCTCGTACTTTTTTCTCAGGTTTGGGAAACGGCGGTCAAGGGCGGCGTAGTAGTATTCCCTGTCACCTTTGCGCAGGGTCATTCCTCCGCCGTCAAAGGTCAGGACGCCTTTTACGCCTGCGTCTATGCAGTAATCAAGTATTCCCTTTACGTTTTCCACCGTGTCGTTTATGAAAGGCAGGAGAGGAGTGAGCCAGACTACTGTGGGGATATGCTCGTGCTGAAATTCCTTTAACACCTCGTATCGGCGGCGGGTGGTGCAGACATTGGGTTCCACAAAGCGGCACAATTCCTCGTCAAAGGTGGTAAGGGTCATCTGAGCGACGAATTTTGTGCTGTTGTTGATTTTCTGAATAATGTCCATATCACGGAGGATAAGGTCGGATTTTGTCAGCAGGCAGACGCCGAAGCCGTATTTTTCCGCTATTTCAAGGCAACGGCGGGTGATTTTCAGTTCCCTTTCACAGTGAAGATAGGGGTCGCACATTGCGCCTGTGCTTATCATACATTTCGTGCGTTTGCGGCGGAGAGCGTCCTCCATAAGCTCGGGGGCGTTTTGCTTCACCTCTATGTCCTCAAAGGCGTGATTCATATTGTAACATTCACTACGGCTGTCGCAATAGATACAGCCGTGAGTGCAGCCGCGGTAGACGTTAAATCCGCCTTTTGGGGAAAGTAAGCCCTTGGCGCTGACAAAGTGCATATGTAAACTCCTTTGACTGAAATAAGGTTACTTCAAAGAGTCAAATTCACGCAGGAAAAGCATATTATCGATAGTTATGGCGGCTTTACACCAGTTTTCGGCAATATACCACTCTTTATAATCGCTCCACTGCCACGGAACGTAAAATGAACCGTCGGCAAGCTGAGTGCTTTTTATATACTCACATTCGGCACGGCAGAGCTTTTTAAGCTCGTCACTGTGAAGTCCCTGCCATTTCGGGAATGCTGACGGTCTCGGGATATATTCGCCCCAGCGTGAGGTGTCACGGCAGATAGATTTATCTATCACTTCGTCCAGCTTTGCGGATAAAGCTGCGCCGTCAAAGGGCATATCGTCTGCCTCCTTGCAATAATCAAGGAGTGAGATGAAGCACACCGCTATATGGCGTTCAAGGGGAGCGTTTTTGATGAACCAGTCTGCAGCTGTTTTTGCTATCTGTACGCCTTTTTCGTACAAAGGGGTTTGCTTTTTTGCATATTTAATGATAAATCCTGCAAGGGCGGCGGTGGGGTTATATTCAAAGGTCCTGCTTTCTTCTGAATACTTCCACCACATTGCGCAGGGATAGTCGTTGCTTGAGGGGACGGTATTCAGCCACTGATTGTGTTCGGTGTCAAAATCAGAGCCGTTTGAAAGATATTTCAGTATGCCTTGTATTACGGGGTGATCGGGTTCAAGGCCGCCTGTTTCCTTGATGTACTCGGTGGCTTTCCATACTCCGAGGGGAATAGAGTTTGGGTTGAAGTTGTCCGCTTCTATGCCGTGTCCAAAGCCGCCGTCAGGGTTCTGATAGGCGGAAAGAGCAGTGATAACATCATTGGCGGAGCCGTTTTCAAAGTGATACTTAAAGAGCGCAAGGTCGATGGGTCTGGCGTTGCGGTAGATAAATCTGCGGGCTTTTTCAAAAGTGTTCATATAAAACTCCTTTTAATATAAATTCGGATATTTTATCCTCATCTATTTTACAATATTTTTATCTGCCTGTATTGTAAAAATCCGACATTGCGTTTTGAAAAGCCTGCGTCGGGGTCATGCCGTGATGAGAGCGAAAATCGTTCAGAAGGTGAGCCTGATCGGTATAACCGTATTTTTCTGTTATATCAAGAATTTTTGCGCCGCCGCGGGCTATCTCCTGCCATACGAGCTGGTAGCGGATAAGGTTGGAAAGCGTTTTGGGGCTGACGCCGATGTTCTCAGCAAAAATGCGCTCTGTTCTGCGCTGGGAAAGGGCGTTTCTGCGGGCTATCTCGGAAATTTTCATACGGCAGTTATACTTTATCATATCGTTTATCACGTTCATAACGTCAAAGCTCATACGGTCCATATTCAGGCGGCGGAGAAGGAGCTTTTCCGACGCCTTTGCACGTTCGGGCAGGGTATTAAAGCGAAAAAATATATCGGTCAGCTCCGAAGTTATTCCACGGAAAAAGTCGTCGGGAACGTATGCGCTGTTTTTTGTATCACGAAAGCTCTCGGCGCTGAATAAAACTGCGCTATGGCAATAAAAGCGGATACCGAATATATCCGATTTTAAGTTATTAGAAAGGTAGCTTTTTTCGTCGAGAGTGCAGAATACCGAGGTCAGCGTGTTATTTAAATTATCAGCTTTGATGATAATATCCATACAGGTGTCGGGGATAACAAGGCGTTCCGACGTTTCAAGCGAAGTGTTGTTTCCCCAGAAACAGCGGATATACGGTTTCAGGGCGGCGCAGGGCGGTATCTCGCAATAATTTCCGCTTTTCAGAAAGGGAGTTGAGGTTATGGGGCGGTAATTTTCAAGCTGCATTTATTTCCACCTCGTATGATTTGTTGTATAAAAAATCTGCCGATCTACTTTTCCGTGAAGTCGGCAGATTTTACTGTTATCTTATCAGGCGGCTTTTTCAATGTTCTTTTCGTTGCCGATAAGCCGCATAAAGGGTTTGTTCCTCTGAAGTATAAATCTGAATACTGCGACGCCCAGTATGCTTACTACCACAAATTCTCCCAGAGCGACAAAGCCTGCGTTCATAAGGAAAGGTGTATTTTCGATGTAAGTCAGCTCGGCTCCTACCATAAGGGCGTTTGTGATGACGGGGAAAAGGGAGGCGACGTAAATGTTGGGGCATTTCCACATAAGCACTGCCGCAATAAGGGTAGCTGCTGTTCCGATAGGCACGTCAAGAAGCATAAACGGGCTGAACAGGTTGGCTATGGCGCAGCCTAAGGTGAGGCTCACGCAATAGTCCTTGTTGTAGAAGCAGAGCAGCATAAGCATTTCCGCAATACGAAACTGCACCGCTTCGTAAGTAAAGGGCAAAAATACCGTCAAAACGACGTAGATCGCAGCGACCGCCGCCAGTCTTACCAGCCGAACGGGGGCTGTGTTTTTGAGTTGGAACATAGTTTTTTTCTCCTTGTTTTTTTGTAAGGTGGTTATCAAGCACACCGTTATTCGTCGGACATAATTGAACAGTCCGGACAATATGATATTGTAGCATACATTTACAAAAAAATCAAGTGGGGTCGTAAAAGATGATAAATATCGCTTTGGCGGGAAATCCGAACTGCGGAAAAACTACGGTGTTCAATATGCTGACAGGGGCAGAGGAATATGTGGGAAACAGGGCGGGCGTTACCGTTGAGAAAAAGGAAAAATTCCTAAAGGGCAGAAAAGACGTTGTGGTGACGGACCTCCCCGGAATATACTCGCTGAGCCCTTATACGGCGGAGGAGGTTATAACGAGAGAGCATTTGCTTAGTGGAAGATCTCAGGTGATACTGAACGTTGCGGACGCTACAAAGCTGCAAAGAAGCCTTTATCTCACGTTACAGCTTATGGATATGGGACTGCCGCTGGTATTGGGGCTCAATATGGCGGACGCCGCTGAAAAGCAGGGGGTCGTCATTGATACGGAAAAGCTGGGGAGGATACTTGGCGTTCCTGTGGTTAAAATGTCGGCGGTAAAGAGTATCGGGCTTGATGAGGCGGTGGAAAAGGCTGTCAATGCGGCGGGAAAAAAGGCGGCTGTTCCAAAGGCGTTTTCGGCAGGAACGGAAAGGGCTATACTGAATATCGAAAATATGCTGAAAGATCAGGCGAAAAAAACAAGGTGGTATGCGGCGGCGCTGTTTCAGCGGGACGAAAGGGTTTATGAAAATTTATCCCAAAAACAGGACATAAAAAATCAAATTGAAGCTGTTATACGAAAAAGAGAACGGGAATGTGAGGACAGCGCTGACAGCATTATCATAAGCGAACGGTATGATATTGCGGAAAAGGCGGCGGAGCAGTGCGTTTTGAAAACGAAAAGGGAAAGCTCCCTTTCGGAAAAAATAGACAGGATAGTTACGGGAAAATTTACGGCGCTGCCTGTGTTTGCCGTTGTAATGGCGGCGGTGTATTTTTTGTCGGCGGGTCCTGTGGGAAGTATGCTGAGCGAGTTTTTCGAGAATACAGTCATAAACGGGTGGATAACGCAGCCGCTGAGAGAGCTTCTGATATACGTTGACTGCGCCGACTGGCTCGTCGGGCTGGTTATTGACGGGATAATGGGAGGAGTGGGGACGGTCGTGGGGTTTTTGCCTCAGTTGGCATTGCTTTTTGTTATGCTGTCGCTCCTTGAAGAATGCGGGTATATGGCGAGAGTCGCTTTCATAATGGACAGGTTTTTCAGGGCGTTCGGGCTGTCGGGGAAATCCTTTATCCCTATGCTTATTGCGACGGGGTGCGGAGTTCCCGCCGTGATGTCATCAAGGACGGTGGACAACGAAAGTCAGCGGAGAATGACCATAATCACGGCCACATTCATGCCCTGCGGGGCAAAGCTGCCTGTTATCTCAATGATCGCAGGGACGTTTTTCGGAGGGGCGTGGTGGGTAGCGGCGCTGGCGTATTTTACAGGGGCGGCGGCGGTGCTGATATCGGGGCTTATTCTCAAAGGGCTGAAAATTTTCAGGGACAATGACGCGCCGTTTGTTATGGAGCTGCCTGACTATCATTTGCCGAAAGGTAATATCGTTTTCAGAACGGTAAAGGAAAGGTGCGTTTCCTTTGTGAAAAGGGCGGGGACGGTGATACTGCCTGCGTCATGCGTGGTGTGGATATTGCTGAACGTGGGGTGGAGCGCAGGGGAATTTGCGTTCGTCCGTGAGCCTGCCGACAGCGTTTTAAGAAATCTGGGCGAGCTTTTGGCGGCGGGATTTCAGCCGCTTGGGTTCGGAAGCTGGCAGGCGGCGGTGGCGTCTGTTCTGGGACTGCTGGCGAAGGAAGAATTGGTTGGAGTTTTCGGCGTGCTGGGGGACGCAGGAGAAATTTTCCGTGACAGCCTTTCGGCGTTCTCGTTTATGATGTTCAATCTGCTGTGTATGCCCTGCGTTGCGGCGATGTCGGCAATACGAAAGGAAATGAACAATGTTTGGTGGACGGGATTTGCTTTGCTGTATCAGACGGTTTTTGCTTATGGGACAGCACTTTGCATTTATCAGACGGGAATATTTGTCAGGACGGGAAATATTACCGTGGGGACGATAACGGCGATGCTTACATTTGCGGCGGCGGTGATACTTATTCTTTACAGCTGCAAAAAATCAAAAAATAAAAAAACACTGTTGACAAAAGAGAGAAAGAGAGTATAATATAAATATAATCTGTTTCGGGGCGGGGTGAAATTCCCCACCGGCAGTAAAGTCTGCGAGCCCGCAAGGGTTGAATCGGTGAAATTCCGATACCGACGGTAAAGTCCGGATGAAAGAACAGAATGTTTTACGTTACATAAAACATTTACGCCCCCGTTTATCGGGGGCTTTCCTTTTTCCCAAAAATCATACAGATTATGGAAAGGTGTTATTATGGCTGTTAAAACAGAAAAAACTCAGAGAATGGTAAATTCTCACGTCCGCAAAATAGCCGTTACAGCTATGCTGGCGGCATTGTCAACGGTGCTGATGTTCCTCAGCTTCCCTGTTCCCACACTGATACCCAGCTTTGTGAAGATGGACTTTTCAGAGCTGCCCGCGCTGGTGGCGGCGTTCGTCATTTCCCCGTGGGCGGGGGCGGCGGTGTGCCTTGTGAAAAATCTGATAAACGCGCTTTTCACAACGACAGGCGGTATCGGAGAGGTGTGCAACTTTTTGCTTGGAGTCATGATGGTAGTTCCCGCAGGTCTTATCTACAAATACAAAAAGACCCGCGTGGGGGCGCTGATAGCCTGCCTTACAGGGTGCGTCATAATGGCGGGGGCAAGCATACTGGTAAACTATTACATCACCTATCCGGTGTACATTGAGCTTTTCTTTAAAGGCAACGTGGACGGCGTAATTGAAGCCTATAAGTTTATAAATCCAAATGTGGGAAATTTATGGGACGCTCTCATATGGTTCAACGCTCCGTTCACTTTTGTTAAAGGCGTTCTTGTTTCGGCGATAACCTTTGTTATTTACAAGCCGCTTTCAAATGCGCTGAAAAAATTGTGGTAAAACAAGCTCCCCTGTCCTGGCGGACAGGGGAGTTTTTATATGCAGTATAAATTTGTGTCCCAGGCGGGAATATAGGGGTGGTGGCGGAGATACAGACTGTATTTGCTGTTCATTTCCATTATCTTCAAGGGCAGGTCAAGCAAGTCCTCGGTGCGGTGATAGAGGGAAAGGAGCAGCTTCGGCTTGTACGTTGAAATGGTCTTTGCTGCTCCGTCAAGAGCCTCGCGCTCGCTTCCCTCCACGTCCAGCTTCATAAACGTGGCGGGAGAGCCGTTGAGGAAATAATCAACCGAAACAGCGGGTATGTCGATTACTTTTCCTCTGCCGTAGGAATTGTCGGCGGAGCTGCTCCTGTTGCCGCTTTTTTGAAATTTCAGTGTGGCGTTTTCATTCCATGCGGCGGCGTTTATTGGGTGGAAAACGCTGTTGTCAAGATTTTCGAGGCGTTTCAGCATTTTTTTGAAGCTGCGGCTGTCAGGCTCAAGGGCGTATATCTCGTTAAATTTTCCGTCCGTTTGACTGAGAAATTTTTCAACAGTGTCGCCGTTGTAGGCGCCCATATCGACGTATATCTCGCTGTGGGTGAGGTTTAAAAGGCGGTATGCCTCTTCTTCGGGGGTCTCGCAGGATCTCAGATATTTTATCTGCCCTGTCAGCTTGTACGTTATTATATCGTCAAGGACTTTTCTTGAAAAATCGTCGGCAAGAAGAGAACGGACCTGCTCCAGTTTAATGCGGTTTTCTTCAAGATATTTTCCATCAAAAAGTCCGCCGCCCGTTACGGGAACGTCGGGAGCGTAAAGCTCGTACCTGCTGTCAAGGTCGTAAAGGCGGGAAGTCACTTCGGGAAGACTGCTGCCAAAGCAGACGACGATGATAAAATCGCTGTACATTTCCTGTATCTGAGATAGGGTGTGGACTTTGTAGCCTAAAAAGCTCTGCCCACGAACGAACTCATCGCTTGCCATAAATGCGGAGGGCTGTATTTCAAGCCCTCCGAACACCTTCATTATCTTTTCTGCTCCGTCGCCCATTCCGTACATAACTATGGGCTTGATGGTCTCTTTAAGCCTTTGCCATACAGTTTTTATCTGCATTTCAGTTTCCTTTATTCTACCGTTACGGATTTTGCCAGATTTCTCGGAGTGTCTATTGAACATTCCCTGTCAAGGGCAGTGTAATAGGCTGTCATTTGCAATGGCACTGCCGTTACAAGGGGCATAAGCAGGTCGTCGGTGTCGGGTATGCGGATAAAGTGGTCGGCGATGTCGGCGGTCACTTCGGCGCTGTCGCGGCAGACGAGAACTACCTTTGCCCCTCTCGCTTTGACTTCTTCAACATTGGCTATGGTTTTAGCAAAGAGATTTGTCTGGGTAGCTACGGCGATAACGGGCATTTCGTCGTCGATAAGGGAAATGGTGCCATGCTTCAGCTCGCCGCCCGCATAGCTTTCAGAGTGGATATAGCTTATTTCCTTTAACTTCAGGCTTCCCTCCATACTCAGTGCATAGTCAAGTCCTCTGCCGATGTACAAAAGGCTCACTGCATTCATCAGCTTTGCGGCTACACGCTGATACTGCTCCTTGCGGTCGATACATTCCTGTATAAGGTCGGGGAGTTGGAGCAGCTTGGCGGTGTAGTCACGGCAGGTTTCCGCCGATATTTTTCCTCTTGCATAGGCAAGGCGGAAAGCGAACATATACATAAATGCACACTGTACCATATAGGCTTTTGTGGAGCAGACGCTTATCTCAGGTCCTGCAAGGGTCTTGACGGACATTTTTGCCTCGCGGTCGATAGAGCTTCCCGCCACATTTACAGCCGCCAAGGTGTCAGCTCCTATGCTGTTGCCGAGGCGCAGGGCGGAAAGAGTGTCGGCAGTTTCGCCTGACTGGGAAATGATTATCAGCAGGTCGTCCTTGGTAATGAGGGGGTCGCGGTATTTAAATTCGGAGGCAATGTCAACCGTTACGGGTGTGCGGGCGATCTGCTCGATGACGTACTTCCCTACCATTCCCGCATGCATTGCGGAGCCGCAGCCGACAATGAACACGTTGCGGTAATTGCGGAGCATCTCGTCGGTAAGCCCACATTCCTCAAAGGAGGGCATTCCGTCGGATATCCTGGGGGTCAGGGTGTTTTTCAAGGCGGCGGGCTGTTCGTGTATCTCTTTCAGCATAAAATGCTCGTAGCCGCCTTTCTGCGCGGCGGTGACGTCCCACTGAGCAGTCTGTATCTCCTTTTCTATCACGTTGCCGTGAATGTCGTAGAAGGTGACGCCGTTTTTGTCTATTTCCGCTATCTCGCCCGCTTCGGGGAGGTAATAATTTTTTGTGTATTCAAGAATTGCGGTCATATCCGAGGCGATAAACATTTCGCCCTCGCCTATGCCGACTATCAGCGGGCTTTCCTTGCGGACGGCGTATATCTTGTTCTTATGCTCGCGGAAGATTATTCCAAGAGAATATGCGCCCTCAAGCTCCGAAACGGTGGCGGCTATGGTTTCCAGCGGATTGCCGTTGTAATGATAGTCAAGCAGTTTTGCGACCGTTTCGGTGTCGGTCTGGCTTTCGAAGGAATAGCCGTTACCAATCAAAAAATCCTTTATTTTGCGGTAGTTTTCGATTATGCCGTTATGTACTATGCTGACTCTGGCGTTGCCGTGGGGGTGGGCGTTTATATCGGAAGGCTCGCCGTGGGTCGCCCAGCGGGTGTGTCCTATTCCTGCAACTGCTTTAAGCTCGCCGTTTTCCAAGAGTCTTGGAACAAGTCCCTCGTCTATCTTGCCTTTGGCTTTTACCGTTTTCAGCTTGTCGCCCTCAAACACGGCGATACCCGCTGAGTCGTAACCCCTGTATTCCAGGTTTTTCAGAGAATGTACAAGTATCTGTTGGCAGGCTTTGTCGCCTACGTATCCTACTATTCCGCACATGGTGATTTCTTCCTTTCATCAGTTTGTTTCTATTTTACTGAAAAAATCTGTCAGTTATGTTCAGATATATGATTAAGTATAACACATATGAGGGAAAAAGTCCAGTGGAAAAAGCGATTTTATCAGGCAATATTGACTTTTGGAGAGATAAGTGATAACATATTTTTGTAATTTATTTTTTGGGAGAGAAAAATGGACAAGCTGAAAACGCTTAAAGATATATTCGGACATTCATATTTCCGTGCGGGGCAAGAGCAGGCGGTGGACTGTCTGCTGTCGGGACGGGACTTGCTTGCCGTTATGCCGACGGGCGCGGGAAAATCGGTCTGCTATCAGCTCCCCGCTGTGATGAGGGAGGGGATAACGCTGGTAGTCTCCCCGCTGATCTCGCTTATGCAGGATCAGGCGCTGTCGCTTACCCAAAACGGTGTGGCGGCGGCGTTTCTGAACAGTTCCCTTTCCCATTCGGAATTTATGATGACGCTGCAAATGGCGGAGCAGGGGGCGTACAAAATTCTGTTCGTTGCGCCTGAAAGGCTTGAAACGGAGATATTCAGACGATTTGCGGCGGGGAGCGATATCGCTATGGTCATAGTTGACGAGGCGCACTGCGTAAGTCAGTGGGGGCAGGATTTCAGACCCAGCTACCTGAAAATCCCGGATTTCATAAATTCACTTGTAAAGCGTCCTGTGGTGGGAGCGTTCACCGCTACTGCAACCGAAAAGGTGAGAGAGGACATAAAGGAAAAGCTGAGGCTGAAAGAGCCGATGGAGATAGTCACGGGCTTTGACAGACCGAATCTTTATTTTGAAGTGATAAAGACAGATACGAAAAGCAAGCCCGCTTTGCTGGCGGAGCTTTTGAAAAAATTCGACGGGAAAAGCGGGATTGTTTACTGCTCCACAAGAAAACAGACGGAGCAGACACTTGAGATATGCAGGGAAAACGGCATTCCCGCCGCAATGTATCATGCGGGAATGTCCGACGCAGACAGGAGCAGAAATCAGGACGATTTCATCTTTGACAGGATAAGGGTCATTACCGCCACAAACGCTTTCGGAATGGGAATCGACAAATCCAATGTGGGATTTGTGATACACTACAATATGCCGAAAAGCCCAGAGGCTTACTACCAGGAGGCGGGACGGGCAGGGCGTGACGGAACGGCGGCGGACTGTGTACTGCTTTACAGTCCAGCAGACGTGAATACTGCAAGGTATTTTATTGACCACGCAGAGGGCGAGGGGCTTTCCGAGACGGAATTCAGAGAATTCCAGAGGCAGGAAAAAAGACGGCTGAACGCTATGGTGGACTACTGCACCACTACGAAGTGTCTGAGGGAGTTTCTCCTCGCTTATTTCGGGGAAAAATGCACGAGCTGCTCGGGCTGTTCAAACTGCGGGACGGAGCTTGTGGAAAAGGATATAACCGATCCTGCAAGGAGGATAATAAGCTGTGTGTTCAGACTTCAGCAGAGAGGTTTTCACTACGGCTGGGCGATGATAAGCGCAGTGCTTATGGGAAGCAAGGGAGAAAAGGTTTTGAGTACAGGGCTGGACAGTCTTTCCACCTACGGGATAATGTCGGAATATCACAGGAAGGATATTCGGGATATGATAGATATGCTGGTGAACGACGGGTACCTCGGCAGGACGGACGACGAATATCGGCTGATATACATAACTGAAAAGGGGCACAAGGCGGTCACAAGCGGGGAAAACATAACTGTAAAAACGAGAGAAACGGTAAAGCTGAGAAAGCCTGATAAAAAGAGGGAGATAAAAGACTACGACGAGGGGCTGTATCAGCGGCTGAAGGAGCTGAGGGCGATAGTTGCCAAAAGGAACAGGATACCCGCGTATATGGTATTTACTAACGCCGCCCTTGAGGATATGGCGGAGAAAAAGCCGTCGAACGAGTACGAGTTTTTGCAGGTGAACGGAGTTGGTGCGGCAAAGCTGACAATGTACGGGCGGGAATTCATAGACGAAATAAACGATTACGAAAATTTCAAGGAGTAATTATGAATATTCAGATATTCGGCACGAAAAAGTGCTTTGATACCAAAAAAGCGCAGAGATTTTTCAAGGAAAGAGGGATAAAGTTCCAGTTCATCGACCTCAATGAAAAGGCGATGAGCAAGGGGGAGTTCAATTCGGTATGCTCCGCTGCGGGAGGACTTGAAAAGGTGATAAATACAGAGGCGGAGGAATATTTTCAGGCAAAGTATCTGCTTGACGAGGCGAGGACGGAGAAGATACTCGCCACTCCTTCCCTGTTCAGAACGCCTATCGTAAGGGACGGGAAAAGGGTGACTGTGGGAAACTGTCCCGACGTATGGAAAAAGTGGATAAGCGAGGAAAAATAGGAAGATTTCACACTGTTGACAAAAATATTTTTTTGTTGTATAATAATGTTGCGCCTTAATGGGACCGTAAAGGTTTCGACGGGGGCTGTGAAGCTCGCTAAGCATGCAGAGTTCTCCTAAACTCTTTAATAATGGGTAATTTAAAATTAAACGCAGATTATAGATCTGAACTCGTAGCTGCTTAATTGCGGCTACCGTCCTGCCGAGGAGTACTGCGGCCCCGGTTCGGGCGTCACTGAGCAGTGAACGTCTGCGGTAAGAGCCTTGTAACCTCAGATGTATCAAAGGGCTGCCGATTCGCTGTCCCGTCTGTCGGAAAGCGATGAGGGAGATCTTAAAGGCTGACTAAGCATGTAGAAAGGTGAGTGGAGTGGCTTTCGGACGCGAGTTCGACTCTCGCCGGTTCCACCAAACGAGAATAAGACGAACTCTGAGAGTTCGTTTAAGTTCTTCTTTGCTCCACCAAATCCACAAGTGATGAACTTTTTTGACATAATCGTCGCAAAAATGAGTTTGCATTTGTATATCGCACAGAGGTTTTTGGCCGCTGAAAAGGAAACCCGGAACGGTTCGCCGTTTCGGGTTTATTTTTTTGTGTCCGACTATCCCACTAAGAGGGACCCCTGTCGGACAGAAACAAGTGTGAGAAAGCTCCGCCGCGAGAGGCAAAACAATTTCCCCACATTTTCGAAAATACTTTTCGGCTCAATTTGCTGCATTTTCCCCAGCGACACATTTCGTCCAAAAAAGTGGGGAAAATAATTGCCATAAATACGGGGCTAAGAGGTCACTTTTCCCCACTGGGGAAATTCTTCCCCACATTTTGAGGCATTTTAAGCCCAATGTGGAGAAATTCAAGAACCCCGATATAGCCGCCGAAACGCCGCAAAACAGCCGCCTTACAGACGCAAAAAACGCAAAAACACTCCCGCAAAGAAAAGGGCATAAGGGGCGGCGACACATACTGCGTATGTGCTCGGCATAGCCGAGGGCGCTGCTGTTAAACATTCTCTGTTACTGCTTCGGCAAACAGGATATATTGCACCTGCTTTTATGCATATTTTCCTGTTTTCCCTTGACCCTTTCTCACTTGGCAGGAACAAACTGCCTCTTGCCGTTTTTTCCTTGTATCTCTTTTTGAAACAAAACAGAAAAATCCCCGATGTGACCGAAAGCGTGTTTTGCAACACGCTGTTTTTTATATTTTCCCTTGTGATTCGACACTTTCCTTTCCCTCATCTCTCTCCGTAATAAATGCCAACTTGCGGCGGTCGATTCTGCTAATCGAGGGAGTCGCTTTGCCGCCCGACCCCGGACGAATTTTTTACACAAAGGAGAGAATGTCAATGAAAAATAAAAAAATTCAACGTCCAACCGTGCCGCAAGAGAGGAAAAGGTCAAAGAGCTTTTGGAGCAATTGAAGAAGGACAGTGATGAACTTGCTTTGAATTACAGCTTAAAAAGAGGAACTTGACGACGCGCTTGAAATGCCCCCTCTTAAAACAACAAAACGCTCCCTGAACGTTCAGAGAGCGTTTTGTTTGCTATGCAGTTTGGTGTATTCTGCTCTTGTCACGCAGCATCAACACAAAAAACACAGTGCAGCACAGGAAGAATGGGATCTCACAGATCAGCGACTGTGTTATCGTTTCCTTAAAAGTTTCTGTATCAATGCCGCTTATAAAGAAATTCGCTGTTATTTTGCCGCCGTTATTATTCATGGCGTGCAGGATCGCTGCTGGATAGATCGAACCCGTCTTTTTCGTCAGCCACATGAGGACGATGCCGTCAAATATACATATAATGCACATGGCAAGGATCCCAAGCCATGGATAACCGGCATAATCCGTGCCGAAGTTGTGCCCCTCTGCGGTAAGCACTGCGTGCCACACGCCCCAGATGATACCTCCCACAATGACAGTGCCTGTCGTGCCGATAAGCGGTTCCATTTTCTGGTTCATATAACCTCGCCAGCCAAATTCCTCTCCAAATGTGTTGTATGCCGCAAGCGGCGCAGTGGCGAGTATCAGCAGTAGTGAACCGATCGCTTCCTTTGCCGTAAAATAAGTTCCAAGCTGCGAAAAATCTCCCCCGCCGTAGACGAAGGTTCTCATGATCCCTGTGGGAAGACTTGCGATACTTACAAACAGCACAGCGATAACATAATACTTGATATTGCTTTTCAGCCGTAAGTGCAGCATACTGTCATGCCATCCCTCGTGGGTGAGCTTTCGTGTGATGACATTCGCAAGCGCAGGACCATAGCCCACGAACCAGGACAGCACAGGGTATTTGTTCGTTTCAAACCAATCATGATAGCCAAAGACCTTGTTGAATATGATCGCAGGGATCCAGCTAAGAGCAAACGCAAAGAACAGAAATATAAGCAGCCGTTTTAGCTCCAGCTTTTTGTCTATGTTATTTGTCATAGCCGTCCACCCCTCTCATAAATAGCTTGCAGGAGAATTTGTAAGAAAGATAGTACATCGCCACACACAATATCGGAGCAAAACTGATACAGAGCGTCATATTATCGCTGATTTTTCCACCCATTACTGCGGAAAATAACTTTATAAGTTCATCCTTGATAGGATCAGGCAGATAGTCAAATGCGACCACCAGTATCGTTGAAATACCGAGCATAAGCGCCGTCTTGATATAGCTGCCTTTTTTCTGCCCGAAACGTATCATAAAGGGGATATCCAATGCACATATTGCCATAAGCAGGAAAAAGATGACAAGATAAAGTTTATTGAGACTTGTGCTTTCCACTCCTGTTATCACATAGTACAGCGTATCATAAATGCTGCCGGCAAATATTGAGCCTACCATGAACAGCCCGTTCATCGCAAAGGCTAAGAAGTACTTGTAATACAGACTCCCCCTTACCCCCTGCGGCGTGCTTACCGTGAAATACGCATAGAGTTTTCGGTCATCTCCGCCGAAAATGCCTGCGATCAGACCGCTTGCGGCATATGCTCCCACGGCGGTCATCAGCAAACGAATTATCATGTTTTCGCTGTCGGCAAGAACATCGGAAAAGACAGGCTTATTTTCATCGGTGACTGCCGTCACATACAGCATCATGTAATTGAACATCAGCAGGATAAGGGGCAGCAGGGCGGTCAGGATAATAAACAGTCGATTCTGCTTTAACTCCTTATACAAATATCCTGTGGGATAGCCGTGAGCGTCGGAGAGCGTTTCTGTTTTCTGTATCTGTACTTTGGTATTGCCCTTATCTGCCGAATAAGCCGACTGCATACTGCTTTTTATTACGAAATAATCTGCAAAAAGCAGCGCGATACAAAGCGGTATTAGCAGGATAAGCATTTTGCCGTTCAGTTTATCAAACAGAATATTCAAAGGGATCACGCCGTCAGAAAATAGAAAATGCTTTATCCTGCCAAAGAATATCGCCCCGATAACTATTATGACACCCAACGTACCAAGTCCGAGCCGCTGCACGGAACTGTTTATCTGCGCTATGCTTCTTGAACGCAGGATAAATCTGTCGCTGACGATATTATACAGTGCGGCGGCAGCGAAAATTATAGCATATATGCTTACGAACGACAGGGAAAATCCGATCCCTCCTACAGCACAGTATACCGCCGTAAAGCCCAGTCCTGCCGCCATAAGCGGGAGCGTCAGACCGCAGCTGCCGATCAGCGTTATGAGCGCACGGTCTTTCGGCTCGATAGGCAGGGTATAGGAATATGTGAGCCAGTTGGTATTTATGTCTTGTTTCAATATATCCGTATGCATATTCCCCGACAAAACAGCTACTGCGCCAAGGGAGAGTGAAGCGCTGACTATCAGAGAGATAACACTTGTTTCGTTCAATTCCGGGTCTGATGCTGTTATGCTGATACCAACAGCAAAAAACAGTCCGAATATGGTCAATAAGACAGCTTTTATAATAATATTTTTTCGGGAAGCACGCAGTTCACGGAAAAGCAGGGACTTGAATTTTGCCATTACTGCCACTCCCTTTCTTCTTTGTGAACATAGTAGAGCATGATGTCATCAAGGCTTGCAGGGTCGACAGGATATTGCTTATACTTATAGGCACTGTTCTCCCTGTCGCAAAGCATGACTTCCGCACCAAAATTATTGATACGCACGCTTACAATGTCACCGCTTTCGATTTCGTTCACCTGTTCCTTACTGCATTTCAGAATGCCGTGACTTTCAATGATTTCGTCCTTACAGCCCGTGAGCAGAATCTTTCCCCTGTCTATGAATGTCACCATATCGGCAATTTTTTCAAGGTCACTCGTAATATGCGAGGACATCAGGATAGAACGCTCACCGTTTTGCAGATACTCCTGAAAAATATGAAGTATTTCGTCACGCACCACCGGGTCAAGTCCTGTAGTCGCCTCGTCCATTATCAGCAGCTCTGCATTATGGGAAAGGGCACAGGCGATCTGCAATTTCATTTTCATACCCTTTGAGAACTGCCCGATCTTCTTTTTCAATGGCAGCCCGAAGCGTTTGAGATACTGTTGATAGACAGAATTATCCCATTCCTCATAAAGCCCCTCGAATATGCGTGCCATGTCCTTTGC
>CANQXF010000025.1 GCA_947627695.1 uncultured Ruminiclostridium sp. | reverse complement strand
ACTGTCGCCCTGTTCCACCTTATTGTAATCATGGTATCCCACATCTTCCATTTCTCTTATCCCCGCAATCTTTATAAATAGGGTCGTCAATTTCCTCTGAGTGTTTGCAACAAGATTATAACACATATGTAACTTCTCTCAAAGAGTTTTATGATTCACTTGACCGGGGCTTTAGGCTTGATGTGTAGGTTTAGACTATTCTGTCTGTGATTGTATGCCGGATTCTGACAGGAATAAGTCGTTCACAGTTACTGCGTTATGCAAACCAGGTGTTGATTTTTGTTCCGCAGTATGCTATGATATAGAAAACCACCACAGGAGGGTCCATCATGCAGATCATGGCAGATCGGTTGCGGGCGCTGCGGCTATCCATCAACGTGTCTCAGAACAAGCTGGCCCCTATCCTGGGCCTGCGGCAGTCCGGCGTCAACCGCTATGAGAATAACCAGTGTGAGCCCTCCGCCAAAGTACTGCTTCGCTATGCGGATTATTTTGACGTGTCTTTGGACTATCTCTATGGCCGCACGGATGATCCCAAAGGGAAGGTGTATTCCAATGAACCGGACCTGGGCAAGCTGCACCCGGAGATGAACGAGTTCATAGAAATGTGCTTTGACCCCAAATCTCCCATGAACAAGCGCCTGAAAAAGACGCTGGTGCAGATGCTGGAGGAGGAGACGAAATGACAGCTGTTATCTATGCCCGTTACTCCTCGGACAGCCAGCGGGAAGAAAGCATCGAGGGGCAAATCCGTGAATGCACTGCATTCGCAGAGAAAAACGGCATCACCGTGTTGCGCCACTACATAGACCGGGCGTTCTCTGCCAAGACGGATAACCGACCTGAGTTCCAGGCCATGGTCAAGGACAGCGGCAAGAAGCTGTTCGACATGGTCATCGTGTGGAAACTGGACCGCTTCGCCCGGAACCGCTATGACAGCGCTAGGTACAAGGCCGCGCTCAAAAAGAACGGCGTCAAAGTGGTGTCGGCCACAGAAGTTATCTCCGAGGGTGCGGAAGGAATTATCCTTGAATCGGTCCTGGAGGGCTATGCAGAATATTACTCAGCCGATTTATCCGAGAAGGTCATTCGGGGCATGACGGACAACGCCCTCAAGTGTAAGTTCAACGGTGGGACTCTGCCCACGGGATACGTCATAGACAGTGAGCAGCACTTCCAAATTGACCCCCTGACCGCTCCCTATGTGCTGGAGGCGTTCAAGAAATACGACGCCGGGTACACCATGACGCAGATATGCAACTGGCTGAACGAAAAGGGCGTGAGGAACACCCGCAGACAGCCGTTCTCCTACAACAGCATCCAACATCTGCTGAACAATCGCCGGTACATGGGTGAGTTCCGTTATCGTGATACGGTCATTCCCGACGGCATCCCGGCCATTGTACCCCAGGACTTGTTTGACCGGGTGCAGGAAAAGCTGGCAAAGAACAAAAAAGCTCCGGCCCGGCACAAGGCTGAAGATGATTACCTGCTCACGACTAAGCTCTATTGCGGCTACTGCGGCAGCTATATGTGCGGGGAAAGCGGCACCAGCCACACAGGGAAGGTACACCACTACTACAAGTGCGCCACGGTGAAGAAAAAGCGTGGTGACTGTCATAAAAAGCCGGTCAATAAGACGTTCATCGAAGATTTCATCGTCCACGAGACGATGAAGGAGATACGGGACGATAAGGTGATCCAAGCCATCGTCTCCACGGTGATGGACCTACAAGAGCAAGAGAACACCCAACTCCCGCTGTATGAGCAGCAGTTGAAAGAGGCAGAGACCGGCATCAACAATCTGCTCAATGCCATCCAGCAGGGCATCCTGACCCCATCCACCAAGAGCCGCCTGGAAGAACTGGAGGCGACGAAAGAGGACCTGGAGGTCAGGATCGCCAACGAGAAAATGGCAAAGCCGAAGTTGACGGCGGAATTCGTGACCATGTGGCTGGAGCGGTTCCGCAAGCTGGACATGAGGAAGAAGGAACACCGGCAGCAACTCATAGACACGTTCGTCAATTCGGTGTACTTATTTGACGACAAGCTGACGCTGCACATCAACTACAAGGATGGGACAAAGACCGTCACCTTCGACGAGATGAAAGCGGCCCTGGAGGAACAGGCCGCGGGTTCGGATTTGGATTGCTGTGGTGCACCAACTTTGGAAAGCCTTGAATCTCGGGGATTTGGGGCTTTTCCTTTTTTATGCTCTCCCCGCATTGGACCGCTCATTTCTGCTTTCCAGAACAATTTCCAGAACAAAATCCGACACTTTCCAGATATGCGTCCATCGTCGCGGACGCTTTCGGCCTTTCGCTTTCCTGCACATGGGAGTAGATATCTGTTGTGGTAGATACCTGATTGTGTCCCAGAAACGCCGTCACATAGATCACGGGCATACGCTTGACAAGGACCGTTGCGGCAGTATGACGCAGATCATGAAGCCTCATATTGGGCGCTCCACACCGCTCCTTCATACTTCCTTTTCTTTGGCAGTTCTATCTCTTTTAGCACATTCCCAACATCCGAAGTAAGCACACCATCAAGCACAGCTTTCTTTAGCGCACCGTGGATTATGACGTTATGCTTCCTCATGCTGTTTGGCGAGAGTACACCGGCCAATGAATTGAAATGCTCTTGTATACTCTGCCGGGTCAAGTCTTTCAATTTTATACCGCCAAGAATAGGCTTAATGTGCGCTCTATATTCCCGTTACGCTTAATCTCGCGATTCATCTTCTAATTCCACCGTAGCGATTCTCGGTTCAAAGCAGCAGGTTGGACGAACACAAACAATGCGCACACCGCTGGCTCTCTGCGGACCGACCTTCATAAATGTGGCTAGGACGCTTGTTTTTCCGTGTAGGCCAAGGGGGCCAATGTCCGCATCATTGATCCTACGGGTTATTTCCTTCTCCATTTCAGACTGTGTGTCATAGTTCCCATCCACCTGAGCCTGAAGCATTAAAGCAGCCGCTTCAAAATGGCTCCTGCCTATGCCGACCGCAAGTGTACATGGCGAGCAGCCGAGCTGCGCCACGCCTTCTTTTGCCCACTCCACAATCTCGTTCAGAACAACTTGTGTATTGTGCTTGTGAAACACGCGGTACGTCTTCGCTCGTATCGCAGGGCCCCCCCCGAACATCAGAATATGCAGTCGCAGTACATTTTCCTCACATCTTCTGATCAAAATTGGCGCTGGCTCTACGCCGGCACTGTTCGGATTCAATCCACCTGACTGATCGATCCTATGGCTGTCATCACCCATGATCCCCATGGGGCGGCCCGGCAGCTTGCGAAGGCCTTCCGCGACCCCCTCCCTGACTGCGTCCAGCATACGTCCCGTGACCGCTGCATCCGGGCCGACTTCCAGAACCATATGAGGGATGCCGGTATCATCGCAGAGTGGACTATGGTTCTTCTCCGCAGCCTCGGCATTCTCCAAGATCGTCTCCAAGACCCATTTTGCCTTTTCGTTTGTCTCTGCTGCTATAGCTCTGCGGTAGGCTCTTTTTTTATCCCCACGGAAAGTCGAGCCTGCATCCACCAAGGCATCCCGGATAAGTACCACTATCTCCTCATAGCTCTTACTCATAGATACTGCTCCCATGTGCCGCTCCAATTATCGCCGGATACTTGTCCACCTTGATCAGATGCAGCGCCTCCATGCCTAGTTCTGGAAAGGCGATCAATTTCTGCTCTTTTGTTTTCGCTCCCAGAAGCGCTGTCACAGGCGGGATCACCGCATAGACCGAGTTGCATCTGTCGAGAGCCTCTATCGTCTCTCGGTGCAACACACCTTTGCCAAGGTGTAGTTTGATACCCGCCTTTGACAGCTGTTCCATACTGCTCTCTATCTCCAGCTTATTGCTGGATGTGGGCCCCACCCCCGCCGGGCTTACGGCCGTATGAAAGATCACTTGACCGCAAAGGTTCACACCAAGTTCCCCGACGGTCCCATTCTCTATCATTTTTGTTATCCTTGGAAGCACTGCGTCTCGTCCGCAGAGTATGTAACCGGAAAGGCTTATAGTGTCCCCTACATGAAGGCCGGCAACGCATTCATCTGTCAATGGGGTATGCAGCTCAATCAATGCTATCTCCTCCGACTACTCGTTCACCGCAAACAGTTTGATATACGCGCTTTCATTTTCGATGACGCCGAACGCACGCGCGCGGCCTATAACCTTCTTCGCCCAGTTGGTATGCGGCTTGATCTCGTTCATTTTATTTCCGCCAGAGCCCTTCACGACCCCACCGCCGGTTCCAAGGATCTGGCAGGCATCGTCGTACTCCTCCTTCGTCACCGCCATCAGTGCGTTCACAAATTTCACGTGCGTGGGATGGATGACCGTGCGTCCCACAAAGCCATTCGCCTTGTCCAGAATAACTTCCCGCAACAGTCCGTCTATCTCGTTATTTACGATCGGCAGTCGCTTCATCAGATAATCTTCCAGACCATGCTTGGGCAGTTCTTCAAACATCAATTGCTTCGGTGCACGGAAATACTCCCAAACCGGCCCAGAAATCACATAGTCATTGTCCCGGCCACATACATTCACAATGTCGCTCAAGCACTCCCGCACCGTCATGATGTCATAAATCGAATAGTCCACACCCCGGCGCACTCCAAAAACTGAACTGAAATCTGTACCGCCTACGCGGACCTGGAGAACGAGATTATGATATTTGTCCAGTATCTTCTTGATGCCTATCAGTTCCCGCATCCGGCTTTCCTTGTACGCCACCTCCGGATCCTCTATGATCGGCATACCATAGAGGATCTCGCCAAACCGTTCATTCAGATCCTGCAAATAGGCGAAATACTCATAGCCATTTTCCGCGTTAAATTTGGGAAAATTCACGCCGCACAGCGACCGGACTTGGTTCTTTGTCAGCTTCTCCCCAAATGCTTTGAACTGCGCCAGATTACGAATACGAACAAAAATCAGCGGGACCTTCTGCGCATTCATAGTGCCGTTGTCCACCGCATCTGTCACCGTATCCAAAAGTCCATGTACATTCTCCATCGCCTCCGGGACCTTTTCCTCCGGACACGCATCCTCAAAGCAAAGGACGATCGTCGTTAAACCAGGCATGGCATTGTCCAGTATCTTCGGAGCAAAGTTCTTATATCCCGGCATGTACATAGCAGCGCCAAGGCAGTACCGCAAAAGCTCCCTGTCAGTGTATTTATCGAAGTCCTCCGGCTCGACTACAAACTTGAAGTCCGGGTTATAAAGATGGTGTCTCATTGTCTCTGTCGTTCCTTTCCGTCACAACCACTTTTCAAACCAGGCTTCCCCTGGGGGACCAGACTGCTTCCGGATAATACTCGTCGATCATCCGTTTGACCAAACTGCACTGCTTAGCGCGTTTGCGAGCATCGTCTTCCGTGGAATCCCAGCTGTGGGTCGCCGCTACGGAACCTCCTGTCTTCAGATAGATCGGTGCCGCTACACGGATCATCTCCGGCACTTCATAGTGACGGACGAAACCGCCGGTTGATTTTGGGTTTTCTGTGTGTATATCAATAGGACAGTCTACTGCTTGGCGCATCGCAGCCAGCATTTGCAGTTGTATATCCCGCACGGGATTGATGGAGTCTGCGCCGATAGATTCCAGCAGCTTTGCCGAGCAGGGGTTTCCGTGGCCGGCATGGGCAGATACTTTGAAATGACAGTCTGCAGGTATCTCTCCCGCTTTTCTGAACTCGTTGAGTGCCCAAAGACAGCCTTCATCGTATACCAAAAAGCTACGGCAGCCAAGCCGGGCAGCACGCTTTACGTCCTCAACGGCACGGACGATCTGCTCCTGTCCCCGCAGGCGGTAACCCATGCGCACGCCCTCTTCCGTATGCACAGAGGCGGATGTATCGGTGGTCGCCCGCGGACCAATAGCCAGGATCAGGTCCGTCTGCCACTGGTGGGCCAGCTCCACCATTTTGCTGATCTCCTCATCGGTAAGGCGCATGATGCCCTGTGTCTGGGTAACGCGGTGCAGATACAGTCCATAACCGTCCATCGCCTCCAGCAGTGCCCGCATCACCTTCGGTCCCTGGATGCCAGGTACCTCAAAACGGTACTGTCCACCGTCCGCAAAGCGTTTCTCTGACGTAGGCAGATCATAGGCGTCCCCGCCAGGCAGTCCCATTGACCGCAAAAAGGCTCTCGTTTTTTCCATGCTGTTCATGTTCGTCTTCCTCTCCGTATTTCGTTATTCATTAACTGCCCTATCAGCGCGTCAATCGCAGCCCGGTGATCAAAGACGATAGGCGGCAGCTTTCTGCTCAGCCCTTTGTGGATGCGGCAATCTATAAATGACGCCTTGCCACAGTCACGCAGTACACCCAACGCCTGTATAAGCTCTTTCTCCGTTGTCACCGGATGCCCAACGGTAGCATAACCGCAGGCCGCCGCTATCTTTGTAAAATCGATCCTGTGCCCTGCTGATGGCTGGCCCCCCACTGATTCATGCGCACCGTTATTCAGCACAATGTGTACATAGTTTGGCGCATTCACCTTGCTCACCATTGTCATAGCTCCCATGTGCATGATGCAGGCGCTGTCGCCGTCCAGGCAGACGACCTGCCGCTCCGGCCGCTCCAGCGCTATCCCCAGCGCCACGGAAGACGCATGTCCCATGGAGCCCACATTCAGATAATCGCAGACTTTGCTCTCCCCGCGGCGTTCCCGTAGAAAAAACAGTTCCCGCGTTGCCCGGCCTGTCGTGGCAGAATAAATCGTATCAGGCGGCATATTATTCAGGATGGCTTCAATAGCCTCTTCCCGGCTCAGGGGGTACGTATCGTCCACATTGTTGGATTTCTCGCTGGCTGCCATCACCCCTTTCGGCGCGATAAGGCCATAGGGCTGACGGGTCCGTATGCAGCACTTGACAGCTCGTTCAATCGTCTCCGCAAATGCAGCATCATTATCTTTGAGCACAGTGTATGGAATGTGCAGCAGTTCCAAAAGCCCCAGGGTAATCTCCCCCTGCAGCGTATGCTGCGGGTGGTGTGGCTCACTGTCACCTTGCCCACGCCAGCCGATCAAAAGCAGCATCGGCACGGCATATACATGCTCGTCTGCCAAAGACGCCAGTGGATTTATCGTGTTGCCAAGACCGCTGTTCTGCATATACACAAGCGGTATTTCCTTTGTTGCAAAATAGTGCCCCGCGGCAATTCCGATCGCATTGCCCTCATTGGCGGCAATAATGTTCCGCTCCCCCCTGTTTGCCAGCGCGTAGTTGCAGAAACCGTTCAGATAGGAGTCAGGAACACCCACGAAAAAGCTCACACCGTTTTTCGCTAGGACTTCAAACACCAGATCCTGATCCAGCATTATCTCTTATCGCCTCCAACAGATCCGGGTCCGGTATACAGCGTGAAATATTCCGGACTGTCACCCTTGCACATGCCCCATGCCTGTTCAAAAGCGCCGACAAGTTCCATCGGCAATGGCCCGGCCTTTACCGCCTCTATGTTCTGTACAAGATGATCCATTTTAGACGCGCCGATCAGGATAGCATCTCCCCGCTCCGCATTCAGCATGGAATGGTACGCCAACCAGCGGTAAGTGGTCTCAACAATGGTAATACCGTATTTTTCAGAAACCGTTCTCAGCAATGCCACAGCGTCAAAATAACTTTTCTTCCAGTACCGCTTCTGATAGTTCGGGCGATGGGTAAAACGGCCGTCCGTCGGAGCGTCCTCATAGTTGCCGTAGCGTCCAGTAAGCAGGCCGCCCGCCATGGGATTGTAAGCGTAATACCGCATCCCAAAGGCATTCAGACAGGCGTTTAGTTCCACCTCCGCTCTCCTGGTCAGCGGGTTATAGACCCCCTCGAATACCGTAGGCTTCACCCAGCCGTGCTTATCGCATTTATGCCAGACGTCCGCTACCATCCAGGCCGGGAAGTTTGATAATCCCAACTCTCTGTATTTCCCCTGTGCATGCAGCTCAGCCATCGCTTCCAGAACCGATTCTACCGGCGTTGCCGGGTCAGGAAAATGAAGATACACCGTATCCACGCTGTCCAGATTCATCCGTGCCAAGGATTCATCTACCTGCTTATAAGCCGCTTCGCCGTCAAGCCGGCCGGAAATACGCGGGTTGACCTTTGTGGCGATTTTATAGGGACGATCCAGTGCCGGCAGTACTTCGCCAAGCAGCCGCTCACAATTTCCCCCGTTGTAGACGTAGGCCGTGTCCAGTTCCTCATACCCAGCATCCAAAAAAACACTCACAAATTGCCCAACGTCCGGTGAAAATACCGATTCCCCAAATGTCATTGTTCCCAGTACAAGCTTCATTGTGCCCCTCAAACATACTTCATGATTTCTCTGACCGATACATTCTCCTCGGTTATATACCGATAGACCGCTTCTCCGTTCATCTGTCCGGCATAGGCCATCAGCCCATCGTAACGTTCCCTAAACTCAGTCACACTCAACGGGTTTTCCGGCTCACCCTTGGGGTGATCCACACGTTCCGTCAACACTGTACCGTCATTTTTCGTGATACTCACGATTGCCGCCTGCACGGCGGGAAACCCCTCGCTCAACGTTTTATCCTTCTCCACACGGACCTTCTTTGCAAGCGCAAGGACTTCTTCATTCCTCACTTTCTCCTCGGTAAACTCCTGCAGTCCTGCCTTTCCATAGATCAGGCCGACCGCAACAGCATAGGGAATGCTCATCTTTGCGGAATAGGTGCCAGGAATGTCTGTGTGATCATGGCCGGACACCGCCAGGGAATAGGTGTGAATATCGATGTCCGCCACTTCGTCCGGCGTCACTTGCTCCCTCAAGCGGATCGCAGCTTCTACCGAAGGGTGCGTGTAGCGGCAAGAAGCATAGGGCTTGGTATAGGTTTTCATGATGGCGTAGGTGCTGTTTAACAGCACCGGCTTCATTTCTAAGTTTTCTTTACCGGTCATCATCTGGAAGAAGCCCCGTCCTCCAAGCGGATCATGGTGACCCTTGAAGCCGGCCTTTGCAAGCTGAAGGCTGGTGAGCGCAAGCAGAGCTGACTTTGCCACGTTATAGGGCTTCAACTCCGATTCATCGTCAAGCACCTTCAACATCCCTGACGCCGATACACATGCCGCTGCAAACGCGTTAAAGCGTTCTTCCTCCGTGAAGTCCAGCATATACGCCGCAGCGATCGTCGCGCCGAGCACGCCGCAGGTTCCGGTCGCGTGGTAGCCCAACGCCTTGTGGCCTGGCTGGATAGAGACGGCCATCGTATACGACGTCTCATAACCAATCACCGCCGCGCGCAGCAGCTTGTCCAATGATATGTCATACCTCTCCGCCAGCGGCAAAAGTAAACTAAATATCGGCGATCCAAGATGTATAATTCCCGAGTTCGTTCCATCGTCGAAGTCCAGCGCGTGTCCGTTCAGGCCATTCAAAAAGACCGTTTCCTTGAGCGCCAGCCGTTTTCCGAGTCCTATTGCCGTGAAATTCCCGTCTTCCGGCCGGGCAAAGGACAGATAACGCTCCAGTTTCTCTTTTTGAAACGCTGCTCCTGCAGATGCTACTGCCAGATAATCCAGAAGCGACTGCTTTGCCCTTTCAATGACAGCGTCTGGTATCGCCTTATTTTGCAACACGTCGATCTCGGCAAGAAACGCAGCCGATCTGTTCATCCTCATCCCCTCCCGCCGGACGCTTTATTATCATGAAAACCTCATCAATTCAACCGAACAAATGACATGCTTTCAATTATTCCGATTTTTATTTGGGCAACAAATTTTTCCCATGCTCCCATGCTTTGCCTTGTCATATGCGGTGAAGACAAAGAAAAACGGCGTGATGACTACCTCACAGCTAATCCGGTGACATTAATCATCTTTACACCTCATTTATAGAGCACATCATCTTTACAACTTTTCTGGATCAAAGAGAGAAATAATCATATTTTTGTCTGATTCGTCAAAGACCCTGATCTTATCATAGATGCGCTTTATAGCGATTTTAAGTTGCTCTGTTTCATCAGCAACCAAAACAATTTGGGCATATCGTTGTAGCGTATTACCCGTAGCCTCAATCACATCTCCGGGCGCATGATATCGGGCCACGCATTCCACTTCCTGCATCTCTTGTATTGCATCAAAACCTTCTTCTCTTGCTACATGTCCAGCACAAACATTAATTTGTAATCTTATGGCTGTTTTTCCGTTCAAAAGATAACTGTCTGTGTCAATAACATCTTCTCCAATCGGAAATTCCCCGGTCAAAGCAAAGATGATCATTGCTCTAGCAATATCAATTCCAGTAAGCCGCTTAAGCGCCCTTTCATATTCCCCTCCAGCGAACCTCCTGCTGGGGTCAAAATAAAGGATGTCATCGTCAGTAAAGAAACCTTGTGCCACAAAGGGGCCATTCTTCACTCCCAAACTTTTGAGCATATGGATCAATCGTCCAGCTTCTTTTCTTATATATTCTTCGGATCTTACAGATGGGGATCTATAGGCCACAGCAACTCTTTCCAATCCAACATTTTTATCCCCGAAATACACATCTGAAAGCTGTTCAAGATAAGCCTCACCATTCACAAACAAATATGTCGCACAAAAAGCATCTTTGTTCTCAATATATTTCTCTATAACACACTCCCCATCGAAAGACTCAACTTTTGCAATATTAATCGCTTTAAAAACCTCTTCTTTGAATGCGCAGATTGACGATCCCTTTGAACCTCTGCTGTTTGACGGTTTAACAATAATTTTAAATGGAAGAGGATCCTCAATATCCTCAACTTTTATCCTTGTCGGCGTACCAATGCCATAATCAATACAGCATTCTTTAAAACCCTTTTTCTTTGCCAGTCTATCTAGCTGGGTTTTTGTTGTGTAGCAAGGAAAATTCAATCTATCACATAAATGTTGATAATACGGCTGCACAAAGTCTATCCATCCGCTAATAACCCCATCAATACCAACTCGTTTGCATAAATCCTCGAGCTGATCTATATCAGTAACGTCTATTTGATAGGCATGGTCAGCTATTTTTTTTGCGGGTGAAGTCTCCCGATAGTCAACGACATAGGTCTCCACGCCCATCTCTTTTGCCGCATCTACAACCTTACAATGTGTGAAATTGCCGCCCATAATAAGCAGCTTCTTCCTGGACAAAGAACTAATGGATACGCTTTTGCTCCGGCGACAGCACACACTGCAGGAGCCGTCCGATCTGCTAGAATTACGACCCGTTTTCTCCCCCAGGTTCTGCATCATGCCGCCCTCCTATTTGAGAGCAACGCAATGCTTTCAAAATTAACATACAGGAAGTTACCTCTTTTTACCCCCCCCCAAGTCTGTAAGAGCAAGGTCCAGTTTATCCACATTAAAATTACTCAAAAGCATATTCTTCCCATTTATATCTTGCACGCAGATCAATTTTTGTATTTTCTCTATAGACTCCTTCAGTTCTTCTTTAGAGTCTCGAACAATATAAAACCGCAAGTGAATTTGCTGCAATGTACCAGTCCTAAGAATAGTCTCTCCTTCTTTATATCGCTTCTGAGAGGATATAACACCATCGACCATACGCGCTTGTTCAAATCCAGATATTTTCCCAATTGTTCCACCACTGTTTAAAAACGACAATATACACCCACATTTTCCTTTTAGATTTGGATCTTCCAAATTGATATCTGCATCCATTTTCCCCAAAATTGAATAATCAACCATTTGTTCCATAATATTAATCCCATTTATTCTCTCTACAAAATTGTATAAAGCTGTTCCGCCCATCCGAAGTCCTGCTTCAAAAATTGCTATAGTTTCACCATTAGTAATTCCCTGGACACCTACAGCACCGTTTTTGTATCCGATAGATAATAGCATTCTTTCTACATTTTTGCTGATTTGTTGAATATATTTTTCAGCAATCTTAGATGGAAAGACATATGCTTCCGGAATGGGGACAAGCCCTTCCTGTTCCCTATTCAAGTATTTGTCAACTATCATTGATAATTTGCATTTCCCATTTATAAAGGTATAATACGCCACAAACTCCATTCCGATAATATATTGTTCTACCGTCACTTGATGAGAAAAGGACTTTTCGCAAGCATCTTGATATCCCCATTTTAATTCTTGTTCATTATAGCAAATATGAACCCCGATATTAGCAGAACGATCCACTGGCTTTACAATCACCGGATATTCAACTTGCGACAATTCATTTATATTTAATGTTTTTTGATCAAATTTATATTGTTTGGGAATGTGAATGGAAAACTCTTGACATAATGCTTTGAATCTCTCTTTATTGCCAATCATTTCCCACTGTTTATTTGTAAAATAACAAGGCAATCCCAGTGCATGTGCCACTGCTTTCACAGATAATATATTACTCTCACTAACTCCCGAAAACACTCCATCAACTTTTTTCTCACGGGCGAGCTGTATTATTGCATCTACATCTGTAGTAGAAATCATAAATGATTCATCAGCATATTGTTTTGCCTCAGATTTTTCTGGAGGCAAATAATCAGTCACAATAACGTATGCACCTTCGCTTTTCGCATAATTAACAATATCGACGCTCGCAATGTTTGTACCAAGTTCTAAAAGTTTCTTTCCGTCAAACTTTCCCATTTTGATACGCTCCTTTCTCAAACCAGTTATTATTAACCTACATGTTTATACAACTTAATTATTGATTTTCCGTATCATTTCACAACGTACCGCCATTCATCTTTCACAAGCGTGATGTCCTGTGGCAGAAAATCTTTACCTATCGAATAATATCTCCACACAATAGTTTCCCGATCACACACATCTCGTATGGAATTACAGAGGAACTTGGGTATACGCATTTTCTTTATTGCTCTTGACCGTATTAAATATGCTAACGCGTTTCGCCCGCAGTTGAGTGCAACAGCCCCTTCATGGAGCATCGGAAGAGTATAGCGGTCCAGTTCGACATACCCTCCAATCTCTTTCAATGCCGTATCCTCCTATTTTCTGTACACTTTGCGGCGTATTCTTTCACCAACCCGCAACGCTTTCCACTGCTTCCAGTTTCTTGATCTTTCCGTTCACTACTGTATAACCGATTTCCTCTAAATACTCCAAATACTCCAGCGGATACGCCGTCGTCTCAATGCAGGTTCCATTCGGAAGATAGCCAACCAATGTACTGTGAATTCCTGCGCCACGTATACCGGTCTGTTTCCTGTCAAATACGAGCCGGACAAGACGCAATAGCTGTGCCACATCCGTCTTGAAGCTGACGCTCTCTACATACTCGATATCATTTTCCAACTGATCCGTCCAAGTCCACGTATTCGTTTTTCGTGAAATAGGCGGGCATTCCAGCCCCGGTCTGACCGCTGTTCTCTGCCAATGCCGGTTAGAAAAGCTTTCATTATATCCGATTGGCAGTGGCCGGGGTCCAATGATCGACATATCCCCTTTGAAAATGCTCCAAAAATTCAGCAATTCATCTAGCGAGGTTTTTCTTACAAAACTTCCCCATCTCGTTACACGCTGTGGCGCCGGCAGCAGTTCACCGTTTGCATCGGTTTCATTTGTCATATTGCGGAATTTTACAATCATGAATGTTTTCCCATCTTTTCCTACGCGTTCTTGCTTGAAAAAAAGTGGAAATCCAACGTCAAAATATGTAATAACACCAATGATCAAATTAATTGGCAGTGTCACGATCAGTGCAATTCCGGAAAGAATAACATCTAACACTCTTTTGACAACTCTGCTATAAAAGGTCACGCGAGGCTTGACAGGCTTGCTGTGCTCGTTTACGTACTCCAGTGTATGGGAACGAAGTACTGTCCGAAGCTTCCTTCTATCTTCTATTGGAAATCGGTTTTCCGGCAGATCCAAATTAACGTAAGAACATTCATTCATCAGTTTTACCACCTTTAAGTTACCCAGATTTATATGACTCGCAATAGGAAATCGTCTGGCAGTATGGGCCGCTTCTCCCATGACTGCGCCGATAATCAGCAGTTTCCGGACTACCTAAGATGCAATTCGCTTGCTTTTTAACTTGTCCCTAGCCGTATTCATGGCTTCGATCAAATACTGATTTTTCATTGCCCATAGAATGAAGAAGTAAGTTTCGCATGAAAGAAAAACGATCAAGAGGACCCGGATAACATAGTTGACAGGAAAAAACCTGATCACATAAGCAATCAGTGATATTGGCACAGCCGCGATCCAATATTGATAATAGTTTATGAAGAATTGCTTCATCTCAAAAAAACGGCCCGCGTTAAAAAAACTCACAACCGCCACAACCGTTTCCGCCAAAACAGTTGCAACTGCCGCCCCGTTTTCAGCAAAGCGAGGAATGAGGATCGCGTTACAGATCAAATTTGTGACCGCACCCAGGGAAGTTGCGAACAACATCAGTTTTTCATGTCCCATCGGAACAAGCATTTGCTGATTAGTAGCCACGCTAAACGGAATGGTCAAAACGATCGGGGTGAGTAACTTCATAGTAAAGGACGCGGAGCTGAATTCTGCACCGCTGAACAATAGAATAATCTCTTTGCTCAAAACAAACAGCCCGACCGCCGCCGGAATTGACAAAAGGAACATATAATTATACGCCTTATCAACGAGGATTTTAATTTTTGCATTTTCTCCCCGTCCAATGTAAAAGGAGAGCCTCGGAATCAGCACTGTCCCCACTGCTGATATCAACGTAATAACCATTTTGTTGACCTTTACAGCCGCCGTATATCGTCCGACGGCAGCATCCCCTTGAATAAACCCAAGCATGGTGCTGTCCAGTACGGTATACAACTCCATGGAAATGACTAATGCAAACAGCCAGAACAGCGGGCTCAAGTGCTTTTTTATTTCATAGTGATCAAATCTGCGGAATTCAACATACTTTCTCGCATTGATGAAATTCAACACATAGGACCCAGAGGTTGCGAATAGGTTTATCATCGCATATGAGACCACGTCTTCCGGCTCCTTCACGATGAAAAACATAAATCCCAGCGCGAGAAATTGAAAAAGCAACGAGCGGATAGCAATGTAGCTGTATTCTTCAAGCCCTTGGTACAACCATTCCATCCCCATTCCACGCAGGAGGATGGCTATACTGTTTACCAGCAGTAGCGTTTGATAGCCTTGAAGCTTTGGTACAACCCGCATAGATAAAAACAGCAGGACATAAGCAAGCACCGTGGCGGCGCTGTTAATTATCAACATCTCCTGGACAAACTTACTGAGCTTGTTCCGGTCTTCCCGCAGCTTTGCAACTTCCCGTGTACCGTAGTAATTCATACCAAGCACAGCCAGCAAACTAAAATAAGTAATTACAGACTTCGCAAAGTTTACTTGTCCAATACCATCCACACCAAGAATACGGGCGGAATAGGTAAAAGTAATTACTGGAAATGCTATGTTGCAAAAAGTTTTGATAAAATTAAAGATATAGTTCACAAAAAGAGATTTCTTACGAAACTGCATGGTGCGTAACTACCTCACTTGTTCTTCACTGTGTCAAACAAGCCACAGGTACTCCAGAACCGTTTATTTTAATTCCTATCCTTTATTTTCACATGCATTCTGCTGTTCCAGATTGGGCATTAGCCAAATGAGACATATAATCATGAAAAGTGGAGAACTCATATATGCGCCCTCAGATTGATACACCACAAAAAGAGCGCAAAAGAATACAGAGGCCAAGTTGTACAAGGACGTTTTTTCGACACGATTCCGAATCCTTTTGCCAACTTGAAAGAGCAAAAGCAAAAATATTGCAAGTGTTGCAAAGCCACCGCGAAATACAATATCCATCATCGTGTTGTGCGCCGAGGCAGCACCGGCCGCAACCACTTGAAGCCAGTATAAATCTTCCCTCTTCATTATCCCGTATCCCCATACTGGCCTTTTGCTTATTCGGCTGAAGACTTCAGCCCATATTCTAGTCCGCCCCGTTGCCGTTCCATTCTTCCCGAATAGTGCAAAGAAAGACACGAATAAATATGTCGCTGAAAACACAGTAATTGCAACGAAAACAACCAAATGCAGTACAACAACCCCATCAAATGAAATGCGGATATTCTTACATAAATAGTATACAAGCAACATGGCGACATATACAGCAAGCATAGTGTATCCGCCACCGGATTTTAATAAATATATTGTCCATACCATCACAACATTGATTATTATAAAGCGCAAGCGATCCCGACGAACATTGTTGCTGAAGTACAGATTTAACGCAGAACAAAAACATCCGAACATCAAATACTGGGGGTGCGCATTTCGTAATCCGAAAAACCACACTTGATCAGACTCCCAACCAGTCAAAGTGCTATAGTGATAAAGGCCGTTAGGAGCCAAGAGAATGGTTAACAAATTAACGTATATTAGCGCCTCCATAATAAATGTCAAAACTCGCAGCAACCGCAAAGGCTCACGCTCGCAAAGCCCATTTACCAGCATTGGAAATGATACAGCCCGGAAAACAAAGATCAGTGCTGTATAATAATCTCCATGATATATAAATGTAATCAAAGCTAAGACTATCGCATATATACTAAAGTATAACGTTAATTTAGATACTTTCTTCAGAACAGCACAGTGGTATATTATAAGAGCAAAAAAAGACACAAGTTGTATGCCGCTGCATAAGAAATCTGCCCATTTTACGTGGTCTAAGTAACCTGTGCCCATATATGCAACTAAAACGGTTCCTAAGATCGCATCAGACGACAATCTTCTCTTGGAGATAGAAATGCGCATACCGACACCCATACTTTCCTTTATAACTAATGCGCTTCAATAACAAGTTTATACTTACATTCTCTGTCAAAATCGATGACAAAGATCTGTATATCATTTATGATCCGTCCAACTAATGATACGCTAAGTGCCATCTATATGTATCACATCATGTTATACGTCCCAATTGATATTGTCAGCAAATTCATTTGCATTCCCTTACTCTAAGTCGAGCGTTTTGATAATCTCTCTTAAAGTCGTCTCATCATCCTGATATATGACCGTATGGCAATCATCATTGACTCCCCATTTTTCCAAATCAAAAACTTCTTTTGCTCCATAGGCTGGGTCATCAACGCAAACTAATCTACACTTCGAAAATACCATAAAATCCAAAAAACCGCTTCTTAGCCCGACCAAGGTGCCCCCATATTCTGCCAGTCGATAGGCCTCCTCCAGTGTACAAGGGACAGCCGTAGAGCCCTCTACAGGTTTTTGTTTATCATTTGCGGTAAATGTCAAAACACGGAAACCTTTTCTTATCAGATAATCTGCAAGCTCAACAAATAATTTGGTGACAGTGAGCTGAACTGTGTTTGCCTCTATATTAAAGAAAACAGTTTTATCCTTATCAACATGATACTTACTGATAAAGTCACATATATCAACATTCGGGATTTGAGGGGGTTCCGGCTTAGTGTCCAGGTCGATTTGATAGACAATCGCTTTAGCATATAACGCGAGACTTAGTGTCTCATTTAAATAGATAGCCCTCAGAGGTAAAACAAAACATATCCAAGTGAAGGTCACTATGTCTCTATGAGGAAAAGTTATTAAATATCTCCCCAGACTTGTTCGTGAAAACTCATTGATACTACTTACCTGCCACTTCTTCAAATATATTACGTCATTTACCTCCCGAGGATAAAAACTGATCAATTGCCTAATATACGCAGGCGCGCCTATGGCTGTTATATGTGCAATTTTGTTCTTTCTTTTGTATTCTTTCAGATACGCTAACGCTGTCAGAGAATCCCCTATTCCATTTCCCAACACCAAATAATGTGTGTCCTTTTTTCTTTTGATTATATTGGCATATAACGCTGCGCCCAGTATGATTTTTGGTACTTTTTTCAAATATCCTACCAAAACTTTTTTGATGCCGTTATACTTGGTATAGTCATACATTTATATACTTCCCCTACCCTAAACACTCTGTATCAGTGCTTTATCCTCATCTTCTGCCACACGCAGCCAAAGCGCACTATCCCGCTCTTTTCTCACAGCAATGGCCATCCGCAGCCCAGACGGCTTATCATCGTTGATTAGGATACGCTCCCCGTACGGCGCATTATAAATGATCAGATCATATCGGATGCCATGCCTTTTGAGGAAATCCTCTGTTTGGTCGCGTATTTCTTCTTTCCGGGAGGTCAGCAGGATCACCATATCCTCTGGCGGGATTGCTGCCAGAAATGTTTCCGCGCCATCCAGAAATCTGTCCTCGTTATCATGTTTGTATCCGTTGTGCTTCACAAGCGTTCCGTCCAAATCCAATATCCAAGTGTGCCTCAACGGCGAAAGCGAAAGCTCTGCCAACTCCTTCCCTAACCTCATCGCGTTATTCCTTCCGCAGCTTCTCACCAATAGCGCCGCCAGGGTGGTTCTCTTTAAACTGTTCCAGTGTCACTCCCATCCGCCCTGCCAAATTCATCGCCAGTCCCTGCAGAACGATTAGGTTCACTGTGGTAGAGTTATTTGGCATGATATTCCAGGCGTCCCCCTCATGATCAAGATCCAGAATCAAGTGTTTGGGGATTTCGCGTGTCAGTGTGCTGTCGCGATTGAAAGATAACAACCACAGTTCCACACCGCGCTGTTTCAACAGATTTGTGAGGTACACAGATTCGACAGTCTCCCCGCTTTTGGTTAGGACGATCACCAGATCGCCCGGCTTTACCACGCCCAAGTCTCCGTGGACAGCTGTATTGGTATTCATAAAGCGAGCCTCCAGCCCCAAAGAGTTCATGGTCCCCACAAATTTCTCGCAGACCGGCACGTTTTTTCCCAAGCCGCTTACTACCACTTTGTGCTCACTTTTCAATACCCGCTTACAATCGTCCAACAACTGGTTGAACACTGCCTCATCCATGGATTTTACAGAACGCTGCACAGTTTCCAATATGTTCTCAAAGTACATTTTCACACAGTGCTCCTTCCAAATAGTAAAGTCCGTTGTAAAATGCCCCACAGATAGAGTCGTAGTCCTCCCATGCGTAGGTGGTCAGAGAAAGCCAGATAATTGCGTGGAGCAGATGGATCTCCGTTGGCTTCACCTCGTCCCCCAGCAACCGGAAAAACTCCGGTTCCAAAGCTTCCCAACCATTGGATGCAATTTTCAGCGTCACTTCCGTCTCACCAATGTCCAGTTCGAACCGCTTGCGGTTGAACTGATCATAATTGCCCACAATGGAATAGTACAGCTTGGCCCAGTCGTAGGCCGGGTCTCCATACAACTCTGTATGCCCGAAGTAACCCCTCGGATCAATGAGCACCGGGGTACCGTCCTCACGCAACATCATGTTGGAAAAAGTGCAGTCCCCATGGATCAGTCTGAACCACGAAGGAAAATACGCAGAAATCCGGCGCTCCATCTCCCTCCGACAAGCAAACACATTGCGGCATCTCCGCCCATTTACCGTAACATACCTGTCTTTTGCAAATGGGACCAGTTGCCGCACCTTCTCCAGCCTTTGAAAAGTCTTGCCAATGTATGCCTCATCGTAGCTGGCCCGGTCCGCCGGGACTCTCTCCAGCTCCTGCACAGATCGCAAACAATCAATGATTTGTTTCAGCAGCTCCCGTTTCTGTTCATAGGTCAGGTCCTCATACTCATAAATCGCCTTGCCGGCGATATGCTCCATCTTCAGCGGCTCATAGGACACAATATCAGGAATGTTGGCAAAATGCCCACTCTGTACGCGCCTGTACCATGCCGTCTCCCGTTTTGCCAGCAACGTGCCATGCACGTCAATGGGCTCTTTAACAAAATATCCGTCCTCAATATAGGTCTTATTGAATGGCCTGCACCGGACAGCTCCTAGCTTCTCATATTCCGACAACAGACCGTACTCCTTCACCTGGTAAAGAGGCAGAATCTTAAAATTCAATCTGGCCCCCGCCATCCAGCGCACCAGTTCTCCCGATGTCGGGGCTTTCTCTAAAACCGACTTATCATGAAAGACAAAAAGTCCCGCCACTCCGTAAGTATCCGAGCGTTCCTCGGCAAAGGCACCGCCTTCGTATTTCCAACGGCAGGGAAAGTCCTTGGCCACGCCGATATAGTCCCCCTGCTCCTTCGGCAACTCAAAATCCTTTGGAAGGATCAGATCTGACCAAATCAGCAGGAAGGGCTCCCCCTCCGGCAACATGTCCATGGCCTGACGCAGTCCAGCACAGGTGCCAGTTTGGCCTGTTGCACATACCAACTGGTACTCCACATCTGCAAAGGCAGCAAGATACCGCTCCAGCACATCGTACTTGTAATCCCCTATAACGATAAACTTGCTGTCTGGATACTTTCGAAACAGGTGGAACAGCATAGGAAGATTGTTGATAGGAACTAACGCCTTGGGTTTGTTTTCGGTCAAATGACCCAATCGCGTGCCTCTCCCGCCTGCTTGGACAATGATATAGGTCAAGTTCATCTTTATCCCCTCAAATAGTCGAACTCAACAGTAAATCCATCTCACATGCTAACAGTGAAATTGTCAGCAACTACTCATCGACTGTCCCCAGAAGTGAAATAGTTTGTTTGAGTCCCATTTCCAGGCTGTAACCTGCGGTCCAGCCCATTTTTCGCAGCTTACTGCTGTCCATCACTGCAGTGATTGCATTTGAATACCCTGCTTTTTCGCTCTCATCAGGCAACTCGAGGACCAATTTTGTGCCGACATATCCAGCAAGATGTTCCGCCAGTTCCCGCAGTGTGATATCGCTGCTAGCATCCGCAATGTTGTACGCCTCTCCGCAGTTGCCTCGCAGCAGGCCGCATAACAGTCCTGCGACCACATCCGCCACATATGCGTAGGAATAGTACTGATTTCCGGCGCTTTTGAGGATGATGTTCTCTTTCGCTGCCGCCTTCTTGATAAACTGCGCGATAGCCTTCGAATCGCTCATCTGCATTGTCGGACCGTAGGTCCTGGGCAGGCGAACGATTACTGCATCAATCCCCTTTTGGCGGATATACGCCTGACACAGCGCCTCTCCACAGCGCTTGCTTTCCGGGTATCCCGCCCGCATTGTGTTGCAGTCGATATATCCGCAATATCTCTCGTTGAACCGCTCGACATCTCCCCGGTTTTCACCATAAATCTCCACTGAAGACGCAAACAGAAACCGATCGGATCGCTTTTCCGCCGCCAGCTCCAACAGGTTCTGCGTGCCTATGATATTGGCTGTGATCGTTCCAATGGGATCAGTGGAATAGGCTACGGGATGGGTATTGCTGGCCAGGTGCAGTATGTAATCCACCCGCCCCGGTATCTCCGGCAGCGTTGTGTTGATATCATGGCACACGAATTGGAACCATTCATCGTTCCAATACGCGGAGAAACGCTCTCTCGCTTTCTCGCTACTTCTGCCCAGCGCGCACACCGTGCATTGCAGACCGGACGTATAGTTTTTATATATCATGACATCTGAAAGGAACCGGCCGATCATCCCGGTGGCTCCAGATATCAGCAGCCTCTTTCCGGCCAGTCGTTCCCACGGCAACGGAAGCTCCGCCACATAGCGTAGATCCTTCTGATATAACGGGTTATGCCACAAGTCCATTTGTTCTCTCCTATTTCAGCCAATCGCTTCTTCGCGCCATCAGAAGTGCTTTAAATATATCTATATCCTCTACTGTTGTCAGTTTGATGTTTTTCTCCGAGCCGGCAGAGAAGAACACTTGCTCCCCAAGCTCAATCGACAGCGTACAGGATGCCACTGAATTGGTTATGCCCGCCGCCAGCGCCCGGCGGTGCAGATCGCAGATCTTCCCAAGCAGGAAGCCCTGCGGTGTCTGGGTCCGTTTGAGCTTATCCCGCGGATAGCTACCGGAGGATACCACTCCATCCTCCGTCTGCATCATAGCCTCCGTACAGGGGACTGCCGCAATGGCACATCCATATTGCTGCGTCCGAATCAGGCAGTCCGAAATGACGTCCGCTGAGACCATGGGCCGGATCGCATCGTGGATCAGGACGATATCGTCCGCGCTGTAATGCCGCTCCAGTTCCCATACACCGTTACGGATGGAAGTTTGCCCATTCGCCCCGCCAGGAATGATGTGCCGCAGTTTTGTGATATTGAACTGCCTGGCATATGCCAACAGCACCCGCTCCCAGCCCTCCAGACATACCACCGCGATGACGTCAATGTCTGGATGGCGCTGAAACACCTGCATCGTGTATACGATCACGGGGCGCTCATTCACCGTAAGAAACTGCTTGGGAACGTCCTGATGCATCCGCGCGCCGGAGCCGCCGGCAATGATGAGTGCTATATTCATTATGCGACCTCCTTAGTTGATAAGGACGCCGCCAGGAAGGTCAGGAAATCATACCCCCCCCGTTCGTCATATTTATGTAGTTTCTCTGATCGCAGCAGTGCTTTGAAGATGTCCATATCGTCCATTGTTGTCAATTTGATGTTTTTCTCCGAACCAATTGCAAAATACAGCCGCTCCCCCAGTTCCACCATCATGGTGTTTGCATACGACGCACCGTAGATACCGATCTTCCTTTTGAACGCTTCGTGATAGGCCCAGTCCAGCTTGCCGAACCGGTATGCCTGCGGCGTGGATACCCTGCGTATCGTCTCACGGGGGATATACCGCACGGTGGAGAGTTCATCGTCCACGACGAAAAGCTGTTCGTTGTATGGCATGGACGCTACCGCGTTTCCATATTCACGGCATTTCACGATCACATCCGAGAGCACCACCGGGTCTACCAGCGGCCGGATGCCGTCATGAATGATGACGATATCGTCCTCTTCACATTTGTCCTCCAGGTTGTATACGCCGTTTCTGAGCGATTCCTGCCCCGTCGCTCCGCCGGACACTATCCATTGCAGTTTGGTGATGCCATACTGCTTAGCATAGGCCCGCAGCACGTCATGCCAGCCATCGATGCACACGACTTCGATAACATCTATTTCTGGATGGCGCTGAAATGCCTGCAGGGTGTATACGATCACCGGGCACTCATTCACTGTGATGAACTGCTTTGGTATATCCTGGTGCATCCGGGAGCCGGAGCCGCCAGCAATAATTAGAGCAACATTCATGCTCCCGCGCCTTTCTTTTCTACGCAGTCCTGCGCCTGCCGATGGAGCGAGGTCCGCTTGAAGCCTGGGATTGGCGTCAGATAGTCATCGCCATACTCCATTTTCAGAAACTCCACATGGCGCAGGTTGACCATGTAAGGTCTCCCCTCCAGCAGAATGTCGGTATACTCACCCATGTACCCGCTGTCGAGCACATAGCTGCACCCCCTGAAAGAGTCATTGGAACGATGGATATATTCCTTCTTTCCTGTCAGGACGTTCTCCGATATGTACCGGTAAAGGCGCTGCTTTTTTTCCAGAGAAAACAGCTTCCCCACAACGTCCGTTATCCAGAGCAGGAACCGATGCACCGCCGACTTCTTTTTCGGCTCCGTGCCGTCCTTCATCATCCCCTGCACGGCCCGCAGCAGATTGATTTTTAGAATCTGCCCCAGACGATTGCTGCTGATATAGTCCCAGATAAAGACGTCGATGCTGATGGTCGTGCCGGTGCTGCATTTGGTCACGAACCTCGACGTCCACGCGTTTCGGAGCGTGATGCTCCAATCCCCCTGGCCGCACAGCGCTTCCAGTTTCCGGTACTCGGCCCGCATCATGGATACGTCAGCGTCATGGTCCCAGGGGATTATCCTGTGATCGCGCACCGCCCCCAGCAGCGTTCCACCGTGCAGGGAGTACCTGATTCCATTGGACCGGCACAGCGTATCAAAAGTATCCAGCGCCTCTATGAGCTTCGCATGGACCCCCGCAAGCCCATAATCCTTCTCTTCCGCCACTCTAGTTTCTCCTTCTTACGTATATCACGGTCCAGCCCGGACCGGCGGCGCGCCGCCCTGCTAGCGCTCTCTTGTCCGCACCCGGACGAGCTCATGCACAGACGCCAGCGCATGCCTCAGCGCGTCATGGGTCTGGCAGCAAAGGACCAGTGTCCCGATGGTCTCATTCGCTCCCGTAAAACGATGGACCTCATCCCCCGGCCGAATCCACAGATCTATCTGTCTGACGCTGCTTCTGCGAAACTCTTCGTCAATGTCCAGTGCCTCAAAGATGCCATCAACATTGCTGTGCAGGATCACCTCGCCCCAGTGGCCGCTGTATATCGGGTCTGTCAGCGGCCCATCTATAGGCAACCCCAGCGCCGCCTTGACCGAGGCAGTGATGATGTCCTGCCCGCTCGCTAGCCGCAGCACCTCCGCCAGCCGATTGCCGCCGGCCCGAGGCGAACACTCCATTATGTACGGCTTTCCGTTTTTCCCTTGCCGCGCCTCAATATTATATATAGTCGTCCCCATATGCAGCAGCGACATCAGCCTCTGCAGCTCTGCACGGAGCTCACGCTGGACCTGCGCCGCCATGCTGGACGGCCAGATGAAACCGGCGGGCGTGTACGGGTTCACAGCACGTTTGTCGAACCACTGGTCGTTGAAGGAGGCAAAAACCAGCTTCCCGTTCAGCGAGAACGAATCCGTATCGCTGGCAAAGCCCTGCTGTTCAATAAACTCCTCCACAATGAACTCGTTGGAGAACGAATGCTCCAGCGCATACCGGGCTGCACCCTCCAGCCCTTCGGCGTCGTCCACCCGGGTGACCCCTTTGCTGCCCGCGGAATCCACCGGCTTCACGATCACCGGCCAGGGCATATCCCCCGCCTCTCTCACGGCATCCTCCGGCCGGACAAAGCACTTTGACCATGGGACATTGAATCCATTATCCCTCAGAAACCTCCGGAACTTGCCCTTGTTCTGCAGAATCGACACAGATTCATACGGACTGGTAGGCAGTCCCAGCTTCTCCGCCACGTAAGCCGCGGTCACCACACCGGGGTCCGTCGCATAGGACATGATGCCGTCCACCTGCAGTGACTTTGCCAGGTCCAGCACGCATTCCCGATCCACGATGCTCACATTTCGGTACTCATCCGCATAACGATGCGCGATATTATTCGGGAGATAATCGGCTGTGATCACATAAACGCCAAGCTTATGCGCAGCCTCTATCGCCGGGAGCAGATACCGACTCCCTCCTAAGAGCAACAGCTTTCTCGCGTTCGTATTGCAACGCCTCCTATTCGATAACATTTTTTCACACGATCATACTGCCCCGGCCGATCTTTACATTCCAGCGGATTCTTTCGCCAGCTTCTCCACTCCGGTATGTGTATGCCATGGCCGAGTTTTCTCTCACTCTCTTATCCCAAAATCACATCACAGATCCGATCCACATCTTCCAACGCCAGTTCCTCATAGATAGGCAACGTCAAAATATGCGTAGAGACATCATGCGCGATGGGTGTGTTCTGCGGATACTTGTCCCGATAGCAGCTCAGCTCATTGACGGCGGGATAAAAATACTTGCGCGCATAAATATCTTGTTTTTTCAATTCCGCAAATACTTCATCACGGCTTTTTCCAAAAACGTTCTTGTCAAAGTAGACAGGATAATATGCATAGTTGGACGCCACGTCTTTCTGCGGTCGATTCAACCGCAGCCCCGGTATGGCTCCAAGCCGTTCAGTATATCTATCCGCCACTTTTCTGCGGGCATCTATGCACACTTTCATTCGCCGCAGGTTACAGAGACCCATCGCCGCCCGGAACTCATCGAGCTTGGCGTTTCCGCCAATTGAGAGCACATCTTCCTGCCCGTGAATTCCGAAATTCTTCAGTTCGTGCAGTTGATCCTGATAACTTATGTTGTGAAAAGCTATCGCGCCGCCTTCAATAGTATTGAATACCTTCGTCGCGTGAAAGCTGAACATCGACGCATCGCCAAAATCGCCAATACCCTTCCCCTTATATGTAACGCCAAAGGCGTGGGCCGCATCGTATATTACTTTCAGGCTATGTCTCTTTGCTATCTCTTCAATCGCTTCCACATCGCATATATTTCCATAGACATGTACAGGCAGAATAGCGACCGTTTTTTCTGTGATAAGAGCTTCTATCTTTGCCGGATCCATTGTGTAATCATCTGGCTTGATATCACAGAATACAGGCTTTAGGTCGTTCCGCGATATGGCATGAGTCGTCGATACGAAGGTAAATGGGGTCGTTATGACCTCTCCTCCTTCCCGGCAAAGGCCCAACGCCTGTATAGCCATCTCCAGCGCCATATGCCCGTTTACAAAAAGAGATAACTCCGATACCCCCAAATACTCCACAAGTTGACGTTGAAAGCGCTTGTATATGGGTCCCATATTTGTAAGTATATGGCTTTCAAATATCGGCCGTATTTCTTCAATATACTCCTCCAAGCTCGGCATGGATGAGCGCGTCACCATAATAGACATTTTTCTTTCACTTCTCTCACAAGCTAACTATGGTTTCTTTTTATGCTGATTATTGAAAACTTCCCATGCTACTCTTATCTCTTCTTCTGTCAGCCTTTGATTATGTTCTGTTATTGCTGTCTTTCCGGTCTCTTCCATGACATATCTCTTTGCCATCAGCTCGTTAAAGTCGCCAATCTTTCGCGCCGGTACACCGGCATATACGGAGTTCGGCTCACAGTCTTTCGTCACAACGCTTCCAGAGGCAATGATCACATTGGGGCCAATTCTCGTGTCATATAAAACGATCGAATGGCTTCCAATGAAAACGTTATCCAATACTTCAATACATCCAATTCTTTCTCTATGCTTACCCCCCCCGAGGAATCTATTGAACACACTATGTATGGTGTCATGAGTTACAAAATCCACTGCCCTTGCGACAGTAATATTATCATGGAAAGAAATGAGCTCTGAATAAAGCGGCACAAATCGTGGCACAAGCGCAACATTTTCCCCAACATGTGCAAAAATACATTTCTTTCGTGCGTAGTCTCCCCGCTTGCGGCTTCCACGTGTAAGCCAAAGCCCGATCGTCCATTTCAATCTTTTTGCGACCATTTCTCCTCCTCTATCACATAACTGATATTTGTATTAAAATGAGACTTTCCTGCCTGTCTTGTCCGCCCAACACTCAGACAGCGCCGATCCGCTTTTCCCCTGCCCGATCGACCGTGCGCGCGCGTTTATATTGCGTTGTTCTTCTGTCTATCTTTGCGTCCGGACCCCAGATGTCCAGCTGCCGTATCTTCTGCCGACGCTCATCACTCATATCCTGTGATGAGTATCCTTCCGCAATCCGCTTCTGCCTGTACAACCAAGTGCCCAGCCAGATGCCGGCCTCGGTCTTGTAGTCCCTGGGGATATCGGTGCAGTTGTGTTCCGCCAGGTACTTCCGGCACAGTTCATAGCGATACTCCCAGGAATTCGTCTTATCCCACACCATCCCAATCGCGTCCAGACGGGCGATGCGCTCCGGCGTCAGGCTGGCCGTTCCCTGCTTCCGCTGCCGCCGCAGCTCCACGACCCATTTTCCCAGGGCAAGGCCGTCCTCCGTAATGTAGCCGGAGGTCAGGTCCAGGTCGCCGTGGGTCCTGTAGTACTTCTCCGCCGCCCGATAGTTGGTCTCCCAGGACTCGGCGTGGCGGTTGCCCCAAAACATGCCGATAGCCTCCAGCCGCTCGATCTGCTCCCGGGTCAGGTTCTTCGCATTGGTCCGGTAGCTTGTGCGCAGCTTCCGTATCCAGGCACCCAGCGCATAGCCGTCCGCCGTCTTATAGTCTGCCGGCACCAGAAGGTCGCCGTGCTCACGGTAATACTCCGCGGCCCGCAGATAATTGCGCTCCCACTTCAGGTTCACGGCGCTCCAACGCATACCAAGCGCCTCCAGCGCATCAATGCGCTCCGGCGTCAGCACCGCCTGCTTCTCTCCGTTGGCGTACCACCCGCGCATCCGGTTGATAAAGGCTCCCAACTTATATCCATCCGGCGATACATAACGCACCGGGACTTCCAGGTCACCATGACCCCGGGCATATTCTTCGCAGTGAGCCAACGCCCGGTTCCAGGATGTCACCAGTCGGTTGTCCCACACCATTCCGATACCGTCGAGGCGGGCGATTTGCGAATCGGTCAACGCGCCCTCTTTCTTCCCAGCACGAATGGCGCGCTGAGTCACCAGCCACTCCCCCAGATGCAGCCCGTCCTTTGTCCGATAGCCTGCCGGTATTTGTAAATGACCATGCTCCGCCGCGAATATGCTGGCCGCCTGAAAATACTGTTCCCAACTGCTTGACAGACTTCTCTCCAAGCGCTCAAACAGCTCCCGGCAGTTCTGCACCTGCTCGATGACCTCGAACCTGTCCGTCACGATCTCGTTGCCCCGGCCCTCAAGACGGTACTGCTGTATTACCAGCTCCATCTCCTCCTTGATGGAGTCGATGCTGCACAGTCCCTCGAAGTTGTTCACCACATCGATGATAAGCGGCGTCGTGCTGTCTCCCGCCGTGAGAGCCCGGCCGATCTGCTGTTTGTAGATGATGGGACTGACCGTGGGCCGGAACAGGACAACGCCGGAGATGCCCTTCACGTGCACCCCCTCGTTGAGCATGTTGATGCAGTAAAGCAGCTTGAGCGCCTTGCTGTCGTCTGCCTTGAAGGCGGCGAATTCCTTGCTGGTGTCCGGGTCAGCCGAATAGGCAAGGTATGTGTGGATATTCGGATTAACTTTGGCAAACCAGTCGTGTGCGTAGGTCTGCAGCTCCTGGATATGGTCATAGCTGGAGCAGAACAAGATGTACTTGCCGCCAGGATCAGGGATGTGCTTTGCAAAGACCTTATCCAGACCGTCTGCTTTTTCCAGCGCCCGGCGCAAAGCCTCTAAGTACCGCTCGTTGGCGTCCTTCACGCCGGCGCCCCGGACACGCTCCACCCGCTCCTGGAGCTTCGTCAGCTCGTTCTGATACCGAAACACGGTGGTCACATACTTCGGCGCGGGCAAAATACCCCGGACGATGGCCTCACCCAGCGTCATTTCCGAGGCCACGCAATTATCAAACAGTTCTTTGGAAATATCTCTGTTGTTGTCCAGGTAACGCACACTGGTGGCGGTCAACCCCAGCAGAGGGATCGTTGGGTACATTGCGCGGAATCTTTCTACCCCCAGCGACCACATCTCCGCGCCCGCCCGGTGGAATTCGTCGTAGACGGCCATATCCGGCTGGATCCCGGCCATCTCCTCCTCGCTCATCTTCATGAGCTTGGCATAGGTGAAGAATTTGATGTTTTTCGGCTCCACGCCGCCAGCCGCTTTGAGGTTCTCGATCTGGGTCTTAAAGATATATTCACTGGGAGAGAGCCAGCAGATAGTCTTGTCCGGATTATCCTCGCACAGCTTGAAGGCAATAAAACTCTTGCCTGTCCCCGTTGGATGCACCACGGCGGCGAGACCCTTTTCTGCCAGCAGACGCACCACGGCCTGATATGCTCTTTCGTTGTGCGGATACAGCTGCACGCCCATCGCTTCTCTCTCCTGTCCCTCACCACATAATCTGCATTATGTGGTGATATGAAGGCAAAAACAGAACCAACATATAGCGGTATTATACCCTGAGTTGAGTATGTTGTCAACATAATTGACCTCGATAAATGATTGCCTGCAAGGGCAGAAGCAGACAATTTAACCACATTGTAACAAAATTGAAAAAATGGACGCAGAAGAACAGAGCGCCCATGAAATCATCGTGCAAAAAATGACCTACAAAAGCCCGACATCTGCGGATGTCGGGCTTTTTCATGCCCGCCTGCGCCTCGTGCTGACCACATAATGCAGATTATGTGGTGTTTTTATATGGTTCTAAATGAGCAGCGGCAGGCGTTCGATCTGCCGCTGTTGCTCTGCTCCTGTGCGGGCGGTGTAGATGCGCGTGGTGTCGATGCTGGCATGGCCCAGGATGTCGGCCAGGCGTACGATGTCCTTGTACGCCTTATAATATGTTCTCGCAAACAGGTGCCTCAGGTTGTGTGGAAACACCTTCCCCGCCGCCACCTGGGCTATGGCCGCCAGACGTTTCATGCTTTTCCAGATGTTGCTTCTGTCCAGAGGTTTTCCTGTTCTGGTCACGAACACCGGGCCACTTCGGATGGCCCGCTCTTTGCAGTAGGTAAGCAGCAAGCCGCACAGCTTCTTTGGCAGCAGGATCGTCCGTATGCGGCCTTTGTTGTGTATCTCCGCCTGACCACAGCGCAGGCTCTCCACGGTGACGGCCTGCACCTCGCTGACTCGGATGCCGGTGGCACACATGGTCTGCACCAGCAGTTCCAGGCGCCGGTTGCCTGCATGCTTTGCCGCGCTCACCAGCCGCTCATAGTCCCGGCGGGTCAGCTCCCGCTCTTTGCCGCAGAAGGTGCTTCGCGGCGCTTTCAGATACCGCAGCTTCCACTGGGGGAAGCCGGCAAAGGCTAAAAACCGATTCACCGCCGCCAGCATGGAGTTGATGCTGGCGGGTGCATACCCTCGCTCCTGCAAATGCTGCTTGAACGCGATGAGCGTGTTTTTATCTGTGATCTCTCCCCCGCAAAACGCCGCCAGCATCTCTACGTCATGTATGTATTTCGCCACCGTCGCCCCAGCGCACTCCCGCTCCACCAGATAGGCCCGGAACCCCTCCATCATCTCTCTGTCTATCCGCATAAAAATACCCTCCTTTCGCTCATTTTACACGAAAGGGGGGATATTTTTTACCATGCTCTCCAGATTACCACCTGTGCTTTTTCTCAAGTTCCTTGTCCGCCGCGTCCCTAAAATACTGCCACACTCCCAAATATCCGTCCTCTCGGGCGGTCGTCGGGTCAAACCAATCTGCTACCGAAATCTCCCCGTATGACGTCCTTACACGCTTGTACATGTACCCATTTCGGCGGATGACGTTATTTTATTCTGTTGTGTTTTAGTATTACAAGGACTTTCGCACAAGAACGCGGCGCCGGCGCGCTTTCAAGCCAACAAAAAATGGCCCCGCGGCGAGCGCACGCTCGCTGCGGGGCCATTTCACAGACGCGTTCCGGGTCAGCCCTGCAGGCCGTTCTCCT
>CANQXF010000024.1 GCA_947627695.1 uncultured Ruminiclostridium sp. | reverse complement strand
GCTCGTTTGCGTCGAAAATACTTGGCTGGTAACGGCCCGGGAAGATAGATAATGCCGGCACTATATTGAAAAACCACACTTGTGGTTTTTCGCATATATGTGTCTTTTCTGCATATAATGTAGAGAAGACAGATATTCCTCCTTAGCTCAGTCGGTAGAGCAGGTGGAAGTAATTACAAAGGAAAAATACCGACAGAAATGTTTCCGATTTTCGAGTCGGAAACAGAGAATCCTCCTTAGCTCAGTCGGTAGAGCAGGTGGAAGTAATTACAAAGGAAAAATACCGACAGAAATGTTTCCGATTTTCGAGTCGGAAACAGAGAATCCTCCTTAGCTCAGTCGGTAGAGCGCTTGACTGTTAATCAAGATGTCACTGGTTCAAGTCCAGTAGGGGGAGCCAAACGCCCAAATCCGAGCATTTATCCAAAAGAAAATGCTCGGATTTTTATTTTTCCAAAATAAATTAAGCGGATAGAAAAATCTATCCGCTTTTTTTATTTTCCACCAAAAATTTTATCTATCCTCCGACCAATAAGGTCGGATTATTTTTTAGAAAGGAAAAATTGCAATGATTCTCTTAGCTAAAGCTATCTTTCAGGATCAGTATGTTATGGCTTTCCGTTACATCGGATCTGTGAAAGCAAACTACTGTATTGCTCCACAGCATATTCCCATAGCATATTTCCGCCTGTTGGCGGCGGCAGTAACCAATATGCCGTGAAGTATTGGAACGCAATATTTTAGGAAGGAGCGATAAAGCGTATGAAATTTTATGATGATATTCACAAGAATACATTCATAAAAACGATAAAAAGGAGGGACAAAAATAATTTCCGCCTTATGTCCGCCATATATCTGCTGACTGCAAACCGCAAGCTGTGGTCAACTGTTGAAGGTAGCGTAAAAAAGAATACCATATTTTTCAATGAGATAACATTGGGTAAAGTGAGCGAAACCGCTTATATTCTTTTCTGCGTGGCAAAGGATATGTACTTCGGAACAAGAATAGTTTATTTATCAGATCTTGCGGACAGAAATCTGATAAGTGACACGGCCTTTAATTTAATTTGCAATGCAATATCTATTCGCAGATTCGGAATAGGACCATTAAAAGAAAGGAGCGATGAATATGATAAAAGCAATTATTCAGACGGGTGGCGATGAAACGTATGAACTTGAATTCCCCTGCCATTGGAAAGAAACGAATCAATGGCTTACTATTTCAAATCACAACGAGCGTGTGGGCGGAATCAGGGTAAACGATGAAAGATTACATCTTGAATCTGACAGCGAAATAGGTAACCACTTGATAAAGCTTCTGAAAAAAAGTGATAATCTTGAAGAAGTAAACGATTTTGTCACAGCGGTAGTGAATGCAAATGAACAAATACACGATGAATTGGAGCAAGCCATTATTTATGACCAATACAGTTCAGCTGAAGAATTGTATGAGGATATTCACCAGATGACCAAAGGACTTGCCACATTGGAGGAAACATTCTACTTTCCCCTTGTCGGCAGCATATATGACAATGAATATGATGAAATATTTACTGTAGATAATTATCAGATCGTCCAATACCAGAGTGAAATACAGCAGGCGCTGGACGCATATGTGGATCATGACGATATGTCTGAATATTACAACGGCAGTGGAAAAGAAAAGCTGCTGCTTGCCAACTGGGGTCTGGAAGAAATCGAAGGTAAGTTATATGGAAAGGTTGATATTTCTTTTACGAACCCAATGACTGAGGTAGAAACCGAATCTCTGCGTAAATGGATAATCGGACAAAACAGCGATGGTTTAGGGGAAGGCTTTGAACAGCAGGATATTCAAATCGACGAAGGCAATCTTAACGTGTCCTTCTGGCACAGTGGGAAAGATTATTTTCTTTACAATCAGGAGGAAATGGACAGCTACTTACAGCAGAAAAACGATGTTATATTAGGAGGAATTTAAAATGAACGAATGGGAATCTTTGAGGAACAGATCGGAAATGCTCAAAAAGGAGTACCCCAAAGGCACTCGGATCGTGTTAATTGAGATGAGCAACGATCCATTACCTGTCGCTCCCGGCACGAGGGGAACGGTGGTATTCATAGATGATTTAGCTACTGTTCACTGCGATTTCGACGATGGAAGAAGATTGGGCATGCTGTGGGGTGTTGATTCTTTCAGAAAACTGACAACACAGGAATTAGCCGAAGAACAGCAGACGACAGGCGGAAGCACAGAGCCTAAAATGAAAATGTGAGGTGATATGTTAACATAATTCCAATGAGGTGATGCGTAATGGCAATTCGTGTCTTTGATATGTTTTGCGGAGTATCCGCATTCAGAACAGCTGCGGAAAAGGTTGGAGGCTTTGAGTTTGTGGGATATTGTGATAACGACCCGACAGCGATAGCCGCCTACAGGACATTGTATGATACAAAAGGAGAGTATTTTTGTGATGACGCCAGAAAAATCAATACCGATGAAATGCCTGATTTCGATCTTCTTGTCGGAGGATTCCCCTGCGTTGCTTTTTCTCAGGCAGGGCAAAGACGTGGCTTTGCAGACGAGCGAGGCACTCTCTTCTTTGAGCTTGCCCGAATACTTCAAGCCAAGCACCCTGCGTTTTTTTGCTTTGAAAACGTGCCGGCAATACTGTCTTTTGATGACTCGAAAGTATTTGAAACCATCCTTGGTACGATTTCTGAGTTGGGGTATAATGCTGAATGGCAATGTATTGACGGCAGCGCTTACGTCCCCCAAAGCCGAAAGCGGGTATTCATTGTCGGATATTTTGGAGCAAAATGTGCCGGAGAAGTATTTCCTATCTTACGAGAAGGTAAGACGTCTGTTTCCGAAATCACAAATCACGCAAATCAAGGACAAAGAATATATGACGGACGAGGAGCAGCAATAACTCAGACAGCTCAGGGTGGTGGCTTTGCAGGAAAATGCGGGGCGTATTTTGTAGATATGAACGAGTATTCGCAGATAACTGATACTGCAAGATGTATAACAGCACGGCAGGATTCGGGAATAAGTCATAGAAAGGGCGAGCATTCAGGAGTATTGGTGGAATATCAGAACGGTGTATATCCAATGCTCAACCCTGACAGGGAAACCGTCAGACAAAACGGACCGAGGGTACGTCCAGACGGTTCGCCTGCATTTTGTCTCACTGTTGTGGATCGACACGGCGTGATCCATAACGGTTGGGTACGAAGGCTGACGCCGAGGGAAAGCTTCAGACTTATGGGATTTGGCGATGAGCAGTATGATAAGTTAAGAGAGGAATTGCATCTCAGCGACTCTAAGCTGTATAAGCTGGCGGGAAACAGCATAATCGTTCCAATCTTAAAGGTCATATTTACAAAAATAAAAGAGCTGGATAAAAAATATCATATTACGAAAGGACAGAACTAATGCCTAATCACATAACAAACATCATACAGCTTAAAGGTGATGATGAAAGGGTAAGAAAACTTCTTGAAACGGTTAAAAGCGACGAATTGGGAATAGGCTCCATAGACTTCAACAAACTGATACCGATGCCTGAATGTCTGAATATCGAGGCAGGAAGCAGAACAGATGACGGCTTGAAAGCATACCGTGATTTTATGTCAGAATATGTTGTCAACAGCAATATAAATGAATTGGATGTTTTTAAAATTCCAAAAGAAAAAGAGGCCGATTATCTAAAGGAACATACGAACATTGGAGAAACCGAATGGGAGCTTGGAAGACAGGCGTTCCGGAATATGGTAAAATACAAAGTCCCCACATGGTACGAATGGTGTATTCAGCATTGGGGAACAAAATGGAATGCCTATTATGTGAGCGAAGATAGAAACTCTGCTGAAAACACAATTGCTTTTAATACAGCATGGTCAGCTCCACATGTGATTTTGAAAAAAATGTCCGAGATGTTTCCGGATGTAACCATTGAGCATAAATGGGCGGATGAGGATATCGGAAATAATTGCGGTGAAAGGATATACAAAGGCGGAAGTATGGAAAGCGAGTATATTCCCGAAACCGAAAAAGAGGCGATAGAATACGCAGCGGAAATTATGGAGGTTGAACCTTCAGATTACGGATTGGTCCTCAATGCAAATGAAAGCAGATACATTTTTGGCGAAAGGGAAGAATATGAGCTGGTTGAATTGCTTGGACATACAGCTTTGTTTTCAAATGGCAGACTGACAGATAATGATATTCCCAAAGGTCTGCACTGCTATCATCTTCGTGAAACCGATACAGGTGACAGATTTTTTTCTGTAGAGCCGAGCGTAAAAGTAAATCATGGAGGTTCAGTAATACTGAAAGAACCGTTAGATTTCGGCAAAAACGGGTTTATAGCATTTACTGAAGACACTTCTCCGAACTTTCTCGGAAGGAGCATCACGTTTAATGATTTTATGCAGATGTCTGATGAAGAATTAGCGATAGCCGCCGAACCTGAAATAAAAATGTAATGTTCCCGCTTTTTAAGCGGGTGTACCACTAACCGACAACAAGGCACAGCGACCGTCTTTGATTTTTAATAAATTCCGGGCGTTGCTCCTGATTGAAGATCGATCCCAATTGTTTGAAATATTGGGATCGGTCTTTTTGTTTTAAACAATCAAAATCAGTATAAAGGAGGGATTTAAAATCAAAACACCTGTAAGCTGGATTGGCAACAAGACGCCGATCCTGCACATTCTGTATGCTCTTTTTCCGATTCAATATGAAAGGTATATAGAGCCTTTCGGTGGTTCCGGAGCAGTACTGCTTGGTAAGCCGAAGCCTGACAAGTTTGAGGTGTACAATGACTATAACCACAATCTTGTTAATCTGTTCAGATGTATGAGGGATAAGCCTTTTGAACTTATCAGTGAATTGGGATTTTTAAATCTTAATTCCAGAGATGATTTCAGGCTGATAAAAAAATTTTTCCAAAAGGAAGAATTCACAGATGAGTTTTTTGCGGAAGAGCTTGAGCTTTCCAAAATAATGCTGCCTGATATAAGCAGTGACGAAATAATGAACCTGTGCCGCATAACTGTTCAAAATCATGACGTAAAGCGTGCAGCGGCGTTTTTAAAGTTACTGCGGTACAGTTATTCGAGCAGCGGTAAAAGTTACAGCTGTCAGCCGTTTTCGATACGAAGTCTTTTTGGTCTTATTCAGGCGGTCAGCATACGTCTTGATAGTGTGGTCATAGAAAATCAGGATTTCCAAGTGCTGATAAATCATTACGACCGACCTGACGCATTTATTTACTGCGATCCGCCGTATTATTTAAGCGAATACGTTTATGAATGCGGTTTTAGCACGGACGACCATGTAAGGTTGCACGATACCTTGCAGAATGCAAAAGGAAAGTGGTTGGTATCATACAATGACTGCCCTGAGATAAGAGATTTGTATAAGGGTTACGAGATATTCGACTTCGCCCGTATACATTCAATGGTGCAGAAATATGAGGCAGGGAAAGAGTTCAATGAACTGCTGATAGGAAATTACGACTTGCTGGAAAAAGAACGTTCGAAACCGATGCAGCTCGACTTGTTCGGAAAAAGCGAAAAAGAAATATTAAAGGAGAATGTAAAAAATGAAAAGAAGTGAATTTATATTGCTGCCCATACCGTCAGAGGCAATAGAGGAAGCAGGAATAGACGCTTTCACCCCGATACAGACGTATGTTCTTGACGGTAAGATCATTGTTGAGCCGATAGACAGCGAGGACTATGAGGAAGAATTTGAGGACGAGTATGACGATGAGCCGCCGTTTGGAGGTCCTTGCTCTGATTGCTTCAAAAAACTTTTTCTTTAAGAAAGGAGTCGTTCGATCAATGAAGATAATAAGGATATTGGGCAAAAAAGGGCGTATAACGATCCCATTTGCCATCAGACAGAAACTGAAGTATAAAAATAATGATGTTCTGTCTTTTGAGGAAATCAACGGCACTGTTGTAATACGAAACGAAAAGATTTGCAGTAACTGCCTGAAAGACATCGGACATGATAAAGCAGAACTGCAAAGGTTTCTCAGCAGTCTTTCAGAAGACGAACAACGTTCAGCTTTGGTATATTTGTCCGTGCTTTGGGCAGAAAAGGAGGTCAACGACAAATGAATATAACAATCTATCAGATAAACACCGACCGTGACAAAAATAAAGTCAAGTTCAGAGGTCCGGAACAAGATCGCCCCATCGATTCGTCAATATACGACCGAGTATTTACGGGAGATGTGGACTGCAAAACTCTGGAAGATGTGTTTGAACAGTTCAATACCAAGGGACACAGACTTCACAGGGGACATTCGCTTTCCGTGTCAGACATTGTGGGATACAACGGAAAATATTGGTTCTGCGACAAAATAGGATTTAAGGAAGTGGATTTTCAGCCGTCACAGGCTGACGTTTCCTCAAACTTAATTCGGGTTTTGGTTTTAGAGCCGAAACGACCTCCATACATTTCTGAAATTGAGAACACTCTGGAAGGCCAGCAAAAAGCGGTAGACGGATATATTGAGTACCTGTACGATGATGATGCTATCATTGTCTGCAACGAGGAGGGCAAACTGCGTGGAATGGATGGATGCCGCCGTATAAACGGAGATGTTATAGCAGGTCCGTTTTTCGTCGCAGGCGATGATGGCGAAAAGCTTTGTTCACTGACAGATGACCAAATCAATAAATATTCAAAAAGATTTGCCGCTGTCGAGGACATTTCACAGGACGAGGTCAATCGCTATATAGACGGTATTTTAATCGGAATGTAAAAACTTTCAACATAATGCTGGACATGTGGAAAACTATGTGGTATACTGGGCTTGAAAAAATAGCTGATTGCATGCGGAAAAGGAAAGAAAATGTTGAAAAGAAATATTGCGGTTTCGATTCTGCTATCAATGTTGTTGGTAACTACAAGCTGCTCACGTTCTGAAAGTACAGTGAACAGTCATGAAGAAATTACCACACCGGCAATTGTTGAAGAAACAACACAAGCCGAGGAAACATCGACAATAGTTACAAGCACAGAACCGACAGAAGTCACCGAGTCGGCCAAAACCACAGAAAATACCACAATCACATCAGAAACCACCACAGTGGAAGAAATAACAACAGTGGCAACTACTTCCGGAACTGTTCCTGAGTGGACGGAAAACGCAATCAATAAGACTACGATGTACGTCAACACGAATGGCATTTACAGCAGAAAAAAGGCATTACAAGGCAGTGCTGCCGTTAAGCAGTACGATCTGAACACCGCCGTTACCGTTGTCGCTCTGACCGACACCGACTATTACAAGCTGACTGACGGGACGTATATCCACAAGGATTATCTGAGCCTTGCAAAAGTGACTGTTACAACAACGGCAAAGCCTGTTACTACTACCACGACCACAACTGCTTATAGTTTTACCTATGAAAGTAAGTATACACCTCTCACTGAAGAAGAAATTGAAGCAATGGAAAGGGAAGTTTTTGGGCTTACAAATGAGTTTCGCATAGAGAATGGTCAATCACCACTTTATTGGAATGAAACACTTCACAAGGTTGCAGAAATAAGGGCGAAAGAACTTATAGAAAAATTTTCGCACGAGAGACCTGATGGTAGTATGGTGGAAGAACTAATTATTGAATTAGGATACGAAAACGAATTTTTGCAAGAGGGACATGAAAATTTTGTAGTTGGTGAAAATATTGCAGCTGGTCAATTTTCTTCTAAACAGGTTGTGCAAGATTGGATAAATTCTGAAGGACACAGAGATACTATGTTAGATAGAAATGATGTGCAAAATATATCAATGGCTGTTGGTTTCGCATACGGAGATAATTGCTATTTTTGGGTACAACTATTTGAATTAAAATGGAATTGAACTTATATGTAATGTTTAAGGACTGTAAATCACAGCCCTTTTTCTTTTTTCAAAAACCTTGAAAGGATCAACAGAAATGCTAAAATACTTTGATAGTTCTTGACAGAACAAAAATTAAGAAACCTTGCGTTGCAAGGTTTCTTTTTATATATAAAAACAATAACTAAGAAAGGAAATTAAAAAATGAGAAAACTTTTAATGAAATTAATTTCTGCTGCACTGTCAATCACGACTGCAATTAGCGCAATCGGATCAACAGGCCTTGCAGGAACGGTTTTGGCGGCAGACACTTATGAAGTCGAATGTAAGTATTTCCCCTATCATTACGATTTTTCTGGTTCGGGACTTTCGTCAATATACGGTGATATTCCCAACCTTAAAATTGACGGAAAGATAGGATATTGCGTAGACAGTCTTGCTAACAGCGGGTCAGCGGGAAATGTTTCTACATTTGAACATGCACTTGACTATACGCTTAACAGCAAAATCAGCCTTGCCCTTGCGTATGGGTATACTGGCACAACCAAATACGGATATTCCGCTGATGTGGAACAGCTTGCTACTCAAGTCATCGTCTGGAATATATGTGACGGTTGGTATGATACCGCAAACGAAACAACTGCCTTAAACATTTTTACCGCAGGAATGTGGGACATTGGAAGTGATGTCAAAAATGCATACAATGCTATAAAAAGTCAGATGAAGGCACATAGCGCCACAAAGCCGTCATTTGACGGAACGACTCAGAAAATGTCGTACAGCAACGGCAAGTTTACGTTGACACTGACTGATAGTAACGGCGTTTTAAATAATTTTAACTGGTCAGCGGCAGTTGCAAGTTACAATTATCTTTCTGTTACGAGTCAAACTGCAAGCTCTATTACTTTTACATCAACAAAAGAGTTTAGTAATCTTGTCCTTCAAGTTAAAAGGTCAAACAGCAAATACACAGAAGTATATGGTGAAAGGCTTAGACATAAGACCGGAAATAATATGCAGGACTGCATACACGCTGTTTCTTCTGAACAAAACCGCACCACTCTCACGCTCTCCGCTGATAATCCTACGGGAGATATTACTATAAATAAAATACTGTCACAGGACGGCAAAAATATCAATCCAGGAAATTCTGAATATATGAGTTTAATAAATGACCTGACATTCAGAGTGTATACAAGCCTATCCGATGCACAGAGCAATTCTGGCAATAATATAGTATATTTTACCGGAAACGCAGGACATTACACTTATAACACAGCTTCTCAAAAGGCAGGAATTATCAATCTTAAACTCAACGGTGGCGGGTTTGCCGACTTGCTCAGTCTTCCTCCAAAACAATATTATATCAGAGAGATCAATTCTCGAAGTGGTTGGACTTCCAATGCGGCAAGTGATATCGTCGGTGTTTCGGTAAGTGCGGGTGAGAATGGCTCAGATAATAAAGTAACTTTTACAAACACTCGTGATAAAGGCGGTTTCCGTATTATAAAAGAACTGCTCGAAAACGGCAAAGAATATGACGGTGATGATATTGCAGATGTTTTGGGTAATCTGTATTTCACTGTTCATAGTTCCGTACCGACTACAAATGACAATATGCTCAATTTCGGACGTTCCGGAGAGTCTTCCTTTACTTACACTACCGAAACCTCAAGCAGTACAACAAATATTGTACTGGATGATACCGGTAATGCTTCTGTTCTTAATCTGCCCACAGGTACTTATTATGTGGTGGAACATAAGTTGGTTGAGGATGAATGGATTGCTGTTCAGACAACAAAGCAGGTGGTTGTAGCAAACGGCGATAATCCCGCAACAAAAAGTGTAATATTTATCAATGAAAAAGCAACCCCTCAGACAGGCGGCGTAACTGTACAGAAAGAAATAACTCTTAACGGTGAAGCCTACAATCCTACAAACAAATCAGCAGTGATTGGTGCGCTTTCTTTCCAAATTGCAAGAAACTCTGATATGAGCGACATTGTACATTTCACAGGCAAGGCAGGAGCATACACTTACGCTGAGAGTGGCGGGGTGACAGAATTAAAACTGAATACTTTAACCGCAAAATTCAACGCTTCAGACCTTCCCGCTGGAAAATACTGGATCAAGGAACTCGGTTCGGGTGAGGGATATGAAATTGAGGGCGGAAATCCACAGGAATTTACTATTACGGAAGACCAGACAAGCGACGTTAACGTTATCGTTGAAAATAGCGTTATAACCGGAAATGGAAAAATTATTAAGACTTTTATAAACAGCTCTCATCACCTTTCAGCCGCAGAAAAGGCGGAACTGTACAAACAAATTTATTTCACCACTCAGCACGACGGACAGTATATTATTGCAACTACCACCGAAAGCGGAAAGTATACTTTTTCACAGTATACAAGCAATGCACTTCTTGCTACACATCTTGCACCTAACAGCAACGGCGAGGTAGAAATATCCGATCTGCCTGTTGGCGAGTACATTGTAACGGAATACTGCTCCGCATCAGGATATGAACCTACCACACCCTCCACTCAGACAGTAACGGTTGAGAAAGATAAAACCGCAGAGGTTAAGTTTGTAAATAGTTATCGTATGCCAGAAGTTGAAACACTTGCAACGATAAACGGCGAAAAGGCGTCGTTTACGTCACAAAACGCTACAATAGTAATTGATGATATAATCACCTACAAAGATCTTATCGCAGGCGAACAGTACACAATTAAAGGTGTGGTGTATGACAAGTCCACAAAACAGCCGTTCCTCATCAGTGGAAAACAGGTAACAGCAGAAAAGACATTCACTGCTGACTCTGCAAATGGTACGGTTGCGGTAAAATTTTCTATACCCGCTTCCGCAATCACTGAGAAGACTTCGCTGGTTGTTTTCGAGCAGTTAATGTACAACGGTGATGTTCTGACAAGCCACGAGGACATTGACGATGACGGACAGACTGTAACAATTCACGTTCCCGAAATTGGCACCGTCGCAACTGCAAACACAGAAAAGGATGTGTTTGCGGCAGAGGGCGTTATTACTATCACAGATAAAATCAGCTACCACGACCTTATCCAAAACTCACGCTTTGTAGCGGGCGGCGACAAAGCGTATCGTCTTGAAGGTGTACTTTACGATAAGTCTACCAATGCTCCGTTCATCGTAAACGGCGCACAGGTAAAATCCACAAAGGTATTTACCACCGAAACAGAGGACGGAAGCGTTGAAGTATCATTTACATTTGATGCGTCTGCAATAACCAAAAACACCGAACTCGTTGTTTTTGAAAGTTTGTATTTCAACGGTGTTGAAATCGCAAATGAAAAGAATATCAACAACACCGACCAGACCATTACCGTTCACGTTCCCGACATTGGAACGACAGCAACGGTAAGCAATGAAAAGGACACCTTTGCGGCGTTAGGCGAAATCACAATTAAGGACACAATTAGCTATACTGATTTAATTGTCGGAAAGCAGTACACAGTAAACGGCGTGCTTATTGACAAATCCACAAATAAACCGTTTCTTGTGAATGGCGCACAGGTAACAAGCACAGCAACCTTTACTGCGCAGATCGCTAACGGCAGCGTTGACGTGTACTTTACTTTTGACGCAAGCGGCATTACAGCAAAAACAAACCTCGTTGTATTTGAGGATTTGTACTACAATGACGTTGAACTTGCGGTACACTCTGACATCAATGACGCAAGTCAGACGGTTACTGTTCATACCCCGAAAATCGGAACTTCCGCTACCGTAAATGATGAGCAGGAAATTTATTCTGCCGACGGTAAAATCACTCTGAAAGACGTTGTTTCTTTCAATGACCTTATCGCAGGAAAACAGTACACAATCAAGGGTATCATCTATGATAAGTCTACCAATCAGCCATTGCTTGTTGGCGGCAAAGAAGTAACAGCAGAAAAGAAATTTATTGCAACAACTGCTGATGGCAACACAACCGTTGAATTTACATTTGATGTTTCAGCAATCGAGAAAAATACAAGCCTTGTAGTTTTCGAAGAAATCTATTACACTGACACAAAGTTGACAGAGCATAAGGATATAAACGATAAGGGTCAAACCATTATCGTTCATTCCCCCACAGTTGGCACTGTTGCGACTGTAAACGACGAACACGACACATTCACGGCTAACAAAACCATAACAATTAAGGACGTAGTTTCTTATACCGACCTTATCGTAGGAAAGCAGTACACTATCAGAGGTACGCTTATCAATAAGAAAACAGGTGAAGCGTGGAAGAACGCTGACGGATCTGACCTAACCGCTGGCACAACCTTTACGGCAACCACCGCAAGCGGCACAGCAAACGTCATGTTTGTGATCGACGTATCTTCTATCTCAGAAAACATCGACATTGTTGTTTTCGAGGAATTGTACTCGGAGAGAAATGTTAAGATAGCGGAGCATAAGGATATTGAGGATAAAGGACAGACAATCACTGTACACAATCCTAAAATTGGTACCACCGCTACTGTTGGTGAAGATGAAAAAGACGATTTTGCGGTTGGTTTTGTAACAATCACCGACGTTGTCGAATATTCAGACCTTGTTTTAGGAAAGGAATACACTGTAAAGGGTATATTAATGGATAAGGCTACCAATCAGCCTTTACTGACAGACGGCAAAGAAATAACAGCGGAAACTAGCTTTACAGCAGAAAAAACAGACGGTACGGTTGAGGTAATCTTTACCTTTGACGCTTCCCCAATTATTGAAAACAAAAATGTTGTTGCATTTGAACATCTGTATCTGGGTACCTTGGAACTGACTGCGCATACTGATATTGAGGACGAAGGACAGACTATAACTCTCCATAAGCCCAATGCTGAAACAACAGCAATTATTGGGGAAGATAAAGAGATTTTTTCTGCATTTGGCGAGATTATCTTAACCGATACCGTTGAATACACCGACCTTATAATCGGCAAGACTTACACTGTAAAAGGCAAGCTTTACGACAAAGCTACCAATGCGCCTTTTATTATGGACGGTAAGGAAGTGATCGCTGAAACCACATTCATCGCTGAAACTGCCGATGGCAACATAACCGTTGAATTTAACTTTGATGCAAGCAGCATAACCGAGACCACCGATCTTGTAGTGTTTGAGCATATATACTACGATGATATTGAAATCGTAGTACACGCAGACATCGACGATGCAAGCCAGACTATCAAGGTGCGTACACCTCATATCACAACTGTTGCAACTGTTTCTGATGAAACTATCACAGACGAAAAGGAAGCATTTGCGGACGGTATAATCACCATAAAAGACGTTGTATCTTATGACGCTTTAATAATCGGTAAGGAATACACCGTTAAGGGTATTCTGATGAACAAGGCAACTGGCGAAGCATGGATTGACAATACGGGCAATCCTATTGCAGGACAGACCACTTTCGTTGCTGAAACAAACGAAGGAAGCGTTGAGGTAACATTCACATTCTCAGCGGAAGGAATTGACGAAAATACCGACCTTGTTGTATATCAGAAACTGTACAATGTTGGCATTGAAATTTGTAATCATGAGGATATAGCTGATGAGGGACAGACCGTTAAACTGAGAACTCCCAAAATTGGAACAAAGGCACAAACGGATGACGGTAAAAAAGAAACATTTGCGGTTGGCGAAATAACAATTGTTGATACAGTGGAGTATCACGACTTAATCATCGGAAAAGAATACAAAGTTCAGGGTGTTCTTATGAATAAAGCGACCAATAAGCCTCTACTGATAGACGGAAAGGAAGTTGCCGCTGAAACAGTATTCATAGCTGAAAGCACTGACGGCGAAGTGACCTTAACCTTCACCTTTGTTGCGGACGGGATAACTACAAGAACTACTGTTGTAGTTTTTGAAACTCTCTGTCATGATGATATAGAGATTGCGGTGCATGCTGATATTAACGATGAGGATCAAAGTGTATTATTTCACAAGCCGAGCATTCATACTACCGCCTTGATTAACGGTGAAAAAGAAATATTTGCCCCTAAACATGTTAGAATCGTTGATACCGTTACCTACGACGATTTGGTGATCGGTGAGGAATATGTAATCAAGGGTACTCTTATGGATAAGGTCAGCAACAGTCCGCTGTTAATCAACGGAAATCCTGTACTTGCAGAAACAAAGTTTACAGCCGAAACAACAAGTGGCACTATTGACGTTCCTTTCGAGTTTGAAATTGACCCGAAACAGATAACAGAATCGACTGAGTATGTCATATTTCAGAAGCTATATCTTAGCGGAGCAGAAGCTGATGGTGAAGAAATTGCCACGCACGAAAACATTGAGGATATGGGTCAGACTGTTACCATTAAGCCCAACCCACCCGAAGAAATACCCAATACGGGCGTTGGAGTTAACATCACTTTAGTTGTCGGCTGTTTAATCGCACTTGCAGGTGCGGTAATTGTCTTTATGTTAAAAAAGCGTGAAGAAAGATAAATTACAATCCTCTCAAAAAATTATGAGACATATAGGGAGCTGCCAGACGGCAGCTCCTTTTATATGTAATAACAATCAGGAAAGGAAAACAAATGAAATTCAAAAAAACAGCCTCACTTATATCAACGGCGATATTGGCAATGTCAATGTCGATACCGCCGATTTACGCAGAAAAAATAGATAGTGAGCAGGAATACAAAGCAACAGCTGAACAGTTTTGCGGCGATCCTGCTGAAATGCGTGTGTACAACTATTGTCCCTCCGCCATATATTACAAGGACAATGTGTATGTTTATTTCTGCGCTAATCCCATAGAGGGAGCAGTAAGTGACCATATATACCTTAACACAATCAACACCGAAACAATGACCTATTCCGAAAAAAAGCTTATGCTTTCCCCGTCTCAAGACGGCTGGGATAAGGAACACGTCTGCGACCCGTCTGTTGTTTCAGGCAGCTTTGCCTACAACGGTAGTGATTACAATTACCTTATGGCATATCTGGGCTGCGACCGCAAAGACGTGAATCACAATCAGGTGGGAATCGCAGTGGCGAAAGAGCTTGACGGGGAATGGGTAAAGGTGACGGAAATCAACCCCATTATTTCTGCCGACTTCGACTGCAGTCTTGATAGCTCGGTCAATCAGTGGGGAGTAGGTCAACCATCTGTTATTAATTTAGATAAAAATGGTACAGTGGCAATATTCTATACAGGAAACAAAACGGGAAACACCTGCACAGCCTGTGAGATATTTGACCTTTCAAATCTAAACTCCCCGAAGAAAATATCCGAGTTTAAGGTTTCCAACGCAGGAACAACCAACGGCAACGAAAAACCCGAAACAATAACCAATGCCGATTTCGCCTACAGCAGCGGCACAGGGAAGATATATATGATAACCGACAGGCATCCGTTCACCGTTTATCCCACTATTATCGCCGATAGTTCGGACATATATGAAACGGAGATAGGGGATTTGTCAAACATCGGCTCTCTTGAAGATTGTATATGGACTAAAGTGGATACTGTTGGCATCGAGAAAACATGCTCGCAGAAAAATCATAACACAGGCTTTCTCCGCACTGCAAGCGGTAATCTGTACACCAATGCTGTTCTGTATACCTCGGCTGATGAGATACTTTGGTCATATCGAATCGGAATTATAAGGTTTCAAACGGACGAAATGGCATATGTCAACGATGAGAAATCCACTGAAACTGTTCCCCAAACTTTTGCGACAGAACAAAAAACCACAGAAAGCGAAACTGTTGAAAGTATAGAAGAAAGTAAATCCGAAGAAAACGAAATAGCCGTGCTTATTCCTCCCGAAACGTATATAAATGATGAGTTTGTTGAAATCGTTGACGGTGTAATGAACACAGGCGTTGAGAACTGCACAGGAACATTTATTGTTATCGGCTCAATAGCGATGATAGCCTCGATGTTGGCTTTACTCGGACTCAAAAAGGAGAGAACATGACCAAAAAAGAAACAGCTGGTGCCATAACCGAAATCCTCCGCATATATGATGAAACCCGTGACACTACGCCTAAGAATACTGTTGAAAAAATCGTTGCCTCTATGGGTACAGTGAAAGCGGGAGAGGCTATGGCGGCAATGATCAAGGACTGCTCGTGGGACGGCAGGATAAGCCGGGAAAATCGGGAGTATTGGCAGAAAGTAAAGTCTTGGAATAAAGAATCAGATGACCTTGGTGTTGCCGGAATAAATCGCCTGCACAGGGCACATCTTGATCAGATCGCCGAAGAACTGAGAAAAATACACCGGTTAAGTCAGAACTGTGAAGATGAGATATTACCTTCAGACGAAGAAAAACAAACACCAACCGTAAAGCAAACTATGTAAAAAGTCAGGAGAAAAAATATGAACAAAAAAATATCGATAATAACAAAATGCATAATCATAACCGCAATGCTGGCGATTCTCTCTATATCCGCATTTGCTACGGGTGATATTGCAAGTGCGATTGAAAATACATGGACAGATGCAAGAACTCAGGTTGAGGCAATTGTAAACAATGTTGTTTTTCCCGTCTTTGATTTGGTCCTTGCCGTATTACTTTTTATATCGATAGGCAGCAGCTACTTTGAGTACCGCAAGCACGGACAGTTTGAGTTTACAAAACCTGCTATTCTGTTCGCCTGCTTGTTGTTTACGCTGACAGCGCCCCTGTATATCTGGACGATAATCTGATTGTGATATTCGCTTGGAAAGGGGGCTGATCGGTATCTTTATATCAATAATCTTAGAATTTGCGGAGTTCATTCTGCAGGCTGTATGGACGTTGTTCGGAGGATTTCTCACAGTTATGCAGGAATGGAGTATTGAAATCTTTGAAATTCCCTGGATACAAGGAGCTATAACCTTATTCAGCTATCTCGGCTGGACATTGTTTGTGATTGGCTCGGTGACTGCGATTTTTGATTTGGCAATTGAGTGGCAGACAGGACGTGCTACGCTCAGGTCCACAGTAATCAATATACTTAAGGGATTTTTTGCCGCATCACTTTTCTGCACGGCTCCTGTTGAATTATATAAATTATCGCTTTACCTTCAAGGCAGGTTTATGGGCGACGCTGCAGAAATTTTTGCACAGCTGGAAAACTGGTCTGTTAACGTAGGCGATATAATAATGGACGCTCTCGGTATACTTGATATTGTAATGGCTATCGCCATTATCTGGTGCATTGTCAAAATATTTTTTGCCGGCGTAAAGCGAGGTGGAATACTGTTTATACAGATAGCCTGCGGTTCGCTGTATATGCTATCTGTTCCACGCGGATATTCCGACGGCTTTCACCAGTGGATAAAGCAGGTGGTTGCAATATGCCTTACAGGCTTTTTGCAGGTGTCAATGATGTATCTGGGTATCTTAACACTTGGAACAAGCATGCTGGGCGGACTGACCATGCTGCTTGCCGCAAAGGAAGTGCCGAGAATTGCACAGCAATTCGGTCTTGACAGTTCGGTGCGGGTGCATATGCAAAGCATACTTTATTCCACAAGCACTGTTGCCAATCTCGTCCGCAGTTTTGCAAAAAAGTAGGAAAAGGAGCAATAAATGACAACTTATTTATACCCGCAGAATCTTAAAGCGACAGTAAAGATGTGGCTGTGGAGTCTGCGGGATTTCGCTATTATCTTTATATCCCTGTTGTTTTCCGTGGTGGCGTTGGTCAATGGAATACTTTTCCCCGCCGTGTTTACTGTATGCTACGGAATAGTTACGATCCGACCCGATGATATGGCAATAATAGACTATCTGCGCAACGCTGTAATGTATTTCTTCACCGTTCAGCAGCTGTTTTACTGGAGGGAAAGATGATCAAGGGAAAAAGGTCAACACAGGACTTGATAGGCATAAAAACCTTTACCAAATACGGCTTGGACACAATGTCGGGGGAACTGCTCTTTTACAACGTGGCTCCTACAAACATTTCTGTTTTGTCATACGCCAACATCGAAATTAAAATCCGCCGCCTGATGTTAATCCTGTCAGCGATACCTAACATTGAAATATCCTGTACGGATTTCTGCGAGTGTTTTGACGATAATAAAGCCTATCTGCAAAGCAGAAAAGAAAAGGAAACCAATCCGAAAATAAAGGAACTGCTACAAAGCGATATTCAGCATCTGGACGTTATTCAGACCGAGTCCGCCACATCACGGCAGTTTATGTTTATAGTGCGGTGCAAGGGTATGAAAGAGGAACAGGTATTTCAGCTTTCAAACCGTGTTGAAAAAATCATTTCCGAGCAGAATTTTGACGTCAAACGTATGGAAAAACCTGACATTAAGCGAATTCTTGCAGTATATTTTGATGACAGTAAATACGGCGATTTAATGGGAGATTGTGACGGAGAAAAGTATTTGCAGTCCGGCGTTTAAGAGTTGATTTTTAAGGCAAAAGACCTTCCGCGATGAAAACAGAGTTTCCCCGATTGCTGTACTTGATTTTCAGAATATAATGCGATATAATTTAATGTAATGGGAAAATCTGCATAAATACGCCGAGTAATCGTACTATCACAATTCAATACAAGATACCGCTTTAGTTATAAGCTAAAGCGGTATTTTTTTTTTAAAAAAGGAGGAAAAATGCTCAAAAAGAAAAAAGACCCAACCCCCGAACAGTTGGAAGAGATCCATACAAAAGATTTCTTTGACTGCATATTGCCATCTACGATAAAATTCTTTGCTGATCATTACACTGTGGGCGACAGCTATCGTTGTGCCTGGGCGGTGAGAGAGTATCCACCTTCAACAGAAGAACAGGCGATATTAGCTCGCCTTGCCGATCGAAACGGCGTGACATTAAGGATATATAACCGTCTCGTAGAGCCTATGGAGCAGAGAAAAATAGTACAGCAGGCGATAAGGAAAAACAAGCTGAAATCGGGAGGCAACGATGTTAACGACGCAATTGAGGCGCAGGGTAATCTTCAAGACGTGGTCGATATGCTAACGGACTTACGAAAAAACAGAGAGCCGCTGCTCCATTGTTCGGTATTCATTGAACTGAAAGCGGAAAACGAAGAAAAATTAAAAGAGCTTGTGTCCGATATTTTAATGGAGCTTACCCGTTCCAAATTATCTGTTGACCGCCTGACTCTGCGCCAGCAGGAGGGCTTTCTGTCTGTTCTGCCTGTGGGCGCCAATATGTTCGGCTCACAGTTTGAGCGTGTTTTGCCTGCAAGTTCTGTGGCAAATTTATACCCGCTGAATTACAGCGGCAAAAACGACGTAAAAGGATTCAAAATAGGCAGAGATAAGTTCGGCAGCAACGTTATCGTGGATTTCGATAAACGATCTGAGGATAAGACAAATTCCAATATTCTGATTCTCGGAAACAGCGGTCAGGGTAAAAGCTACTTGCTCAAACTCATTCTGACAAACATTAGGGCAAGCGGTAAGCGGTGTTTAATTCTCGACCCCGAAGCCGAATATCAGGATCTGACCGAATCTCTCGGCGGGTATTACATTGACTTTATGTCGGGGAAATATATCATAAACCCCTTAGAGCCCAAATCTTGGACGACAGAGATTGCGGAAGACGATTCCCCCGAAGCCTTTAAAAAATCCACAAGATTAAGTCAGCACATAGCTTATTTAAAGGATTTTTTCAGAGCATACAAGGATTTTTCAGACCCGCAGATTGACACGATAGAAATTATGCTGTCAAAGCTGTACAAAAAATTCGGCATAACGGATAAGACGGATTACAGCAGAAAAAAGCCTACCGACTATCCTACTATGAAAGATTTGTACAACTTGTGCGAGGACGAGTTTATGAAGTACGATCACAAGGAAAAGCACTTGTATACCGAGGAAATATTGCAGGATATATGCTTAGGTATTCACTCAATGTGCATCGGCTCCGAGTCTAAGTATTTCAACGGACACACCAATATCAATGACAATCAGTTTTTATGCTTTGGTGTTAAAGGCTTGCTGGATACCAACAAGCGCTTAAAAGACGCTATGTTGTTTAACATCCTGTCATATATGTCCAATGAGCTTTTAAACAAGGGCAACACCGCCGCTGCGATTGACGAGTTATACTTGTTTCTTTCAAATCTGACCGCTATTGAGTATATCCGGAATATTTCAAAGAGAACAAGAAAAAAGGAATCCTCAATAATTCTGGCAAGTCAGAATATTGAGGATTTTCTTATTCAGGGAATAAAGGAGTACACAAAACCGCTGTTCTCTATTCCCACACACCACTTTCTGTTCAATCCGGGGCAGATAAATCCCGATGACTTCACCGATACCTTGCAGGTGGAATCAAGCGAATATGATTTGATTAAATTTCCTGAACGTGGAACTTGCTTATATCGCTGTGGCAACGAGCGATATCTGCTACAGGTGTCTGCGCCCGAATATAAATCCGCTTTGTTCGGCAAGGCAGGAGGAAGATAATGACTGTAACAGTGGCGGCGGCGCTGAAAAAGATAGCTGTCAGTCTGCTCACAAGCGAAAAAGGCAGAAAAATGATTGTGGGAATTGTGTCAACGGTTATTGTGCTGATAGCATTGCCTTTTATGCTGATCGCTTATATTTTCGGAGGCACGGGAGAAGAAATCGGAGTCGCCGACTCGTGGGAATATGTAGACGGCTATATAGACGAAGAACATAAGCAAGTCCTGGACGAGTTATATTCAAGGTTTGAAAGCAACGATATGACCGACCGCTATACAGAAGCGAAAGTCCTGACATTATATTATCTATATGCTTTTGCTGCTGACGACGACTTTGTGTTCAGACTTATAACCTGTTTCAGCGATAATCAGAGTATTTCTGAACTGGCGGCAGAAGTAAGCGAAATGTTCGGCGTTGAGGTAAATGCCGAGGAATTTAATCAACTTGTAGAATATTATTCATCTGATGATACATCGGAAGAAAGGGAAAATAATGAAACTTGAAATTACAAACTTTATGGGGCAAAAGGTACAGCTTATTCCCCAAATAGGACTGTACAATGTTACTGAATTTATGGGACAAGCACTGCATGGTCTTTCCGTACAGCTTAATGAAGCCGATACAGGCGAGCCTTACACTTCGCTGACAGTATCCTTTGGCGAGTTTATTTCTATCAAAAACTCGGCGTATATTGACACCAACAACTGTTATTTCGCAGAACAGATATTGCCGCAGATAGCTGAAAAAACAAGCATCACCAAGCAAAGCGGTTACTGCACATATCCCCTTTGGGTGTTCAATGAGGACTTTCTGAAAGAGGCAGGTGGGAGTACCTATAAGAAATACAGCGAGGAGTACGATAATTATTACAAGCGGCTGGCAGAGGAAGAAGAACCCGAAGCCATAAAATTGTTGAAAGAAAAGATAGAGAAAAATTATTCGGAGTATAAGGAAAAGTGGCTGGGTATGACTCCTCAGGAGCTGATAGACAGGTGCTGTGAAATTGAAGCTGTCACCAGAATGACAGGCGACATTCCCAATTATGTTTCCGAGGAAGAAGCTCAATATCTTCTGAAATTCAAGAATCCTCTGGAAGTGGTGAGCGATACATGGCAGGCGGAATATTCGCTTGAAAACCGCTGCGTTGATGAAGAATTATCCCATCTTCTCTGGCAGCTGATGGATACTCAGGATGCCGAAATTCATTATGAAACGGAAGATGGTCAGTCCCAATCACCCAAATTGTCTGTTTAAGGAGGAAAAATGAAAAATCAGGAAGAAAACGCTTATCGAATATTGACCGAAAGCGATGTCGTAGCTATGTGCGAAAGTCACGAGTTGTGGCTCAAAGATATGGGCGGAAAGCAGGCCGATTTCTCAGGCTGTCTGCTGACCGGCTTTGACTTGTCGGGACTAAACCTGATCAATTCAATTTTTAAAAACGCTAAGCTTGTTGATATTAGTTTACAGGGAGCTGAACTCTGCTTTTCTGATTTTGGCGGCGCCTGTTTTTCAAACTGTGATTTTTCAGGTGCGTCAGTCGAAGAAGCAGTATTCAAAGAAGCAAAGCTGGAGGATTGTATTCTGAAAAACGCCATATTTACTCACAGCAATTTCAGCAAAGCAAAAATAAAAAGTTGCTGCTGCGCAGAGCATACAAGCTTTAAAAATTGCTGCTTTGACAGTGCTGGATTTGATGACTTTGCTGTTAATATAAACGGAATGGAAAACTGTAGTTTGAACGAGCAGGAGTGGGATTTGAAATTCGATCCCACTTCCATTCAGAAAATGGGAGGTTAAAATGAAGTGTATTTCGATACCGTTCAATGAGGAAAAACTTGCTGCTCTTAAAATGTTTATGGAGCAGAAAGGACGGAACGTTACAGACGATATTGCCGAATATGCTGACAGCTTGTATATAAAATATGTTCCCGCAAATGTGCGTGAATATATCGGCAATCGTGAAAACAACAAACTGAAAAGAACATCAAAATCTGTAAACTCCACCGATGAAGATCAATCTCGGAAGGGGCTTGAAAAATGAAAAATCAAAATTTCGGAATTGAAATTGAGATGACAGGAATAACCCGCAACAAAGCCGCAAGGATTGTTGCGGGTTATTTTAATACGAGAGCAGTTCATGTTGGCGGGACATATGACACATATACAGTTGAAGACCGTCAAGGAAGACAATGGCGTATAGTAAGCGACGGCAGCATATCCGAAACAAACCGCAGTGGAGAAAGAGCAAGTCATTTGTACTCCGTGGAATTTGTTTCCCCGATTTGCCAGTATCAGGACATCGAAACAATACAGAATCTGGTAAGGGCGCTGCGGGCAGGCGGAGCAACCGTAAACAGTTCATGCGGTTTGCACATTCATGTGGACGCTTTTGCTCACAACGCTAAGACCCTGCGGAATATTGTTAATATCATGGCGTCAAAGGAGGATCTGTTATACAAGGCTCTTAAGGTAGACACATACAGAATTACTTACTGTAAAAAAGCTGATTTGTCTTTCCTTGACAAATTGAATACCGATAAACCTACTACAATGGACGGGCTTGAACAGCTGTGGTACAATGGGAGAAACGGACGCAACTCACATTACGACAGATCACGATACAGAGGTCTCAATCTTCATTCGGTATTTTCCAAGGGCACAATTGAGTTCAGAATGTTCAACTCTACCCTGCATGCAGGGGAAGTGAAGACTTACATTCAGCTGTGCCTTGCCATAAGTCATCAGGCGCTGACACAGCATTCAGCTTTACTGCACAGAACGTCGTCGGAGAACGAGAAGTATACCTTCCGCACCTGGCTGTTACGATTGGGCTTGATAGGTGAAGAATTCAAAACAGCACGTCATCATTTACTAAAAAATCTCGAAGGTAACATAGCCTGGAAAGACCCTTCACAAGCTGAAAAACAAAAGCAAAGACTGGCGGAAAGGAGAAGTGAAAGTGAAGAACATGTGCATGAACAAGAGCTTGAACAGGAACAGTCAGACCAAGAAGTACAGGAAAATAACACACCGATAATTACGATGAGAATAGGATAGGAGGACAAGATGAAAAGAAAATTATACATTGCTTATGGCAGTAATCTGAATTTAAAACAGATGAAGTTTCGGTGCCCCTCAGCTAAATTGTTGGGAACAACCGAACTTCAGGATTATGAATTGCAGTTCAAGGGGCATCCTCACTGCGCATTCGCTACAATAGCCCCGAAAGAAGGCTCAACTGTTCCTGTGGCAATCTGGTCTCTTTCGCATAGGGACGAGTGTTCGCTGGATTGGTATGAAGGTTTCCCAAGCCATTACTTTAAGAAAGATTTGCCGATAGACCTGAACGGAAAAGAACTGTCTGCAATGGTATATATTATGAATCTTGATATGAAGTTTGGCGAGCCGGCAAGCATATATTATCACACAGTCAGAGAAGGATACAGCGATTGCGGATTTAATTCTGAGGTGCTGGACAAGGCTGTCAAGAATAGCAGGTCGCAAATGCTTGCTCAAACTTGTACTGTTCCTGCCGCTGAAACTCCGGAAGAACCGGATGAATCTGAGGACGAGGGAATAGGTTTTCACCAGTTAAAATTATGAAAGGAGCAGCATTATGGACACTAAAACAAAACTTAAACAGTTGCCGATATCCGGCTATTCATACGAAAGATTTGTTTCAAGTGAGGAAATATCAAGGCTTATTGAACAGCGCAAAAAGATGAAAAGCGAAATAATAATCGCTATTGTGCAGGCAGGCTGTATAAAAATTGAAGCTGTGCTGTTTGGCGCAAAGCAGGGGATTAGCCTGGGTTATGATATTTATGTCCGAGAAAATCTGACGAGTAAAGACTGGATTTGCTATGATAATTTGTCCGAGGAAGTGAGATATTACACTGACGATTTTGAATGTGAAATGGTGACGGTGATGAATGACTATGTGGAAAGCAAAGGACTGTCATATACGGAAAACAGTTTTGAGATTGTCATCGGCAAGACGGTTAAGGAGAACGGAGAGGTAAAAATATATGGCTAATGTTAATATTTCGTTAGCGTTCAATGAACACAGGCTGTCAAAATTAAACGACATTCTCACCGAAAACGGCAGCAGTGTTGAGCAGGAATTGCAGTCATTGGTGAACGGTCTATACGAGAAAATTGTTCCCCAAAACGAGCGAAACGACATTGAAAATCTCATTAAACGAGAGGCAGAAGAACTCGCAAACAGAAATTTAGATTGCAGATTTGCAGTTATCCGTCTGCACGATAAGGGTGACGAAATATTCTTTACAACAAACAAATCTACATCTTTTTATGACATCTGCAAGGTGTACTGCGACGATTTGCGGCCGCATGTTCACAACTATTCAATTGACAGCCTTGCTTGTCAGTTCGACGGATACGACCCGATAAACGAGGTGCTCTATTCGGTTTTAGCTGACATAATGCCTGACGATAACCGTATTTCCGCTTTAACAAATTTTGATTTTGAGCATAATCGGGTCAGTGTTTGCGAAAGCAGCAGCAACATGTGGCACACTTATAGCTTAGACGACATAGCGCAAGCGATGAGAGATTCACAGCAAAAATCATACAGTAGGCTTCGAAGTGAAATATTTTCAGAGGAAATCAAGGATATGGAAATTGATTTTGGCAGCAGCGAGGATCAGTCAATCACAATGAAACCACTGTAAGCCGCTGTGAGCAATTTTGTGAGGCTTTGCGGAGGTGATAGGGAAAGTAATCGACTAAATGATTACCTATCCAAATTTCAGCGATTTGAGGGGTAAATTTAAAAGAAAGGTAGGAGCAATTTAACAGGGTCGATTTTAAAGCAGGTGAAAGGACCGGGGTTGCTAAAGCTGCCCCGGTCCGATTTACAGCGGACGGCAGAGCCGACCGCAAGGGTAATTTACAAAAGCAAAAAGAAGAATAACAAAAAGGGGTTGCTAAAGCGGATTTTAAAAACGAAAGGAGTTGCAAACAGAGCAAACGGCGGTACAAAAGAATTTTGAAAGGAGTTGCAAAAAATTGTCGGTACCAAAGGATAAATGTAAGTTCCCTTTGTGGATTCACCCTGAAATAATCAACAAGGTAAAGGACATGTACAGGGAAAACAACTGCCGAAGTCAGTCGGAATTCATTGAAAACGCTATTAAGTATTATATCGGTTATCTAACGGCTAATGATGCGCAATCATATCTGCCTAACGCATTCCTGTCGAATATGAAAAGCATAGTGGCGGAGAGTGATAACCGTCAAAGCAGATTGCTTTTCAAACTGGCAGTGGAAATGGCAATGATGATGAATGTGCTTGCTTCAACCGTTGAAATAGACAAGGATTTACTTGAAAAACTGAGAGGTGAGTGTGTCAAAGAGGTCAAGAAGTTAAACGGTGGATTTTCACTTGAGGATGCAGTAGAATGGCAAAGCTGATTACCAAGTTCAAATTTATAAAGTCCGGTTCGAAAAAGGGAATAGGTGGGTATGCAAAATACATTGCCACTCGTGAACATGTGGATAAGATAGACGACAGCAAGAAATTTGACGTCAGCACCAAACGACAGGAACAGCTTATAGCAAAAATACTTCGTGACTTTCCCGACAGTAAGAACATGCTTGAGTATGAGGATTATGTCAGGTACAAAACCATAGGCACAGCATCGGAATTCATCACCCGTGCCATTGAGGAAAATGCGGACAAAACCATGAACGTCAAAACGTACGCCGACTACATCGCTACCCGTCCAAGAGCAGAACGCTTCGGCTCGCATGGTCTGTTCACAGATGACGGCGTACACATAAAGCTTAGTGAAGTGTCAAACGAGTTGAACTCATACACGGGCAATGTGTGGACGGTGATAATATCGTTACGGAGAGAGGATGCGTACAGGCTTGGATTTGACAGCGGAAAACGATGGCGGGATATGCTGAGAACTCAGACCACTGCCATCGCTCAAAACTTTAAAATTCCACTTGAACACCTGCGCTGGTATGCGGCTTTCCACAACGAGAGTCACCACCCTCATGCTCACATGATCGTGTACTCGTCTGTCCCCGCAGAGGGCTACCTGTCAAAGCAGGGCGTTCACAATCTTCGTTCAGCTATTGCTAACGATATATTTAAGCAAGATTTAATGCACATTTATGAAACCAAGACAGAGTACCGTGACAAACTGAGAGCTAAAGGCAGCAAAGATATCAAGAATGCAGTAACAAGGATAAATTCAGGCGAATATGAAAATCCGAACGTGGAGCAACTGCTGATAAAGCTGGCAGAAAGGTTGTCACGAACAAGTGGGAAAAAGGTGTATGGATTTCTTAAAGCAGACGTAAAGGCAATAATTGATTCAATAGTTGACGAGTTGTCCTCCGATGAGAGAATCAAAGAGCTGTACGGTCTCTGGTACAAGCAAAAGGAAATGATAGGTGAGATATATAATCGGCAAGTCCCTCCCCGTATTCCTTTGTCAAGAAACGACGAGTTCAAAACGATCCGCAATGCGGTGATACAGGAAGCGTTAAATCTGCACATTTCGCAGGAATATAATGAAGATGATATAGAGGTTTTCATTCCAAAGCGCAAGCCGATTAAGTCGAAAGATAATGATGTGGTTTCAAAGGACGATGCAGTTGCAGAAGCTAAAACGTCAGAAAGTGAACAGGGCGAACTTGAACTGTACATTCCTAAACCGAGTGCAAAAAATACCTATGCCGCCATCGGAATCCTGCGGCTTTTTCAACATATCACCAACATAATTCAAAAAAGTATACAGGGCTATCCGATCCCGTCCGGCAGTAAGACTGACCGCAAACTGCTGAGTAAAATAAACGAGAAGAAACGTTCACAAGGTTTGAAGATATAGAAAAAGGACTGCAAAAACAGCCCTTTTTCTTATTTGAAAAGATCTGAATGACTTCCTGTACGATAAACCATTAAAACAAGCACATCGTCAATCACTTCATATATCAGCAGCCAATCAGGTTCCAGATGACATTCCCGACAACCCTCGTATTTTCCACTCAGATAATGATCCTGAAACTTCGGTTCAAGCTTCTCTCCGTTTGCCAGCTTTTCAATAACCGCAAGCAGTTTATCAATGTTTTTATGTTGTTTTTGAGCCAATTTCAGGTCTTTTTTGAACTGATTTGTAAATCTGACTTCGTACTTCATACGTCAAGTGCCGCCCTCAAATCGTCCATATTCTTGTAGCCTTTGGCATTTTTGTCATGAGCAATTTTTCTGCCCTCTTCTATTGCGGCAACAGTTGTTTCATTCGGAATATCAAGCTTTAATTCAAAGGGAATTCCATTCTCACGAATAGTCTGCCTTAAGAAGATGTTGATAGCTGTGGTCATACTGAGTCCAAGCTCTTCAAATATTTTTTCAGCTGCAGCTTTAACATTTTTATCCGTGCGGATATTCAGATTTGTACTTTCCATGTAAACACCCCCCATTTGTAATCTACACATATTATATCATTATATTCGTGCATTGTCAACACATTGCACGAATTTTTGCTTAAGGAGGCCTTATGTCAGAAGAATATATAAACTTTACAGAAGAACAAAAGCACAAAGCCCATAAAGCAGATTTGGTTGAATACCTGCGTCGCAGAGGCGAAAAGCTTGTACGCACCGGAAAGGAGTTTCGGTGGGAGTACAACAAAGAAAAGGTCAGTATTAAAGGCAGTGTCTGGTATAACTATTACACATGCGAAGGAGGTGATGCGGTTAAATTTTTAAGAACATTTTTTGGCATGACATACGCAGAGGCGGTGCAAAGCCTATTAGAGGGAAGTGGTGAAGTGATAAGCGCAGCGGAAACACGTCAAGCAGAAAGAAAGCCATTTACCATACCTCGGAAAAACGATAATATGCGCAGAGTTTACGGCTATCTTCTTAACAAGCGGAAGATAGATATTGAAGTGCTGAACGAGTTTGTCCGTAACAAGCTGATATATGAATCGGCGGATTATCATAACGCAGTTTTTGTGGGACGTGATCCCGATGGTATGATAAGACATATTCATAAAAGAGGAACATATTCCGAAAATGCTTACAAGGGCAACGCAAGCGGAAGTATGCCTGAATACAGCTTTCACTGGATAGGCAAAAGCAACAGGATATATTTGTTTGAGGCACCAATAGATATGCTGTCCTTTATTTCAATGTATAAAGAGCACTGGCAAGAGCATACCTATGCCGCTGCTTGCTCGGTCTCGGAAAAGGTGTTGATGCAGTGCTTGCTGGATAACCCTAAGCTTACGGAGGTTTACCTTTGCCTGGACAACGATGAGGCTGGGCAAGCTGCCAATGGCAGAATAGCGGGACACTTACAGGAAATGGGGATACAAGCTAAAATCCTTGTCCCGGAAAATAAGGACTGGAACGAGGATATTGTCACTCAATCCTCTTCAATAAAAATGAAAGTGACTTTATGAAAGGAACATAATGAGTAAAATAGCCATTCTAATAGCCGTTGTATTGATAATGTTTATAGTCCTCGCAGTTATTTATTATTTCGCACACTTCTATACGCTGAACAACATTAAATCACGAACAGTAGGTGATGGTCAGCACGGCACTGCAAGGTGGGCGACCAAGTCAGAGATAAAGAGAACATACGCCCATATTCCATTTACTCCTGAGCAGTGGCGCAGTGGGGAAAATCTTCCCACTCAGCAGGGAATAGTGGTGGGGTGCAAAGGTAAAAATCCTATCGTCGCTATGATAGATACAGGCGATGTTCACGCTTTGATGATAGGAGCCGCAGGCGCAGGTAAGACAGCATACTGGCTGTATCCTAACCTGGAATACGCCTGTGCCAGTGGCATGAGTTTCCTGTCTACCGACACAAAAGGCGATGTTCTGAGAAATTATGGGGCGATAGCAAGGGACTATTACGGGTACAACGTATCCGTAATAGACCTGCGTAATCCCACCCGGTCCAATGGCAACAATCTATTGCATTTAGTAAATAAATACAATGACCTTTACAAGTGCAATCCAAAGGAAGTAAAGTACAAAGCAAAAGCTGAAAAGTACGCTAAAATAATCGGTAAAACCATTATAATGGCAGGAGCAGAATCGGCAGCTTACGGGCAAAATGCTTACTTTTACGATGCTGCTGAGGGACTGCTCACCTCCACGATCCTTTTAATAGCAGAGTTTTGCAAGCCGGAAGAACGTCATATTGTGTCGGTGTTCAAGGTGATTCAGGAACTATTCGCTCCATCTCAGCACAGGGGCAAAAATCAGTTTCAAGCAATGCTGGACCTACTCCCTGATGACCACAAAGCGAGGTGGTTTGCGGGAGCAGCGCTTAATTCATCACCCGAAGGTATGGCAAGCGTAATGTCGACAGCATTATCAAGACTTAACGCTTTTCTTGATTCGGAGCTTGAGCAGCTGTTATGCTTTGATATGGAGATAGACGCTGAAAAGTTCTGCAATGAAAAATGCGCTGTTTTTCTTATAATGCCTGAAGAAGATCCTGCCAAATACTTTATGGTGAGCCTTATAATTCAGCAGTTTTACAGGGAGATTTTAGCGGTTGCCGATGAAATGGGAGGCAAGCTGAAAAATCGCTGTATTTTTTTCTGTGATGAGTTTGGGACGCTACCCAAGATAGAATCAGCGGAGATGATGTTCAGCGCCAGCCGATCCCGTAGATTACAGATTGTTCCTATTATTCAGTCATTCGCTCAGCTTGAGCAAAACTACGGCAAAGAAGGAGCAGAGGTAATTGTGGACAACACTCAACTCACTATATTAGGCGGATTTTCCCCAAACAGCAGTTCAGCTGAAACGCTTTCCAAAGCATTGGGCAGCAGAACTGTTATGTCCGGTTCGGTTAGCAGAAGTAAGGATAACCCGTCAGAATCCTTGCAGATGATCGAACGTCCGCTTATGACAGCAGATGAGTTAAAATCAATGCCAAAGGGTAAATTTGTTGTGATGAAAACAGGATTTTTCCCTATGAAGGTTAAGCTGATGTTATACCCTCGGTGGGGAATATCCTTTGACTCGGAATACTCCGCTGATGAAAACGGTAGCCGAAAGGTGGCTTACGCCTGCAAAGCGGAAATAATTGAGGGAATCACTCGAAAATATCACCCCGAACAGTTAGGAGTTTATACAGATACAGATACGGATAAGAATAGCAAGCATCTAACGGCAAAAAACACCTTGCAACCCACACGCTACAAAACCACAGAGGCTGAAGATGGGCAGACTTAACTTTCTTTATCAAATGGACTTGCCACACCGAGCAGTTGTGGTTTTTATTTATCTTTTCGACAGAGCAAACGCAAAGGGCGAGTGTTGGCCTTCCGAGACGACAATAGCAAAAGAGTTGAAAATGTCAAAGACAACAGTACGGAGAGCGATACGGGATTTACGGCAAGCGGCACTGCTCGAAACAGAGCAGCGATTTCGTGATAACGGAGGAAAAAGCAGTTTGCTTTTTAAATTGAGAATGAAATAAAAAATACCACCTGCACCATGGGGTAGTCTGCCCCTGGTGTGATAGGTGGTATGGGTCACTGTGAAGCGTGAATGTGAATATACCAAGTTAGAAGAAAGAACTGAAAGAGAAATGTTATCTGATTAATGCTCTCTTCGAAATAATATTTTCGCTTATTTGTTCTTTTGCGAAAAAAGAAAATTAAACTAAAATATAATTGGATAACTGTTTACTAAACCGAAAATATCATAGCACAAAAACGGGAAAATGTCAACAAGAAAGGACGAAAAAATAATGGAAAATATTTATCTGCGAAGGGACGGACGGTACGAGGGACGGCTGACGGACAAAAGCTGTCATAAGCTCAGATATTTCTATGGGAAAACAGCAGAAGAAGTTAAAGCTAAAATCAAGGCTTTCAAGGAAAATCAAAGCTATTCCGAAACGGGTATGACGGTGAAAAACCTTTTTTGGGAATGGCTGGAATTTTCCCAATTGCGGCTGAAAGAGTCAACGATTTCCAATTATGTCGGCAAAGCGGAAAGTCACATATTACCTAATTTCGGCAATATAAAAGTAGATGAATTAACCTCAGAACAGCTTAATCGGTTTATTTCCAACAAGCTGCAAAGCGGCTTGTCCTCTAATTATGTAGCAGATATTGTAATTTTGCTTAAATCAATAATGAAATTCGCCGTCAACCGCTACAATATCCGAAATAGAATTGCGGAAGTAGTCCTGCCTAAAAGGAAAAGGGTAGAAGTAAATCTGCTTTCAAAATCTCAACAAACCCGTCTGCAAAAGTATCTGAATGCAGATCAAAATTTAACTTCTTTAGG
>CANQXF010000023.1 GCA_947627695.1 uncultured Ruminiclostridium sp. | reverse complement strand
AATTCTTCCCTTTCCTTTTCCTCAAGAGCGTTGGTGATGAATTTCACCTGCTCGGTATATCTGGGGATAAGGATATTTTTCAGGGCGTTTGCTCGCTTCTGGGTCTTTTTTATCGCTACCGACAGGCGGTAAATGCTGTTTTCTATCTCGGCAAGGGTCGCCGCCATATGCTTGGCTTTGTTAAAGCAGATGTAAGCGCGGTCAAACTGACTGTTGGTGAGCATAGGGCTGTATGTCATAACGGGAGGAGTTTCGTCTATCGTCACGGTGGGAAGCTCAACGCCCATTACGCTGCGGTAACTGACTCTTACGCCTGTTTCCTCGGGTATTTGCTTTGTGAGGGGAGTTACTACGCCAAGCATTATGTTTGCTTCCTGCAAGGACCGGTAGGCGTCGGCGAAAACGTTGTCTATGCTGTCTCTTATCTCCTTGGCTTTGTCAGAAAGACTGACCATTTCACGAATAAGTATGTTTCTTTTCCTGTCCATAAGCTCATAGCCGAGCTGCGCCTGACTTAACGAGCGCTTTGCCGCCATAAGGTTCCCCTTTGTGGGGAATATCTGCTGTGCCGTAGTATCACCGCCTTTCCTTAAAATTTACAGTTGATCAGCTTTTGAATTTTTCTGCTCTTGCAGGGTCGTAATTTTCGGATATGAGCTTTTCGCTCATTCTGTCCAATTCGCCTGCTGGGAGCATACACAAAAGGTCCCACGCCAGATTCAGCGTCTCGTCCATACTGCGGTTTTCCTCAAAGCCCTGGCTCAGGAAATATTTTTCAAAAGCGTCACCGAATTTCATATAGGCTTTGTCGATGTCGGAAAGCTCATCTTCACCGATTACGGAGGCGAGAGAACGTGCGTCCTGTACCTTGGCGTAAGCGGAGAAAAGCTGGTTTGAAACATCGGGGTGGTCAGGACGGGTAAAGCCTTCGCCTATGCCGTCCTTCATCAGACGGGACAATGACAGCAAAACCGACAATCCCGGATAAATGCCCGTCTGGTCAAGGTTGCGGTCGAAAACTATCTGTCCCTCCGTAATGTAAGCGGTAAGGTCGGGGATAGGGTGGGTTATATCATCATTGGGCATTGTGAGAATGGGTATCTGGGTAACGGAACCCGTACTGCCCTCGATAACGCCTGCTCTTTCGTAAAGAGAGGCAAGGTCGGAATAGAGATAACCTGGGTAGCCTTTTCTTCCGGGAATTTCGCCTTTTGAGGAGCTGAATTCACGGAGCGCCTCGGCGTAGGACGCAATATCTGTCATTATTACAAGAATATGCATATTCTTCTCAAAGGCGAGATATTCAGCCACTGTCAATGCACATTTGGGAGTCAGGATACGCTCGATTATAGGGTCGTTGGACATATTCAGGAACATTACGACACGCTCTATTGCTCCAGATTCTTCAAAGCTGCGGCGGAAATAATCTGCGACGTCGTTCTGAACGCCCATAGCGGCAAATACTACCGCAAAGTCCTTCCCTTCCGAATCGGCTATCTGAGCCTGACGGACTATCTGGACAGCCAGCTTGTTGTGGGACAGACCTGAGCCTGAAAAGATAGGCAGCTTTTGTCCTCTTATAAGGGTCATAAGGCAGTCTATGGAGCTTATTCCTGTGTGGATATAGTTTCTGGGATATGAACGGGCAACGGGGTTCAGGGGTTTGCCGTTGATATCAGCGTATTTTTCGGGGAAAACAGGTCCTAAGCCGTCGATAGGCTTTCCCACGCCGTTGAATATCCTACCCAGCATTTCCTCCGCAAGAGGAATTTCCAAAGGCTTGCCGCCGAAAACGGTCTTTGTGTTTTCCAGCGAAAGTCCGCCCGTTCCCTCAAATACCTGAAGAATGACCTTGTCGCCTTCCATCTGGACTACACGTCCCATACGCTGAGTTCCGTCGTCAAGATATATGTCGGCTATTTCGTCAAAGCCTACTCCCTTGACGCCCTCAAGACATACAAGAGGTCCGTTTACGGAGCTAAGTCCGGCATACTGTATTGCCATTTATACCAGTCTCCTTTAGATTTTGTAATTCATAGATCAGGCTGTTTCTTTGTTCAGCTCTGCAAAAATGCTCTCTATTTCTCTGTTGTAATCTTGGAACATTTCCAGTTTATCATTGGGAATGTCATATTTCATCTTTATCAGCTTGTCAAAAATCCCCGTTTTGATTATCGAGGAGATAAGAACGCCTTTTCCTATAGCATCGTATGCCTTGTGATGGAGCAGAAGAATTATCTTCATCATAAGGAGCTGCTTTTCAAGGGGAACGTAGGTGTCGTCCTTATGGAAAGCGTTCTGCTGCAAAAAGCCTACTCTGATGAGCCTTGCGGTTTCGATTATCAGCTTCTGGTCGTCGGGGAGAACGTCTGCGCCTATCAGCTTTACTATTTCCATCAGGTTATTTTCCTCAACAAGAAGCGTTGAGATCTCCTGACGGACGGCGGTAAAGTCGGGGCTTACGTTTTGGGCGTAATAATCGGAAAGCTCGTCGGCATACTCGCTGTAACTGGTCATCCAGTTGATAGCGGGGTAATGTCTGGCGTAAGCAAGGGATTTATCCAATGCCCAGAAACAGCGGACAAAACGCTTTGTGTTCTGGGTAACAGGCTCGGAGAAGTCTGAGCCCTGGGGTGAAACTGCGCCGATAATGGTGACGCTGCCCTCATCTCCGCCTAAGGTATCAACGTAGCCTGCACGTTCGTAGAACTCGGAAAGTCTTGAGGGAAGATATGCGGGGAAACCTTCTTCAGCGGGCATTTCCTCCAGACGTCCGGATATTTCACGGAGAGCCTCAGCCCAGCGGCTTGTGCTGTCTGCCATTATCGCTATGTGATAGCCCATATCACGGTAATATTCCGCAAGGGTTATGCCTGTGTAAATAGACGCTTCACGGGCGGCAACAGGCATATTTGAGGTGTTGGCTATAAGGACTGTTCTGTCAGTAAGCGGTCTGCCTGATTTCGGGTCGATAAGCTCGCTGAATTCCTCAAGAACCTGAGTCATCTCGTTGCCGCGCTCGCCGCAGCCGATATACACAATTATGTCCGCATCGCACCATTTTGCAAGCTGGTGCTGAGTCATGGTCTTGCCTGTGCCAAATCCTCCCGGTATTGCGGCGGCTCCGCCTTTTGCTATCGGCAGAATAGAGTCAACGATACGCTGTCCTGTGATAAGAGGACGGCTGATAGGCAGGCGGCGTTTGGAAGGACGGGGCTCTCTTATTGCCCATTTCTGGCAAAGAGTCAAGGAAAGCTCCTGCTCCTCGCCGTCGATTTTGATTTTCAAGACTTCATCGTTGACGGTGTACTGTCCGTCGGGGGCGGCGTAGGTCACCTCTGCCTCCTTAATTGAAGGGGGTATCATACATTTGTGAGTTATCAAAGGAGTTTCGGGGCAGGTGGCGTATATCTGACCTGCCGTTACAGTATCTCCTGCTTTTACCTTTAACGTAACGTCGTATTTGCGTTCAAGGTCGAGGGAGGGTATGTCGCTGCCCTCGGAAACGAATGCTCCCGACAACTTTTTCATATCTCCCAATGGGCGCTGTATACCGTCGTATATGTTGGAAATTATTCCGGGTCCCAAAGTGGCGCTCATAGGCGAGCCTGTGGTGTATACCTGTTCGCCTACTTTAAGTCCGTCGGTGTTCTCATATACCTGTATAACGGTAAAGTCGGAGCTGACGCCGATGACCTCGCCTATCAGCTTTTTATCACCAACGTAGACCATTTCACGCATGGAAAAGTCCTTGGTGTTCTTTACCTTGATTACAGGTCCGTTTATAGCATAAATAGTATTCAAGCTATCACCTCTCAAAGACGCATAAAGGCGTTGTTCACAAACTCTGCCTTCTGAAGCTCAAACGCATTGTCCATAGTTTTGTCGATATATATGCCCTGTGTAGGATAAAATACGGTTATTCCGCCCAGCTTTATCTTTTTATCCGCTTCAACGGAAACGTTGGGATATAACTTCTTTATCTTTTCCACATCGTCCCTGCGGGCGTAGATAACTGCGCCTGACGCAAAGGAATTCTCCGTGTCCGCCGACTGAAGCATTTCTTTCAGCTGGTCGGCGTATTCATCGGTATTTGCGTAATCCTTTATTCTTTTCTCAAGCTGAGCGAAAAACTCGTTCACTCTTCCGCTGCGGTGAGCTATAACTTGTCTTGACGCTTCAAAGCTCTTCTGAGATACCAGACGCTCGTAACGTCTTTTTATATCCTTAACTGCTCCGGAAACGGTGTGATAGCTGTCCTCAAGGTATTCTTCATCGGCGCATTTTACAGCCTCGTCGGCTTTTGCTTTCGCTTCTGACAGGATCGTTTCTATTTTTTCGTCAGCCTGTTTATTTATCTCCTGCTCAAATCGGGCGATCTTTTCTATATCGTCTGACATAGCCTTACGCTCCTTCCCTTTGTTTTTATTCAAAAAAGATACAGAAATTTCTATATCTTCAGACCGATAGCGTCGTTTACGTATTCGCTGATAGTCTTTGCGACCTCGCTGTTGCCGTGGCGGTCGGTTATTTCAACAATAAGCGGCTTGGGGCATTTCAGCTTTAAGTCGTAAACGTATTCTCTGCAAAGCTCTATCAGCTTTTCGGTCATAAGGATAACTGCGACGTCTTTATCCGCCATGGCAATATCAAGCTGCTGCATTACCTCGGGCTTTTCGTGGACCACGACGCCCTCAATGCCTGCAAGCCTCATTCCCATAAGCGTATCTATATTGTCGCTTATAAGGTAGAATTTCATTATATACTCTTTCCCTGCCTATCAGCTGAACAGGATAAGTATGGAGATAAGCAGACCGTAGATAGCAACGCCTTCGCCAAGGGCAACGAATATAAGGGACTTGGTGAAGTTCTTTTCATCTTCGCTGGTAGCGCCGATAGCGGCAGGTGCGGCACCGCCTACGGCGATACCCGTGCCTATTGTAGCAAGACCTGTTGAAAGAGCAGCGCCAAGATACTGAAGACCCTGTGACAGACCGTCAGCCGCAGCTTCGGCAGTTTCTGCATCGGCAGGCTCTGCTCCTGCAAGAACAGGCATTATGCATACCATAAGTATCATACAGCCAATAAATGAACCTGCGTTTGCGAAAATCGACTTTTTAATGCTTACCTTTTTACCCTGCTTTTTGCGGATAAGGCAGACTACCAGGGGTATCATTATCAATGCAACGGCTGCAAGGGGCATAAGCATAAGAATTATTTTTTCCATTTTTAGTTCCTCCGAAAATTATTTTTATTTTATTGTTCAGTCTTCAGCGCTGAAATTAGCAACAACAGGGCTGAAAGGTTTTCCGTCGCCTTTGTAGAAACGGCTAAATATTTCGTAAAACTCAAGACGCAGTACCTGTATTCCTACAAGGAAGCCCTCCATACCGATAACGAAAAGGTTTCCCAGTATCTGGACCACTATGGCGGCGTCGCCCGCTTTTGCGGCAAGCACGGATACTACCAGCATCATACCTGCATGGCTGAGGATAAATCCGCCTATACGCAGGAAAGACATCGTGTTTGTAATATAGGTCAGGCAGCTTTCAAACAGCTCGATAATGCCTTCGATAATGAAGTTGCCCACGCTCTTGCGCTCTTTTTGCTGCTTTTCGGTGTATTCGTCCAGTCGGAGCTTTTCCTCTTTTCTGATGTCCTCCACCTGGTCGGGCATTTTCATCTTTTTAAATCCTAAAGCGGAGAAGTCTCTGTCGACTATCGGGAAATCCTTCAGCATAGCGATGTAAACGCCTGTTACTGTGTTTTCCTTTACTTCAAAGGGGTAGAACACATAATCGCCGCCCACGCTGTCCTTTATCCTGCCGTATGCGGAAAGCTCAAGCTCGCCGTACTGCGCTTTTACAAAGCTGGTGGAGGAAAGCTCGTCAAGCAGTTCCTCGACGTCGTTTATGGGCGGAAGTTGGGAAATCGAATCGCCATAGGTCTTTACCGCACGGACGATATTCACGCTTTTGCCTTTTCCCTTTTTCTTGCTGAACAGAGAAACGATAGGTTCTTTAAAGAATATCAGCGCCAAGGGGAGAATTATCAGGCAAATTATATAGGGGACGGTGAACATCTGTATGCCGAAGCCCATCTGGAGCGCTACGCCTGCCATTACGGAGGCGTAGAATATCATTCCCACAATGCCGTTGGGACTTATGACCGCTTCCGACAGCCACTGAGGAGTGCGGATATTGGTAGCTACGTTCATCGCCATTGAGATGAGCACAAGGACAACTCCTATTCCGATAGAGGCGATAAGCAGTATTGTTGATACCTGGAAAATATCGGCGGGTGCGGAAATGTATCCCAGCATTTTATATATCGACGGCATTTTGAAGAACGGCTCTATTATTTCCTCGTTGCCGAATACCGAGCCGTAAAGCACGCCGAATATTGCGCTGGTGATGCCTATTCTCTGCATTATGGGGGCAAGCTTTACCTTGCGCCATTTGTCAAGGATAATTCCCAGGACCGTTATCAGCAGTCCCTGTCCCACGTCGCCGAACATTATGCCGAATATCAGCATAAACGTTACCGCTACGTAAGGCGTGGGGTCAAAGCAGTTGTAATTGGGAAGTCCGTACATCTTGACGAACATCTCGAAGGGTCTGAACAGCCAGCAGTTTCTGAGAAGAACGGGAGGTGATGAATTAGGCTCGCTGTCCAGCGGCTTTTCTCTTACTTCAACGTCGGATACGCTTGTTACCGAATCGGTAAATTCCTTCAGCTTCCTCTTGGGGACGTAACCTGAAATGAAAAATTTGTTGTTGTAGACCGATACGTTTTGTCTTAACTCGTAACTCTGGTCAAGAGCTGTCAGCTTGCTGGCGACTTTAAGGAAAGTGCCCTCGATCTCCAGCCGCAGCGCTTTTATGTCGGCGTTTACAGCGTCCAGCGCCTCGTTCTCTTCCCTTACCGCTTTAAGCATCTGCGTCTTTGCTTCATCTGCGTCGCCCTGGAAATAATCAGGTATTCGCGTCCGTTCAAAGAAAAGCGAATTGAATATCTCGTCTACCTCCACCGAATTGTCTTTGGGAACGATGTAAAGGATCTGCGCATATTTTTCGTCCTCGGCAAAGCGGTAATAAGTAAAGCTGCGGTCGCTGTAATACGACAGCTTCGGAACACTTTCCACAGGAAGCCTGCCAAAACGTATTTTGATGAAATCGCAGGCAAATATCTCAGAAAACTTTACGTCAAAACCGCTGAGTCGTTCGGCTAACATCAGCGCTTCACTGTGTTCTTTAAGCGAACTTTCAAGCGTCAGCTTGCGGTCGAGTATTTCATTCAGTTTTTTCTCTATAAGCTCAAAATAATTGCTGAAGTCCACGCTGACGTTGAAATCAATATCGTCGTAATCCACCGTCTTTATCTCGATCCCAAGACTGTTTGCTATGGCGCGGCAGCGGTTTACAAGAGGTTCGTACGGACTTTTGGATTTAAGCGATTTGAAGCCTCCGCTTCGTGAATCGTTGGTTCGGTTGGAGCTTATTATGTGAAAGCATTTGCTTTCGCAGCATTTCATAAGGGTTTTGTTGACCCTTTTCAAAACGCCCTCGATCTGCACAAGGGCCATTTTTTCAATTGCCATTTAAATAACCATCCGATCTAATGATACTTCATCGGGCAAGTCCCGAATGATATTAAACCACGTTTACAATACCAGCAGCTTTTCCGTTTCATCGGGAGGTCTGCCGTATCTTACGCTTTCGATTATTTTTTTCAGATTTGAACACTCGGTTTCACAAAGAAACATCAGCGCATAAAGAGCCATGGTGCCATTGTCGGTGAACGCCAGCTGCTTTTTATAATAAGCGTAGTTGTATCTTCTTATCGCCATTTCGATATTTTGCGGGTCGCACTCTATCTTTTCCCTGAGATACGTTTTTTTCAGGAACGCCAGAAGCTGCTTATCCGCATCGGGCTGTGAGAGTATCTCGTCCAGCTTTTCCACAGTGAGCCTGCGGTAGGTGCTGTAAAGGGATTTTTTTATCTGACTGCTGTCCTCGTTGAAAAGGCTTTTCTTGCGGTAGCACATTGTAATATTGTTCAAGTCGGACTGCCGCAAAAAAATCTCTTTCAGATTTTTTGCCTCAGAGCCTTTAAAATCCCTGTCAATGGTTTTGAACGCCCAGTGAACGTACCATGCGAAAAGAGCCACTGCACATTCGTCAAAGACAAGAACGCCCTGAGAATTTGTCAGAAGCGGCTTCAGCACCTTGGCATACGGGGTGTCGGACAGCACGTTCAGCACATCACCGTAATCCTTTGCCGCCGCCAGCTTCATAAGGTCAAACGAAACATAGCCCATAAGGTATGAGGGCATTTCAAGCAGATAACCTTCGTATGAGCCCGCTTTGATATACATAAGAGCGTTGATTATCTGTTTGATTTCAAGCTCCTTGATAAGATACCAGCAAAAGCTGTTTCTGTCAGCCGCCACAAACCTGCATAGCTTGAGATAAAGCTCAAAAACGTCCTTTGAAATAAGCTGTTCAACCTGCCCTCTGTGTACCTGCGCTTCGTTGACATTGGCAAAGGCGCTGTGATAGCGGGGCGTTGTTTTCAGATATGAAACAACAGAGCTTACGTCCTTTTTATGGATAAGGTTGTTATAATCCTCACGAGTAAGACGTTTTCCGTAGATTGCTTTGGCTTTTGCAATTATCGCATCCGCCATATCTTACTTTCCTCGCTTGCTGCCTGTTACAGCCTGAAATATCTGCTGCTCAAGAACGTCTTTATTTTCATCAAAGGCTTTGTCAAAAGCGTCTGTTCTTTGTTGCGCCTCTGCTTCGATTTGGGCTATCCTTCCCTCGGCGTCCTGTTTGTATGACTGCTCAGCGGTTTCAAGGCGGGATTTTGAATGTTCCTGATATTCCTTCAGCATTTCCTCAGTCTTGCGTTTTGCTTCGGCGTCGATCTCCTCCGCCTGCTTTTCCGCCTGAGCTACTCTTTCTCTCGCCTGTCTGTCAAGCTCTATGATATATTGAATGGAATTTCCGCTTCTGATGTTCGGCATAAGAGCGCCTCCGTTTCCTTTTGTTCTTTTAATTATGTGCTTTATATCTTAATATTGTGTTCGTGCTTTTAACTAAAAATACAATTTCTTTTTACGTGTGTATATTGTAAACCTCTTAATTAATTTTTTCAATACCCTTTGAGAAAAATTCGGATATTATAGCTAAAAAATGATTTTGAAAGTAGGTTTTTTTGGTTATTTTTAGGGTTGTAAAACCAAATAATTTGTATCTTAAAAACCTTTCTTAATAAAAATTAAAACTGACTCCGCACGCATTGCAAAGTCAGTTTAAAAATATTACTAATAAATCAGCAAATTCTGCCAATAATCCTACTCTACCGTTACCGATTTTGCCAGATTTCTTGGGTGATCCACATCACAATTTCTGTAAACCGCTGTATAATAAGCGATGAGTTGAAGAGGTACAACTGCTGTCAGCGGCATAAACATATCTCTCGCTTTGGGAAGGTAAACGATATGATCCACCTCATCCTTTATATCCTGCATTCCCTCGCTGCATATCAAAATAACTTTTGCGCCTCTTGATTTTACTTCCTTGACATTACTTAATGTCTTTTCCAATAGATCATGCTGAGTTGCTACTGCAATAACAGGCATACCTTCATAAATAAGGGAGATCGTTCCATGCTTCAGTTCTCCTGCGGCATAGCTTTCAGAATGAATATACGATATTTCCTTGAGCTTAAGGCTTCCCTCCATACTTAATGCATAATCAAGCCCTCTTCCTATATAAAGAAGGCTTTCTGTATTTATAAGTCGCAGCGCTACATTTTTATATTGTTCATAATTTTCTATGCACATCTGTACTTTGTTTGGTATCTCAAGCAATTCACCAACTAACTGCTTTATCTCAATATGCGTTATTGTACCTTTCGCATAAGCTATTCTTAAAGCAAGCAGGTACATAAATGCTGTTTGAACCATATATGCTTTTGTAGAACATACTGATATTTCAGGGCCTGCAAGCGTATACATCACCATTTTTGCTTCACGGGCTATTGAAGAGCCCACGACATTGACGATTGCCAAGGTATCAGCGCCCGCTTTGTTTGAAAGCTTAAGCGCTTCCAAGGTGTCTGCTGTTTCTCCAGACTGTGAAATTACAACCACAAGATCTTTTTCGGTAAGCAAGGGATTACGATACCTGAATTCTGACGCCATATCTACTATTACCGGAGTGCGGGCGATGCTTTCGGTTATGTACTTTCCAACTACTCCCGCGTGCATTGCGGAACCGCAGCCCACAATATAAATATTGTGATATGACCTGATTTTCTCATCAGTCAGTCCGCACTCGGAAAAATCTGGCATTCCGTCTTTTATTCTCGGCTTTATCGTTTTTATCAGCGCATCCGGCTGTTCGTGTATTTCCTTCAGCATAAAATGGTCATAACCACCTTTTTCTGCGGCGGAAATATCCCAATCTGCTATTTGAAGCTCTTTGGTGATCTTATTGCGCTCAAGATCACAAAATACAACACCGTCCTTTGTTATCTCTGCGATCTCGTCCTTTTCCAAAAGATAATATTCCTTAGTATACTCTATTATTGCAGTCACATCGGAAGCTATGAACATCTCTCCACTGCCTTTTCCGACTATAAGCGGGCTTTCCTTTCTGACTGCAAAAATATGATCTTTATGATCTGCAAACATTATTCCCAATGCATAAGCACCCTCAATATGAGAAAGAGTTTTTATGATCGTATCTATCGGATCACCATTATAGTTTTTATCCAGTAGCTTTGCAACAGTTTCAGTATCAGTTTCGCTCTCGAATGAATATCCCTGTTCTAAAAGATAATTTTTTATTTCACGGTAGTTTTCAATTATTCCGTTATGAACGATAGATACACGATCAGTTCCGATTGGATGGGAATTTTTATCGCTTGGTTCTCCATGAGTTGCCCAGCGTGTATGACCTATTCCGGATACAGCAGCAAAAGGGTGCTGTTCGTTCACTTTGGGAATAAGGCCTTCGGAAATTTTACCCTTTGCCTTTATAGTTTTTATTTTGTTCCCTTCAAACATAGCTATGCCTGCTGAGTCATATCCTCTGTACTCTAATTTTTTCAGACCGTTGATGAGAATATCGGTACATTTTTTTGCTCCGACATAGCCTACTATTCCGCACATATTTTTACTCCTTGTAAATAAAATTTAAACCCCTATCTGCACTTCCAGAATAACAGTATCTTCTGCGGCTGTAAGAGAGTGGGTTATCCCTTTGTCTATCGTGTAGGTGTCGCCCGGAAAAGCGTCGTGGTTTCTGCCGTTTATGCGTATCACCGCCTTGCCGCTGAGGACTGTCCATACGGTGCGGTTGGTGGTGTGGACTTTTTCCTTTATCTCGCTGTTTTTCTTTACGGTTTTCTTTTTGGTAACCGCCTTGTTCCCTGCTTCATCCACGGAAACGTTTAGCACGGTGTAATCTCCCCACTCACGTTCCTCGTACATTGGGCGAATGTCCATATTCTCAACGTATTTCTTTATGTAGGAGCTTTGCTCCTTGTCCGCAACAAGTATGCCGTCGGGTCCTGCCGCCACTATCATATCCTTTGCGCCCATTACCACTATGGGGATCTCAAGCTCGTTTATCACATGGGTATTTATGCAGTCATCACTTGCTATCGCAAAGCCGTAAAGAGGATCCATTACCTCGGTGATGGTGTTCCAGGTGCCCAGGTCCTTCCATTCACCGTCATAAGGGATCACTGCAACTCTGTCCGATTTTTCAAGCACGGCGTAGTCAAAGCTGGTCTTTTCAAAGGAAGAATAATTATTTACAACGTCTGTATAGCTTCCCGACGGGACATTTTTTCTCACTATGTCCAGCATATAAGACAATTTAAAAGCAAAAACTCCGCAATTCCAAAGTCCGCCCATATCTATAAATTTTTGTGCGGCGGCGGAATCAGGCTTTTCCTTGAACTGTGAAACGGGAGAAGGCTCAACGTCGGTATTTTCGGGGATTATGTAGCCGTATTTTTCGGAAGGGTACGTAGGCTTTACTCCCATAAGGACAATGTCCGCCGCAGCTGACTGCACCGCTTTATCCAGCTTCAGCATGGTGCGGAAATATTCGCTGTCTACATACGGGTCGACGGGGAGGACGGTGACGGTTTCGCCCGGGTCGCAGTGCTTTTCGTAATAGAGATACGCCGCCGCAAGGGCAATTGCGGGGAAGGTATTGCGTCGCTGAGGCTCGACTATTATCGACACCTTGGAGCCAAGCTGATTTTTTATTGCCTCCACCTGCGTGGCGCTGGTGGCAACGGAAATGTCGGCGTTGGGAACGGCGGAGGAAATCTGATCATAGACGCGACGGACCATGGAGTCAATAGTACCGTCTTCATTTTTTACAAGTTTTAAAAACTGCTTGGAACGTACCTCGTTTGAAAGCGGCCATAGGCGCTTGCCGGAGCCACCGGAGAGTAAAACGATTTTCATAATTTAACTTCCTTGATCAAATTTGTTTTTATAAAAATCATATGCTTTTTTTATTCCGTCTTTAAATTCTGTTTTAGCTTTCCAACCCAAAGAGTTTAATTTTTCACAGGACATATTTTTTCTATGTATTCCGCCGGGCTTGTCGGTATTGAAAACTATTTCTCCTTCATAACCTACTGCCTCTTTTACTGCATAAGCGATATCTTTTATTGACATCTCATAGCCCGACGTTATATTTATAAAGCTATATTCCTTATTTTTATCTATAAGATATATGCAAGCGTCTGCAAGGTCGTCGGCATATAAAAGCTCACGCAACGCTGTACCGTCTCCCCATATTTCGACAGTCACAGAACCGTTTTTCTTTGCTTCGTGGAAGCGCCTTATCATTGCTGCAATCACATGGGATTTACTTGGGTCATAGCAATCATTTATTCCGTATAAATTGCAGGGAATAACAGAGAAATAATTTACGGCATATTGCTTGGAATAATATTCGCACAGCTTAACTCCCAATATTTTGGCTATGCCGTATGCTTCCCAATTTTCGTCTAATTTTCCGCACAAAATGCTTTCCTCTTTTATTGGCAGTTTTACGTCAGCAGGATACATACAATTGGAAGAGATAAAAAGAAGATTTTTACAGCCGTATGTAAGAGCGCTCTGCATTATATTAAGTTCGATCAAAACATTATCAGTCAAATGCTCGGCAGGATATTTACGGTTTTCTTCTATCCCTCCTACGTTAGCCGCAACAAGAAAAACATATTCAGGTCTTTCTGTCTCAAAGAATTTTTTTACTTCTGCTTGGTTTGTTAAATCAAGCTCATCTATTGTTTTTCCGACTATATTTTCATACCCCTGCCTTTTCAGTTCCCTGACTATGGCGGAGCCTACCATTCCTGTGTGACCTGCAACATAAATTTTGGAATTTTTGTTCATATTATTTTACCTCTGCACTATAAATATCCTTTGTGTTATTCGGTAGCTCTACGCCTTTATCATACATAACAAGCATTTTTGTATCTTCAAGAAACTCAAAGTCGTGTATAACAAAAGGATTTACCAAAAACAAATCGCCTGTTTTAAATGCGTAGGTTGTTTTAGAAGATTCATCTTCCAACCTGACTGCCGTCAGATTAAGACTGCCATCAATAATATAAAATATTTCACGATTGATTTTGTGGAAATGACACCCACGCTTGGCTCCCTGCTTTGTAAACAAGTAATTAACCTGTTTTATAGGAGTGCTCAGCACCTGACAAATTACTCCCCTGTCATCTGTATGTAGAAAATCAACATTCAGCTTTTCAATCATTGGATACCGCCCTCATATCATTCTCAGTCATCAGCCGCACAAGCTCCTCAAAGGAAGTTTTGGTAGGGTTCCAGCCCAGGGTAGCTTTGGCTTTTGCGGGATTTCCCAGCAGGGTAACAACATCAGTGGGGCGGAAAAATTCGGGGGATACCTCCACCAACACTTTGCCTGTCTTCTTGTCTATTCCCTTTTCATCAACGCCCTTGCCCTGCCATTCAAGCTCAATTCCCGCTATCTTGAACGATAATGTGCAGAACTCACGGACGGAGTGCTGCTCGCCTGTTGCGATAACGAAATCGTCAGGCTCGTTATGCTGCAATATCAGCCACATACATTCAACGTAATCCTTGGCGTAGCCCCAGTCACGAAGTGCGTCAAGATTACCCAGGTACAGCTTGTCCTGTTTTCCTGCGGCGATATTTGCGGCGGCAAGGGTTATCTTTCTTGTAACAAAGGTCTCGCCCCTGCGCTCGGATTCGTGGTTGAACAAAATTCCGTTTGAGGCAAATATCCCATACGCTTCACGGTAGTTCCGCACTATCCAGAAAGCGTACTGCTTTGCAGCGGCATAGGGAGAATAGGGATAGAACGGGGTGGTTTCCGACTGAGGGATCTCCTGCACCTTGCCGTACAATTCTGAAGTTGACGCCTGATAGAATTTGCAGGTCTTTTCAAGTCCCGCCATTCTTATTGCCTCAAGGCAGCGCAGAGTTCCCACCGCGTCGGCGTCAGCCGTGTATTCGGGGACCTCGAAGGATACCTTGACGTGGCTTTGTGCGGCCAGATTGTACAGCTCGTCCGGGCGGACCTCGGAAATTATCCTCATAAGGCTTATGGAATCCGTCATATCGGCGTAGTGGATATGGAAATTCTCCTTGTTCATCAGGTGTTCAATGCGCTCTCTGCGGTCTATCGAGGAACGGCGGACAATGCCATGTACCTCGTAGCCCTTTTCAAGCAGAAATTCTGCAAGATATGAACCGTCTTGCCCGGTGATGCCGGTGATAAGTGCTGTTTTCATTTTATATATCCTTTCTGCTGAGGAATTTCTCAGCCATAGCCATTGCTAAACCAACTGTTGTGTCAGAATTGTAATGCCTGTGTTCACCCCAACGACCCAAACCGTAGACGTTGTGCTCTGCTGACCACGTCAATAATTCCTCCATAATCTCGGGCTTGCCTATTGTATTTAAGGGATATGCATAATCATTTACATAGGCGTAATATGGTTTTCGAGTGTTCAGATGTACTCGCTCCATATTAGTCTCTGTCCAATATCCACGGCTGTTAGGCGCAAAATTATGACGAACTAAAATTCTGTGGTATGATAAATCAGGATCGGGATAATAAATCCAATGAGCTTCTGTATCAAGATTTTCGGGATAATACGCTATTTCAACAGCACTGTGTTTGAGCAGCCCTACTTTGTTTTTCAGCTCTTCCGGCATACCGTTTAACGCTTTCCATTCATGCCACGGAATCGTTGTTATTATATTATCTGCCGTAAAGGTTTCACCGTCTGTTGTTTTGACTGTTTGTGTTTCAAAATCAATTTCACTTACAGCTTTGTCGTACCGAATGTTGTCGCCTAAAGCTTTAGCCATTCGCAGCCATAATTCTCCATAACCCGCTTTTTTAGGAAAATAAAAATGATGATGGCACGCATGCTTGCCAAAAGCCTGTTTGCACAAGCAGGAACGCAAGGTTTCCTCAAAATTTACATTCGGAAGCTTTACCATCCAATATGTGCCCAAAGTATCAAGCTGACTGCTGAATATTTTCCTGTTATAAGGCAGTAAGTAACTTTCAGCAATTTTGCCGCCCAGCTTCCAGTATATCCAATCTGTAAACTTTTCAGGCATTTTCTCACCGATATTGCAGCCTGCCTGTGCAATAGATTTCAGATATTCAACCTGACTGTCAATATCCATTTGCCATATATTTGCTTCTATCGGATAGCTGACGATATTTTTACCTAAATCTATTCTTGCGTCTTTTGTATACTTGTCCCATTTGTCCTCCGGCATAAATTCGAACAGAAATTTCAAGACCTTTTCATCAGCGTCCGCATCAAGAAAATGACCGCCGCCTATATCCAACGGTGCTCCGTCAACATCTACCGAACGACATAAACCGCCCGCTTCGTTCTCCTTTTCCAAAACCAAAAATGATGTTTCTCCGGCTTGTTTGAGCATATTAGCAAACGTAAGTCCGGCAGGTCCTGCGCCTAATATCAGGTATTTCATAAATTATTTTCCTTTCTTTGCTCCGGTATTGTTTTCTACTTTAATTCCAATGCATGTGCTACTGCATCAGCCAGTTTGTCATTCCCGGCCTTGGTAAAATGAACTCTATCCACATGTTCATCATCAAGCATCAATGAATATAAATTATTTATCTTAAGATTATACTTTTTTGCTACTTTTGCGGCAATGTTATTTCGTTTGATAATTTCTCCATTAATGTATTCATCAAGAACAGATAAATCGCTCTGCTTAACAACAGGTGTAGTTAAAGCTACTACTACAACAGGTACATATTTCATTACGGTCTGTACTAATTTTTCAAAAGATTTCTCATATTCTTCATATGAAAATTCTGCCGCTTTACGATTATATCCGGTTGAATTTACAATTCCGTGGAAGCCTATCTGAATATGGGCTTTTTTCTGACGATATTCTTCATATGAAAAGAAATGATCCAACTGTTTCCAAAAAATATCTTCTGTTATGGAAGCCGAGGTAGCAAAAAAGTCAATGGGCATTTCAGAAATGCGGCCAAGTTCACCACGATATTGTCTTGAAATAGAATCTCCAATCAAAAGAACACGGTCATTCCTAGTTTTATTTGCATAATCAAACCAAAAGTTGAGCCACTCAATATATTCTCTACCAACTATACCCCCCCCCCGCATTATTTTGTACTATTTCATTTTCCGCTGAGGATTTCTTTATATCATCTTTTATATTACTGACTATATCATACTTATTTTTTCTAACATGTTTTTGATATAAATTCATAATATGACTTGAAGCAACATATATTTCACATCTTTCGCTATACATAGCAGCGATATTTGCAAAACTTGATCTAGAAGAAATTATCACCTTTCCTAATGACATTAAATGAATATCATTAAAACTATCCTCACCCCTGTTTCCATCCATATAAACAACCTCAAAGTTACCGACATTACTAAGTCCAAGATCTTTCTCATGCTCCTTACACCATAAAATATCATCAGAAAAAACAAAAAACTTCAGATTATTATATTCTGATATTTTTAGTAATCGCCTAATTTTAGATGCATAAAATTCACAACCTGGGAACCAGCCCGCTGTGATAAAGTCACCGCATCGAATATGCATAACCACAGCATCGCAAGAGAGCATTTTATTACTCATTTTAATATTATACTCATCCTTAAACTTTGGAAAAATAATATAATCTTTAATATTAAAATCAAAATGGCTTCTTATGTCTGTAACAGTTCCTGTCATATCATAGTATGAATAAGGAATACAAGTGTAAACATTATTTTTTAAATTTAGTGAAACAAAGTGCGAACAACCATCAGCTCTTGACTTATAGACACTATCATCCTTACAAAAATATACTGCGTTTTTAGATATTCCATAATGTAGATTTTTAAAAATATTACAAGCATCTTCCTTAAGTGCAGGAGACAACTTGTCTGACAAAAGGTTAATATCATTTTTTACTATTTTATAAAACTCAATTCCATTAAACACTTCATTTTCTATGTCCGCATAAATCACCTTACGATTAGTGTACTTCTCAACCATTTGCCCTATGAGATATCTTCCTATTTGGTCGCCTAATCCAGCTCTGATTTTTACTGTTACAAGATTGGGGTCAAACAGTTCAGTAATATCAACGGTTGGCATATAATCTAAAACTTGTATTGCTTTTCCGCTAATGAGAAAGATAAACCTTTCATTTTTCAAAAGCTTAGTATAATCGATATAAAACAAACTGTCAGTAAAAGCTTCCACAGTGTTAAATTCAAGAAATGTTGGTTTTTTTGCATCTCCTTTTCTTGTTTTTTCAATGTAATAATCATAACTATATGTCAATGCATTCGCATATTCGACGGTACATACATACCCATTGTTTAAAACTTTATTAAAATCAAAGTCTTTTTTTATTAAATCCGAAACAAATTTAAAAGGCTTGTCCGATTTCGGTTCTATAATTATCCAACCATTATCGCATACACGAATATATTTCTTTTCATTGTCAATAAAACCATTTATATACTGTTGGTCAATATATTTATAGGCATTTAAAAATTCAATATTTCTTTTAACAATTTCAGAACAACGGTTTATGAGTGTTCCCTTTTCTTTAGAAATAATATTTTGAGCAATCTCACTAAACCAAGATTTATCTTCACAAAAATTATAGAGATAATAAATACTCAATATATCATTTATATCACACTCAAAAAATCTGCTGTAATTTCTTATCAGCACGAAATCAGGACTCGAATCAAGAGATGTGTAGTTTTGATTAAAGCAAGACTTTATATAATCGCAAAGATTGTTAAATCCGTTTTTCTTTAAAAACTGTTCAAGAGAAAATAAGTATGTGATTTCTTCATTTTTTTCAATTTTATCAGTAATTCTTTCAAACGAGGAAGCTCTATATGATTCAGCGACTCTTAAAATCTCCGAAAACTCACCTATATATGGCTCATATACTTTTTCATATATGCTTTTTGCCAAAGGCGAATTATAATGTACAGAGGTTTTATTTTCAACTGTATTTGTGTTATTTTCAAGTATTATTCGGTTGATCTCGTCGGCAACTTCATTATATGCGTTACCCATTGAACCACTATAACGCCAGCCTGATTGTTCAAGTTTATTGGGTATTCTTCCACAAAGCAAATCGACCACTATACATCCTGTTTTTTCTGCAAAATATTGATCAAGATTTTGTATAAATTTAGCTGTTACTGTGTCTGTTTCGGGAAAAAACATAGGGCTTCTTTTCTCACTATCAAAGTATAAATCATTCATAGAAGTCTTGATAAGAATAATTCTGTTGCTGTCATAACATTCCAGTATTGCATCTATATATTTATCAAAATAATACTGCCAATTAAAGTCTTCTAATCTTGACGGGTTAAAGCGTGCACCGTTATGTAACCTTAAAAAATCAATAAGTGGATTAACAGACCAGTTGTCGGTGTATAGTACATTATTATATTTTATAACAGGGTAAATTGCAGATGTGTTATCAATAATAATGTATTTTGCATCATTACATTTTACAATACCTTTGCCAAGGCTTTGAAATATTATATTATCACAATAGATGTTTTCATCTCTAGATAATAATTCTGAGAAATTTTTTTTCAAATCGAACAAGCATCTGCTTTGCTTTTCATATAAAGCTGGTGATGATTTTTCGCTGTATTGAGATAAATCTTTAAGCTTATTCTCCAATACCTGAATTAAAGAATTATCCGGTGTGCCGATCATAGTAAAGGGTGATAAACCGTTTACTACATTTTGCACTATAATATCACCTGATAAACGATTAGTTAACTGATTTACATAATAACTGCCAATCATTTGTATCTTTATCTTTTTCATTTTTTCCCTCTTTTCTTACATCGTTGTCAAAAAACTTAAACTTTCTGATGCTGCAATAAACATATCTTTTTCGCCTTTGTAATATTTTGTACATATATTTATATTGCATTTGCAAAGTATATCTGATATTTCTTTCGATGCTGCATTGTCTTCTTTTCTATTTACATCGTCCAGCATTATTACAAATGAATCACTTAATATTGACGGAAGCAATTTGCACACATCAATTCTTGCATAAATTTTACCGCCTCTTGACCCTCCGAATGGAGCGTCAATTGAAATTAAATCAAATTTTTTATTTTCAAAGGCTTCACTAAATCCGGAATAAGACAAAACCTCCGGGTCATCTTTGTATTGTGTTTTTTCTAAATCAAAAATCTGTATTGACGTATTTACCGGTAATTTAAATGAGCGTTTAAAAAATTTTACCCACTCGGCATCATGATCAACTGCTATATGCTCAACCCCTTTATAGTGTGCTGCATATTGACTTATCATGCGGGTAGTCTGGCCGATTCCTAATTCCAAAATATTCTTGGGTCTTATTTCGTTAAGACAACGATATAAAACATAAAGATACGGATACCCTACTGCCCATCTTCCCAGTGAAAAACTTTTGTTTTTTAGCCATGTTGAACCTATTATGGTATCGTGGAAAACATTTGCCCAGATTAGTTCTTTTTCAGATTTTTGAATATCCTGCAGCTGTTTTTGTATATCATTTTCTGTATTCATGTTTTTCTCCAAGCATTACAAAGATAAGAGTATCAATCCCTGCCATATATATCTCTTGTATAAACCTTATCTGCACAAGTTCTCAATTCTTCAGTGAATCTATTAGCTACGATCACATCAGATTGAAGTATAAATTCATTAAAATCATTAATGATTTTATATCCCTCAAAAACATTTGTTTTAAGAGTTGGTTCATATATAACAATTTCCGCACCTTTTTCTTTTAACCTATGCATAATTCCCTGTATTGCACTCTGTCTGAAATTATCCGAATTTGACTTCATTATTAAACGATAAATGCCTATTATCACTTTATTTTTTGTTATACCGGCTTTTTCAAGTATTCTGTCGGTTACTACATCTTTTCTGGTGTGATTTGCTTTTACAATAGCCTCTATGATATTTTGCGGAACACCTTTGTAGTTTGCCAAAAGCTGTTTTGTATCTTTAGGCAAGCAATAACCGCCATAGCCGAAAGAAGGGTTATTATAATGCGAACCTATGCGAGGATCAAGACATACGCCCTCAATGATCTGGCGTGCATTCAGTCCGTTTAACTCGGCATACGTATCAAGCTCATTAAAATAGCTTACACGAAGAGCAAGATATGTATTAGCAAACAGTTTGACTGCTTCTGCTTCGGTAGGATTTAAGAAAAGCGTAGGAATATCCTTCTTTATTGCTCCTTCTTGTAAAAGTTCTGCAAACTTATGAGCGGCAGAAACCGTTTCATCACTTTGAGATGTGCAACCTATAATTATTCTTGAGGGATACAGATTATCATACAGTGCGCGCCCTTCCCTCAAAAACTCAGGACTAAATATTATATGATTTGTATTATATTTTCTTTGCATTTCAACAGTGAATCCTACAGGAACTGTTGATTTTATTATCATTATTGCTCTGGGATTTATGTCCAACACTTGTTCAATTACTTTTTCGACAGACGAAGTGTCAAAATAGTTTTGTTGTTCGTCATAATTTGTAGGTGTGGAAATTACAACATAATCAGACTGCATGTAAGCGCTTTTATAATCAACGGTAGCAGTCAAATCAAGCTCTTTCTCAGCCAGATACTCCTCTATTTCTTTATCTGCAATAGGAGAAATTCGTGAATTGATCATTTCTACCTTTTCGGGGATTATATCCACCGCAAACACCTTATTGTGCTGTGCAAGAATTATCGAATTGGATAATCCTACATAACCCGTTCCAGTAACAGTTATAACCATCTTTTTTAAATTCCTTTCATTTATTTTATTGATTTTATTTCGTCCAATTCTCTACTTAGCTCATGCACCTTTCTTCTATTCCATATAAGTTTTTGCACAATCTGTTTTTCTGTAAGCATTTCATTAGGAGAAATTGTTATTTTACGTTCTTCATTATTTTTTTCATCGTAAAAATCATACCAAATCTCATTAAAAAGAAGGAATAAAGGTTTATAGCGCTCGATATCCTTATGTTCCGATACAAGTTTAGCCAAAAAGTCAATAGCATAAAAAAGATTTTTATTTTCAAAAGCAGAATGCGGAGAATTTGTTCGACCTGATTTTGCATCATAAATCCAGATGATCATATTTGAAAACTGAGAAATGCCGTAGGTCGGCTGTATGTTCATTTTTCCGGCAAGGTATTTCAAATGATCATTAAGATCCCATGGAGACCTACAATTTTCTATTAATATAAATCGCACATCTTTTGCTTTTTGGACAATATCACACAGTTTGTTCCTTTTATGCCTGTCTTCTTTTCGTATATCTATTTTTGTTTCATCAATGAACTGTTTTATCTTACTGTTGTAATGCTCATATTCAAAATTAATCTGACCATTTATAGATACTGCTACTCCACTTCCGAAAAGTGCTGCTGCGTGGATTGCAGCAGTTCCTCCACCTGAGCTTCCATAGAAAACCACATCTCTTTTCTTTATTTTTAAATGTTCAACAATTTTTCCAGCAATAAAAGCTACATACGAACGATAATTTATTGTTTTATTACCATAAAACCAACCCAAATTTAAATTTTCATTTTCAAAATACATTGGGTCTTCTATGCATAACCATGAACAATCTGTGTACGTGTACCAGCTCCACCTGCTAAACTGGGGTATAGAACGCATTTTTCCTCCATTTAGGGTTCTTGCTCCTCCTAACAGAATGTACAATCTCTTTTGCGTTCCTCTGTGAAAAAAACATTCAAATCGTGCCGTTCCTATCTCAAAGCGTATTCTTCCGTCAGGCAATTCAGTGATATTGTCAATATCAATAAGCACAGAGTCGCCTGAAACAAGCGCTTTGTCCGCTTCAAGGCGTTTGTGATGTTCGTCAAGTTCCACGGTAATGTTATCTGAAAGATATATCGGTGGTCTGTCAATAAAAATATTTTTTATGTCTGACACTTCGATCCCCCATATTTATTGTTTTTTTCCGGAAAAAAGGCCTCTGATTTTTCTTGGAAGCCATGTTATAAATCTCCCGACTTTAAATGAAAAAGATGACCGTATAGAATTCAGTTCATTCAAATATTTATCATTGTTTCTTATAGCTGCAGTCAACACGGAGTTCATTTTGGCGATTTCTTTTGTGCAACCGTTGAATTCTGATTTGATAGTATCCTGCATAACAGAAATATCCGAAAACCTTACAGTTATATTTTGTTCATTTTTGGCAAGTGCTCGTTGCGCTTTTGCTAACTCTTTGCGATTCCAATCCAGTCTATCTTCAACAAAATCTAATCGTTTGCTTGTATTCTCAAATATAGTCATTCCGTCAAGATAATCCCTGACCATTGTATTTGCTAATTGCCTTTGTGTTTCGTTGCAAATATCAGGGTAAAAATTGTTTATTGAATCGAAAATATATTCCCATTGTAAGCCTATATCTTCTTTAAACATGTCAACAATGTAATCATGTGCAGCATTCCCGGTTGCAACAAGTTTATCTTGATCTTCAAGCAATTTGCATATTTCGTCCGCTGCTGCTTCAATATCTCTTTGAGGGACTGTGATTATTCCTGAATTATTTTCTGTGATTGTTAAGTATGGCAGCTCATACATAACAACCGGCAGTCCGAAAGACTGACTCTCAATTAGAGTCATTGGAAATCCTTCATGGCTTGAGCAACATAAAAAAATACTGCTCATCATGTAAAACTCTTCAACATCTTTATTAAATCCACACATAATAATGTGTTCTTCCATGTGCAATTTCTTTATAAGATCTTTCAGTTCATCAAGATATTTCCTTTCACCTGTGCCAACTATATACATTTTGGCATCCGGAATTGTCTTAACTACTCTTGAGACAATTTCCACTGCGTCTTTCGGATGTTTTGCGTCTTCAACCAATCTGCCAAGAAACAAAATATTATGATTATTTCTCGGTGACATATTAATACTGTTCAAATCAAAAGACGGCGGATTAATTACAACATGGACATTGCCATTAAAGCATTTCCACCATTCGGCGCTCGTTTTATCCAAACATACAACAGCATCTGCTAATCTCGAAAATAAAGATATAGTTGCAAACTTTGAATCGACATATCTTATATATCTCGAAAAAACATTATGCTGATATAAAATGAACGGAACATTCAGGCACTTGCAAATCAAAGTATCATAAAGCAACACATCAGAGAAATAAGCATGATACACCATACAGTCCACGTTGTATTCTTGTATAAGCTGCGCTATGCTCATACCTCTTTTTACATAATCAGAGTTTTTGCATCTTGAAGCCGGATGCGCAACCCTTACCCGTTTTACGTATTCAGGGAGGTCGTAATCCTCCAGTTGTGGATCGTTATCCGTAAAAACAACGATATTATATCCGGATCTATGCCAATACTTCGTAAGTTCAGCTATTACTCGTTGAATACCTCCGTTATCCATTCGGTGATAATATGTTCCGATCGTCTTTATATCTGAAGGCTTTTTTTCTGTTTTATAAATACCTGCTTGTCCGGCAATATCGGCCAGTGCCACACTATTTCCCCATGAATATTCGGCAATGGCACAGGTTAACCGAGCATGATCAAGCGGTCCATCCCAAAATTTTGCAGCTTCCTCAAGAGCAGATACTTTTTCTGTTCTACTTACCCTAAACCAATTTCTGGCACTGTGCCTTACCAAATTATACCTGCTGTTCTCCATTACCGACTCGTATTTTTTAATTTCATCTTCATGCTCACTCATGATACCGGAAATCAAATTTTCAGTATATGACTGCGCAAGATATTGTCGATATTGTTCAAGGGTTATAGTTTCATTATTTCCCTCTACACCAGAGCCATAATTATAATTATAAAGTTTATCTTTTACTCCACGGTATGTAAGATTATCTTTCTGCCAGCATACAGCCCAGTATAATGCCTTGTCTTGGGCTTTAGGCAAAAAATGGTTTACACCGACATGGTTAATAGTATCTCTTAGCAATTCTGCTTTGAACATTTTGTTCCATATATGGCCTTCAAAGCTGCGCTCAACAAAACTATCAAAAATATCACGCCCGTAAAGCTTCTTGATCGGCGGCTGCAGATAATCATTATATTTTTGACTGCAATTCTTTACATTTGTTCCGAAATGAAGAATATCAACAGGTTCCTGCTCCATCAGTTCGTATGCACGTTCAACAGCATTAGGCTGTATCGTATCATCTGCATCAGCAAAAAGAATGTACTTTACACTGTCAGATACAGCTAATATTCCTTTTGCACGGCTGACCCATGCACTGCTGTTAGTTTCATTCCGCAGCATATGAAACCTTGGGTCATTCTCACAATATCGTTCAATGATATTGAGGCTGTTGTCAGTAGAGCAATCATCTACAATCCACGCCTCCCACCAACTTACGGTTTGATTTAACAAACTGTCAAGGCAGGCTTCTAAATACTCTTCGTCATTATAAACAGGTATTATGACTGCAACTTTGGGTGTATCGGAACTATATTTTTCATTTACAGCTTGATCCTTCATCTTTACTCCTCAAATAATATTTTGATTTACCGTTTTTTGCTTATTTTTCTCGGAAGCCAGGTTACTGCTCTGCCGAACTTAAAAGAAAACGAAGCTTTTGTATTTTCCAATTCATTTTCAAGTTGATTTTTTTCAGAAGTTAATTGCTCTATGTGCGCCGATAATTCATCAATTTTTTTATTTAACGAATCGGTTTCGTTTGCATACTCGCTATTTTTCTGACGATTATATTTTAATTTTCCGTCCAAATAGTCGTTTCTTTTCTTAATTTCAGCAATACTCTTTCTTGCATGAATAAGCTCATCAACCATTGTTTTTTCTGAAATGCTTTCATTATCGTTGATCTTAATTTTTCGGTTAGGGTCATTAACTTTCGCTTCCAGTTCTTTAATTTTATTTTTTAGTTCATCATTTTGTTGTCTGTTCCATATAAGCTTTTGAATTAGTTTTTCTTCAGTTAAAAAATGATTTTCATCAATTTGAATTTTTCTTTGTGGATCATTTAGCTTTGCAATCTCTGATTCGAGATTTTGTACTATTGTTTTTAATTCCTCATTTTTTTGCCTGTTCCATATAAGCTTACTTACTAAATCCTTTTCAGTTAAAGAATGAGTCTCATCTATCTGTATTTTTCGGTTTGGATCGTTTTGCTTAGCTTCAAGTTCTTTTCTAAGCTTTCTGTTCCATTGAAGAGTACCGATAAGTTTTTCTTCAGTTAGAGATTCAGTAGGGCTAACTTTTATCATTCTGTTAGGGCTCTTTAAGCGATCATTTTCTCTTGTTAGAGAATTGATTTTATAGCTTCTCCATAATACATCACACTCATTTTCGGATACAGATGCATTTTGAATATCAAAGAAATAATTATAATCTGATGTATTTTCATAAAAACCGGTACCGTAATCCAATATTTCAAGTTCGTCAAACCACTCAAATTTTAATTTATATAAAAGTTTTTTCGCTGCCTCTTCTTTTAAAGTTGTAAAAGTCCAAATGCATTGCCTTAATGCAAAATTGATAAAATAATATCTATATTGCTCATATATATCTATTGAAATCATAAATTCTCTTATTTTTATCAAAGCATTGTAAAAACACTCCCATGAAAGTTCTCTTGTAGCCTGAAGAGACGTCGGAATGTTTCGTCTCTGTATATAAAGCGGTTTATCAACAATAGTTATTTTTGAAGCTTTCATAAACGAAGTAAGAACAAAGTAAATATCATTTGCGGTCCTCTGTTCCTGGAAACTCAAACCATTTTTCACAACAAACGATTTTTTATATAGCTTGTCCCATGCTCTCCATGTGAAAGTTGTAAAGGGATTATTTAACAGTTCATAAAAAGTAAAAGCGTCGATAGACGGTATATTTGCTTTTTTATATGCCCATGTACAATCAGATATTGTTCCGGTTTTTTCATCTCGAATTTTTGATCCGAATACGGTAATGTCCGAATTTGTTTTTGTTGCCTTTACATACGCCTCCAAGAGCATATTCTTATCAAAATAATCATCACTGTCAAGAAATATAACATACCGTCCGGCAGCAAGAGACAGCCCATAATTTCTTGATGCCCCGGCGCCCTTGTTATCCTGATGAAACAGTTTAACTTTCAAACTTCTGGTCATATACTCGAATAATATATCTGCTGTTCCATCGGTTGATCCGTCATCAATACATATTATTTCAAAATGTTCAAACGTTTGATTTAATAATGAATCGAGGCATTTTGCAATATATTTTTCTTCGTTAAATATTGGAAGAACAATTGAAATTGCCGGTGTTGACTGATTCTTATGCAACTCATCAAAAATTCTTTTTAATCTTAAATTTTCTGACAGCTTTACATTAAAATTATATTTATTTTTATATTTATCAAGTATAGTTTTTATATGTTGTAAAAAATAATTACAGTATTCAATGTCTGTATAATAAAATTGTTTAAGCAATGTACGATAATGAATAAGCGCTGAACCAAACAAATTCACAGTATATGCAGCGCTTGTTTCATGGTCAATATCATGCGTGTTCAAGTAATTTATTTTTGCTTCAAGTTGCTTAAGTTTTGATTCGAAATATTCAGTTGAAAGTGTTGTACTAATAGAAGAATTCTTGCGCTTATAATAGTAATAATAAACACCCCAGCACAAAGCAATTTTCTGCGTGCAGGATGTAACCTGAAGTAAGAAAAATGTATCTTCGTCCACCAATAAATCAGCATACTTTATTTGATTTTTCTCAAGTAAACTTCTGCGATATATGGCCGTTGTATGTTCATAAGTAAACGTCAAACACCAGTCGACTCTTTCAGAATATTCGGGATAATCACGAAAACGATCATCAATTCCACTTTTCTGTTCAGTTCCGTCAGGATATATTATAATACGCTGTCCTTTTACAACATCACTATCATATTTTTCTGCCTTTAAATAAAGCTCCTCAAAAAAATTAAGATCAACGGTATCATCAGAATCCACAAAGCCGATATACTGTCCTCTGGCAGCTTCTATACCTCTGTTTCTGGATTTGCCCTCTCCCATATTCTCTTCATTGTATATGATCCGAATTCTGTCATCATTTAAAGCTTTTTTTTCAACAATCTCAATAGACCTATCGCCGCCGCAGTCATCTACAAAAATAAATTCAATCTCCTTTAAGGTCTGATTAAGAAGCGAATCAATACATCTTTCGATATATTCTTCAACTTTATAAACAGGTATAATAACAGAAACTTTTATGTCTTCCGAACATACTTCTTTGGTAACATCAACAGCAATTTCTGATCGTTGAATGAATGAATTACTGTTTTTTCTTTTATTTTTGCTCATTTTTCAGTTCTCCTAAAAATTTTCGGTTTAGTTATTTCAATATCCCCTAATCTTCCTCGGCAGCCAGGTTATTGCTCTGCCTATGCGGAAAGACAGCGAGTTTCGTGTTGCTTCAAGCTCCCTTTGCCAGAAGGACGCTTCCTGAGCGTCGATGGACATTGTGGAAGCGGAGGTGGGAGAGGAGGCCGCCTGCTGCGCTTCCAGCCGGTTTTTAAGCTGGCTGTTCTCAAACCGCAGCTTCTGGAGTCGAAATGCAACATAATCGTCCTTGGCGTTCATTATCTGCCCATACTGCTTGTACTCGTCAGCGTTTTTGAACCATTCTCTCGGCGCATCTGTTATACCAAGCTCGCTGAACCACTCTGTTTTCAGCTTTTCATACAGCTTCATGCCTTCGTTGTCGCCAAGCGTGTTCAGATTCCAAAGACAGCTGTTAAGCGCATAGTCGGTAAAATCGGGGCAATATTTTTCCCATATCCCCATATTTTTCAGCTCCGTTCTCACAGCGCACAGAGCATTGAAAAAGCAGTCCCATGATTTTTCCCTTGTATTTGAAAGAGAACCCGATACGTTCCTGCGCTGATGATACAAATACTGCTCGCAGGTGGTTATCTTTGCGGCTTTGTACAGCGACATAAACGTGAAATACATATCATTGGTAGTGCGCTGCTCCTGGAAACGCAGACCGCTGCCCAGTACGAAGCTGCGGCTGTACAGCTTATCCCACGCCCAGCCCATAAGATTTCTGAAAACGCTGCAATCCATATCTCTCACGGCAAACGGGCGGTAATTCGGCAGCTTGTCCAGCCTCAGCGAATAGGTACAGTGCACTGATTTTCCGCTTTCGTTGTCAAACAGCTCTGAGCGAAAAGCGGTCACGTCCGCCTTGTCCCTTTCAGCTGTTCTGTAAGCCACGGACAGCATATTCGGCTCGAACCAGTCGTCCGAATCAGGGAAAGCTAAATACTTGCCGCAGGCTACTTCTATTCCCTTGTTCCTCGCCGCACCTGCGCCCTTGTTTTCAGTGTTGATTATTACAAAGCGCATATCCTTTGCGGCGTATTCTTTAAGTATTTCAAGTGAACTGTCGGTAGAGCCGTCGTTCACGCAGATTATCTCAATATCCTGTAAGGTCTGAGAGGTCAGGCTGTCAAGGCACTGCCTGAGGTATTTTTCGCAATTGTACACGGGAAGTATCACCGAAACCCTGATACGTTCCTGTTCTACGGTATAGTAATATTCCTCGGGATCCCGTATCATAAGCATAAGGTCGTTCCATTCGCCGTTGGTGAATATTTCTCTTGGAAGCTCTCCCTTATGATAGCTTTCCTCAAATTCTTCGGAAAATCTTCTGATGTATTCATGGCGGAACTGCGGCGCTATGCGCTTCAGATTGAACACATAGGTGTGGAGCTTTTTCATCATAAATACATCAATAAACTTTTCTTTAAGCTCAGGCTTTTTGCAGAGCCAGTCATATATCAAAGCGTACTCCTCGTTGCCGCAGTATACCTTTTCCTTGTTTGCCACGGAAGAACCCGGGTTGTCCCGACGGTTCATATAAAACGCCTTGCCCAGTATCATCAGGCGCTTTGCGCAGCAAAAGCCCTTGAACCAGAAGCCGTTGTCCTGAAAAGATGCGCCGGGGGTCTCGTTGTGGTCGATACCGTTGTTCAGCAGAAAATCACGCTTGTAAATCCCGCACCATGTGTTCATTACAAATCGGAAACATTCTTTTTCCTGCGATGGGTCGATTATCCTGTCGTAATTCTTATCCTCTCTCGCCACACGCCAGAGCGTTTTTTCCTCTCCATCGCCAGTAAAGCGGAAAAAGTCGGATTTCACTATCTCGCAGTCGTTTGCCTTTGCCGCATTATAAAGGGTTCTGAACATTTTGGAAAGTATAAAATCGTCAGGCTCAACTATGCCGATATATTCGCCCTCAGCAACCTTAAATCCGCTGTTCATCGCCTTGCCATAACCGCCGTTGGGCTGAGTTATCACCTTTATCCTGCTGTCCTTTTCGGCATACTCTGCAAGTATTGCGGGACTGCCGTCTGTGGAGCCGTCGTTCACGCATATTATCTCAATGTTTTTCAACGTCTGCGCCAGTATGCTGTCAAGGCACTTGGCGAGGTAATTCTCCACGTTGTAAACAGGCACTATGACCGAAACTGCTGTTTTCACCTTACATTATCTCCTGAAAAATTTTATTGAGTCCTGTGTAATAATCGTCTTTATCTGCGTATTTTCCGAAATTCTCGTATGAGATACTTCCTGCTGTTTCCAACTCACAGCTGTTTTCTATGAAAAATCTCATTGCTCTTGCCAAAGACTGTGCATTTCCCGTTTCCACTACAAAGCCGTTTCCGTCCACGATATACTTTGCGCCCACGTTTTCCGTCACTATTATGGGTCTTGCGTACATTGCGCCCTCTAACGCTGTTAAAGAGCAAGATTCGTCAAAGGACGGAACAAGCACCACGTTTGTCTTTTTATACATTCGGCTTTTTCCGTGGGTAAGCTCTCCGTGATAAACAATGCCGTCCCGCATTTTTTTAATTAGCGGCTTATTATATTCAGCTGCCCAGCTCGGAGCGCTTCCGTATATGTCAAGGACCGCTTTTTTCCGCAGTGGAGATGGAAGCATTTTAAACGCTTCCATAGCTACCAATATTCCTTTTCTCGGCTCGATAGTCGCCGCTATGAGAAAGTGTACCTTTTTTCGCACAGAATTGATCGTTGCCGTTCTTCCAAGCGGCTTTATCAAAAAATTATGAAGTATATGTAAATCGTTAGGCTCGTATGTTTTTTCAATGAAATTCGCTGCGTATTCGCTGACACAGACAATATGCTCAGCATTACAAATGCAGCCCTCATCTATATGATTTTTTGCAAGTATATCGGGAAGATTTTCAGCTTCTCTAAGGTACAATATAGTGGGAATAAAGTCCTGCAATGCAAGGGCGGCTTTTCCGCAAAAAACAGTGTTACAGACAGCTATATCAAAATTCCTTGAGATTTTTTTGCACTTTGATATGTCAAATTTTCTTACTCTGAAACCGTGCTGATTAAACCTGAAAGAAAACGGTCCTTTCATCTGTGTATACACTTTTACGGAATGACCATGACTGCGCAAAACTCTTGCCACGTTAAGAAGGCTGTTCGGCGCGCCTGTGTAGGTCATTTCGTGGGACAACAAAAGTATTCTCATTGTAATTCTTTATTTGAAGCTTCCAGTGCCAGCGCGATCACCTTGTCCATATCAAGATACTTGTAAAGCCCAAGTCTGCCGCCAAAGATAACGTCTGTACGCTCGTCTGCTAACTTCCTGTACTGCTCGTAGAGGGTGTTGTTTTTTACGTTGTTTACGGGATAGTAAGGTTCAACGCCGGGCTTCCACTCTGCCGAATACTCGCGGCTGATTACGGTTTTGGGCTGCTCGCCGAACTCGAAGTGTTTATGCTCAATTATTCTTGTGTAAGGTACGTCTGCGGCGGTGTAATTTACCACTGCATTGCCCTGGTAGTTGTCGGTGTCCAAAATCTCTGTTTCAAAGCGGACGGAACGATATTCAAGCGCTCCCAGCTTAAAGCCGAAGAACTCATCAATTGCGCCTGTGTAGACGGTTTTCTTGGCAATATCGGGATTTTCTTTTATGAATTCAAAGTAGTCTGTATTCAGCTTCACTTCCGCTTTTTCCAGCATTTTCTCAATTATCTGTGTGTAGCCGCCGATGGGGATACCCTGATATCTGTCGCTGAAGTAGTTGTTGTCGAAGCGAAAGCGGAGGGGCAGACGCTTTATGATAAATGCTGGCAATTCATTGCAGGGGCGGCCCCACTGCTTTTCGGTGTAGCCTTTGACAAGCTTTTCGTAAACGTCGGTGCCGACTAATTTTAGCGCTTGCTCCTCAAGGTTCTGAGGTTCGTCTATGTCAAGCTCTGCTATCTGCTCGGCTATCTTTGCCTTAGCCTCGGCAGGGGTTTTAATGTTCCACATTTTGCTGAATGTGTTCATATTAAAGGGCAGATTGTACAGCTCGTCCTTGTATGAAGCTACAGGAGAGTTGATGTAATTGTTAAACTCTGCGAACTGATTAACATACTCCCAAACTTCTTTATTCGAGGTATGGAAGATATGAGCGCCGTATTTGTGGACGTTTATGCCCTCGACTTGTTCTGTGTATATGTTTCCTGCTATGTTGGGGCGTTTGTCAATCACAAGGCAAGTTTTCCCTTTCTTTCCCACCTCGTATGCGAATACTGCGCCGAACAGTCCTGCGCCGACTATTAAATAATCAAACATTAGCTTACTTCCTCCGCTATAAGATTTATAGCATGAATTTTACTGTCCATTGTTGGCTTTAAGCAGCTTGAATAGGTACTTTGAACTGATGAATTCCCCAAAATATCAGTGATCGTAACAATATCTACACCGCTGTTGACGCAGCGGTCGATGAACAGCCTGCGCAGTTCGCTGAAGCTGATGCTCGGCAGATCCTCGCTTTTCAAAAGCGAACGCAGGCGGTACTGCATCGTTCTCGGCTCCACCGGGGTGAGCGTCCCTGAAAGGAAAAATCTATCGTCGTCGGTCTGAAATTGCTTCAGTATCTCCTGCAAAAACGGCGCCAAAGGCACTTTTCGCACGCCGGAATCGGATCTTAAATCCGTCAGGATAAGTCCTGTGTTTTCCCCTGCGGATATGCGCTGGAGCGTTTTTGATATGGTTAAAATCCCGTTTTCCATATCAATCTCTCGCCACCTCAATGCGCATAATTCCCCGATCTTCAGACCCGCAAAAAGGGTGAGGAGTATGCCCGCCTTGGTAAGGTTCGGCTCCTCTGTCAGCACCTCGCAAAGCCGCCTGCAATATATTTCATCATATATCTTTTTGGTGGGAGCTTCCTGTTCGGGGCGGACGAAAACTGCGTCTATCGCCGGATCTGGGCAGCCGTAGGCTCTGGAAATATACTTGGTTATCATCTTTATCTGTATCAGAATATCGTATATGTACTGTGAAGTCAGTCCCTCGCCCGTCAGGTACGTTTTAAATTCCCTCAGCTTGTCCGCAGTAACGTCTTTCAGCTTGGTTTTTCCGAAATAGGGTAGAATGTTTTTCTCAAGCTTCACCGTATACTGAGCGCAGGAGGTGGGTTTCACCCGCAGCTTGACAGAGTCCAGCCACTTTTCTGCGGCGGTAGCAAAGGTCATATTCCTCGGATTTATCATCGGCTTTTCCTCCTTTTTTTGGAATTTTTTGATTGTCTTGAATTTCATC
>CANQXF010000022.1 GCA_947627695.1 uncultured Ruminiclostridium sp. | reverse complement strand
AATGTTCCGCACGGCTGGATTCAGAACGGCGTGAAGCTTTACAACTGGCTTGCGGACTTGCGGAAGCTTTACAAAGGCGTGAACGGCAGGCGCGGGACGCTCACCGAGGAACAAATTGAACGCCTTAACGCCATAGGTATGCGCTGGTACAACAAGAGCGAAGCTACTTGGATTAACGGCTACGAGCACGCGAAGGCTTATGCAGACAAACACGGCTCAGCCGATGCTCCGCTCAACTATGTGTGTGATGATGGTTACAAACTCGGCGTATGGCTCTCAAAATGCCGCGAGAAGTACGCCAAAAGAACGTTGACCGATTCACAGATTAAGCAGTTAGAAGATATCAAAATCGTTTGGAATAAATCCCGCAGGAACGACTGGGACGAGTGCTTTGAAATGGCAAATACCTATTATAAAGAGCATGGCAATCTCAATGTTCCGCCGAGTTACGTTGCAGACGGAGTGTGGCTGAACAAGTGGCTGAATGAGCAAAAGCTCATCTTGCAGGGCAAGCGCGAGGGTAAAACCTTGACCGAGGCTCAGAAGATAAAGCTTGCCTCCATTGGCTTGACTGCCGATGAACCGCGCGACATCAGGTGGCAGCAGAGGTATGCAGATTTAAAGCACTATTACGACATCCACGGGAACAGCCACATACCGACCGACTACACCGATTCGAGTGGGCAGAATCTGTACGTTTGGTTGACGAATCAGAAGGTCAGCGCAAAGGCGGGGAAGCTCAGTGACCGCAGAAAGAACCTCCTGCGCGAGGTCGGGGCGCTGAACGGGTAAGCGCAAAAAACAAGCCGACAGCGAGGTTGAGCGTTGCGTCATCTATTGGAAACCGACCGAATACTGTGCAGATATGCTTATCGTCAAGCGCGAGTGCTACGTCGAAGGTGCAGGGCAGCCGTGCAGAAAGCGTTATTTTGAAATATATCCGAAACAAGGAAACGAGGGAACGAGTTGAGCGAAAAGTTGAACGGAACCGTTCTGTTGGAGAGACCGGTTGAGCAGGTCGAGCAGTCAGTTCCTGTTGTTGTGCAAACTGTAAGTCAGTCCAAAGCAGTAGCCGAGACGGTCGTACATACTCCTATAGAAGTCAAGCCGAAGCCGGTTTACGACTTTTTCAAGCGGGTTTTCGACATTGTTGTTTCGCTGATTTGTTTGACCGTAGGGCTGCCGGTTTACCTTATAATGATCCTTGCAATCGTGATAGACGACCCGGGGAATCCGTTCTTTGTCCAGGAGCGAGTCGGGCTCAACGGACGGGTTTTCAAAATGGTCAAGCTGAGAACGATGCGCAAAGACGCGGAGCAAATCAAAATAAATTTAGCCGAGCAGAACGAATATAAATCCGTGCATTTCAAGATTGAGAACGACCCACGGGTGACAAAGGTTGGAAAGTTCTTGAGGAAAACAAGCCTCGACGAGACGCCGCAGGTGTTGAACCTTTTGACGGGAAGTATGACAGTCATCGGACCCCGCCCGTTCATTCCGAGCGAACAGGCTCAGTTGCCTGACGACAGATTGCAGGTAAAGCCCGGTCTGAGCTGCTACTGGCAGCTTGCGGATACAGCAAAGATGAGCGATGAGGAGCAGCTGGAGCTCGACTATAGGTACATAAGAGAGCGCAGCGTTCGGACGGATTTGAAAATAATTTTTGCGACTATTGCGTCAATATTTAAAGGAAAAAACTGTTAGTTTTATACAGGAGAAGACAGAATGAAAGGGATTATCCTCGCCGGCGGCTTCGGAACGCGCATTTCCGAAGAATCCGCCTTTAAGCCCAAGCCGATGATCGAGATCGGCGAAATGCCGATACTTTGGCACATAATGAAAGGCTATTTCGCGCACGGTATCAACGAATTCATCATTTGCGCGGGGTATAAACAGCACATCATCAAGGAATGGTTCGCGGACTACTTCCTGCACACCTCGGACATCACCTTCGACTTCACCCGCGGCAACGAGATCATCGTTCATGACAAGCACGCCGAGCAGTGGAAGGTGACGGTTGTGGATACAGGCTTGAACACCATGACCGGAGGGCGAATCAAGCGTGTTCAAAAGTATATCGGCAATGAGCCTTTCTGCCTTACATACGGCGACGCTGTTTCCGATGTTGACATCACAAAGCTTATTGAATACCACAAGTCTCACGGCAAGATCGCTACACTGACAGCTATAAGCATTGCCCAGCAAAAGGGCGTTTTAGACGTTGACGAGAGCGGTACTATCACGGCTTTCCGCGAAAAGGACGACGAGGACGGCTCGCTCATAAACGGCGGGTTTATGGTCTGCAATCCCGAGATTTTTGATTACATAGAGGGCGACGGCACCGTCTTTGAGCAGACGCCGATGAAGCGCCTCGCCGCCGAAGGCCAGCTCAAAAGCTACTATCACGACGGTTTCTGGCAGTGTATGGACACTAAGCGCGAAAAGGACAAGCTCGAAGAACTCTGGGCTTCGGGCAAAGCTCCGTGGAAGATCTGGGAGGACTAAATGGATTTATCATTTTATCGCGGAAAGCGCGTTCTTGTTACGGGCCATACGGGTTTCAAGGGAACTTGGCTCTGCAAAATGCTTGTGAATGCAGGAGCAGTCGTCACCGGGTATAGCTTAGAACCTCCGACGACGCCGAATCTCTTCAGTATCTCGGGTCTCGGCAACAAGATGAAAAGCTTCATCGCAGATATTCGCGACTTTGAGAAGCTTAAAGCCGTTTTTGCGGAGGCTCAGCCCGAAATCGTCCTGCATCTCGCCGCGCAGCCTATCGTACGCGAGAGCTATAAAGACCCGCGCTATACATACGAAACCAACGTTATGGGAACCGTCAACCTGATGGAATGTGTTCGGCTGAACCCTTGCGTTAAAAGCGTTCTCAACGTCACGACGGACAAGGTCTACAAGAACAACGAATGGTGCTGGGGATACCGCGAGGACGAGCCTCTTGACGGCTTCGATCCGTACTCGAATAGCAAGAGTTGCTCCGAACTCGTTACCCACAGCTATATCAACAGCTTTTTTGCGGACAGGGACATAGCGGTATCGACCGCCCGTGCAGGAAACGTTATCGGCGGCGGGGATTTTGCAAGCGACCGAATCATTCCCGACTGCGTCCGAGCGATGAAAGCCGGAGAGAAAATAGGCGTGCGCAACCCATATTCGACTCGACCCTATCAGCACGTCTTGGAGCCGCTGGCGGTGTATCTTACTATCGCCGCTAAACAGTTTGAGGACAAGCGTTATGCAGGCTTCTACAATGTCGGTCCCGACGACTGCGACTGCGTGACGACCGGAGATTTGGTCGACCTCTTCTGCAAGCACTGGGGAGACGGCGCCGGGTGGGTCAATCAGGCGGAAACGAACGCTCCACACGAGGCGAATTTCCTGAAGCTCGACTGCTCGAAAATCAAGAGCGTTTTCGGCTGGAAGCCGAGATGGAACATAGACGAGTGTATGAGATACACCACGAGGTTCTATAAAGCTTGGCTCGCGGGAGAGGATATTCCCGCGGAGATGGATAGAGAGATTAAGGATTTTTTAGGTGATCAATTAAGATGAAAAATGTAATCGTAACGGGGGCAAACGGATTTATTGGCAGAACGCTTGTAAAGTCGCTGCTTGAAAAAGATTATCACGTAGTCGCGGTGGATATTCGTTTTGATGACGAGTTGAATAACGATCCTCGTATTGTTTGCGTAAACGTGCTCAATAAAGCCCTCTCAGAGATTAAAAATTCTATTCCCAAGGCAGATTACTCCTGTTTCTTCCATTTGGCATGGGCGGGAACGTCAGGACCGGCGAGAGCGGATTATGCGTTGCAGCTTAACAACGTAAAGTTGACTTGCGACTATGTTCAGCTTTGTAAAGACATCGGGTGCAAAAGGGTGGTATATGCCTCCAGCATAAATGAGATGGAAACCTATGAATATCTTCAATCCGATGATATTGAGCCGTCAGGCGGCTATATCTACGGAACCGGCAAGCTGGCGGCGCATTTGATGGGCGAAACCGTTGCTAAAATGAACGGCATCGAATTTATCCCCGTAATCATTACAAACATCTACGGCGTCGGCGAGAAGTCAGCCCGTATGATATATACATCCATAAATAAGCTGATACATAAAGAACACTGCTCATTCACGGAAGGGCATCAGATGTATGATTTTATCTATCTGACAGACGCTATAAATTCAATCATCGCAGTTGCGGAGAAGGGAAAAGCTTTCAATCGCTATTACATAGGAAGCGGAGAGCCGAAACCGCTGAGAGAATTTTTGCTTGAAATGCGGGATATTGTAGACCCCGAAGCAGGTATAGGCTTAGGCGATATCCCATTTAAGGGTATTGACATCTCATACGATCAGTTTGATTTGAAAAAGGTTCAGCGGGATACCGGCTATATCAATCAAGTGCCGTTTCCCGATGGCATAAGAATGACGGCAGAGTACATCAGGAGTGAAATAAATGGTTCAGAAATTTGAATTTCAGGAAATGGACTTGAAAGGCGCATATATAATCAAACCCTTTTACGCAACGGACGAACGTGGCGGGTTAATTAAGGATTACAATGTTGACGTCTTTAAAAACGCTGGGATTGATTACGAATTAAAGGAAACATTCTATACCGAGTCGAAACGAGGTGTGATCCGTGCCATACATTTTCAGCTGATAAAGCCGCAGCCGAAGTTGATGAGATGTATAAGCGGCAGAGTTTATTATGTGATCGTGGATTTGCGCCCCGATTCTGAGACGTTCGGTAAGTGGCGGCAGATGGAATTAAGCGGAGATAAGCCTATTTCTGTACTTTGTCCTGCCGGATTCGGGCAAGGATATCTTGCTCTTGAGGATTCGGTAATGAGCTATAAAGCCGCCGAAGTTTTTTATGGCGAAGGAGATTCGGGAATAATGTATAATGACCCGGATATAGGAATCGATTGGTCGTTTGAACGGATAGGCGGCAAGGATAATTTGATAATAAGTGATAAAGATTTGAAACTTATGAGGTTTAAAGAATATACGAAAATAATAAGGCCCTAATTTATATGATGTATTTTGATTATCTGATCGTAGGATGTGGAATCACAGGTGCTTCAATAGCACGTAATCTGGCAGATGCAGGGTATAAAGTGGAGATAATCGACAGACGCGACCATATAGGCGGCAATATGTACGATTATGTTGACGAACATGGAATTCTCGTCCATAAATACGGGCCGCATTGTTTTCATACGAATAACGAGCGTCTGATCGACTATATTAGGCGCTACGCAGACTGGGATGATTTTCGCATCACCTGCGGAGCGGTTATAAACGGAAAATGTACTCCGTCACCGTTCAATTATCAGACTATTGATGACTTCTATCAGAAAGCAGAAGCAGAAGATTTGAAGCGCAGGATTGAGAGAACTTTTTCAGGCAAAAAAACCGTACCCGTATTGGAGGCGCTGTCCTGCGACGACGAAGTGATACAAAAATACGCTCGGTTTTTGTTTGATAACGATTACAGCCTCTATACAGCTAAACAATGGGGAATATCAGCAAACGAAATAGATCCAAGTGTAATCGGACGTGTACCGCTGAGATTCGATTATAATAACGAATACTTTGACGACGAATTTCAGGTTATACCATCAGACAGCTATGCGGCTTTTTTTAACTCACTGCTTGATCATCCGAACATTTTTCTTCGGCTAAAAACAGAGGCGGTCAGGCATATAGCTTTTGAAGATGGTCGTATAATCTACGATGGCATGCGCGACGCCAGTGTGATATATACAGGCGCACTTGATGAGCTTTTTGACTTGAAATACGGTGAGCTTCCTTACAGAAGTCTTGAATTTCAGTGGAAGTATGAAAATACGGAAAGCAAACAGGATATGACGCTTGTTGCCTATCCGCAGGAACCGGGATATACGAGAATTGTTGAGTACAAAAAGATGTTTCCGAAAAGAAGTTACAAGGGCACATCATATGGCATCGAGTATCCGAAGCCATATAAGAAAGAAGCAAAAAACGAACCTTATTACCCTGTCTTAACTGAAGACAGCAAAAAAAAATACGACAAATACAGAAAACTTGCCAACAGCATAGAGAATCTTATATGTTGCGGCAGACTAGCGGATTTTAAATATTACAACATGGATCAAGCACTTGAGAGAGCGCTATGTGTAAGCGATGCGATCTTAAAAAAAGAAGGAAAATAGGATGAACATTGTATTTGCCACGAGCGATCTGTACAGCAGACTGTGCATTGTTACGATTAAATCGCTGCTTATGAATAATGAAGCGGCAGATAAGATCAATATATACTATATTGGCAACAAAATAGCAAAAGAGCATAAGGACAATATCAGACGGCTTGTTTCAGAGTACAAAAGACATATTGAATTCATTGAGATGCCGGACGAGTTGTGTCCGATCAAAGGACTTCTCCGTAAGGACGCGATTGTATACACATATTGCTATCTGCATGATATTCTTCCGGAATCGGTTGAGAAGGTGCTTTTGATAGAAAGTGATGTTGTTATAAGAGGAAGTATTGAGGAATTATATGCTCTAGATATTTCCGATTATTATCTTGCTGCAGCAGATGATATGCAGAGCAAATGGTATAAGAAAAAACTCGGAATAAAAGCAGAGCAGCCGTATTTCAATAGTGGTATTATGCTTATAAATCTAAAAAAATGGCGCGATGACAATATCACCGAAAAAATAACGGAAGTGATTGCATCCGGAAAACATAAATACTTCTATGAAGTACAGGATGAGTTAAATGCATTATTTGCAGGAAATGTTAAAATTTTTTCACCCAGATTTAATTGTACAACCGCTTTCTTTCTTTTCGATTATAAGAACATGCGAAGATACAGAAGACCAACTACTTGCTGCGATGAGCGCGAGTATGCAGACAGCAGAAACGATCCGGTTATAGTGCATTTCACAACGAATCAGATTATCCAAGGACGTCCTTGGATTGAAGATTGCGTTCATCCATACAACGAATATTATCTCTGCGTGAAAAATAAAACCGAGGAAAAAGACATGCCGTGCTGGGAGAATAAAAGGAGCTTTGTAAACAGGGCGTTAAATTTTGTTTACTCCAAAATCTCAAAAACTGTTGTTGCGGTAGTAATCGGATTTGTTCATTCGTTTTTATATCCAACTGTTTTATATAGGTTCATTTTGAAAGGAAAAACATAATCAAAGTTTTGTTAATCATTAGATAAAGATATATGCAATATTATAGACGCGATTAAAGCGTCATGCCAATATTAGAAAAGCGATTGCAGGGAAAAACTCATGACAAAAATTTGCCGTATTCTGCCAAAATGCGTTACCTATGCGATCATTCGCGTGGTGCATGTTTGGCTTTATCCGATATCGAGAAAACTCAAATCAAAACTCAGGATAAGGAAGGCCTCAGAAAGTGTCGAAAGAACAGTATGAAAACATTAACGGAATAAAAAAGGAACACAATCTTAACACATTGCAGCAGCAAGAGTTGGAAATCCTAAAGGAATTTCAAAGGATTTGTTCTGAAAACAATTTAATGTATTATATGGTCGCAGGATCAATGCTTGGTGCGGTTAGACATAATGGCTTTATACCTTGGGACGATGACATTGACGTTGCAATGCCGCGCAGAGATTACGATAAATTCCTTGAAATCGCCCCTGATTTGTTGGCATCGGATTATTATCTTGAAACTCCGCGCGAAAGGGAGCATGTGACGATTTCTTCGAAAATTACGTCAAAAAAGGGCGGGTTCGCGCTCAACAATGCGCAGAAAACGCTGCATACCGGAGCATGGATCGATATCATGATGATTGACGGGGTGCCTGATCCGGGAATTAAAAGAACGATTCATTGGTATAAGTATATGTTGCTGCGAGCATTGTTTCAGATTTCTCATTTTGATGAAGTTGTTGATCAAAAGCGTAAAAGACCGGTTTATGAGAAGGCGATCATTCAGTTTGCCAAGGTCACAAAACTTCAGAAGTTATTGAACCCATCAAAAATCAATGCGCGGATAGAAAAACTGATGCGTTCTGTAGCATATGAAGAAAGCAATTATGTTGCAACGTATTGCGGAATCTATCGAAAAAAGGAAATCGTTCCGAAAGAATGGTACGGTGCGGGAATAAAATATCCGTTTGAAGATACAGAGGTATTTGGATTGAGCGAGGCGGATAAGTATTTGACACAGCTGTATGGAGATTATATGATTCCGGTGCATGACAAAGAAAGAAAGCATGTTTCTGATGTGAATAATGTGCAAACCTGAGACAATACAAACCGGTTATTGGCATAATCAGAGCGGTATTCGCAAACTGGTTATACGGCTGGCTCAAAAAATCCCGTTCGAAAAAGTTATGTCGTATTCAAAACAAGTTAAAAAACTGGAAAAACATTGTCTTAAATATCCGTATGTTCATAGCGATTATGTCATGCTGTATCCGTCGGCTTATGAGAAGAAAAAGATTCTGAAAAAAGATTATTACGGGAGCGGAACTGTCGGCGAATTTGAGGGTATACAAGTAAATATGCCCAGTTGTTATGACAGAATTTTGACGCAGTTATACAGTGATTATATGACGCCCCCTGCCGGAAGATCAACGGGAGGGCAGCCACATAAAAGAACTGATCGTAACCCATAAATATGGATCTTGAAAAGTTAGGTAATAAATCAATGCACTTTTCTGAAGACACAAACAGAAGCCGAAGTTTTTACGGCCAAGGTGATTTTGGGATTATGCATAACTGCACGTATATCGGTACAGAATGACCGTTTAAATTGATAGGCGGCCGAAGAAAATCTGATTATCATAAGAAAGACGGGAAACGGATGTGCTTGCAGCAAGGCAAAGAAAGATGCAGGGAGTGAGATATGGATAATTTTGACGTTCTTATTGTCGGTTGCGGATTATCAGGCGCAGCGGCCGCGAGAATGCTGGCAGATAACGGATACAAAGTAAAAATTCTGGACAGACGCAGTCACATCGGCGGCAACATGTATGACTATACGGATGAATTTGGCATTCTGGTTCATAAATACGGACCGCACACTTTCCATACAAAAAGCAAAGAGCTGTTTGACTTTATCTGCCGGTATGCCGACTGGGAAGATTACCATCTTAGATGCGGAGCCGTAGTCAACGGAATATGCACGCCGACGCCATTCAATTATCAAACGATTGATGATTTCTATCCTCCCGCAAAGGCTGATGACTTGAAACAGAGAATAGAAAAGGCTTTTCCGAACAGAAAAACAGCCACAGTATTGGAAGCGCTTGCCTGCGAGGACGAAGCAGTAAGGGAATACGCGCAATTTCTTTTCGATAACGATTACAGCTTGTACACTGCCAAGCAGTGGGGTGTCCCGGCTGACAAAATTGATCTGAGTGTGCTCAATCGCGTTCCGCTGCGATTCAGCTATGAATCCGACTATTTTGATGATCCTTATCAGGTGATGCCAAAAAAGAGCTTTACCGATTTTTTTGTTTCTCTATTGAATCATAAGAACATATCTGTAGCGCTGCAGACCGACGCCTTGGCACATTTGGCTGTTCGTGAGGGCAGAATGTATTTAGACGGCGAACTATGGGATAAGCCTGTTGTATATACCGGTGCGCTTGATGAGCTGTTCGATCTGCAATACGGCGCACTGCCATATAGAAGTCTTTCGTTTTATTGGGTACATGAAGATATAAACAGTAAACAGGATATGGCGGTGGTTGCATATCCGCAGGAGGTTGGGTTTACACGGATCGTCGAATTTAAAAAGATGTTTCCGAAACGCACGGTCAGCGAAACGACTTACGAGATGGAATATCCTATTCCATACAAAAAAGGAATCAGGCAAGAGCCGTATTATCCGGTGCTTACAGAAGAAAGCAAGGCGCAATATAAAAAATACAGAGATCTCGCGGATAAGATCCCGAATCTGTATTGCTGCGGAAGGCTGGCAGATTTTCAGTATTACAATATGGACCAGGCATTGGAAAAAGCTTTAAAAGTGAGTTGCAACCTGCTTTTGAAAGAACATATTTCAACGTGAATTTTGTTTTTGCAACGAGCGGCTTATATCGTAATTTTGGCTTGTCAGCAAAAACGGTGCAGCAGAGATAATATAAAACCGTTTCATTTTAAAGGGAGGATACTATGCCAAAACTGAGTATCATTATTTCTGTGTATAAGGTAGAGCCGTATATTCGAGAGTGTCTGGACAGCTTGATTGGACAGACATTTACAGATATCCAGATCATTTTGATTGACAACGGCTCCCCCGACAGCTGCGGCATGGTATGTGATGAATATGCAGCAAAAGATCAACGAATCACCGTAGTCCATAAAGAACATGGCAGTTTGCCTTCTGCACGCAATATGGGACTTGAGATTGCAACAGGAGAGTGGATTGCTTTTGCGGATTCGGACGACTGGTGCGAACCTGACTATTATGAAAAGCTTTTTACAGCGCTTGGCGATCGTGAAGCGGACATCTTTTGGTCGGGTGGCGGATACAGGGATTTCGGCGAAAAGAAAAAAACAATCCGGACCGTTTCAAAAGACTTTTACTTCACAGATAAGGCAGAAATTGAGCATATGATGGCGAAAACATTACAGTTTGGTCCTCCCTGGGATAAAATATTCCGCACCGAATTCATACGTAAACATCATCTTGCATTCGATCCATCGGATCTGGTGAATGAAGACGTATGGTTCAATTTCGTAGCACATGATTTGGCGGAAAGGATCGGCGGCTGTACATATATCGGATACCATTGGCGTATGGTTAGGACTTCTGTTACGCAGCACTATAACCCTGAAAAGCCCGCCATCTGCCGGAGGCTTATAGAAAAATGTCATCGTTATATGGAAGAACGCCAATTAAGCTCGGAAATCCGGCGGGCTATAGAACTGCGGTGCATCAGCCAACTTCAGGCATCTGCTCAATGCGCATGGTTTCATCGCCTGAATACAAAAAGTCTGAAAGAAACCAAGAAAGAGATTGCTGAAACGCTGCAGTGGCCGTATTATGCAGAGGCAATCTGCGACAAAGATAACAGCGGTTTGAGCGTTAAACAAATTGCATTTAAATATCTTCTCAAGTATTCCTGTCTGCTGCCCGTCAAGCTGTTTTATCAGTTGAAAAGATTTTGAAGCTTTTCTGTCGAACGGCTTGAAAGACGACATAAGCAGCATGAGATCACATGGCGAAGCCAAAGATGCTTGCTCAAAACAGCTTTTTATTCTGTCAAAACATTTTCCGACATAGTCTTTCCGGCTGCGATTTTTGCATAAATTTTTCAAGTCTTTGCTGATATGGGCATTCTTCAGGAAACTTCACAAAGTCGATTTTTCCTGTGCCTTTCAGTGACAACCGTGATTCAAATTGCATAGATATGAGCTCTTCACATTGGCTGCCGATGAATCATATGTTTATCTCAAGAATCGGATTTTACTTTTATAAAGCTAATAGCAAGAAATGGTGAAAAAGAATGAAAGCACTAATTCTCAACTCCGGTCTCGGGCACCGAATGGGCGTCCTGACGTCGGAGCACCCGAAATGTATGACCGAAATATCCGTAGGCGAGACAATACTCTCACGTCAGCTTAAGCTTTTAGCGGAGGCTGGCGTCAGCGACGTCGTGATGACTACCGGCTACTACGGCGGCGTTCTGGAAGAATACTGCCGCTCGCTCGGTCTGCCGATCAATATCACATTCGTCAAAAATCCCGAATACGCCGAAACGAATTACATTTACTCAATATACCTCGCTCGGGAGCTTCTTGACGGCGATATGATTCTTATGCACGGCGACCTCGTATTTGAGCGGTCGGTTCTCGAAGACGTTATCGCAAGCGAATCAAGCTGTATGACCGTAAGCTCGACCCTGCCCCTGCCCGAAAAGGACTTTAAGGCAGTAATACATAACGGAAAAATCGACAAGGTCGGAGTCGAATTTTTCAACGACGCAATGTCCGCACAGCCGCTGTATAAATTGAATCGCGACGACTGGAAGGTCTGGCTCAGTAAACTTACGGAATATTGCGAGGGCGGAAACAGAAAGTGCTACGCCGAGAACGCATTTAACGATGTTTCGGATAAGTGTGTGATCACGCCTCTTGACGTCAAAAACAGGCTCTGCTCAGAGATCGACACGCCGGAGGACCTGAAGACCGTGTCGGATAAAATCAGGGAAATCGAGTCGCGCACGGTGTATATGTGCTTCTCGACCGACATTATCCACAGCGGGCATATCGCAATAATCAAAAAGGCTCAGCGGTTGGGCAGGCTTATCGTCGGCGTTCTCTCCGACGAAGCCGTCGCAAGCTTTAAAAGATACCCGATGATACCGTTTTCCGAGAGAAAATCTCTGTTTGAGAATATCGCGGGCGTTTATAAGGTCGTCGAGCAGAAAACGCTTGGATATGCCGACATTCTCAACGAATTGAAACCGGATTATGTAGTCCACGGCGACGACTGGACTACGGGATTCCAGAAGCCTATCCGCGACGAGGTTTTGAATGTTTTAGCGTCATACGGCGGCGAGCTGGTCGAGTTCCCGTATTCAAAGGACGAGAAATTCGACGAGCTGGACAAGCAGTTCCGCTCACGGCTTTCTATGCCGGATATCCGCCGCGGACGGCTTAAAAAGCTGATCGAGATGAAGGGCTGCGTTACCGCAATAGAAGCACACAGCGGCATAACAGGTCTCATCGCCGAGCAGACGAAGGTTTTGCAGGACGGCAAAACATATCAGTTCGACGCCATGTGGATAAGCTCCCTCTGCGATTCAACCGCCAAGGGCAAGCCGGATATAGAGCTTGTGGATATGACAAGCCGCTTCCGCACCATTGACGACATTATGGAGGTCACGACTAAGCCCATCATCTTCGACGGAGACACCGGCGGGCTTACCGAGCATTTTGTCTATACGGTCAGAACGCTCGAAAGAATGGGCGTGTCGATGGTCATTATCGAGGACAAAACAGGGCTTAAGAAGAACAGCCTTTTCGGCACTGAAGTACAGCAAACTCAGGACAGCATAGAGAATTTCAGCGCAAAAATAGCCGCGGGCAAAAAGGCTCAGAAGACGAAGGACTTTATGATCTGCGCGCGCATTGAAAGCCTTATACTTGAAAGGGGAATGGAGGACGCTCTTAACCGCGCCTTTGCGTTCGTAAAGGCGGGCGCGGACGCAATAATGATACATAGCCGCAAAAAAGACCCGAGCGAAATAAAGGAGTTTATCGCAAAATTCCGCGAGAAGGATAAGGCAACGCCTATCGTTTTAGTTCCGACCTCTTTCAATACGGTTTATGAGGAAGAGTGGAAGCAGCTCGGCGCGAACGTCGTCATATATGCAAATCAGCTCACCCGTACCGGCTTCCCGGCAATGCAGAACGCCGCAAGGACGATTTTAGAAAACCACCGTGCAAAAGAATGCGACGACATCTGTATGCCTATAAAAGACATCATCACCTTGATTCCGGAGGAGTAAATGTCACAAAAGATTATTTTCGGAAAGGGTTCGTGCTCTGAGATCGGCGGGATAATTACAGGCATCGGAGCAAAAAAAGCCATGCTTGTCTGCGATTCGTCTTTTCCGTATCTGAGCATTAAAGATACGGTCGAACGGCTCCCGTGCGAGCTGATAAAGTTTGACGGATTCACTTCAAACCCGCTTTATGAAGACGTCTGCAAGGGCGTTGAGCTGTTCAAAAACAGTCAATGCAGCGCAATAATCGCAGTCGGCGGCGGAAGCACCATTGATGTTGCGAAATGTGTTAAGCTCTTCTGCGGAATGACTCCCGACAAAAGCTATCTCGAACAGGATTATAAGGATACGGGGGTACCGCTTATTGCTGTTCCCACGACGGCCGGAACGGGCAGCGAATCCACCCGCCACGCGGTCATATATTTTAAGGGGCAAAAACAGTCCATATCGCACGAAAGCATAATTCCCGACTGTGCAATTTTAGACAGCAGCGTTTTGAAAACGCTCCCGCTATACCAGAAAAAATGCACGATGATGGACGCGCTTTGTCAAGGAATCGAGTCGTGGTGGTCGGTAAATTCTACCGATGAAAGTATTGAGTATTCAAGACAAGCGGAAAGCTTGATCGCCGAGAATCTCGACAGCTACATCTTTGACAATAATGAAAATGCCGCCGAAAAGATAATGCTCGCGGCAAACTATTCGGGGCGGGCGATAAACATCACCCAGACTACCGCGCCCCACGCTATGAGCTACAAGCTGACGTCTATGTATCATCTCCCTCACGGTCACGCGGTTGCAGTCTGCCTGCCGGAAGTGTGGAGATATATGCTGAACCACCCCGAAAACTGCGCCGACAGCAGGGGAACAGAGCATCTTGATAAGGTGTTTAATGATATTGCAAAATGTATGAGAGCAAGCTCTCCCGAACAGGCGGCGGAAATGCTTGACGAGTTGTTAAACAGGCTTGAGCTCGGCTGCCCGCACTCCGAAAATAGGGCAGAAGACCTTGAAATCCTTACCGACTCGGTCAACGAAACGAGGCTGAAAAACAGCCCGATAAGTATCCCGAAAGACGGCATTAAAGAAATCTATGATAGGATAATCTGAAATGAAAGTAACATCACTAATTGAAGCCATAGGCTCAGACTTTTACTCCGGCGTACCCGATTCCCAGCTCCGCGCCCTCTGCGATTTCTTGATTGACAAGTACGGCACCGACCCGAAGCACCACATCATCGCTGCAAACGAGGGCAACGCGGTCGCTTTGGCGGCGGGGTATCATCTCGCAACCGGCAAAATTCCGGCTGTGTATATGCAAAACTCCGGCGAAGGCAACGTCATCAACCCCGTCGCCAGCCTTATGAACGACAAGGTTTACGCGATTCCTTGCGTGTTCATCGTGGGTTGGCGGGGCGAGCCGGGCGTTCACGACGAGCCGCAGCATATTTATCAGGGTGAGGTGACGCTCAAATTGCTTGAGGATATGGACATTGCGCACTTCGTCATATCAAAAGACACGACAGAGGACGAGCTCGCCGCGAAAATGCAGGAGTTCAGGCAAATTCTTTCAGCAGGCAAGCAGGTCGCATTTGTAGTAAGAAAAGGCGCATTGGAGTTTGACGGCAAGGTCAAATACGAGAATGCCAACACTATGACCCGCGAAGACATTATCAGGCATATAGTTGAGCATACCGGTGACGACCCTATCGTTTCGACGACCGGCAAGGCGAGCCGCGAGCTTTTTGAGATTCGCGAGGCACGCGGAGAAGGTCACGAAAAAGACTTCCTGACCGTCGGTTCGATGGGTCACGCTTCCTCAATCGCTCTCGGTATAGCCGTTCAGAAGCCGGACAGAAAAATTTGGATAATAGACGGCGACGGAGCCGCTCTTATGCATATGGGAGCTATGGCGGTTATAGGCGCGAATGTCCCGAAAAACATCGTTCACATCGTCGTCAACAACGGCGCGCACGAAACTGTAGGCGGTATGCCGACGGTTGCGTCGAAGATTGACCTTGTTGCAATCGCTAAGGGCTGCGGGTATCCGAACGCAGTGAGCGTGGATAACTTTGAAGACCTCGATGTAGCGTTGGAAGCTGCGAAGCTGAGAAACGGGCTGAGCATGATCGAGGTCAAATGCTCCATCGGTGCAAGAGAGAACCTTGGGAGACCGACCACTACCGCGTGGGAGAATAAAGAAAGGTTTATATCTTATATCAACTAATGCGGTTTCGGGTCTGACCAGCTGAAAGCTTTATCCCGGGTTATAAGTGAATTAACCGCTATGGTTGAAGGCAAAACCAAAATATGTTGTTAAGCTTGGAAGCGACAGGTGTGTCAGAACACATAAGGATAGTATGATGATTTCAAGAATGGAAGGTCTTACAAATGCAAAAAATATCTGTCATTATTCCAGTATATAAAGTCGGATCTTATTTATGTGAATGTTTGGACAGTGTTATCAACCAAACATACAATAATTTGGAAATTATACTGATCGACGATGGCTCACCGGATAATTGCGGGACGATCTGCGATGAATATGCAAAGAGGGATTCGCGTGTTATTGTTATACATAAAGAAAATGCAGGAGTTGGCGCTGCCCGAAACGACGGTCTGGAAATAGTTACGGGAGATTGGATCACATTCGTTGATTCTGATGATTGGATTGAACCCGATTATTGCGAAAAATTTATACAATTTATTTCAAAGAATCAAGCAGATATAGTTTTTTTGGGCGGCGTTGTTTATGAAACCGGCGGAGAAGAGCCTGCGGTTCGCCGAAGCGTTAATTCTGAATTCGTATACACTAAAGCAGATAGTCCCGAAAAATGGGAAATTTTACTCTCAAAAGTGCTCACTTATAAGGTTAATGATGAACATCTTTCTAATCAATTCTTTTGGGGAGTAGTATGGAATACTTTCCTTGACGCTCATTTTTGCAGAAAAAATAATATAAAGTTTTGTACGAAAATGAGTACATTTGAAGATGGTTTATTTAATTTTATGATTGTAGAAAAAGCAGGCAATATTGGTGCGATTCCATATATTGGCTATCACTATCGAAAAACGAACGTTGAATCTGTTACTTATAGGTATGTTCCCGGAAGGATCAACAACTCGCTGATATACATACAAAATGTGTATTCTATTAAAGATATTACCAATATGCAGCAGCTGAACAAAGCAGCATCAGCTATGATTTTAAATGAATTCTTATCGTGCCTAAATAAAGACTATTTCCATGAAGATAATCCTAAAAGCGAAAGAGAGATCAGGAAGGAATTGTTGAAGCTAAAGCAGGAGCCTTACATTCAGCAGGCAATTTGGCAAAAAGATAATCGTTTACTGTCAAAAAAAATGAGACTGTTTAAGCTTTGCCTTCGGCTGCCCGGAGTATGGAGCATAAAACCGTTTTATAAATTATGTGAATTGCTGAAAAGAAATAAAATGCTGAAACAGATTTTCTCTGATGTACAGTGAAAAATGAATAAACGCTCTCAATTTGCGTAAAAGCTTTATAAATCTCTCTCAATTATACTGTATTAATACGTCATATACATTAAAAACAATAAATGTAAATGACGGTTATGCTGTTTATTGATTGAGAATACATTAGGAGGCATAAATTGCTTAAGTTGAATTTGGAAAATAAAATCAAATTTACAATAAAAAAGAATTATTTTCTCGAATCGGTTTTTGTATTCTATCTGTTGATGATGGGTCTTTTATCGGGTTATTTCAGCAGAGATGCTTTATGGTTCGGCGGTCTACTGTTCTTTATTGTTCTTTTGCTGATAAACAAATCAAAATATAGGCAGGAACTTTTGGAAAGCCTTTTTTTCAATCCTTGCTTTTATGCCGTTTTTGCTTTAGGATGCTTGAGTATAATATTTGGCTCCGGCAACCAATATCTTGTTTCCAACCTTATACGCTGGTTAAAACCCCTTATTGTTCTGCTGAGCATCATCATCTTAGACAGTAATTCAAAATATGATTTTCGTTCGGCTTTAAAATCGTATTTTTATTTATTAAATTTCTTCTGGATTGTAAACCTTATCATAGTATCCATACAATGTACAGGAAACGGATTTATGATAAAACAAGAATGGTTGGCTTCTAACTGGTATTATCCGGACCATTGCGCTGGTTTGTTTGGGGCTAATAGTACCCCTAAGCTCAGTCTTTTTACGGTTTTTATGTCGATATATAATCTCGATTTTGCAAAAGAAATATCTTCGAGCTATCGAAGAAAATGTATGTATATATACATTTTTGTAACAGATATGTGGATGCTGTACATTTCAACCTTAAACGACAATAAAACTCTTTTTGTACTGTTGCCGGTATATCTTTTGGCATACTATATTATACATGCCACAAATGAAACAATCGTAAAAAACTTTTATAAATTTGCCAAATCGGCCCCGGTTATTTTATTAATTGCATTTGCACTGATAATTATTATTAATCATATAGCCACAATGACGTCTTTTATTCAAGACTATGTGATAGAGTCGGTAGCAAGATTAGTTACTTTTGGAAACGTCGGAACGACCGGGTCTATAGAACGAGTTACAATAGCAACAGATGCGATAAAAGCCGGATACGGGTTGCTGTTAGGTAAAGGATTAGGCGCAGCATCTGTTTCGGAGTACCTAAGTGGCGACTATCTTGGCTATAAGCATTTTGGCATGAGCAGCTTAGGCAACATGACGACGCTCGGAGGAATATGGTTTTACCTTTCTGTTTGTTTATTTTACACTCATTTTTTCTACCGATTTATAAAGTTGCAGAAAAAATCTTTTGCCAGATGGCTGATTTGCCTGCTTATTACAATCGGTCTTACAATGTATACGACTATATTTTTTACATTTATCTGTATGCTGTGGACCTGCCTTACTTTTGTTGTTATAGGGAGCAAAGATGATGTGCTGCCGAATAAAGGATAGAAAATGAAAACAATCGCAATAGTTACAGTTTACGATAATAACAACTTTGGAAGCAGACTTCAGAATTATGCTGTTCAAAAATACTTTCAGAGTATAGGCGCCTGCGTCACAACAGTCATTGATGCGCGGCAGACAAAGCCTGTGCGGATTTATTTAAATCCTATTAAAATTCTGAAAAGGATTGCTCATTTTGTCCTTCAGCACATAGGATTGGAGAAAGAAAAGGTTAAAAAGAAAAAACTTCTCGCCAAAAGGCGGCTTTACATAAAAGGCTTTTCAGAAGAGTACTTAATTACAACAGAGCCTGTAAACTACAGGCATTTACCGCAAGAATTCGCAAAACAGTTTGACTATTTTGTGACAGGCAGCGACCAAGTCTGGCATTGTTGGAAAAACGACCGTCGTGAGCTCGAATACTTCCTCCTTATGTTCGCCAAACCCTCTCAGCGCCTGACTATTGCACCGAGCTTCGGTTTCGATAAATTCCCGAAAAAATATCTCAAAACCTATAAAAAAGGTCTTGAAGGGTTTGAGTATCTCTCCGTCCGCGAGGAACGCGGCGCAGAACTCATTAAAGAGCTGACGGGAAAAGATGCGACTGTTCTGCTTGACCCGACAATGCTGATTGACACATCCGAATGGCTGAAAATACTTAAAAAGCCGTCGCAATATGTTGATGACAACTACATTTTTGTCTACGCTTTGGGCGGCTTCAAAGGCGAGGTCAAAGAAAAGACCTGCAAGCTTGCCGACGAACTCGGGCTGCGGGTAATCGACATTATGAATATTGACAGCGATTTTTATATCCACACCCGCCCCGACGAGTTTCTGTATTGGATTCATAACGCAAGACTCGTCGTGACGGACAGCTTCCACGCATCGGTTTTCTCGATTCTGTTTAACAGACCGTTTGTCGTGACCGAGCGTTCGGACATCAAGGGAATGGGCAGCAGACTGGATACGCTGTTTAATAAGTTCGGAATCACGGGCAAGCATTTTGACGAGCTGAAGGACGGATTTGAAGAGTCGGGGGAAATTCGTGACAAGCTGTTCGAAACAGATTATTCCGGCGGGGCGGAGGTTTTGGAAGCTGAGCGTAAAAAAGCCGAGGATTTTTATGAAAAGTGCTTTCAATAAAATTGATTTTTGATTCAAAGGTGTATACAGATGAATTCCGAGAGAAAAAAGCAGATGACCGCCGGCGTGGTGTTCTCATATCTTTCAATAGCATTCAAAATAATCTCCGGCGTTATTTATACACCGATTATCCTGCATTCCTTGGGTCAGAGCGAATACGGAGTATATTCTCTTTGTATATCTTTTATCGGATATCTTACCATTCTCAACGGCGGCATGAACGCGGCATATGTGCGCTTTTATGTTCAGTCAAAGGAAAAGGGCGATTACAGCGGAAGGAGCATCAACGGTATCTTTCTGAAGATTTTCTTTGTTTTGGGCGCCGTTGGTATGCTCGCAGGTTTTTTGATATCCGCAAATGCAGAGGTGCTTTTCGGAAGCAAAATTCTTCCGAATGAATATGAAATTTTTAAGAAATCGTTATCGGTTTTGTCGGTTACGGTTTTGGCAACTTCTTTGAACGGCGTTTTTTCTTCCTGCATAATCGCTCATGAAAAATTTGTAGTAGGGAAGCTTGTTGATTTATTGCATACGGTTTTGGTACCGTTGGTAACAATTCCGTTTTTGCTCCGAGGATTTGGTTCGGTTGCCGTAGTTACAATCAATCTTGCTCTTACCGTTCTGATGCTTCTTGCTAACGGCTTGTATGCTGTTTGCAGACTTAAAATGCGATTTGATTTGAAGCACACTGATTATGTCTTTTTGAAATCTGTCGCCGCTTTTGCCGGATTCATCGCAATTCAGTCGGTAATGGACCAACTGAATTGGCAGGTGGACAAGTTTATTCTCGCGAGAGTGAAGGGCGCCGATGAGGTCGCGGTTTATTCTGTCGGAAGTACATTTAATGCTTATTTTATTACTATTGCCGCCGCGGTAGCCGGAGTATTTATAGCCGAGATCAACAGGCTTGCCGCAAGAGAAAAAAGCGAGCAGCTTTCGGATTTGTTTGTCAGAACGTCAAGGATATTTGCGCAGGTTGCGGTATTTATAATGTCGGGATTTATCTTTTTCGGCAAGCCTTTTATAGAAAGATGGTCAGGTTCCGAGTATACACAGTCGTATTATGTTGGGGTTCTGATTATGCTTCCTGTGACGGTATCGTTGAGTCAAGGGCTTGGGCAGGATATTGCCCGCGCAAAAAATTTGCATAAAATCCAAATACTCATAAACACTGCCGTTGCATTTCTGAATTTTCTTGTCAGCATACCTCTTGCCAAGAAATTTGGAGCGATAGGCAGTGCGCTCGGAACGTTCGGCTGTGAAATAATTATCTGTGTATTTGTTCAGACGTTATACTACCAAAAAATAGTAAAAATCAACATGAAGGAACATTATATAGAAATGCTGAAGCTTATTCCCGGCTGGATAATACCTTTCGCTGTCGGCGCTGTTTTAATGATCTTCAGATTTGTACACCCTACATACGGTTCGATATTCCTGTATGCAGTATTATACACTGTTATTTATGCTGCTTCGGTATGGTGCATCTCGCTTTCCGACAGAGAAAAGGGCTATGTAAAAAGCGCTATTGCAAAATTGGTTAAATAGTATTTGGAGAGAACATATGAACTTAAAAAAACGCTTTTCAAACATTCCTGACAACTTAGATGTTGCGAATATCGGCTCAGGTCCGAGCTATTATGATTTTGACTGGTCAGCCATACCCGAAATATCAGGCTTTAATATGGCAATAGCCCCCGAAGACTTTCGCTACGATGCGCGGATAATAAAGCATTACGGAAACCGCATAAAGAGGGGCGGAGTAGTAGTAGTAGTAGTAGTATGCCCTCTTTCGTTCGGGAAAAACGATTATCTGTATAAAGACAGATTTTCCGAAAAATATGTTTCAATTCTTCCGGCGTCAGATGTGGATTTGCCTAAATGGAAATATTCGCTGTATAAAAAGCTCCCGATCTCTCTTAAGTGCAAAAACTTTATAACAAGAGTATCCGGAGGGCTCTGCCGCAGGCTGCAAAAGCTTTTTTCACGCAAAAAAGCCGACGCTTTGAACCCCATAAACGCTATGGTCAACGGGTGGATATCGGACAATAAATATTTAAAAAATCTGACGGATTCTGCTCAGGCAGAATATTATCGTGACACATTCAAGGAAAAAGAAAACGATTTGAAAAAGATTATTGATAATTGCCGCATACAAGAGCTAAAGCCGATTATTGTTATACCTCCGATGAGCAGCGGACTCCGCGCAAACATCTCGGACGGATTTATAAAAAGCTTTGTATATGATAATTTAAAATCAGCTGCCGACGGCGGCGTTCCGATTCTGGATTACATAGACGACGAGCGCTTTAAAGACGAAAGCTTTTATACAAACGGCTTGTTCCTTATCCCGAAAAAACGGAAGGATTTTACAAAAACAGTGTGGTCAGAGATTAAGAACGTTTTATAATCATATTGTGGAGGTCTAATATGGAAAAATCGGAAAAGTCGTATGTGTTGGACAACGGGCTTACGCTGCCTTGGATTTCTTTCGGTACAGGGGTTATATGGAAATACAGCAGAAACAAAAAGCTGTTTTTAAAGGTCAATCTTCGTAAAGCTCTGTCGTCTGTAAAGCATTTGAAATTGAACAGAGAGCTTAAAGGAAACCTGTTTTGTAAAAAATATCTCGAACAAGCGTATGACGTTGGATACAGAATGTTTGATACAGGCAGAATTTACGGACATTCGGAAAAATATATCGGAAAGACCGCTGCTAAACGGGAAGGCGTTCTTATCGAGACAAAATGCAGCGCTATGGATATTAAAAGAGACTGTTCTCCCGATACAGTCAGGGGAAACCTTGAAATTTCTCTTTCTAATCTCGGCATCGACTGCGTCGACGTATATCTGCTCCACTGGCCTGAGGGCGATTGGCTGAATTACTATTCTCAGATAATTGAGCAGTATAAAGCAGGAAAATGCAGAGCATACGGCGCATGCAATCTTCAGGTCAGCCACCTGAAGCAAATCGAAGAAGCCGGGCTTGAGCCGCCGATGATAGTTCAGACTGAATTGCATCCGCTGAATTCAAAGCGCGAGCTTCGCGACTACTGCAAAGAGCATAATATCTTGCTCGAGGCGCATACCCCGACCGCAAGAGGCTCAAGGGAGCTTGCAGATACGGACATTATGAAGGAATTAACCGCTAAATATAACAAGACATCAGTTCAGATCACGTTGCGCTGGCATTATCAGAACGGAGTGATCCCGGTTGTAAGTACATTCAGCAAGGAGCATATGGCAGAAAATCTTGATATTTTTGACTTTGAATTGACAGGGGAAGAAATGCTTTTAATTGAAGGACTGAATCAGGATAAAGTTTTGCTTAATGTTACAGGCTGCTACGATGACGACATTAACTATGTATACAATTTATGATTTTATATGATTTGATGAGGTGAAAATATGGGACTGAAAAGTAAAATAATTCTGCTTCAAAAAGTCAGTCTTCCAAAATTTATTTGGTACAACTTTTTCAGCAAAAAAGTGGTAAGACAGGGCAAAGGTTTTCTGATACCGTTTCGGTATTCGGTTCTCGATATTGCGCGAGGAGCAAAAATCATACTTCACGACGGCAATTTTGTGATAAACTATTATGCTCCGAGACATTCAAAGTCGGAAGCGTATGTCAGACTTGACAAAAACTCTGTTTTAGAAATTGATGAACGGACAACTGTGTATTTCAGCGCAACGATAGAATTGAAGCCTGATGCAAAAATATCCATAGGGTCAGCGGTTATAAATTGTTTTACACGAATCGTCGCTGCCAAAAGCATTACTATAGGGCATGGGGTTTTAATTGCCCCTGAGGTCATAATGCTGGATTACGATTTTCATGACATTTTGGACGAAAAAGGTGTCCCCACAAATCCGCCGCGACCAATCGTTATCGGCGACCATGTTTGGCTCACTTCAAAATGCACTGTTATCCGCGGAAGCAAAATCGGCAACGGCACAGTTGTTTCTGCTAATTCTGTAGTGTCCGGAAAGATTCGGGGGGGGGTAATGGCTATTGGCAATCCTGCCAAGCCTGTGCTTGAAGTTAATTGGAGAGCATAACTAATAAGTATTTTGTAAATTGAGGTCAATTATGGGCGTAAAAAGCAAAATTAGGCTTTTGACAAAAATAAGCCTTCCAAAATTTATTTGGTACAACTTTTTCAGCAAAAAAGTGGAAAGACAGGGCAAAGGTTTTCTGATACCGTATAAGCACTCTTCGTTGGATCTCGAAAAAGGTGCGAAGATTATTTTGCATGACGGAAATTTCATTGTTAATTATTATCTTCCCAAGCATTCGAAGGCAGAGGCTTATGTGAGAATGTCGGAAGGGGCAAAGCTTGAAATATTTGGCAGAGCAAGTCTTTGTTATAAAGCCACTATTGAAATAAAAAAAGATGCGGCAGTGACTATCGGTTCGGCATACATAAATTCGGGGGCGGTTATATTGGCTGCAAAGGAAATCAACATAGGAAAAGAGGTGCTGATTTCCCGCGAAGTATTTATATACGATTCCGATCACCACCCGCTTTTGGATGACAACGGCAATCAGACTAACCCGCCGCGTTCCGTTACAATAGGCGATCATGTTTGGATAGGACTTAAAAGCACGATAATCCGCGGAAGCAAGATAGGCAACGGAGCGATAATTTCTGCCGGCTCTTTAGTGGCGGGCAAGATTCGCCCGGGAACTATGGCGGTGGGAAGTCCGGCAAGATCGGCGTTGGAGGTCAAATGGAGACCATGATTGATAAAGTTTCAAAACTTGATTGCGTAGGCTGCAAGGCTTGCGGCGATATATGTCCCGTTAATGCAATAACATACGGAATTGATAAAGAAGGTTTTTGGTTTCCAAAAATAAACAAAAATATCTGCATTAAGTGCAGTTTGTGTGAGAGAACTTGTCCGGTGCTGAAATGTCATTATGCGTCATCTGAAAACTATAATGAGCCAAAGGTATATAAAGTCTGTCATAAAGACAAAAACATTCGGTATAACAGTACGTCCGGAGCGTTATATTACGGTCTTGCCGATGCTTTTCTGAAAGACGGCGGGTATATAGTCGGCTGTGTATATGACGATGACTGGAAAGGCGCACATCACTTTATTTCAAATAACTATGACGGTTTGAAAAAGATAATGCGTTCAAAGTATTTTCAGAGCGATACTGAAGGCATTTACAAGCAGATAAAGAAGCTGCTGGACAGCGGAGAGAAAGTCTTATTCTGCGGAGCGCCTTGTCAGGTTAGCGCTTTATACGGCTTTATGGGTAAAGAATATCCCAATCTGTATTCTGTTGATTTTATCTGTCTGGGAATAAACTCGCCGCTGGTTTTCAGAAAATTCATCGAAGAGCTTGAGCATAAATATAAGTCAGAGGTTCAGGAAGTTCATCTGAAAAACAAATCAAGAGGATGGACAAACCTCGGAACTATGGTCAGATTTAAAAACGGTAAAGTATATTATGGAAACAGAATAACAGACCCATGGGTCAATTCGTTTGTTTCATTGAGAATTCATATCCGGCAATCATGTGAAAACTGCAAATACAAAACGTTTCCGAGAATTGCAGATATTTCAATGGGCGATTTTTGGGGGCTGAATTTCACTGGGGAAGAGGAAAAATACGGAGTGTCAGTTGCTATGGTAAATTCTCCAAAAGGCGAACTGCTGCTGAAAAATGCGTCTGAAAACTTAATCATAGAAACACGAACTATCCAAGAGGCGACGAGCGGCAACCCGAGAATATTAAACTGCGTAAAGCTTAATCCCAGAAGGGCAGAATTTTTTGAAAGATTGAGCAAAGAGCCTTTCAGCCAAGTCGTATGGAGTATTGAAGGTTCGAATAAAGCCAAGAGGATATATGCGTCTGTTAAGAGTTCAGCCAAAAAATTTATAAAGAATATAATTGGTAAATGATATGCACACATTCAAAGAATTAAGAAAAGCTTCAAAGCGAACAGCCCCCGGCGCCCCTCGCCGTCTCGCAATTTTGGGCAACGTTTCCACGCAGTTTTTAGCTGTTGCTATCCGTGGATATGCTGCCCTTGAAAACCTTCCGCTTGAGGTTTACGACGCTGATTACAACCAAGTTGATGCGCAGCTTTTAGACCCTGCGTCCGAAGTTTACAGCTTCGAGCCGGACAGCATACTTTTGTGGCTCGCGACGGACAAGCTCTATGAGGAATTTCTCGACTTGCCGCTTGAAGCGCGGTCGGGTTTTGCTGAATCGGCGATGTCAAAAATCACGATGTACTGGGACCTCATATCAAAGAACAGCAAGGCAAATATCCTGCAAATGAACTTCACCGAGATTGACGACAAGGCGCTCGGAAACTACTCCTGCAAAGTAAATTCTGCGTTTATCTATCAGATCCGCAAGCTGAATTTTATGCTTGCAGAGGCCATGGAGCAGCGCAAAAACGTTTACCCCATCGACCTTTTGTCGGTTCAGATTCAGCTCGGAACATCTGCGTTTTACGATGCACCACTCTATTATAACGCCAAAATGACCGTTTCGACCGACGCGCTGCCCTATGTCGCAAAGGCGGTTATTGACGTTCAAAAGGCACTTGCGGGAAGAATCAAAAAATGTGTCGTTCTCGACCTTGACAACACCCTCTGGGGCGGCGTTATAGGTGACGACGGAATGGACAACATTGAAATCGGCGAGCTCGGCAGGGGACACGTTTTCACCGACTTTCAGCGATGGCTCAAGCAGCTTAAAGAATGCGGAATAATCCTCTGCGTGTGCAGCAAAAACAACGAGGATACCGCTAAAAAGCCGTTTGAGGAGCACGACGAAATGATTCTGCGGCTCTCGGACATCGCGCTGTTCGTCGCAAACTGGGAGGACAAGGCCTCGAATATCCGCCTTATTCAAAAGACGCTGAATATCGGTATGGACTCAATGGTATTTATCGACGACAACCCGTTCGAGCGAAATCTCGTTCGGCAGATGATACCCGAAATCGAAGTCCCCGAGCTTCCCGAAGACCCCGCGCTTTATCTCGGATATTTGCAGGAACAGAACTATTTCGAGACAGCCTCGTTCACCGGCGTGGGTTCAGACCGTACAAAGCTTTATCAGGCGGAATTTGAGCGCACCAAGCTGATGATGTCGTTTGAATCCATCGACGGCTACCTTGAAAGCCTTGAGATGATAGGCGAAGCAAAGCCGTTTGAGGAATCTAAATATTCAAGAATAGCTCAGCTCACTCAGCGCTCGAACCAGTTCAACCTGCGCACCGTCCGTTATACCGACGCGGATATACAAAATATCGCAAACGACCCGAATTATGTAACTCTTTACTACACACTTCGCGACAAATTCGGAGACCACGGCTTAGTCGGCGTAGTCATAATGAAAAAGAAAAACAAGGAAGAGCTTTTCATCGACACATGGCTGATGAGCTGCCGCGTTCTTAAGAGAGGTATGGAGGAATACATCGTCAACTGCTTTATGCGCGAGGCGAAAGCCCGCGGATATAAGCGCGTTTACGGCGAATATATCCCGACCCCGAAGAACGCGATGGTAAAGGATATTTACAAGACTATGGGTTTTGATGAAACCACGGAAAATAATTATGTTATGGAAGTAAACAGATACGAAGAAAAGAAAATTTATATAAAGGAGTAATTAAAATGGATAGAAACGAAATACTTGCAAAAATCAACGAGATTGCCAAAGATGTCTTTGACAACGACGAGGTCGAGCTCACGGAAGCCACCACCGCCGCCGACGTCGAGGAATGGGACAGCCTCTCGCATTTAAGCCTTGTCAGCGACATTGAAGACGAATTCGGAATCAGGTTTACCCTTGCAGAAGTTTCGGGGTCTAAAAATGTGGGGGAATTGATTGACGCGATTGTTAAGCATATAGGTGAAAAATAATGCTTTACTACTCTAAAAATCATCTTTGGCTTAAAACGGATAGAAACACTGCCGAAATCGGTCTGACCGACTATGCCGCAGAAAAGCTCGGAAATGTAGTTTTTGTCAATCTTCCCGACGTTGGCGAGAACCTTTCGGCAGGTGAAAGATTCGGCGATGTTGAGAGCGTAAAGACCGTATCCGACCTTATTTCTCCCGTTGACGGCGAGGTCATAGAGGTCAATGAAACGCTCTTAGACGAGCCTGAGATAATTTCTGAAAATCCGTCCGAAGTATGGCTTATTAAAGCTCAGGTTGAAAACATTTCCGACGGGCTTATGACCGCCGAGGAGTATGATTCATTTAAGGAAAGCCTATGATCTACGACCTTGCAATATTGGGTGGAGGACCCGCAGGCTATTCTGCGGCGTTTGAAGCCGTAAAGCTCGGGCTGAGCGTTGTTTTATTTGAAAAACAAGAGCTCGGAGGGACCTGTCTTAACCGAGGCTGCGTTCCGACGAAGTTTTTGGCGCATACGGCAGAGCTGTATCATCAGGCATATAACAGCCGAGAGTACGGAATCATCTCCGAAAAGCCTGTTTTAGATTATCTTGCTGCGTGTGAGAAAAAAGAAGAAATCGTTTCAGAGCTGCGAAGCGGTCTTGAACAGTCGATGAAGCAGAAAAAGATAGATGTTGTAAACGGCTATGCCGAAATTTCGGACAGCCGACATATAACCTGCGACGGTGAAACTTATGAAGCAAAAAACATTCTTATTGCAACGGGCTCAATACCCGCCGAGCCGCTTGCCGAGAATGCTGTTACAAGTGACGAAATTTTAGAAATCAAAAGCCTGTCAAAGTCTATGAAGATAATAGGTGGAGGAGTAATCGCGGCAGAATTTGCACACATTTTCAGCCTCCTTGGCGTTGAAGTTACAATAGCCATTCGCGGCGAGAGAATTCTGAGAAAATGGGACAAGGAAATTGCCGTCGCGCTCACTCAGAACTTCAAAAAGCGCGGGATAAAGATTCTGACGAATCAAACTCCTGAGCAGATTTCGGAAAAAACAGCAGATATAGTCCTTTCCGCTGCAGGAAGAAAGCCGAACCTCTGCGGGGTGAACACTTCGCTTATTGAGACCGATGAAAGCGGCGGAATCATCGTAGACCGTAATTTCAAAACAAAAACAGAAAATATCTTTGCAGTGGGAGATGTTATTTCAAAAAGCCGTATGCTTGCTCACACAGCTATGGAGCAAGGTAAAGCCGTTGCAAGAATAGCCGCGGGCAAAGAAAGCAGCATTCCGTCTGCGGTGGTAGAGTGCATATACACTTCGCCTGAAGTCGCTTCTGTCGGATATACCGAGGCTGAGGCAAAGGAAAAAGGAGTTCAATTTGTTTCAGCAAAGAGCAGTATGCGTTCTAACGCCCGAACCTTAATAAGCGGTTTAGACAGAAGCTTTATAAAAATCCTTGCGGATAAGAACACGCGAAAAATCATCGGCGCACAGCTTTTCTGCGACCGTGCGAGCGACATAGCGGACGAGTTGGCGTTGGCAATAAACCACGGATTTACCGCTGATGATTTACTAAAGGCAGCAAGACCTCACCCGAGCTTTTGCGAAGCAATAACCGATGCCGCAGAAGCTCTTTCGGAGAAGCTCAATGAAATATAAATATTATTTTTCAAACGGATTTGACCCATATGAAAACCTTGCCGTTGAGAGCAGTCTGTTTGAATTTGCCGATGAAAATACCGCAATACTTTACCTTTGGCAGAACGACAACACCATTGTAATCGGCAAGAATCAGGACGTTTATTCCGAGTGCCGAGCCGACGAATTCAAGGCTCAGGGCGGCAGGATAGTTCGCAGAATGTCGGGCGGAGGAGCGGTGTATCACGACCTCGGAAACCTCAATTTTTCAATAATAACCGTAAAAGCAAGCGACAGTGAACAGGAGTATCTTGACGTTATTTTGCGCATGGCAAAGAATCTCGGGATAAAAGCCGAGTTTGGCGGAAGAAACGATGTTGTTTGCAGCGGAAGAAAATTATCGGGCAGCGCGGTTTATGACGGCGGCGAAAAGGTCTGCCGCCACGGAACGGTGCTTGTGCGCTCGGATATTGAAAAGATGACTTATTATCTTACTCCAGAGCGAGAAAAGCTGAAACGCCACGGTGTTGAAAGCGTTCGCTCGAGGGTAATGAATCTTTACGAGGCAGACCCGAAAATAACGGTCGAAGCGGTAAAAAAGAGCTTCATTGAATCAACCGATGCGGAACCGTTGAATGCAGAGCCTGACGCGCTTTCGGTTAAAAAATATGCCGAGCTTTTCGCTTCGGAAAAATGGATATACGGAGGGCAGAAATGAAGATACTTTCTCTCTCGGGCTTTGTTCCCGAACAGATTTGCGACACGGTTCGCTTTACGGGATATACCGGCGGAAGGTCAATATCCCACTACTGCGGATATGCCGCCGACTATATCTCTCAGGTTTTAAACGACGCCTCAGTCGATGGCGCGGTGTTTCCGAAGTCCTGCGACAGCGCAAGGATCATAAAAAGCTATCTCGGCAATACGGATAAGTTTGTCTTCCAGCTTCCCGTTCCCGCAAGGCGGGATGAAGCCGCCGCAAATTACTTTGCAGGTGAAATCAAAGCATATAAAGAAGCAGTCGAAAAGCACTACGGCATTGAAATTTCGGATATAACAGAGAGAACAGAAGCCGTAAACGAGAGAAACAAAGAAATAAAGAAACTGTATGAAAATCTCGAAGATTTTTCATACAGCGATTATCTTCGCGGAATACATAAAATGCTCACGCTGCCTCTTGCAGAGCAGTCTTTGCCCGAACCTAAAAGGGCGAGCACAGACGGCAAAAGAGTTTATCTCGTCGGCTCGTTTCTGACCTCTGACGGAATCCTTGACACGCTTGAAAATTCTGGGCTCAATGTTGTAGGAGACAACCTTCCCGAATCGGGCAGGCTTGTAAGCGCAGCTCCCTGCAAAATTGACGGCAACATTTACAAGAACATCTCCGAAAGCATACTTTCTGCAAGGCTTTCGCCGACTCAGAACAATTTCGGCGAGATACTGGAGCGAGATATTGCGGAAATCCGAGAAAAGAAAGTCGGCGGCGTTATCTTTCTGACCCAGAAATACTGCGAACCTTATGACTATCTTTATTCGGTATATGAAAAAAGGCTCAGGGCAGAGGGGATAAGGTCATTAAAAATATCCCTTTCAAATTCAGATGATTATAAAAAATCCGAGCTCGCTATAGAGGCGTTCTCGGACATGATATAAAGGCGGTGCTGTATGGCTCAGTCGGTAATTAAGCTCCAATCATCGCTGATGAGGGAGTATTACAAATATTTTTCAAAATATGCAAGGGGCAAATCTCCCGAGAAAAAGGTCGCCTGGGTGACGGCGTTTACGCCTGTTGAAATTCTCGAAGCCCTCGGGATTTTATATTACTACCCGGAGAGCTATGCCGCGGTTATCGCGGCGAGCGAAAGGGAACAGCCGCTTCTTGAAAAGAGCGAGCAGTGCTTTTTATGCCGCGACTGCTGCTCCTATTCCTGCTGCATAGAGGGCTGCTTAGAATTTGATGACGGTCCGCGAGGAACACCTCCGAAGCCCGACATTTTGATTGCAACCAACAATCAGTGCAACACGCTTCCCAACTGGTGGAATATTTTAGCCGAGAGATACGGCGTTCCTCTCATAGTGATAGACTATCCCGGCGAAACGGTTCCCCGAGAAAGGGCATATGAATATGTCACTGTTCAGCATAAAGATTTGATCGCTAAGCTCGAGGAGCTTTCGGGCAACAAGCTTGACGAAAGTGTCCTTGAGCAATACATAGAAAACAGCAAGGAGAGCGTTTTCCGGTGGAAAAAAGTCGCCGAAGCGCTCCCTAAAAAGGAGATTAAACCGACTGTGCTTTTTGACGACATATCCTATCTAATCACTGCAAGGTGCAATCCCGACACCGCCGAACTTTATAAGGCTGTCTGTGAGGAGGTAAACGCGCTTCCCGAAGCCGATAAAAACCTTATACCTCTTTTCTGGCTCGGGTATCCGCTGTGGTATCACCCCGAAAGGTATCTTTCCGAATGTCTTGACGGCTTCAGAATATGCGGCTCAAACTATATAACTTGGTGGAGCCTTGACTACAGTGGGAAAGACGTCTATGAAAAGCTGTTCTCGGCATATAACTACACTTTCCTTAATCTTTCTCAGGAAACGAGGACGGAACGTCTCACAAAGCTGATAAAGGCTTCGGGAGCAGTATGTGCGGTCACGCTTCACAACAAAAGCTGCAAATGCGACTTTGTTTCCGCAAAGGATATAGGAATTCCACAGGCAGAGCTTGAAATTGACATGATAGACCGCAGCTTTTTATCACTTGAAAAAGCCAGAAAACAGATAGACCTGCTCAAGGAGACGGTATGTACTCAGTAGGCGTTGACATCGGTTCGACATATACAAAATACTGCATTATGAACGACGGAAAAATTGAAAAGCTTTTTTGTGAGAAAACGCCAATCCGTCAGAAAGAGTATTTTGAAAGCAAAGCGAGAGAGCTTATTTCGGAATATCCGAATGCAAGTATAGTTTCCTGCGGCTACGGCAGGGGAAATATTTCGTCGGTAAAGAGAATAAACGAGCTTACCGCGCTTGCAAGAGGAGTGGGCTATGTCTGCCCTGAGTGCGAGCTTGTTTTGGACATAGGCGGTCAGGATACGAAGATAATCCGCCAGAAAAACGGTCAACTCAAAGAATTTTTTGTAAACGACAAATGCGCAGCCGGCAGCGGGATATTTCTTTCAAATGTATTAAATATGCTCGGAGAGGATTTTGACTCAGTAGACTTAACGGACGCAAAAGAACCTGAGATTCACCTTTCCTCGGTCTGTGCGGTTTTTGCCCAGAGTGAGATTGTGGAGATAATCTCAAAAATTTCACCGGGGGGGGGTACGATAATTGAATCTGTAATCTGGCAGATATTCAAAAAAGCCGTACCGCTTCTTGATAAAGTTGAGGGAGATGAATTATTGCTTTCGGGAGGGCTTTCCGAGATAAGAGGTATAGAAAGCTTTGCAAGTCTTGCACTTGGTAAAAAAGTCGCTACCGTCCCCGATGGCAGATTCTTTTCGGCTATTGGAGCGGCAACATTCAGTTTGCAAACTAAAGGTATAAACGGCGATTAGAATGATGAATAAACATACGGAAGAAAAAGCAAAATTGTTGTTGCAGGAACCGGTTACATCGGACTGCGCTTGTAATTGCGAAGATCTTGGGTGCGGTTAAACGTATTTTTGTCAACGATCGGTTCATGAGTGTTGGGAAAAACTCACCACCGGTCTTTAGGGTTGTTTACGGTATTTTTGACCTTATATGACTGTTTATGCGTCTTGAAGTTGATTGTGTGGTCAAGATATTCCCTATGTTCTAAAATGCCCGAAATGCTGTCACCTGTCCGAATGTATGGATTTTCTTACTCGTATCTATGGCATACCATTCATTCTAATTATAGCGGTAAGCATTTGCGGTAACACATGTAAAAATAAATAAATTTCAAAAGCTAAAAATTATACAAGAACTTCGAGATTAAACCAATAACAAATGAGAACATTGACTAAGGCAAATATGCAGAAGCCTGACAGAATACCCAAAATAACCCCGCCCGTACTCGGCTGAGCGCGGGCGGGATATTTTTACTTTTTCACGTCAAAGCTCGGGTTAAAAGCATAGAAGTTCTTCGAGTCGAGCCTGTCGGTGACGAGGCGGAGAGCTTCGCCGAACCTCTGAAAATGCACTATCTCGCGCTCGCGGAGGAATTTTATAACGTCTCTGACGTCGGGGTCGTCTACGAGGCGGAGGATATTGTCGTAGGTCAGGCGGGCTTTCTGCTCCGGTACAATCACATAAGTAGAACCTGACAACATTTTTGGCAGGACAAGCTGTTTCAAATTCGGTGCTGCAAAAATATCTTGTCTATCCGAAGGATCTGGCAAAAGACGCGGACACCCTTTGCGTGCCGATTTATATGGCGCAGTTTTTATAATCAACTCATTGAGCAGGATTGTTTTACTGTCGCGATGTGTGTCGAAAAACGGAGAAAATCTGCTCTCAGAGGCTTTCCAAGGGGCAAGGCAGGGCTACTTGCCCCGAAATTGATTTTATGCAGCAAAAAGTGCCGAAATCGGCATAAAAAGTCTGTTGTTATAAAAAAGTGGACACAAAGGCATTAAAAACACGACAAAAATGTGTAAAAATCATCTTGAAAAGCTGTCAAAAATGTGTTACAATATTTTCAAGCTGACTTTGGGGGCGATATAATGCGCAGAAACGCTATTGATGACCTTATAAAATGGAAATCCGATCCAGAGCGCAAGCCGAT
>CANQXF010000021.1 GCA_947627695.1 uncultured Ruminiclostridium sp. | reverse complement strand
TTCTTGTATCCTGCCGCTGATACCGTCTGGATTGTGCTTTTCCTTTCTTTTTGTTCCCTTTAATTAGCCATAAACTGTTTGGTTTCCTTGCAGTAAAATTGGTTACCTCTTGCGGAAACGCAGATATATTTTGCGCTGTTTTCATCAGGGAGCTGCACGGCACACGAACAAAGGGTAAAGGAAAAAACAACAAGTGCCGACAGCGCAGCGGCTTTGGGGAAATGCGGCTTTTTGCCCGCAAATATAAACGCAGAAACGGTCATAAGAACTACGGCTAAAGCCAGCTGCACAGCTCCGCTGAGGGCAATGTCATCTGCCGTCATTTCTCCTTTGCGGTTTGTCATTTCGCCCATAAACATAAAGGAGCTTTGCATAAGGGATACAGGCAGGGGCAGCCTCGCTCTTTCCGCCATATCGTCAAAGAGGTACAGCGGGACGATTATCGCTGCGCAGCAGGCTCCAAGGTAATTTACGGAGGTTTTTATAAGCACGGCAAAGAATACGCATATCGAGCAAAAGAAAACAAATCCTGCCGCATGAAGGGCATACGACGCAAAACAAGCCGTCATAGCGGATATGTCCAGCTTGCTCGTTTCAAACAGTATCCCCGCCTGAGTCAGCGGAACGTCCTCAAAGGACAGTTTCATTCCGTAAAGCAGCGTTCGGGCGGAATCGAAAATAACCACCGTTATGATGACCACCGTTACGTTTATCAGCAGTTTTATCGCCGCTAAGCGCATTCTGCCATTGACTGAGGTGAGGTTGTACAGCTGCATATTGAAGGCATATTCGTTTATCCATATCCTCATAGTCATTACAACGGTCAGAAGCACCAATATCCAGTCTATTCCCGATTCGTTCATCAGCACTGTCCATGCGGAGCAATAGCCTATGGAAGGGTCGCTTGCTATGTTATCATTGAAGGTGATTAAAATAAAGATGATATCAAACAACAGAGCCAGAGGGAGAATTATCAGCAGTCTGTTTTTTATAAACAGCTTTTTTATTTCCTGTTTAAGCATTTCCGATGTTTTTCCCTCCCCTCATTTTCGCCGCAATTACCGTTACGACCGCCGCCGCTGCCGCCGTAAGCGTTATGCAGAGCGTAGAAACGAAAATATACTGCACAGGTCTTGAGAAAACGTTCAATGCGTCATAACTGCGCATATATTCGGGTGCGGTCATAAGCACAAGCGGATTTATGAGATTTATCATACGGTTTTTATCGGTGACAAGATATGTTTTCATCAGCAGCATAACTATAAATAAGGCTATGGAAGAGATCATCGATATGGCAGGCTTTTTCAGCAGAACGGTGATAAGCGAGGAAATAAAAGCTATGCACAAAAGTCCCCCGAGCCGGAATAAGAAATATATTACCGCATACTGCCATATCGTAAAGCCGTATGGCGTGTAAGCATAATTTTCAAGAGAATACAGGGGCATTGTAATGCCGTCGATACGCATAATTATCATAAATGCCGCAAGGTCTGCCGCAAAGAATATCAGATTTATCAGGAAAGTATGATAAGCCGCAGCCAGCAGCTTTGCCGCAGCAGATTTTCCGGAGCCGTTGACGGAGGAGGACAGGTAAATATCCGTTCCTGCCTCCCTGTCAGCAGTGAATATCATTACTGCTCCCACTATAACCATAATAATTGACAGAACAGAGGAAAGGCGGTAATCAAAAAAATCGTTCATACCTCCGTTATTGCGGTAAAGAGTTATCTCACGGTCCCGATATATGTTTATCAGGTCGTTGTTTATATTGCGGTAGTAAGCGTTAAGGGTGGGGTTTTGATTTTTTTCCTCAGCGGAGGCGGCGGTAGAGCTTATCATATCGTGATAGCCCGACAGTCTGTTTATTTCCTCTCCAAGCTCAATAAACAAATTGGCATCGCCGTATTCATATCCGCTGTAATATTTGTCAGGGTCATAAATAACGTGAAAGTTGCCCGGCTGAGCAGTGTAAAGCGCCTGACTGTAAAGGGCGTTTATCTCGGATATTTTTTCGTCAGTCAGCTCGCCGCCGTATATCTGATACAAGGTATATCTTGCGCTGTTAATAGTTGTTTGTCTGCCGTCAGAAGCAGCGGGATCCTGATATACGTCAAAATGGCGGCAGATATTCAATACATTAAGAAAGCAGAGAATGATCGTCATTATCATCAGGGCTTTTCTGATAAACAGCTTTTTAAATTCAAAACGGGAAAGGATAAGAAGATTTTTCATCGGCTTACTCCTTATCCAGATAGTACAGGAACACGTCGTCCAGTTTCGGCTCGGCAGGAATGGCGTCTGGACCGGGCTTTTGCTCAGAGATGACACGCAGCTGCAGATCACGGGAAATTTCACTGACCTTATGCGTCTTCATATATTCGGTCAGGCTGTCGGCGTCTGAGCTTACCCTCCACACCTTGCCCTCTATGCTTTTGCAAAGCTGTGCGGCGGTAAGATTTTCCACTATCCTGCCGTCGTTCAGCAAAATTATCCTGTCTGCAAGATACTCAACGTCTGATACTATATGAGTGGCTATAAGGATCATTCGGTTTGCACTCAGCTGTGAGATTATATTCCTGAAACGTATACGCTCTATCGGATCAAGGCCTGCCGTGGGCTCGTCAAGTATCAGGATCTCAGGGTCGTTCACCATAGCCGCCGCTATTGCAAGCCGCTGGCGCATACCCCCTGAAAATGCTCCGACTTTTTTATCTTTACTGTCCGAAAGATTTACAAATTGTAAAAGCTCATCTGTTTTCGATTTATCGCTTACATTCTTCAAAGCCGTCATATATTCCATTATCTGACCGGCTGTGTAATTGGGGTAGAATTTGGGGTACTGAGGCATAAATCCTATGGAATTGTAATAGCTTTTACCCAGCTTTTCTGCGGGTTTACCGTTAAGTATTATTTTTCCGCCGGGGTCGGGGGAAAGTATGCCCGCTATTATGTTTATCAACGTGGTCTTTCCCGCACCGTTAGGTCCCAGAAGACCGTAAACACCGTCGCTTAGCTCTGCTGTAAATGAATCCAGCGCTTTTTTTGACGCATAGGTTTTTGTAATATCCTGAAGAATAAGCTCTGACACTTGAATTTTCCTTTCATATATGAATAATACCACACAATGTCCCGCATTGTGTGGTATATATGGCAGTTCTCAGCTTTTTTTGATACTGAGTATCTTGGAAGCGGATTTTATGGGTAACGATTTTCGTTCAACCGTATCAGACCCGCAAGGCACTGCGATCATATAAATATGATGAAGTCCCGATAATTCGGACGTGTCGATAACAGCCGTACAGCTTTTGATATATTCCCTGTCAGTGGTGCAAAGGGCATAGTAATTATCACCAAAAGCCTTTTGAAGCTCGTGGTCGACATATATACCTATCATATATTGACTCTCTTTGACCTCTTCGTTGCAGCCGAAAGCTGATACATTCAGTACAAGCTCGTCACCTGTGGCTTTTACAATGCTTTCATCTTCCGATTGCGAATACATAACGAAATTCGGGGCTTCAAGATAATTGCTGGTTTGTCCAAGAGCGTCTGTAGTAATATGCTGCTGCTTGAATTCCTCAGTCATTTTTTCCTGCTGAAAATCGGTGAAAACTTTGTGTTCCTCTGTTACCGGGGTATCCTCGTTTATATCTATCTCAAAGGGCAGAAATCCGGTTATATTATGATGAGGGAAGAAGTTGACATATGTAGTGTCAGGCAGCATATATTCGGGAGTAAGCATTGATTCGATATCAATAACAGCCTTTTCTCCCTTTTTGCAGTTGTTGGGAGTAAAATACAGGGTTACCTCCACTGTTCCTTCCTCCGGGAGAGAATTGATATGGTAAGGCTTTTTTTCATCGCTCTTATCGGTGCTGTATTCATTCCGTTCACCGTTTACAAATATAATAAATGCCTGATCATAGCTTCTGCCACCGCCGTCAACTTCAAGCGTTATCGAAAGCTCCTCGCCGTTATATTCGGTAGGCTGAGTTCCAACTACTCCTATATTGCCGCCGTAATTTCTGTCTTCTTCACGGGGATCAAAGAGAGTGGTAGATGTACTTCCGCTGTCAACTGAGGCTGCTGTGCTTTGAGAAGTATTTACAGGGTCGGGATCTGTCACAGCAGCGGAAGAAGAGGAGACTGTCGGCTGTTGTGGCTCTGTGCCTGATATACTGTCCTTTCGCTCAGCTTCGCCTGTGGAGCAGGCGGAAACTGCAAACACACAGAGCAGGAACATTGAGATAAGTTTTAAATGTTTCATTTATGCTCCTTTTGAACGATAATGCGAAAATCAATAATCTATTGTCTGAAAATATGAAGATAAGGTTTTGACGTTATTTTGATATTTCGCTGTTGTGTGAATAATTTCTTTGTTTCTATTTTAGCATAATTAATTTTTTTTGTCAACAAGTTTGTGAAGTTTGGTAGAATCTTGTGAAGTTTGGTAAAAAATGGAGTGTTAAAGAATGGGGTGACGCCATTGTTCTGTCTTTCCATATAGGCAGTTCTTGTAAATTGCGTACGAAAGAACGAATATTCATCCAAAGCTGAGCCGGAAATTTGATTTGAAACAGATCCCGGTCATTATACAATTCTCCCGTTTGAAGCGCCGCAAGAAATAAGCGATGAGGAAGTGCAGGAAGATACAAAAATTATGTTTTTCGGCTTATAATATCATATGATAAAGTTGACAAAGCGAAAAGAAAAATATATAATAACAATACACAGCAGATTCCAAAAGGGGTGAGAATCATATGTCAGATGTTTCAGGAATATTGATGTCTGAAGACATACCTGTTGCAGAAATAAAAAGCGGGAAAATAACCGCAATATATAATGAAAATTTGCTTCCTCTGTATTTCAAAAGGTCAAAAAACATTGAAGGCTGGCTTTCAGCTCGTGCTATTGATTCCCACAGAGTAAATTCAAGGTTGCTGAAAAAAGCACTGCGTCTTTCGCAAACAGACGATATTCAAACTGTACTTTCCGTAAACGCCGCTACTGTGACTGATTGTTATTGGTTCAAGCCCGACGGCGACAATACTGTTTATGAAAATATTAAATTTAAAGAAAACTACTTCGATCAACTGGCATTGCGAGGCGATCCTGACGGATTTTCTCAAAAGCCGTCCAGGACACCAGAGCTTACCAACATAGGAAGCTATGAAAAGTGCTGGAAACTGATAAACGGCGAATGGTGGTTATATAAAAGCGGAAGTAAAGAAGAATATTTTTCCGAACTTTTTATCTGCCGCCTTGGAGAAAAGCTGGGCTTGAATATGGCGCATTACGAAATGGACGGAAATTATATACGCACGAAAGATTTTACAGGCGGAAACGTCAATTTCGAACCTGCAAGCTCGGTCGTAGGCGCTGATGATGATTATTGCAGATGTTTCAGTGCTATAAACTCTTTATCACCTGACTTTGCCCGTCAGTACCTTGTAATGATATGGTTTGATACTATATGTTACAATATGGATAGGCACACGGAAAACTTCGGATTCATCAGAGATAAAAAAACAGGAAAAATTATTTCACTTGCTCCGAACTATGATAACAACGTTGCGCTTATCGCCAGAGGTTATCCAAGCGATGTGACACGTCAGAACGACGGACTGATAGGATTTTTAAAGAGCTTTGTCGAAAACAGTAAAAGCGCACTTGAAATGTATCGTGAAATAAGTCTGCCCACAATAACACGGCAGACTGTTGAAGAATGTATAAATGAGATCCCGATAGACGTAAACGGTCAATATATATGCGATTTTATACTGAACGGACAAGAAAAAGTCAACGCAATCATAAGCGGCGATATGCAGGAAACAGAAGAAACCGGATTTACACAATCAATGTAACAGGAATTAACCTGATAAAATAAGCACGGGAAGATATAAATAGTACAATCTAATAAAAAAGGACTGTAAAACAGTCCTTTTTTTATTGCAAAAATACATTAAAGGAGAACAGGAAAATCATTTGAAACAGGATGAGATCGTAATCAACCCGTCCCTTTTTATCCAATAGAATCTGTACGATAAATAAATTTAACCTGACCGTCCATATCTTCGCTTGCTCCCGCAAAGCTCTTATAGCGCAGGGACACGTTTCTTGTTGCGCGCAGTCTGTTCAAAAGTCCTTCGAGATCACCGTCTACCGCATTTACCAGCTTTTGTATGCCTTCTTCGTTAAATTCTTTTAATCCGTCTGAAAGCTGCATGGAGCCGTCACGAAGCTGAGTGATCCCGTCCACCAGAGCAGGCGTTCCGTTTTTCAGCGTAAGGATCCCATCGTAAAGCTCCGAGGCTCCCGCAGAAAGCTGAGAAGTACCTGCCTTTAGGTCATCTGTTCCGTCCTTCAAGGCTCCTGCCCCTGCCGCAGCGTCGGAAACACCTGCTGTATAGCTTTTCAGACCGAGATAGAATGTGTTGTAACTGTCAAGTGAGGCTTTGAGTGCTATGACCGATTTTGCGCCATCCGCAGCGGCGGCAAGCTGTGCCTGCACCTCGTCGGAAGCCATTTGTTCCGAGATGATTTTTTGGATTTGAAGCTCTGTCTGTTCCTCAATTGTTTGCTTGATGGCGTCGCTTTGCATTTGTTCATCGGTCTTTGCGGCAATGGTATCCTGAATCGGCCCAGTTGCCATCTGCTCCTCTACCCCCGCCTGAATTTGCTGAGTGATCTGCTCGGACTGCATCTGCTGTTCTATCGCCGCCTTGATCATTTCCTGTGTCTCTTTATCTATCTGACCGGCGGCAACGGCGGCATCATAAGACGCTTTATCCATATTTAGAACAGACTGAATGACCTGCTCTGCTACGGTATTGCGAACGACCTCAGTTACCTGCAAAGTCACTTCTTCTCTGACAGCGGCTGTGACCTGTGCGGTGACTTCCGCCTGAACAGCTGCTGTGACCTGCTGTTCGATCATGTCTCTCTGCGCTTCCACGGCTGCTGTTACCTGGTTCAGCGCCTGCTCATATATGGCGTTTTCGTCCAGAGATGCAATGACACCGTTCAAAACCTGCGCATAATTCTCAATTGTCAGGGTAGGAACGTCCAGTCCTGCGGCTGAAAGCTGTGTGTTCGCAGTGGCGAGCAGCGTATCAAATACCTGTCTGGCACCTCCGTTTAAGGCGTCATTGTTGGACTCAAGAGTGTTAAGTCCTTCGCTTAACTGCGTCGCTCCAGTTTGTAGCTCGGCTGCTCCTGAATCCAATCTGTTTGCTCCGTTTTTGAGGCTTTCCGCCCCGACAGCAAGCTGATCTATCCCCTCCACCAGCTCGTCGGATTTTTCCAGCAATGTGGCTATTCCCTCATAAAGCTGCGAGGAACCGTCCAAAAGCTGATCCATGGCGCTTGTCAGTTCATTCATTGAAGTGCTAAGTTCTGAAACAGAATCCAAGTTGTCAACGTCAAATTCGTTGAAAAGCTGGTTTGTGGCAAGCGTCACCGTCATATCAAGCTGAAAATTGCTGGCGTCTGCGGTAATCTCCACATAGTCGGGAATTTCCAGTTTGTCTTTGGATATCGCAAGGTTTTCCTGTAGACCGGGAAAGGCGATTCCGATAACAGCGGTGCGGCTGCCGTCATTGATAAGTTTACCGTTCGTGACTTCCACATTGGTAAACACGTTGTCACTGAGCAAAGTGCCTGTCAGCATTGCAAACGGAACATATATTTTTTCCTGTTTGCCGTCGATTTCTACGGTTTCATACTGCTTGTTCTGATAGTCAAAGCGAATAGTCACCCTGCCACTTTTTCCGACCAGATCGTCTGCAGAAATAGGCTTTCCGTCCAGCTTATAGGTAACAGACAGGTCAACAGGAAGTTCTTTTTCGATATTGCCCTGATAGTAAATGTCATTGCCTTCGGCGTCCCATACACGCATATTGTCACCGTTCATAGTGTAGGTTTCATTGCCCTTGACGTTTTCTACATCTGTCAGTTCGGATCTATCGCTCACCGCAGCATTGCCAAGGGAGTTTTTGATCCAATCGCTGACAATGATTTTCTGAACTGAGCCGTCTGCACCTGCAAGAACATAAACGGTTTCATCTTTGGATACGCCTGCATCATCGGCAGCGGATACGATTTCAGATTTCTCCTGATTTTCCGTCTCATTTTCGTCGGAGTTCAGGGCAAAAGCAGTAATTGCAATCCCGCTAACTGCAAGAAGAGCGCAAAGGAAAAGCGAGATGATTTTCGTTGAAGTCTTTCTCATTTCAAAAGTACCTCCTGTTCGGTTTTGTTTTTCTTTTTCATTCCAAGCGTAGTTGCGCAAATGACCTTATCCAGCAGGAGCAAAAGCGCTGGAAGGATAAAAATGACGCAGAGCATACTGATGACAGCGCCACGGGCGAGCAGCATACAAATGGAGCTTATCATATCTACCTTTGAGTAGAGCGCCACGCCAAAAGTGGCGGCAAACAATCCAAATCCCGAGACTAATATGGAGGGGATCGACGCGGTAAGCGCTGTTCTCACAGCCTCCTTTTTGTCCTGCCCGCTGATTCGTTCCGACTTGTACCGTGTGGTCATCAAAATGGCGTAATCCACGGTCGCACCAAGCTGTATTGTGCTTATGCAGATAGGTGCAATAAACGGGAGGCTTTGACCCAAGTAATGCGGCAAACCGAGGTTAATAAAAATCGCCAGTTCAATGACCGAGATCAGAATAAACGGTAAAGAAGCACTGCGTTCCACCAAGGCGATGATGAGAAAGATCGCAACAATGGAAATCGCATTGACGACTTCAAAATCGTGGGAAGTGACGTCGATCATATCCTTCATGCAGGGCGCCTCCCCAATCAACATTCCACTGGGGTCGTATTTTTTCAGAATGGTATTCAGGGATTCTATCTGCGCACCCACCTCATCGCTTGCTACGGGATATTCGGAGTTTAGGAGCAGCAGTTCCCACTTGTCGCTCTTCAAAAGACCCGTAACGGATTCGGGCAGGACTTCCTCCGGCACACGGGAGCCTATCACAGATTCAAGTCCCAGCACATATTTAACGCCGTCAACCTGTTCCATTTCCTTCATCATATCCCGAACGGATTTGGGCGAAAGGTCTTTGTCTATGAGGAGCATATGCGTCGAAGCAATGTCAAAATCCTCCGACAGCTTGCTGTTTGCGATAACGTATTCCATATCGTCGGGCAGGGACTTTGCCAGATTGTAATATGTCTCATCGTTGGTTTTGTTATATCCGTAAAGGGCAGGCGGGATCAGCAGTACAAACAGGCAGAGGAAAACAGGGAAAACCTTTACAGTGCCGTTTGCAAAACGGCGCATATTCGGGATCAGCGACTTGTGTTCTGCCTTTTGCAGCGGCTTATCCAGTATGAGAATCAGGGCGGGCAGAACGGTCACGCAGCCTAATACTCCTAAAATAACGCCTTTCGCCATCACGATTCCAAGATCACGACCAAGGGTAAAGGACATAAAGCAAAGGGCGATAAATCCTGCAACGGTGGTTATCGAACTGCCGACAATGGAAGTCAACGTTTCCCGAATGGCGTTCGCCATTGCTTCTCCTCGGTCTTCGTGTTTTGTCAGCTGTTCATTGTAGCTGTGCCAGAGGAAGATGGAATAATCCATAGTCACGGCAAGCTGCAAAACGGCAGAAAGCGCCTTTGTGATATAGGAGATCTCCCCAAGAAAATAATTGCTCCCCAGATTGATGAGGATCATCATGCCGATACTCAGGAGAAATACAAAGGGCGTCAGCCAGTTGTCCAGCAAAAGCAGCATAACGACCAGCGCCAGCGCAACTGCGATCCCTACATAGATAGGTTCCTCCTGTTCGCACAGGTCCTTCAAATCTACCACCATAGCCGTAAGCCCTGACAGGAAACATTGTTTTCCTGCAATTTGCCGAATTTCACGGACTGCGTCCATAGTGACGTCTGAGGAGGTGGAGCTGTCGAAGAATACCGCCATCATAGTGGCGTTTTCTGTATTAAATTCGTTATAGATCTTGTCGGGCAGTAGTTCCATAGGTATGGAAAGGTCGGCAAGAGAATCATACCAAAGGACGGTATCAACATGTTCTACCTGCTCGATCTGCTCTTTCAGCGCTGCCACGTCCTTATTCGGCATATCCTCTACAATCAGGAATGCAAAGGCGCCCTTGTCGAAGTCCTCCATCAACTCGTTCTGACCGATGACGGTTTCCATATCCTCAGGCAGATATGTAAGCATATCATAGTTGATTCGCGTTCCCAGCATTCCCAAAACCGATGGGATCAGCAGAACCAGGGTTACTATCAGGATCGGGATTCGGTATTTTACTACCGCTTTTGAAAAACGCACGGTATTCACCTTTCCTTTCTGTCGATTTCAAATGTATCCGCTTCAATTTCAATGACGTCAGGCGCTTGATTCTTGACTATCAGAACGGTGCTGATCACCGTATATAGGTTCAAAATGCCCTCTGAAAGGAGCGTGAGCCCGAGCAAAACAGACATTATCCGAGAGCCTGTCGCTGAATCAAAAATCAGGAAAACTCCGATCACCCCTGTCACGATCGCCAGAGATAAGATCAGCCACCAGCTTTTGATACCGAACTGCTTTGAATCCATAGCAATTCGGATTTTAAAAAGACCGTCCAGCAGAATGGATATTCCAAGGGCAACGCAGATAAATACCATCAGGTTCTTGGGATTAAAAAGGACGATAACGCCCAATATGATCATCAATATCCCAAATTCCAGATCAAACTGGAATGCCAATCGGTATAAATCTTTTGAAAAATATCCTATCAACTTGACAATGCCAAAAATAATCATTGCGATACCGATACAAACACCGATAATTTCCGTTGAGATCTCGGGCATGGCGATAAAGAGAATGCCTGCGGCGCAAAGCAGAACGGACATTACGATATATCCGATCTTCGCAATTCTCATTGGCGTTACAGAGCGCATCTTCATACAAAAGCCTCCTTTGTTCATTTGTTTATATTATATCCGTCACGTTTTGATTTGCATATGGGCAAAAAAAGTCCCGTGTCTGATAATCAGACACGGGACATAAAAATGACCGATTTTCAGGCAAACGGTTCGGTTTGCCTAAACTTATTCTTTTGCAAAGCACAAAATCATTTCTTTGAACATTCCCTTTTGATTTCTATTAAGCGTGAAAGCGTACTTCGGATATCGTCGTTCATATTATAACGCTTGCTGTTTCCAAAATAAAGATAGAATCTTGACAAACTAATGGTGCTAGTGTACAATAATGCTAACACTGTTAGTTTGTCAAGGAGGTAACTATGGCTCGACAAGGCTTGACCCGTGCGGATATTATTAACTCCGCCATAGAGATGATCGAATCGGAGGGACTGCACAGCTTTTCCCTGCGAGAGCTGGCAAGCAGGCTCCATATAAAAGCGGCGTCACTATATAATCATATCAGAAGCTCGGACGAGCTTCACACCGAGATCGGCTATTACGCTATTTCGGAGCTTAGCAAGGCACAGCTGACCGCCATTGCCGGAAAGCAGAGGGCAGAGGCGGTTAAGGCTCTGGCTGACGCTTATTACCGTTTCGGCAAGGAACGGCCTGAGATATATAAAGTCATTCTGTCTCTGCCTATGGTGAAAAATGACGCGATACACAAGGCGGGCTTTGACATAGTGGAACCGATAATGATAGTACTGGGCGGATACAAGCTGACGGAGGAACAAAAAAAGCACCTGCAGAGGGTCTTTCGCAGCATAATGCACGGCTTTATCTCTCAGGAGGAGGCGGGCTGTTTCAAGCAATTCCCGATTGACGTTGAGGACAGCTACCGAATGGCAGTGCGCGGATTTATTTTACTGTTGGAAAACTCAGAAAAAGAGGCGAAAGCATGAAAACAGACAAGACAGAGCTTTTTGAAACAACTCCCGTCACACGGGCGGTCATTGCTTTGGTGGTTCCCACGGTGATAAGTCAGATCACCACTGTCATTTACAATATGGCGGACACTTTCTTCATCGGTCAGGTAGGTGATCCCAATCAGGTGGCCGCCGCGTCTCTTTGTTTGCCGCTGTTTCTGGTGACAACTGGGCTTGCCAACCTTTTCGGTATCGGCGGCGCCAGTCTTATCTCCCGCAGCTTGGGGCTGGGCGACACGGAAAAGGCGCGGAAAACCTCTGCGTTCTGTATCTGGACATCTGCCGCAGTGGCGTTTTTATACGGACTTGCGATTTTTGCGCTGCGCGGGGCAATTCTGCCTGCTGTCGGTGCAGACGAATACACCTTTGATTTCTGCAACAGCTACCTCTTCTGGACTCTGACAGTGGGCGCAATACCTACGGTGCTGAACGCAGCTCTTGCGCATCTCGTCCGGGCGGAGGGATATTCAGGTCAGGCCAGCTTCGGCGTGGCGCTGGGCGGTGCTCTTAACATAATTCTGGACCCCGTGTTTATTTTTGGTTTTCATCTTGAAATCACGGGAGCAGCGGTCGCCACTATGCTCGCAAATTTGATTGCAACACTCTATTTTATCTTGCTTATTATTATCAAGCGCGGAAAATTCCACCTCACCCTGAATCCGAAATATTATTCCGTTTCGGACGGAATACCCAAGGAGGTGCTGTTAGTAGGACTTCCCAGCTCTATAATGAACGTAATGGGGATCTTCTCCAACATCACCCTCAACAAACTGCTGGTTCATTATTCCAACGCGGCGGTAGCAGGGATAGGCATTGCAAAGAAGATAGATATGCTGGCGTTTGCCATCGCAAACGGTCTATCTCAAGGCGTTATACCGCTGATCGGATACAATTACTCCGCAAAAAACACCCAGCGTATGCGCTCCGCCATTAAGGTGACGCTGATCCTGAGCCTTGCCGTTACGACGGTGGGGGCGGTGCTATTGTTCACCTGCGCAAATCCCCTGGTACGGGCGTTCATCAATGACGCAGAGACTGTGCGGTATGGCAGTATGTTTCAGAGGATCATCTGCATTACTGGACCGTTCACGGCAATCACGACGGTCATTATTTCCATCTTTCAGTCTGTGGGACAAAAGGGAAAGCCGCTGGTGCTTTCCATGCTGAGAAAAGGCGGGTTGGACGTGCCGTTTATGTTCCTTCTGGATTCCCTTGCCGGCGCTGACGCTATTGCGTGGGCAACTCCTATTGCGGACTGCGGCGCTATGCTGGTGGGTATTCTTCTGTTTGTGCCGTTGTGGAGAAAAATGGGAAAGGAATAGGAAAATGATTATTTTCTAAATCAGATTCGACTGTTAGAAACTGTTTTTATGGCATCAGCTTTATTCTATTAGTTTGTAAAAAAATATCCTCGCATAGCGAGGATATTTTTCTAACGGTATGTGATATTGTTACCAAAAAGATTTTTGGGCGATGAACATAAAAACACGCTCCCGTATGCTGGGAGCGTATTGAGTGCAGCGTCACGCTGCTGGTTGGGGCGGAAGGATTTGAACCCTCGAAATGGTGGAGTCAGAGTCCACTGCCTTACCACTTGGCGACGCCCCAATTTTTTCAACTTTGTTATTTTATCACATATTCAATTGTTTGTCAATACCTTTTCCAAAATTTTATTTTATGTAAAAATAATGTGCGTAAAGAACTTTGCTGATTGACTTCGGTTTGAGCAAATGGTATAATAATCGTATATTATATGAAAGGAAACGTCAATAATGCCATGCAGTAAAAAAACACTTGCAAAGAAAGTTATCGATGCGCTGAAAAAAGAATATCCTGAAGTAAAATGCGCACTTACATATGAAAAACCCCACGAATTGCTGATAGCCACAAGGCTTTCGGCACAATGCACCGACGTGAGAGTTAATATGGTGACGCCAAAGCTGTTTGAGCGATTCCCTACCATACAATCTTTTGCGGAGGCGGAGCCTGAGGAGGTGGCAGAATATATCCACTCATGCGGACTGTTTCAGACGAAATCAAGAGATATAGTTCAGATGTGCAGACAGCTTCACGATGAATACAACGATACTGTCCCTGATGAGGTGGACGAACTTGTAAAGCTGGCTGGCGTGGGAAGAAAGACTGCCAATCTTATTGCGGGAGAGCTTTACGGAAAAACCGCTTTCGTGTGCGATACGCACGTTATAAGGCTTACAAACAAAATAGGTCTTGCAGAGGGAAAGGACGCCGTAAAGGTGGAAAAACAGCTCAGAGAGATCGTCCCGCCCGAGGAAGGGCTTGGACTTTGCCACAGGCTGGTATGGCACGGAAGGCTGGTTTGCAATGCGAGAAAGCCTGAGTGTGAAAGGTGCTGTCTGGCGGGAATTTGTAAAGAAAACAAAAGGAAAAATATTTCATAAAACTGTTGAAATGCTGTTTTTTATATGTTATAATTATTAAGTTACAGTTTCAAAAGACAAAAACAGGAAAGGAACAATCGTATGGATTACAACATTAAAGAGGTTTCCTCCAGACTGAAAAGCACAAGAGAGTATCTGGACATAAACCCTGAGTTTATGGCGCAGAAAACGGATACTTCGGTGGAGGAGTATCTGAGCTATGAAAGCGGCGAAAAGGATTTTTCCCTTTCATTTCTGAATGCCGCAGCAGAAGCGCTGGGAATTGAGATGATCGAACTGCTCACAGGCGTTGAGCCTAAGCTGAATACTTACACGGTGGTAAAAAAAGGACACGGTCTGCCTATCGAAAGGCGCATAGGCTTTACTTATCAGCATATGGCATATCTGTTCAAGAACAAGGAGATAGAGCCGTTGATAGTTGACGCTCCTTATTCTGAGGAGGAGCAGAACAAACCTATCCATCTGTCCGTACATGACGGTCAGGAAATGGACTTCATCATTTCGGGCAAGCTGAAATTCGTTATCAACGACCATGAGGAAATCCTTGATGCAGGCGACTGCGTTTACTACAACAGTAAAAATCCTCACGGAATGATAGCTTACGGCGGCGAGGACTGCCAGTTCCTGGCAATACTTATATAACAATATAAAATAAAAATACATCTCGGAAGGAAACACAAAAATATTATGGAACAAGTAAGGGACTATTACAAAAAATTCGTAAACGAGGGGTTTGACGAGAACGGTATACTCAATAAGTTTGAGGTCAACTGCCCCGACAACTATAATTTCGGATATGACATAATAGACAAATTCGCTGAGCTGGAGCCTGACCGCAGAGCGCTGGTATGGACAAACGTGGCGGGCGAGAAAAAGAGCTTCACCTATGGTGAGCTTTCAAAGCTGTCCACTCAGGCGGCAAATCTTTTTGCTTCAAAGGGCATCAAAAAAGGCGATAAGGTAATGCTGATACTGAAAAGAAACTATCAGTTCTGGTATTCTATCATCGGTCTTACAAAGCTGGGCGCTATTGCTATCCCCGCAACGCACCTGCTGACAACTCACGATATCACCTACCGCTTTGAGCAGGCTACGGTAAAGGCTGTCGTATGCACACACGACAATCCCGAAGTCAAGATGTATGTTGACGAGGCACAAAAGGAGCTTAACTGGAAGCTGGACGCAAAGTTCATATGCAGAGGCGGCGCTGACGGCGACTGGCTGGACTTTGACGAGGAAATAAAGAAACAGCCTGACACAATGGAGAGAGTGGACACAAACTGCAATGAGCTTATGCTCCTTTATTTCACAAGCGGCACTACAGGCTATCCCAAAATGGTGGTACACAATCACAAATATGCTATCTGCCATATCCAGACCGCGCGCTGGTGGCAGAATGTTGATCCCGACGGACTTCATCTTACTATCTCCGACACAGGCTGGGGAAAAGCCGCCTGGGGCAAGCTGTACGGTCAGATGTCACTGGGAAGCTGCGTAATGGTTTACGACTTTGACAAGTTCATTCCCGCAGATATGCTGAAGATAATGCAGGATTACAAGATAACTTCATTCTGCGCTCCTCCCACAATGTACAGATTTTTCATAAAGGAAGGACTTCAGGGCTATGATCTGAGCAGCCTGAAATATTCCACTATCGCAGGCGAAGCGCTGAACCCCGAAGTATTTGACAGGTGGCTGGAATTTACGGGACTGAAGCTTATGGAAGCGTTCGGTCAGACGGAAAGCACCGCGCTGTTAGGAAATCTTGTTGGAATGACCCCAAGACCCGGTTCAATGGGCAAGCCCACTCCTCTTTACAATGTGGATATAGTTGACGAAAACGACAACAGCGTTCCCGTCGGTGAAGTCGGCGAGATAGTTGTTAGAGCAGAAAGAGGCAAGGACGGCTTGTTTGACTGCTATTACAGAAACGAGCAGCTCACAAACGAAGCGTGGAGCAACGGCGTTTATCACACAGGCGATACCGCATGGAAGGACGAGGACGGCTACTTCTGGTATGTGGGACGCAATGACGACGTTATTAAAGCCAGCGGCTACCGCATAGGACCCTTTGAGATAGAAAGCGTTCTGATAACTCACCCCGCTGTTCTGGAATGTGCCGTTACAGGCGCTCCCGACCCTATCAGAGGACAAGTCGTAAAGGCTACGGTAGTTCTCACAAAGAATTACACTCCCAGCGAGGAGCTAAAAAAAGAACTGCAGGATCATGTTAAGAAAAATACTGCCCCTTACAAATATCCTCGTATAGTTGAATTCGTTGACGAGCTTCCTAAGACTATCAGCGGCAAAATCCGCCGTGTTCAGATAAGACAGGAAGATAACAAACAATAATTTTCGTATACCGCACAAAAATTTACAATATTTGTGCGGTATTGTTTCAGGCAGGAGGTTTTGTTATGTTAGAGTATTATCTTTGGCTCATTCAGCTTATGGGTGCGGCAAATCCCAAAACACACGAATTGCTTCAGAGGTATGGTTCGGCAAAAGACGTTTATGAGGCGATAGTCACCGACAATGACACGCAGTATTTGTCACCCTCTGAGATAAGAAGACTGCCTAACGCATCGTTGGACAATTCGGAGAGAATGATAGAGCTTTGCGAAAAGAAAAGAATAAAGATCATAACAATCGATGACGAGGGATATCCTTATCGGTTGAAAAACATATACAATCCTCCCGTCGTGCTGTTTTACAAGGGCGATATAAGCGGTCTTGACAACGAGATGTGCATTGCGGGCGTAGGCGCAAGAGGCGCTACCGAATATACAGCCAAGGTAACAAGAAGGACCTGTATGGACCTGGCAAAGATAGGGGTCGTGCTTGTCAGCGGAATGGCGGTAGGCGTTGACCATATCGTCCATCAGGCGGCTATTGACGTTGGCGGAAGAACGGTAGGGGTTCTTGCCTGCGGGCTTGACGTGGATTATCCCAGAGGAAGTATTCCGATACGGGAAAGGATATATGAGCTTGGCGGCGCCTGCATTACAGAGCTACTCCCCGCAACAACGCCATCAAGAAGTTATTTTCAAGAAAGAAACAGGATAATATCTGGTCTTTCAATGGGCGTTATGGTGTTTCAGGCAAGCACTGACAGCGGGTCGCTCATCACTGCGGCTCACGCTGTTCAGCAGGGGCGTGATCTGTTCTGTGTTCCGCCTCACGATCTGTTCTCCCGTGATTACGGCGGAGTCGTAGGATTGCTGAGGGATGGAGCTACGCCGCTGTTCAATTACCTTGACGTGGTAAATGCGTATTATTCATCATTTGTAGGTATGCATGAAAAGCTGAATGAAAAATATACCGTTACGCCTGAAAAAAGATTTATATTTGAACGTATTCCCGTTGACGAAAAAGAGAAAACAAAAGCACCTTCAAAGACTGCTGAAAAAGCCGCCGTTCGCAATGAACGGAAAGCAACGAACGAAAAAAGAGCAGGAGAAATTGCCGCCGAACAATACGATTTTGAAGGCAAAGACCCGAATTACAAAAAAGTGTATGACTTTTTAAAGGAAAACGGAACGCAGTCGCTGGAAAGTATAACTTCAACCTGCAAAATTTCTCCCGACGACATTCCCATGTATCTGCTTGATATGGAAATCGACGGGATAATCAGTTCCCTTCCCGGTGCGAGATATTGCGTAAAGGAATAAATGTATAAAAAAAGTCCCTTGCTTTGCAAGGGACTTTTTATGTTTCAAACACGAGATCACAGCGGTCTTTTATGTTTAATTCAAAAAAGTATTTTTCTTCAAGAGGTATCCAGCGGTCAAAGAATGTTTCTGCGTTTTGCGCACCGTTGCGGGCAAATATTCGTTCTTTCTGATTTTCTTTTGTTGTGGTAAGAAAAATACGAAGATCGTAATATTCCCAAAGAGAGGGGTTAAGGCTGTATGAGCCTTCAACTATCACGATAGGCGTTACATTTACGGATACGGGAGATGAAAGCTCCTGCTTTTTGCAGTCGAACAGGGAAAAGGTTATTGTTTTTTCGCCGTTTTTCAAGGGGAGCAGTATCTCGCTCAAAAAGCGCTCGTGGTCGACGTTTTCACCTGCTTTTCCATAACGCTCGGCTGTTCGCTGGAAAGGGCGGAGGAAAAAATCGTCCATATGAAAAACCGTACATTCAAGGCGTTCCTGAAGCTGGTTGGCAAGTGTTGTTTTTCCTGCGCTGCATTTTCCGTCTATTGCGATGATAAAGGGCGGCTCAAAATTTTCTGGGATATTTGAAATTATTTCCTCGGCAATATCCATGTTTTCCTCCCTTTATCTTAAACAGGGCGCTTAAATTTTACAACTCCTGTCTTATCCAATGCCGCCATTACAGCGGGGATAAGTATGAGCTGGATTATTATACCGGGAATTGCATTGATGAAAGCGCCTGCCATAAATGCTTCAAGAGAAAAAGCGGTCTGATTTATTCCGAGAATAATGACCTCGGCAAGTCCCCAGACTATGCGCCCAGATATCATTGCAACGATCAGCGAAGTGTACAGGGCGGCTATTCCCTGGCGCTTGAAGAGAGAATAGACAAGTCCTGCTATCAGACCGTATGTAAGCAGCTCGGGAGCCATAGCTATGGCGTTGGGGTACATTTGCGGAGACTGAAGTATCAAAGAGCGCAGCAAAGGCAAAATGCACCCTACCGCCGCGCCGTACTGCCAGCCGCATATCAGTCCGCAGAAAAAGACGGGGATATGCATTGGAAGGAGCATACTGCCTATCTGAGGTACCTGCGCCGTAAGGAAAGGAAGAACAATCCCCATGGCAATAAATAATGCAGATAACGTAATTTTTTTAATTTTGTCTTTCATAATATTCACCAATTATTATTTGCATCGCTTAATACAGCGTGCATTGTCTGTCCGTTATTCTTTCGTCGCAAAATTCACATTCCAGAACTCCGTTGCAGTTTCTGAAGCTGTGAGGAAGAGAAGGTTCAAGGGCGGTTATACATTTGGGATTGCGGCATTTTACGTCGGGCAGTTCTTTTCCCGTCAGCAAAGGCTGAGATTGTATATCCCTGTTTATTACTGAAAGAATAAGGGACATACGAACATACATTCCGTAGTTTGCCTGTTTGAAGTACAATGCTCTTGGGTCGTCGTCAACGCTGAGCGCTATCTCGTCAACACGGGGCAGGGGGTGCAGAACTATCATATCCTTGCGGGCAAGCTCCATTTTCTTGGAGTCGAGGCAAAATACATTTTTCTGCTTTTCGTATTCCTCCGTTGAGCCAAAACGCTCACGTTGTATCCTTGTCATATAAAGCACATCGAGGGAAGGGATAGCCTCTTCCAGTGAATTGACTTCCATAAAGGACTTCCCCGAAGACGTCACTATATCTTTTATATAATCGGGCACCTTAAGCTCGTTTGTTGATATGAACACGAATTTATTGTTATCGTAGCGGGAAAGGGCTTTCAGCAGTGAATGAACGGTCCTGCCGTTTTTCAGGTCGCCGCAGAAGCCTACTGTAAGTCCGCTGAGCGTTCCCTTTTCAGCTTTTAAGGTAAGCAGGTCGGTGAGGGTCTGGGTGGGGTGAAGGTGTCCGCCGTCTCCTGCGTTGACGACAGGGCAGTCGGCGGTCAGCGCTGCCGCTTTCACCGAGCCTTCAATGAAATGGCGCATTACAACTATATCTGAGTAGCTGCTGGCTATTTTGGTGGTGTCCTTTATGGATTCTCCTTTTGCGACGGAAGAAGTGGCGGGATTGTCAAAGCCGATTATCCCTCCGCCGAGCCTGAGCATTGCGCTCTGAAAGCTCATCTGCGTGCGGGTGGACGGCTCAAAGAAAAGCGTCGCCATTATTTTCCCGCTGCAAGCTCCCACATATATGTGCTGGTGGCGTTTTATGTCTATTGCCAGATTTACGATATTATTCCAGCTTTCAACAGGATAGTTGTCCAGATCAATGAGATGAGGAAAATTTGCGCTCATAGTGATTGCCTCCGAAGATGAATATTACGATGTCTTTAAATTGTCTAATTATAGCATAATTAAACGAAACTGTCAAATGAAAAATTTTTCACATTATTAAGGGCGCAGCCGTCAACTGCGCCCTGTAATTATTTATCCTTTAATCCCTTTCGGGTTCGAGTATAGCGTAATTTCCGTCGTCACGGCGATAAACTACATTCACTTCCCCGCTGTCGGCGTTCTTGAACATAAAGAAGCTGTGTCCCAGCATATTCATCTGCAAAATAGCCTCCTCAGCGTTCATGGGACGAAGGGTGAATTTTTTGTGTCTGATTATTTCATAACGCTGCTGCTCTTCCACGGAATCGTCGTATTGGTCTGCAAAAGCGTTTTCACGCAGGCTTTTTTCCACCTTTGTCTTATTTTTTCTTATTTGGCGGATTATTTTATCTATGCAAGCATCAAGGGCATCTTCCTTGTCAGCGGCTCTCTGCTCCGCACGGAAAAACATATTGGAATACGTTACCGTAAGTTCTATCGTTATTTCGTCCTTAAAGGCGGACATCACTATCTTTGCGTCGGCTTCATCTCCGAAAAAGCGGTCCAGCTTTTTGAGCTTTTTCTCCGCATAATCGGCAAAAGTCTGATTGACCTGCATTTTCTTGGCTGTGAGCTGTAATTTCATAGTTTTTCCTCCTTTATAAAGGGATACGTCAGATTTGGAAACATTTGCTGTTTCCTTGTACATATTATAGCATACAACAATAATTTTTACAATAGTTTTTGCACAAAATTAACAAAATTATGTGATTTTTGTTTTTGAACGGCACATTTCTGATAAAACAAAAAACGGGAGGCTGAATGCTTCCCGTTTTTTGTTTTATTATGTTTGATTTTAGTCTACTATGTAGTTTGCCAGGTCTGCCTTAACAAGGTCGGCGTCATCTGTGTGAGCCTTCAATACAAGCTCCTTGGAAAGGTCAATGCTGAAGATACCCATTATGGACTTTGCGTCGACTGCATATCTTCCTGAAATGAGATCCACGTCAAAATCATACTTGGTGACTGTGTTGACGAACTTCTTTACATCGTCAATGGTAGTAATTTTTACTTTGAATTCAACCATAACAAAATCCTCCTTTTATTTGGCTATGCTTTGCACAAACGTTGAAATCTGTTACATCGCATTGCCTTTGATCTTCACAAGTATATGGTAACAAATTTCAATTTAAATTGCAAGCGGTTTTTTGAAAATATTTTCTTTTGTGTGAAATTTTTGTTCAATCTACCAAAAATTTGCCTATACGCTCCAAATAATCGTTGTAATTATCCGAATAAATCGTAAGATCAAGCTTTTTTCCCGTGTCCAGAGTGAACAGTCCGATAAGACTTCTGGGGTTCACCTTGTAGTTTCCTGTTGAAAGATCAGCGGAAAGGTCGTACATACAGGTTATCCTGTTGAACTCCTTTATGTCCTCAAAGGAGGACAAAGCGATTTTTACATTTTTCAATTAAAACGCCTTCTTTTGTTCTTATTTTTTATGGCACCTTTTTTTCTGTATGTAAAATAATGTCGATGGGTGTCCACGCATATATAATAGCACTTTAAAAAATTATGTCAAGAAGAAATTGAAAATTTTTTCAATATATTGTATAATGAGTTTAACGAACAAACAATTTTAAAGGTCGGGAAGGCAAAATGAAATTTCTGGTAATTACTCAAGGGTGCAAGGTAAATCACTGTGACAGCGATAACATTTCCCAGAATATGATAAAATGCGGTCATTCGCCTGTTTCGGAGGGCGAAGAGCCTGATATTATAATAATGAACTCCTGCACGGTCACTCAGACCAGCGACAAAAAAGGGGCGAGGATACTTTCTAAAATGAGAAAGGAATTTCCAAGCGCCGTTATCGTGCTTACAGGGTGCTATCCGCAGGCTTTTCCAAATGAGGCGGGCAAAAACAAAGACGCCGACATAATCGTAGGAAACGCCGCAAAGGAGGATATTCCGAGGCTTGTGGAGGAATTTTTGCAAAAAGGAGAAGCTGCCTGTGAGATAAAGGAACACAGCAGGCTGTTTGAGGAAAGCGGTGAATTTGCACACAGCGATAATACAAGGGCATACATCAAGATAGAGGACGGGTGCAACAGGTTTTGCTCTTACTGCATAATCCCGTATGCAAGAGGACGGGTGAGGTCGAAAAGTCTTGAAAGGATAACGGCGGAGGCAAAATTTCACGGTGAGGACGGGCATAAGGAGATTGTTCTGACGGGGATAAATCTTTCCTGCTACGGCAGCGATATGGGGCTGACCTTGTATGACGCTGTGAAAGCGGCAGCGGACGAGCCGCTGATAGAAAGAGTGAGGCTTTCATCCCTTGAGCCTGAGCTGCTGGACAGGGAGATGATAAGAAAGCTGTCCACCGTGGAAAAGCTGTGTCCGCATTTTCATCTGTCGCTGCAAAGCGGGTGTTCACAGACATTGAAAAGAATGAACAGGCATTATGACGCTGAGGAATACAGGGGTATTGTGAACGATTTGAGAAAAGCGTTTACTGACTGCGGCATAACCACTGATGTGATGGTGGGATTTGCAGGAGAAACGGAGGAAGAATTTGAAAGCTCACTGGAATTTGTGAAGAGCATTGAATTTGCAAAGGTGCATGTGTTCACATATTCGGTACGTCCTGGAACAGCGGCGGCGAAAATGGAAAATCAGGTCAGTGATGAAATTAAAGAAAAAAGATACAAAATAATGAGTGAAGCCGCTGAAAATTCAAGGCAAAATTTCTGGAAGAAAAGTGTTGGGAGCGTTCACAAGGTGCTTATCGAGCGCAGGACTTCACCTGATTTTATAAACGGGTACACGGAAAATTATATCCCTGTGAGGATATATGGAGGGACTGCAAAAAGACACGATATTATAGCAGTGAAAATCACCGATGTAAAAAAAGAATATTGCATAGGGCAAACATTGTGAAACCCCTTGAAAAATACCGAAAAATGAATTATAATTAAATAGTATTGAAACAAAAATGAAAGGAATAAATCATCATGGCTGTTTACCGAATTTATGTGGAGAAAAAGAAAGAGTACAACGTAGACGGAAAGGCGGTTTTAGAGGATATTCGCACCGCTTTGAGAATTGACGGAGTTAAGAACGTTCGTATCATAAACAGATACGACGCGGAAGAAATTTCAGAGGAAAATTTTGAAAGGGCGATACCTACTGTGTTCAGTGAGCCGCCTGTTGACGATATATACAGAGAGCTTCCCGATTTTTCAAAGGGAGAGCGTGTGTTTGCTGTGGAATTCCTGCCCGGGCAATTTGACCAGAGAGCAGACAGCGCCGCACAGTGTATACAAATGCTGTGTCAGGGGGACAGACCAACTGTAAAATATGCTAAAATTTACGTTCTTGAGGGGAATATCTCAGATGAGGATTTTGCAAAGATAAAGCATTATCTTATAAACGCGGTGGAATCAAGAGAGTGCGGATTTGAGAAGTATGATACGCTGAAGATAAAGTATGATATTCCCACCGCTGTGGCTACGCTTGACGGATTTCTTGATCTTGACAAAAACGGACTTGCAGACTTTATCAAAAAATACGGGCTTGCTATGGACGAGGACGATATAAAGTTCTGTCAGGATTATTTCAAGAGCGAAAGCCGCTGTCCTACCATCACCGAGATACGTATGATAGATACATACTGGAGCGATCACTGCCGCCATACCACCTTCGGAACGATAATAGACGGCGCTGATATAAAGGCGGACTACATAGCTGAGACATACAAGGAATATAAGATAGACCGTGAGGAGCTGGGCAGAGGGAATAAGCCAATCTGCCTTATGGATATCGCTACGCTGGCGGCTAAAAAGCTGAAAGCGGACGGACTGCTCCCTGACCTTGACGAGAGCGAGGAGATAAACGCCTGCTCCGTCAAGATAACCGTTGACGTAAACGGCGAGGACCAGCAGTGGCTGTTGATGTTCAAGAATGAAACGCACAATCACCCCACCGAGATAGAGCCTTTCGGCGGCGCTGCTACCTGCCTTGGCGGCGCTATTCGCGACCCGCTGTCGGGACGTTCATTCGTTTATCAAGCTATGAGAGTTACGGGAGCGTCAGACCCGCTTTTGCCTGTGGCTGACACTATTCCGGGAAAGCTCCCACCAAGAAAAATAACCACCACCGCCGCCGCAGGATATTCCTCCTATGGCAACCAGATAGGTCTGGCGACAGGTCATGTAGCTGAGATATATCACCCCGGATATATGGCTAAGAGAATGGAGATAGGCGCTGTTATCGGTGCTGCTCCAATAGAAAACGTAAGACGTGAAAGACCTGCGCCGGGAGATATTATCATTCTGCTGGGCGGAAAAACAGGGCGTGACGGCTGCGGCGGAGCGACAGGCTCTTCAAAATCACACAGCGTTGAGAGCCTTGAGACCTGCGGCGCTGAGGTACAAAAGGGCAACGCTCCCGAAGAAAGAAAACTGCAGAGATTGTTCAGAAATCCTGAGGCTACGACGCTTATAAAGCGCTGCAACGACTTTGGCGCGGGCGGCGTTTCCGTTGCTATCGGTGAGCTTGCGGACGGGCTTGAAATAGACTTGAACGCAGTTCCCAAAAAATATGATGGTCTGGACGGCACGGAGCTTGCTATTTCCGAATCTCAGGAGAGAATGGCCGTTGTTGTTGAAAAGGAAAATGCGGATAAATTTATCAGGCTTGCTTACAGCGAAAACCTTGAGGCTACGCCTGTGGCTATTGTTAAGGCTGAGCCGCGCCTTAAAATGATGTGGAACGGAAAGACGATATGCGATATTTCCCGTGAATTCCTCAACTCAAACGGTGCGGAAAAGCATACGACAGTGGCTGTTCCCTGCCCCGAAGTTGATTATTCAACAGGAAGAAAGAACAGCAAAAAGGATTGGGAAGATCTGGTTTCCGATCTGAATATCTGCTCTCAGAAAGGTCTTATCCAGCGCTTTGACAGCACGATAGGCGCTGCCACCGTGCTTATGCCCTTCAGCGGAAAAACTCAGCAGACGCCTGTTCAGGCTATGGCGGCGAAGATACCTGTTATAGGCGGAGATACAAATACTGCGTCAATAATGGGCTGGGGCTTCAATCCTGCAATAAGCACGCAGTCGCCCTATCACGGTGCGGTGCTGGCAGTTGTGGAAAGTATCGCAAAGGTAGTTGCGGCGGGCGGCTCCGCAAAGAAATGCTGGCTCACGTTCCAGGAATATTTTGAGAGAACGCAGAACGAGCCTTCCCGCTGGGGAAAACCGTTTGCCGCTTTGCTGGGCGCTTATAAGGCGCAGCTTGAATTGCAGTGCGGCGCTATCGGCGGAAAGGACTCAATGTCGGGTACGTTCGAGCATATCGACGTTCCGCCTACGCTGGTTTCATTTGCCGTTTCCACCGCAAAGGCGGACAAGGCGATAAGCGCGGAGTTCAAGCTGCCGTATAGCAAGCTGTACTATATCAGCCCCGCTTACGATAAAAACAAGCTGCCAGATTTTGACAGCGTTAAGTATGTGTTTGACGTTGTGGAAAAGGCTGTTGCAGACGGAAAGGCTACCTCGGTATGGTCTGTTGCGGCAGGCGGTATTGCAGAGGGAATTTTCAAAATGTCCCTGGGCAACAGGATAGGCGCAAAATTAAACGGACTTGACGACGAAACGCTGTTTACTCCCTGCTACGGCGGATTTATAATTGAGGCGTCAGGTGAAATCGAGAATGCACAGCTTATTGGAGAAACTATTGAGGAATACAAGATAATATGCGGCGATGTAGTGCTTGATATAGCGGAGCTTGAAGAAAAATGGAACGGAAAGCTGGAGCCGATATTCAAAAATACTACCGACGATAAGTCCAATCCCGAAGAAATACGCTATGAAAAGGGCTGTGAGATCTCCTGCGCCGCAGTCAACAAAAAGGCTGAGCCTAAGATTCTTATTCCCGTATTCCCCGGAACGAACGGCGAATACGATATGGCTGACGCATTCAACAGGTGCGGAGGAAAATCAGAGATATTCGTTATCAAAAATCTGAACGCTTCCGCTATGGAGGAGTCGGTAAACGAATTTGCACGGCTTATAGGCGAAAGCCAGATAATCGCAGTCCCTGGCGGATTCAGCGGAGGCGACGAGCCTGAGGGTTCGGGAAAATTCATCAACGCCTTTTTCAGAAATCCCAAGGTGAAGGACGCTGTAAACGATATGCTTTACAGGAGGGACGGACTTATGCTGGGTATCTGCAACGGTTTCCAGGCGCTGATAAAGCTGGGGCTGGTTCCGTTCGGAGAGATAAGACCGCTGTCCGCTGAAAGTCCTACACTCACCTTCAACACCATAGGCAGGCACCAGTCGCAGCTTGTTTATACAAAGATATGCACAAACAAATCTCCATGGCTTGCAAGGTGCAAGGTGGGAGAAACATATACTGTGCCCATTTCCCACGGTGAGGGCAGATTTGTGGCAAGCGAGGAGGTGATAAAGGGACTTATTGAAAACGGACAGGTAGCTACGCAATACGTTGACCTGGAGGGTAAGCCCGCTATGGACCTTGCTTACAATCCAAACGGCTCTATGCACGCTATTGAGGGCATTATTTCTCCTGACGGACGCGTATTCGGAAAGATGGGTCACAGCGAACGTATCAGCGATGAGAGATGTGCTGTTAACGTGGACGGAAATAAGATGATGCCTATATTTAGAAGCGGGGTCGAATACTTTAAGTGATATGATCTGTAAATTAGGCAAAAATCTGCTTGACGTTGATGTTAAATCCACAAAAGGATTTTATAATAATGCCAATATAATTACCGACAGCTGCAATTGTGACGGGTGCAATAATTTTGTGTCGGGAACCGACAAACTGCCCAGTGAAGTTTTAATCTTTTTTTCGCAATTTGGAATAAACATAAATAAACCTGCGGAAATTTTTGTGAATTGTGCAGAGGATAACGGAAAATCATTGTTTTATGCGGGATTTTACCATATCTGCGGAAAAATGTTATCTGAGACCGATTGTTGGAAAAGTTATACAGATCTCAAAGGCTCAACGGCATATTCTATTTGCGATGAAAATTTGTATTTCGTTACAGAAGATCTTTCGGTGGGATTTTCAAAAAATATCAATTTAAAAGAAAAAGATTTTCCGACGCCTATCATTCAGATGGAAATATTATTTCATCATTTTCCTTGGACGTTGGATAAAGAAAATAAGTTTCGGTGACCCACTAAAATTTCTGAAATAATTTAACAAGGTCAAATGCACGAAGAGGATCATAATGGAAATTCGGAAATTTCAGGAAAAAGACGCAGAGGAAGTTTCTGCGATGATCACAACGACGCTCCGCACTGTGAATATCAAGGACTATTCCTCGGAGTATATTGAAAGCAATGTCAACTGCTTGCAGCCTGAAGATATTTTTAAGCGGGCGGCACAGACGCATTTTTACGTCGTATGTGACAGCGGGAAGATCGTCGGGTGCGGTGCGATCGGCTCGTATTGGGGCAGAACAGATGAAAGCAGTCTGTTTACCGTATTTGTATTGCCAGAATATCAGGGGCGGGGTATCGGCAGGCTTATCATTCAAACGCTGGAAAAGGACGAATATTTTTTAAGGGCGAAACGCATAGAAATACCTGCCTCTATTACCGCAACACCATTTTATCTTAAAATGGGATACGGCTATAAAAACGGGATAACCGAGCCAGATACTGAAGGACTGCTGCGGTTGGAGAAGTTTCGCTGAATTTCGGTTTACCAAAAAATAATTTAATAAAATCAAATACACAAGGAGGACTAAACAAATGCTATCAAAAATCGGGATAAGACCTGTCATTGACGGGAGGCAGTTCGGTATTCGTGAAAGCCTTGAGGAACAGACGATGAATATGGCTAAGGCGGCGGCGGAGCTTATCACTTCCAAGGTTCGCCACGCAAGCGGAGAGCCTGTGGAGTGCGTTATTGCTGACAGCACGATAGGCGGTATCGCAGAAAGCGCCGCCTGCAACGAAAAGTTCAGCAAGGAAAACGTTGTTGCCACTCTCACCGTTTCACCCTGCTGGTGCTACGTTACAACAGTAATTGACGAAAATCCCAACACTATCAAGGCGATATGGGGCTTTAACGGCACGGAGCGCCCCGGCGCCGTGTTCCTTGCGGCGGCTATGAGCGCTTACGCTCAGATAGGTCAGCCTTGCTTTTCAATTTACGGTCACGATGTAAAGGACGCCGACGACAAGACTATCCCTGAGGACGTTGAGGACAAGATACTGCGCTTTGCAAGGTGTGCTGTCGCAGTGGGAGATATAAAAAATAAGAGCTATGTAAATATCGGCGCTGTGGCAATGGGTATTGCAGGGTCATACTGCAACGAGGATTTCTTCCGTTCATATCTGGGTATGCACCCCGAATGGGTGGATATGAGCGAGATAATCCGCCGTGAAAAGCTGGGCATTTACGACAAGGAAGAATATGAAAAGGCGCTGGCGTGGATAAAGGAAAACTGCAAGGAGGGCATAGACATAAATCCCACCGACGGAATGTTCTATCAGCGTACCTTCCTCACTCCAGAAGAAAAAGAGGAAAACTGGCAGTTTATCGCAAAGATGACCTGCATCGTTATGGATATAATGAAGGGCAATCCTAAGCTGGCAGAAATGGGCTGGCTGGAAGAAGCTAAAGGCAGGAACGCTATTCTTGGCGGTTTCCAGGGGCAGCGCAACTGGACGGACTTTATGCCTAACGCCGACTTTACCGAGGCGATACTCAACACTACCTTTGACTGGAACGGAAAGAGAGAGCCTATTCCTTTCGCTACGGAAAATGACGGTCTTAACGGTGCTACTTTGCTTTTGCTCCATGAGGTGACCTCAAGGGCGGCTATTTTTGCGGACGTGAGAACTTACTGGTCGCCTGAGGCGGTTGAAAGAGTTACGGGGTGGAAGCCTGACGGCGTTGCCGAAAACGGATTTATCCACCTTATCAACAGCGGTGCCGCCGCTTTGGACGGCACAGGCGCTTCACGCAACGAAAAGGGCGAAAGCTGTATGAAGAACTGGTGGGATATGACGGACGAGGACATAAAGGCTTGTCTTGATGCTACCACATGGCCCTGCGCAAATCTGGGCTATTTCAGAGGCGGCGGATTTTCCTCCAGCTATTCCACAAAGGGAGTTATGCCCTGCACGTTTGCAAGGCTCAACCTCATAAAGGGACTTGGTCCTGCTATTCAGATAGTTGAGGGATATACCGTTGAGCTGCCTGAAAACGTTAATAAGATACTCCTTGACAGAACTGATAAGACGTGGCCTTCTACATGGTTCACTCCAATTCTCACGGGAACGGACAGCTTCAAGGACGTTTACAGCGTTATGGCTAACTGGGGTGCAAATCACGGCGCTTTTGTATACGGTCATGTGGGTGCAGATATGATAACGCTGGCGTCTATGCTGAGGATTCCAGTTTCTCTGCACAATATTTCTGAGGATCGTATCTACCGTCCTCACGCCTGGACCGCTTTCGGCACAAAGGATATCGAGGGGGCGGATTACAGAGCCTGCGCCGCTTACGGCAGTCTTTACTGATATTTATGCATTTTCGGCGGGCAATACTGAATTGTCCGCCGAAATAAGGTTTTTTAAAGGAGTTCATTATGAAACTTAAAAATACTCTGCTTTCACTGCTGTTGGCGGTTTCCGTTTTGTTTTTGCCCGCCTGCGCAGGCGAAAGCGGCGAAAGTCAGTCCTCACAATCCTCTCAGACCGAAAACGTAACTGCCGCAGAGGGATTTTACGTTGAGGGAACGACGCTTTATGACGCTAACAGAAATCCTTTTGTTATGAGGGGGATAAATCACGCTCACTCCTGGTTCAAGGATCAGCTTGAAACGGCTATTCCCGCTATTGCAAAAACAGGGGCGAATACTGTGAGAGTTGTGTTGTCAGACGGTCAGCAGTGGCAAAAGGACCCTGTGGAAGACGTGGAAAAAATTGTTGAGCTGTGCAAGCAAAGCAAGATGATCTGCGTTCTGGAAGTGCATGACAACACGGGTATGGACGATATAGACAGACTGCTGAAAACAGTTGATTACTGGCTGGAGCTGAAGCCTTTGCTTGACAAGAACAAGGAATACGTCATTCTCAATATCTCAAACGAATGGGTGGGAGAATGGGACGCGGAAGTCTGGTACGACGGTTATTCCCAAGCGATAAAAAAGCTGCGTGACGGCGGGATAAACAACCTTATAATGATAGACGCAGCGGGCTGGGGGCAGTATGCGGAATCTATCGGAAAGCACGGAAAAGAGTTGTTTGAATCTGACCCGAACAAGAACATAGTTTTCTCAATACATATGTACGGTTCGGCGGGAAAGAATTCACGAATGATACAGCGAAATCTCAATTTCGCCACAAGCAACGGTCTTTGCGTAGTGGTGGGCGAATTTGGGTACAATCATTCCGACGGCGACGTGGACGAGGCGTTTATAATGCAATACTGCACCGAAAATGATATCGGCTATATCGGCTGGTCGTGGAAAGGCAACGGCGGCGGTGTGGAGTATCTCGACATCTCTCACGACTGGGAGGGCAATTCCCTTTCGGAGGACTGGGGCGAAAACCTTATAAACGGTGAGAACGGAATAAAGGCTACGTCAAAGATATGCTCGGTGTTTGAATAGGGCGATCTGTGTGCTAAACGTATTTCGCTTATGTAAAAATTTCGGCTGAAAAATATTTTATAAAACACTACATAAAAAGGAATGAATTTATGAAGAAAGTTTTTTTAAAAGCAATTTCGCTGGTGATAAGCGCTTCGCTTCTGCTGACGGCTTGCAGCTCGGGAGAAAACGTTGAAAACACGTCAGACGAGCAAAGCACGCCTGTTTCGGAGAGCGAGGAAAATACCGAAAAGGCGGAGGAAACTACCGAGGGTTCCACCACGAAGGAAGAGGAAACGAAAGCGCCTGAGGAAAGCGAATATGTTGCTCAGTGGGAATTGTCGGGAAGCTGGACGCAGGAGGGAAATTTCTGCGGCGGGTATAACCTGACTATCACCAATAATTCCGGGACGGATCTTGAAAGCTGGACGGTGGAATTCAACGTGCCTGACGGGTTTGAGTTCATATCCCAGTGGAACGGCGTTTTTGAAGTCAAGGACGGCAAGGCGACCGTTACAAATGAAAGCTATAACGGTGAGCTTGCAAACGGAGCAAGCGTCAGCTTTGGCTTCAACTATTCCTCGCCTGAGGAATTTGAGCCGTCAGAAGTTACGGTGAACGGCAAAAAGGCAGAAGGAGACTCTGCTGAAACGTCAGGCACTCCTGAAGGGACATCAGGTGAGCCGGAAGTTACTACTACAACTGCCGCTTCTTCAAGCGCAACGACTACGCAAAAGCCACCTGCGACTGAAAAACCGACGGAAACCACCACGGCTGCACCTACGCCTGCTCCTTCGCCTGCGCCCTCGGATCCTGCGGGAACAACTCCCGTATCGCAGCACGGTCAGCTTTCGCTAAAGGGGACGAAAATTGTGGATAAGAACGGAAAAAGCTATCAGCTTAAAGGAATGAGTACTCACGGTATCGGCTGGTTCCCTGATTTCGTGAACGAACAGGCGTTCAAGACTATACGCGACGACTGGCACTGCAATACAATACGTCTTGCAATGTATTCGGGTCAGAGCGAGGGTTACAGTGGAGCAGGAAAGGCGCAGTACGAGGCGCTGGTAAGGAAGGGCATAGATATTGCCATAAAGCTGGATATGTACGTTATCGTGGACTGGCACGTTCTGGCGGATCAGTCGCCCCAGGTGATGAAAAGCGACGCTTTGAGATTCTTCAAGGAGATATCGTCCGAATACGGAAATTATCCCAATATCATCTATGAGATCTGCAACGAGCCAAACGGATATGCCACATGGGAAAATGACGTGAAGCCTTACGCAGAGGAAGTCATTCCCGTCATAAGGGCGAACGACCCTGATTCGCTTATAATCGTGGGAACTCCTACATGGAGCCAGGATATAGACAAGGCGCTGGCAAACCCGCTGAAATATGACAACGTGCTTTATGCACTGCATTTCTATGCGGCTACTCATACGGACTGGCTGAGGCAGCGTCTTGAGCAGTGCGTCAACAGTGGGCTTCCCGTATTCGTTTCGGAATTCGGCTGCTGTGACGCTTCGGGCAACGGAGCTAACGACTTCGGACAGACAAGAAAGTGGCTGGAGCTGTTGGATAAACTGGGGATAAGCTATATGAACTGGAATCTTGCCAATAAAAACGAGTCATCCTCGGCGCTCAAGCCCTCTGCTTCTCCTAACGGAAACTGGAAGGAAAGCGACCTTTCCGAAAGCGGAAGCTGGATAAGAAAGTGGTTCAGGGGAGAACAGTAAAGATAAAAACAAATAAAAAGCAGGTGAAAATCCACCTGCTTTTTTATTTATATTTTATTTTAATTGAAACTGCCGTTCCATACTGACATATCTGTCAGATACTCCGAGCTGACGGCGGGGACGTATAATGCGGCGTAATTGTATTCGGAAGTGGAATTGTTATCATCAATGAGAACATAGAAACGATAATACGGCATAAAGTATTCGTTCTGACCGCTTCCGCTGCGATAAACAAGCTCGCCTGCGGCTATCATATCGTCGCATATTTCTCCCTCAATAGGTGCAGAGGTGATGTAATTCCCTTCTTTCAGAAGCTGCTTTGCATTGTCATAGTTTATAATAGGATAATCGCCAAGATATTCAGAAGAACAGAAATGATTGTCGATATATATTATAGTAAGCGCACTGTCAGTTTCGCAAAAACGCGTCAAGGACAGATTGTAGTTCAGTATGGCACGAACGTTATCGCTGTTTTTGTCATAAACGCAGTTGTACTCGCTGTTTAAGAAAAAATCAGGCTTGTCATACTGAAGGAGGGTCGAATACTGCTCCGCCAGATGTTCGGTGGACTTTATACTGTCATTTGTGTCGTTGAAGTTATATCCATCGGGAAGCTGAACAGGAGTATTAAAGGTTATTTTTATACTGCCGTCGCCTGATACTGAAATACGGGTATCATCGTCACACTCGGCAGATATTTCATAGGCTTTTATCTCCGCGGATTCAAACTCCTCCTGTGTGGGATAGCCGTTTTCCGTTTCACTTCTTGATATAAACATATCCTTTTGGGTTTGCATGGAAACTATCTCTTTATTAAGCAGTAATGCGGTGTTTTCCGCCATATTTGTCATATCGTCTTCTGAAAGGCAGATGAAAACTCCAGCTCCACTGGTCCAGCCGTCGTAAACCTTGTTTTTGAATACGGGAAGAGAGGAAAGCTCCATATCCTCTGTCCAAGGGTTGTTTAAATTATCTATATAATTATTTATTCCAGTTGCGCTGTCAAACTCAAGGCTTTCAAAACCCGTTGCTCCAAAAGAAACAGCAGGAGATAAAACCTGGAGGTTTTCGGTTTTCGGTTCATAGCTGAAATAAGGATAAATGTGAACATCGGTCAGCGTGTCTGAAGGAGCCTGTGCTGTGGTCGTCGACGATGTTATTTCTGAAAGCTCGTGTTGCTCGCTTTCGGGAGGATCTATTGAGCTGCCGTCTGAAAGATCAATATCCATGCCGCTTTTCGGCGTCAGAGCGACTGCAGTTGCGATAGCGGCGACAGCGGCGCAGGCGCCTATTCCCGCAGACCAGCCTAAAAATTTATTACTTTTCTTTTTTTCGGGTATGTCGGGTATATGCTTATCTTCCGTTTCGCCCAATATCGAAAGCAATTTTTCATTGTTTTTCATAAAAGCTCCTCCTGTTCAAGCCACAGCCTTAACCTGTCGCGAGTGCGCTTTAACGACATCTTTGCCGCACCCTCCGTCAGCTTACAGCGTTTAGCCGCCTCTTTTATCGGAAACATATACCAATATCGCAGCATAAAAAGCTCTTTGGCAGGCTGGTCAAGCTGTTCGAGAAAACTGTTCAGCGCCTCTTTCAACGCTATGTCATCATCCAAGGTCTCTTCGGTCCCAACACATTCGGCAAGCTCGTCAAGGCACAGATCTACTTGTCCTTTACTGCGCTTTTCGGCGTTTCTCTTTCGGTAGCGGTCAATGGCGAGGTTTCTCGTTATTTTGCCGAGAAATACCGAAAGACGATTCGGTCTGCTTGGAGGCATAGCTTCCCAAGCCCTCATCCAAGTATCGTTAAGACACTCCTCGGTGTCCTCACGGGAATGAAGGATATTGTCAGCTATCGCTCCGCAGTAACGGCCGTATTTTGTGCGGCTCTCCGAAATGGCGTTCTCAGAACGTTTCCAGTAAAGCTCCACTATGAGCTCGTCTTCCATAGGTTTTCCTTTCGAAAGGATATTTTGCATTGGCGCCTTTATTATGCAAAACGGCAGGAATGATCTTGTCAGTTCCCTTTGGAAAATTGCCTCTCACTCTTATAGACGAAAAATTTCATTTAAAGGTAACAAAAAATAAATAACGGACAGCAGGCGCTGTCCGCAGTGTTCATTTATTAGCTTCAGCTTCTTTCTTTTCCTTGGTCGCCTTGATGATCTTCTGACGGGAGAATTCTTCCCTTTCCTTTTCCTCAAGAGCGTTGGTGATGAATTTCACCTGCTCGGTATATCTGGGGATAAGGATATT
>CANQXF010000020.1 GCA_947627695.1 uncultured Ruminiclostridium sp. | reverse complement strand
GAGAACCGAGGGAGTGCCGTAAAAAAAACGCTACGCGTGCGCGTGCGCGTAAGGGGGTTTGTGGGAAGTGGCAAAAAAAGAAGATAATAGCGCGGATATGGGCGGGAATGGCGAAACATTGAAAGAGTTACGCGAACTTTTGACAATTTACGAGTCTATCCCGAAAGAAAGACGGGCGGCTTTACTCAAAGCAGCAAAACGCGAAGCGGCGGGCGATATTCTGACCGACGAAAACATCGAAGAAGAAAAAAAGACCTTGCTTCGTTTCTTTGCGGGGGTAAAGGACAACCGCAAAAAGAAGCTGATCGCCCGAAAGGTAAACGAAGTCGCATTCCAAGCGGTCACGATACGGCAAGCACGGGAAAGCCTTATTGCGGACGGGTTGCAAGCCGAGGTCGTGAACGGAAAACAGCGTTACCCGAAAGAGAACCCCGCCGTCGCTATCTACGACAAGTATTGCCGAGCGTATCAATCAAACATCGACAAGCTGATCGAACTTTTACCGCCGAAAGAAATAAAAGCAAAATCGGCGTTAGCGTCCATGCGTGACGAAGTAGAAAAGGATTGACGAGGATATGGGGAAAATGGCAGCAGGAAAGAACGCGGGCGGCAGCAGTACCGCCGACAATTATATTTTCGAGTATTACGGCGAGATCATGGCGGGCAGGGTGCGCGTCGGAAAGAATATCAAAAAAATATATAAAATCTTGACCGACGGCATTAAAAGCGGGGTCTACATCTACAAAGACAAAAAAGCAAAAAAGGCAATCCGATTTATCGAAAACTTTTGTCACCATTCAGAGGGGCGGTCAGATTTGCTAAAGTTGGAGTTGTGGCAAAAAGCTATTGTTTCGGCGATATTCGGAATAATCGACCCCGCGACGGGTTATCGGCAGTTTCGGGAAGTATTTCTTTTGGTTGCGCGGAAGAATGGAAAGACCCTTTTCGCTGCCGCAATCATGGCATACATGGCATACATCGACGGGGAATACGGCGCGAAATTGTATTGTCTTGCGCCGAAATTAGATCAAGCCGACCTATGCTTCGACGCGTTTTATCAGATCGTGCAATCGGAAGAAGAACTCGACCGCATTACAAAAAAGCGGCGGTCTGATATTTATATCAAAGAGTTTAACACCACGATCAAAAAGATTGCCTTTAACTCTAAAAAGTCGGACGGATTCAACCCGCATTTTGTGTTAAACGACGAAATGGAAGCATGGAACGGCGATCAAGGCTTGAAGCAATACGAAGTTATGACGTCGGCAATCGGCAGCAGACGGCAACCCGTGATATTATCCACATCAACGGCAGGATATATCAACGACGGAGTCTTCGACGAACTGATACGCAGATCATCGGCATTTCTGAAAGGGCATAGCGAAGAAAAAAGGCTTTTGCCGTTTCTCTATACCGTGGACGACCCCGAATTATGGGACACCCGCGAGGAATTGGAAAAATCTAACCCGAATTTGGATATTTCCGTATCATGGGAATTTTACAAAGAGCAAATAGCGATCGCCCGCGCTTCCTTGCCCAAAAAAGCGGAGTTTTTGACGAAGTATTGCAACATCAAGCAAAATTCAGCGGTCGCATGGCTTGAATTTGCAGACGTGGAAAAGGCAGTCGGGAAAGATGAACACGGCGACCCCGTGCGGCTATCCCTTGAAGATTTTCGCGGCTGCTATTGCGTGGGCGGTATCGACCTATCGCGCACGACGGACTTGACGGCGGCTTGTATCATCATAGAGCGCGACGGAATAAATTATATTTTTTGCAATTTTTATATGCCCGCCGAAAGGTACAAGATCGCAATAAACGAAGAAAACAGACCCTATAATATTTTTGTGGAAAAAGGGTTTTTGCACCTATCTGGAGAACACGTCGTCGACTATAAAGACGTGCATAAATGGTTTTTGGATTTAGTGAAAGTATATAAAATATTGCCGTTAAAAGTTGGCTATGACAGATATATGGCAGATTATTTAATACAAGAAATGCGGGAAGACGGCTTCCACATGGACGACGTGTATCAAGGCACGAACTTGACGCCCGTGCTGCACAACTTCGAGGGCGATCTAAAAGACGGACGTTACAACATCGGCGACAACGCCCTTTTACAATCCCACTTGCTAAACGTGGCAGTAGATATAAACTTGAATGACAGCCGCATGAAACCCGTAAAAATCGAGAAGCGGGAACACATCGACGGAGCGGCAGCAGTCTTTGACGCATTGGCGGTTAAAATGAAATATCACGACGAAGTCGGCAAACAATTAAAAAATGAGCATAAACCCGCATAAATAGCGGCTTCGACAAGGTTTAGAAACGTCCGAAAGTTTGGCACAATCGGACGTTTTTTATGTGTAATATGTGTTTAGAATGAGCGAAGAAAGGGGGCGCGGGCGTTGGGTATCATAAAAAATTTGTTGAGTTTAAGACGCTATAAATTCGCGCCCGTCTTTGCCTTTCGCGGGGAGTATCAAGCGTCAAGCGACCTTTATTCGTCCGACGTGGTGGGAAGCATTGCGCACGCGATCGGGTCAAATTTGGGGAAATTAACGCCGCAGGTCGTGAGGAAAGACGGCAACGGGCTAACGGTAAGAGACGACTATCTTTCAAGGCTTTTGTCGCTTCGTTGGTCGGCAGAAATAACGCCCTTTGACGGGCTTTACAAAATGGCGTCCGATTTGGTTTACAAATCAAACGCCTTTGCGGTTATATTCTACACGCCCGACTTTTCCAAAGTGCAGTCGATCGTCCCCGTAACGGCGCGGTCTTTCCGCATTTGGGAAGACAACGAAACGGGCAATATATTTTTTCGCTTTACATGGGACTACGACGGAAAAGAATATACATTGCCCTATCAATCAGTTATCCACATCAAAAGCCGCTACAACAAAAAGCGATTTTTGGGGACGCCGCCAGACGCGCAGTTAAAGACAACACTTGAATTGTTAGACACCACGGGAGAAAACTTGCGCAATACCGTAAGAAATAGCGCGAATTTGAAAGGGTATTTGCAATATAAAAACCTTTCCAACGAAGAAGACTTGAAAAAGAAAGTGCGGGAGTTTCAAAACGCGTACATGACGGCAGAAAATGACGGCGGCATAGCGGGGCTTGACTCGACTATGGAATTTCACGAAATCTCACAGAAAACGCCGATTATACCAGTCACACAAGCACAGTTTTTACGCGAAAATTTATACCGCTATTACATCATCAACGAAAAGATACTAAACGGGTCTTATACAGAAAGTGAATGGAATGCTTTTTACGAAGCGGTAATTGAGCCGATCGCAATTCAGCTTTCACTTGAATTTACATTCAAATTATTGTCGGAGCGCGAACGCGGCTTCGGTAACAAGATCATTTTTACCGCAAACCGATTGCAGTACGCCACATTGCAGACCCGCGTCACGTTAGGGGCGCAATTATTCGACCGTGGCATTATCACGATTAACGAATACCGCGAAATGATGTATTTTGAACCGATCGAGGACGGCGACGTGCGCATGGTATCGCTGAACTATGTAAAAGCAGACGACCAAAGCATTTACCAGATCGGGGAAGATAACAGCGGCGGGCAGCAGGACGGCAAAGATACGGGAAACGAAAGCGGCGACGCGGCAGCAGGAGCGCAGAACAGGCAAAAAATGATTGCGCTATATATTCCAACGGTAAAAGCAACGGAAACAAAGGGGGTGTGAATGTGTCTAAAATATTAAACTGTTTCGAGATCAAGAACGAAACCGAACAGACGGCAGACTTGTATTTTTACGGGGACATTGTTTCGGATTGGTGCGGCGCATGGGACGAAGCCGATCAATACCCAGACGCGGTTAAAAACTTTTTAGCGGCGCAGGACGGGAAAGACTTAACAGTCTACATCAATTCGGGCGGCGGTTCGGTTTTTGCGGGTATCGCAATATACAACATGATTAAACGCCACGCGGAAAAGAACAAAGTGCAAGTGATCGTCGACGGTTTGGCGGGGTCTATCGCGTCAGTGATAGCATTTGCGGGAAGTGAGCCGCCCAAAATCCCGTCCAACGCTTTTTTGATGATTCACAACCCGTGGAGTTATGCAGAGGGAAACGCCGCAGAACTTCGCAAAATGGCTAACGACTTAGACAAAGTCGCGGTCGGAATGCTGAACGCATACGACAAGCATTTGCGCGAGGGAGTGACCGCAGAGGACATAAAGAAACTTATGGACGCGGAAAGTTGGTTAAACGGCGCAAGAGCAGCGGAGTATTTCAACGTCGAGGTCACGGACGCGGTCGAGATCGCCGCAGCTTGCGGCGACTATATCTTAAACCGCGCGGATAAATCAAAAATACCGAAAGGACTTTTTGAGAAGCAGCCGCAGGGGGCGAAAAAACCGAATGCGGACGAAGAAAGAGCAAAACGCGAAACGGCAAAAGCCCGCGACGCGGTTATGCGCAATTATATATCAATGCTTAAACCATAAGAAAGGAGCAAAGAACAATGAAACATGAGGACTTAATCAAAATGAGCGTGAAAGAACTCGAAAAGCACGTCGCGGGGCTTGTGGAAAAAAGCAAGACGGCAGAGGGCGACGCGCTTGCGGCGATCGTCGCGGAAGTTGAGGACGCAAAAGCGATCATCGAGGACGCAAAAGCCCGCGACCGCATTGCGAAAATGGCAGCAGTCGCAGAACCCGACGAGGGCGACGGCGACGAGGGGAAGCAGGGCGAGAGCGGCGAAGCAAACGGCAAGGTCAAGGCGTTTGAGGAACGCGGAAAGGCGATCAAGGCAGGGAAAGAAGTTAAATTTTCCGCGCGGACAATTTCGCACCGTGTAAAAGCGACTCTTTCCGTATCACAGACCGCGCCCGTTACCCATACGGCAAACGACTTAAAACCCACATTCAACAACGTTTCTTCGCTGCTTGACCGCGTAAAAGCGGTATCGTTAAACGGCGGCGAGACATACGAACGGGGATTCGTGAAAGGCTACGGCGACGGCGCAGGAACAACCGACGAGGGCAAAGATTACAACGCAACAGAACCCGTTTTCGGTTACGTAACGATCGAAAAGCAGAAAATCACGGCTTACACGGAAGAACCCGAAGAAATGGTTAAGTTGCCGTCCGCAGATTATGACGGCGTTGTAGAGGAAAGCGTTACCCGCGCGGTGCGCCGCTACATTACCCGCATGATTCTGAACGGCGACGGCAGCACGAACAAGATCAAGGGTATTTTCTACAATCCGTCCAAAGCAACGGACGACGTGATCGACAGAAAAACGGATATTGAGTTATCCGCAATCGACGACGGCACGCTTGACGAGATCATCTATTCCTACGGCGGCGACGAAGACGTGGAAGCGGTGGCGACCCTTATCCTTAACAAAGCCGACTTAAAGGCTTTTGCGAAGTTACGGGATAAGCAGGGGCGCAAGGTTTACACGATCGTCAACAATGGCAATACGGGAACAATCGACGGCGTTCCGTTCATCATCAATTCGGCTTGCGCGGCAGTATCAGCGGCAGCAACCGAAAACGCCGAGTATGCTATGGCTTACGGCGTGCTTGAAAACTACGAACTTGCGATTTTTTCCGACATCGACACCAAAAAAAGTACAGACTTCAAATTCAAGTCGGGACAAATCGCATATCGCGCGTCAATCTTTATCGGCGGCGCGGTCGTAGCTTACAACGGATTTATCCGCGTAAAGAGAAAGGCGGCGGCGGGCGGCTAAATTGCAGGGGGCAAGGGATAAATGACAAAAGCGGAGTTATTGGACGCGGCAAAATTGAGAGTGAGAAAAACGGCAAAAGACGCGCTTGACGAAGATGTAAAAAGGCTTGTCGCGGTGGCGTTGTCCGATCTGGAAAGAATCGGCGTCCATTCTTCATGGCTTGCCGCGCCTACCGACCCGCTTATCATTGAAGCGGTTTTGTCCTATGTGAAAGCAAATTACAGTATCGCAGACAATTACGACACGCTTATCAGTATTTACAATATGGTTTTAACGAAAATCAAGATTGCGTCGAAGTATGCCGCCGAAATGCCGCACGAGGACGAAGAAACGGACGAAGAAGCGGAAAGCGGCGGGAATACGGACACAAATTTAATACTTATAAGCGTCGGAAGCAGCGCAGACGAAGACGTAAGGACGGCGGTCTTTGCAGAGGTCGACCCCGTGGGGCGCGACGAGTACGAAGCGGCGGGGCAGCAGGGCATGAAAGCAGAATATAAATTCACGGTTTGGGCGGCTGAATACGACGGGCAGGAAGAAGTCGAGTATAACGGGCGGCGGCTTTCCATTTATCGGACATACGGCGCACGAAGCGACGACAAGACCGAACTTTACGCAGCGGAAAGGGCGGGAAATGGTAGTTAAAATTGCATACGACCAACTTGCGGAAGCGTTACAGAATCAGCTTTCGGAATATAGCGCGGCATTAACAGAACAGTTAAACGCAGCTTACAAGGAAATTGCAGACGCAGGGGTGGACGAATTAAAACGGACGCACCCATACCACGACCGCACGGGGCAATATTCAAAGAATTTTGCAGTCAAACAGCGCAAGAATGCGCAAAGCGTAGTCGGCGCACAAAGCTACACGATACACAACAAAAAACGCTATCAGATCACACATTTACTTGAATACGGACACTTAACGAGGGACGGCAAACGGAAAACACGTGCTTTCCCGCATTGGTCGGACGCAGAAAGTAAGATTGAGCGCGAAGCAGTAAGAAAGATTGAAGAAGCGGTCAGAACCGCCAACAATCAAGGCTAGGGGGGCGGGATATGCCAACATTCAACGAGATCATAGAAAGGGCGGCGGCGTGCGGCTACCCGATAGCCGAAAATGAGTTTGTTATAACAAAACAAAACCCCGCGCCGACTCTGCCTTTCGCGTGCTATACGCGTGTTGAGCATTTCACGGGGTCAGACGACGCGGTACGGATAAAAACAACGGACGGCGCGATCGAATTTTATACCGACCGAAAGCCGAGCGCGGCAGATTTGAAAAAGATCGCGGAATTTGAAAAAAAGGTATTCTTCGATGTGGACTATACCAAAAGTCAAAACTTTATCCGCGAAGAAAATATGACGCAAACGGCGTATGATTTTACGATCAAAGAAAAAGTAAGAAAGGGGTAAATGAAAAATGGCAGCAGAAGCAGAAAGAATTATTTTAGGTTCGGGCTATATTCACGTTGCGACATTCACAAAAGGACAGGCGATCCCGAATCCCGAGGACTTTTGTAAAGACGAAACGCTTTTTGCCTACATCAAGGGCGGGGCAACGATCGAATACAAGCCCGAGTTTTACGAAGCCAAAGACGATATGGGAAAGGTTGCAAAGACGGTTGTTACCGAAGAAGAAGTAACATTGAAGTCGGGCATTATGACCTTTACGGGCAACACGCTTGCGAAGTTGTGCGATACCGCCCGCGTATCAGAGCGGGAAACCGCAGAAAAAAACAAGAAATACCGCGTCGTAAAAGTTGGCGGCGCAGGAAACGCGAGGGGCGCAAAATATGTTATCTGTTTTCACCACGTCGACGCGGTGGACGGCGATATTTACTTAATGATTATCGGGCAGAATCAGGCGGGCTTTTCGCTTTCATTCGCAAAAGACAGCGAAACAGTCGTTGACGCAGAGTTTCACGCGCTTCCTATGGACGGAGAGGGGACGTTGATCGTATACACGGAAGAAATAGTCGACGGCGAAGAGGAGTAGGAAAACGGCGACAACAAAGCCGCCGTATAGCCCGAATAAACCACGACAAACAGTAGCGGCGGGGCGGGCAGATATAGACCCGCGCCGCCGCTAGTTTTTCAGAGAAAGAACACGAAGAAAGGGGTCACAACATGGCTAACGTATCATTTGACTTTAACAAAATTAAGAGGTCGTTTTTCAACGTAACGTTAAAAGACGGGCGCAAATTACAGGTAAAAATGCCGATGAAAAAAACTTTTGAAAAATTATCGGCTTTACAGAACATGGAAGAAAGCGAAGTCAATATTGACGATCTTATGGACACCTACGGCGCATTGTGCGCGGAAACATTATCACACAATCTGAACAAAGAAGACGTAACGCCAGAATACATGGTTAGCAACTATGATATTGAGGAAATGACGGAGTTTATAAAGCAATTTTATGTTTTTGTGGGCGGGGTAGCAGACGACCCAAACTAAAACTGCCCTACTACGCAGGGGGCGAAAAACAAAAATATTATTACAAGCCAGAAACAGAAAGCGAACATTTAGTAATTTCTTACACGGGGCTAAATTATAGAGAAGTGGAAGAAATGGACTTTGACGAATATCTTTTCTTCGTCCGCGAAGCGTACATTTTCAACCTAAACCAAACAGAGGACGGGAGAAAGTATTTAGAAAATTGTTGGAGAATGACTCAAACAAAGTCAGATCGCGCGGCATTACGGGCTAAATTCGGGAAAGGTACAAAGAATGGCAAATAGCAATATCAAGGGTATTACAATAGAGATCGGCGGGTCGACCCAAAAACTCGATCAAGCCTTAAAGGGCAACGAAAAGACCGCAAAATCGTTACAAAACGAATTGAAAGCGGTCAATGCTGCCCTCAAACTCGACCCTACAAATATTGAAGCGGCGCAAAAGAAACAACAATTACTATCGGAAGCGGTAGAGAATACAAAAGATAAATTAAACACCCTAAAGGAAGCGCAGGAAAAGGCAAAAGAAGCGTTCGACAAGGGCGAAATGAGCGCGGAACAATACCGCGCAATCGAAACAGAGGTAATAAACACCGAAAACGAGTTAAAACGCCTTGAAGATGAATTGAAGAACGTCCACGGCGCAGCGGACGCGGTCGGGGAAAAATTCGAGGAAATAGGCGGGAAAGTTTCGGGAATAGGCGACAAGATCACGGGCGCGGGGAAAGCATTCGCGCCAGTATCGGCAGCGGCGACGGCATTAGGCGCGGCGTCGGTTGCTTCGCTTATGGAAATGGACGAGGGTTACGACGTTGTTATAACCAAAACAGGCGCAACGGGCGAAGCGTTGGAAGACTTGACCGAGCAAGTGGACGACGTATTTTCTTCTTTACCCACAACGGCAGAAAAAGCGGGAATTGCGATCGGCGAAGTAAACACCCGTTTCGGGCTTGTGGGCGACGCGTGCGAGGAACTTTCAGAAGATTTTATCCGCTTTTCGGAAATAAACGGCACGGACTTAAACACGGCAATAGATAGCGTAGACGCGATTATGACGAAATTCGACGTTGATACCGAAGACGCAACCGCCGTGTTAGGGCTTATGACGAAAGCAGAGCAGGACACGGGGCTTTCTATGGAAGCATTAGAAAACACCCTAACCACAAACGGCGCAACCCTTAAAGAAATGGGGCTTGACCTTACCGCGTCGGTGAATCTGCTTGCACAATTTGAGTCGTCGGGCGTAGACGCCACAACCGCACTTGCAGGGCTGAAAAAGGCGCAGCAGAACGCGACGGCAGAGGGGAAAACCCTTGAAGAAGCGTTAAATGAAACGATAGCAGATATAAAGAACGCGTCGAGCGAGACGGAAGCGTTGCAGATCGCAACGGAACTTTTCGGCAAAAAAGGCGCGGCAGAAATGACGCAAGCTATACGCGAGGGGCGATTTTCGCTTGAAGACCTAACGGGGTCTTTATCCGATTACGGCGCGGTCGTGGAAGACACTTTTAACGCAACGCTTGACCCGTGGGACGAAGCAAAGGTCGCTATAAATAATTTGAAAGTAGCGGGCGCGGATTTGGCGGGCGAACTTATGAAGTCGCTGCAACCGATCATAAGCGGAATTATTACGAAAATAAAAGAGTTTACATCATGGTTTAAGAATTTGGACGACGGGGCTAAACAGATGATTATAAGAGTCGGGGCGATCATTGCGGCAATATCCCCCGTGCTTATGATTTTCGGTAAGCTAACAAGCGGAATCGGCGGGCTTATAACGAAGATTGGCGGCGTTATCCCGAAATTAGGCGGGCTAAAGGGCGCAATCGCGGCGATCGCTTCCCCCGTAGGGATTGTCGTCGCGGCAATCGCCGCACTTGTGGCGGCGTTCGTGTATTTCTACAACACAAACGACGAATTTCGGGAAAAGGTAAACAATGCCGTCGAGAAGATCAAAGAAGCATTTCAGTCTATGGTCGAGAAAATAAAACCCTTGCTTGAAAATCTGAAAGCGGCTTTTGATAAACTTATGGTCGCGCTGCAACCGATTTTCGACTTTTTGATTGACCGCATTATGGCTTTTGTGCAAGGCATAATGAACGCTATGCCGTTTATCATTAGCGCAATACAGAACGTGGTCGACTTCGTGACGAATATTGTAAATGCCGTTATAGCCTTGCTTCATGGCGACTTTGACGGATTTTTTTCATACATAAGCGCGGCGATTCAAAACGTGATCGACTACATAAAAAATATTTTGAATGCTTGGGGCGCGTTTCTTTCGACGTTCTTTTCGGGTGTATGGCAGACGATCGTCGGAATTTTTCAAGGGGTCGGACAGTGGTTTTCCGATCGCTTTAATGAAGCATATACGGGAATATGCAATATTTTTTCTGCAATCGGTCAGTGGTTCGCCGCCCGTTGGACGGATATAAAGAACGCGCTTTCAACCGTAGCGACGTGGTTTTCGACCATGTTCACAAATGCGGTAACGAATGTATATAACGCGTTTTCCGCAATCGGTCAGTGGTTCGCTGCCCGTTGGACGGATATAATGAACGCACTTTCAACCGTGGCGACGTGGTTTTCGACCATGTTCACAAATGCGGCGACGAATGTGCATAACGCGTTTTCTGCAATCGGTCAGTGGTTCGCTGCCCGTTGGACGGATATAAAGAACGTATTTTCAACCGTTGCAACGTTTTTCCAAGAAAAATTTAATGCAGCAGTAGCGGCAATAAAAAACGCGTTTTCATCAATACCGCAATTCTTTTCTAATTTGTGGCAGAAAATAACGGAGATATTCGTCAACGCGGGGCAAAAGGTAGCAGACGGCGTTATGGGCGCGTTCAAATCGGCTTGCAATGCGGTATTCGGCACAATAGAAAATATTGTGAATGGGTTTGTAAATGCGATTAACGGAATTATAGGCATAATAAACGAAATCCCCGGGGTAAGTATCGGGAGTTTATCAAGTCTTTCACTTCCGAGACTTGCAAAAGGCGGCGTTTTGAGCAGGGGTCAAGCGATAGTTGGCGAAGCGGGCGCGGAATTACTCACCGTATCGGGCGGCAGGGCGATTGTGACCCCGCTATCCGAGAAAAACAGAAGCGACACGCTTTCGGCAGCAGGAGCAAAGACGGGCGGCGACTTCGTGCAAAATATCAAGATCGAAAGCCCGAAAGCGTTGTCGCCCTATGAAGTGGCGCGGCAAACAAGAAACCAGACCCGAAACATGGTCTTACAGTTGCAGGGGGCGAGGGGTTAAATGAGCGCAGACAGAACGATATATTGCAGAAATGAAGACGGAGTCGAAGTTTATTTCGATTATGGAGAAGAAAGCCCGTTCTTTTTAGAGAAGATCGACGGCGTTATGAAAGTATCAAATAAAGTAACATCGTCAGAAAATACCATGATCGACGGCGAAACGTATCAAGGGAGCGTGACAAAAGCAAGGAACATTGTTATAACGGCGAGCATTTCAGAAAATCACGTTTACAACAGAAACTTGCTTTATAAATGTTTCAAGCCAAAATCGAGAGGGCTTTTGACGTACATCGAAGAAGACGAGCGGCGAATAATTAACTATATCGTCGAAGACGTGGACGTAGACCCCGACGGCGTTGTAAGGTTTGCCACAATTTCGCTGATATGTCACGACCCCTTTTTCAAAGATGAAGAAGACACGGTCGTAACTATGGCGGGGTGGCAATCTTGCTTTGAATGGGAACACGAGTTTAAGGAAGAAAAAGAGCCTTTCGGGGAACGCGTCGCGGAAATTATAAAAGAGATCGAAAACGACAGCGCAGCGGACTATATAGGCATTGAAATTTTAATTGAAGCAACGGGCGCGGTCGTAAATCCCGCAATATACCATACCGAGCAGGGGGAATATATCAAAGTCGGGACGGAAGACAACCCGCTTACAATCGGAAGCGGCGAAGCGGTGCGCATTACAACGCAAACAAACGAAAAAGACGTTTACTTGATTAAGGACGGGGAAGAAATCGACATAAATCAATATTTGGACGAGGGGTCGGACTTCATTCAGTTAGTACACGGAAAAAATACTTTTACATACGCCGCCGACAGCGGGCGCGATTACATGAATGTAACAATTACCTATCGTTTTCAGTATTTGGGGGTTTGATATGGAAGTAAGGGTCTATGATTCGGATTTGTACCGAATAGGGCAGATCGAAAACCAAACGTCGATTATATGGACGCGGAAATTCTTTGAAGCGGGGAAATTCGAGATACACGCACCCATAACGCCGAAAAACTTAAAGCTATTTACTGAAAAAAACATAGTAAGCATAAAAGGCGCAAAAGAAGCGGGCGTTATTGAGGATATAGAGAAAGAAGAAAGCGACGTAAAAAACGAAATCACGGTCAAGGGGCGTTTTCTTTCTTCCTATTGTGACCGCCGCGTTATAAAGGCGACTGTAAATTATGACAACGCAAAAATAGAAAGTGTAATGCGGGAATTGCTTACAATGTGCGACGAAATCCCGCTTGTGGAGTTGGGAGAATTGCACGGATTCGACCCGACAATATCTTTTCAAGCTACATACAGAAATTTGCAGACGGTATTGAACAAAATAGCAAAATACGGGCTGATTGGTTACAGATTCACCCCCGACTTTGATAAACACAAAATTGTATTCGATACCATGCAGGGGGTAGACCATAGTTACGCACAGAACAAAAACAAGCGCGTACTTTTCACGGAAAGTTATAACAACCTTAAAAACGCAATCTATAAATACAACAATCAAGCCTTGAAAACGGTCGCAATCGTAGGCGGGCAGGGCGAGGGGGCGGCACGGACGATCGTCACGGTGGGAAGCGGAAGCGGGCTAGACTTGCGCGAAATATTCGTTGACGCGCGGGATATATCCCCCGACGGGCTTACGGCGGCGCAGTATAAAGCCGCATTGTATCAGCGGGGCGAAGAAGCATTGAACGACGCGAGAGTTGCCGAAAGTTTGGAAAGCGAAGTCGACCCGCAAACCAATTTTACATACAAAGAGGACTATGATTTGGGCGACATTGTAACCGTTAAAAAGAAAGCGTGGGGGCTTTATATGCACCAACGCATAACGGAAATACAAGAAGTTTATGAGTATGGCGGGGGGTATGTAGTACCAACATTGGGCGACCCACTTCCCGAGACGATAGATTGGGGGGAATAATAATGGCTGAAAATTACGCATACTTTTACAACTCAAAAAACGGCGACCGCGTATATAATGCGGACAGTATGACGGATTGGTTGCGCCCTTTCTTCGTGACGGGCGTATTCAACGGAGCATTGCAGGTCACGGCTAACGATGATATGACCGTTACGGTTGCGGGCGGTTATTGTAACATCGGCGGCAAGGTTAAAAATTTTATAAGCGCGAAGACAATCGACCTTGAAACCGCAAGCGGAACACTCGACCGCATTGATACAGTAATTTTGCGGCGAGACGATACCGAACGCGACATTTATATTATCGTACAGACGGGCGGCTATTCATCGAACCCGTCACCGACGCCGCTTGTGCGGTCTGGCGCGTACTATGATTTGAAGCTTGCGGAAATATACGTCGCGGCGGGTTCAATACGCATAACGCAAGCAGAGATCACGGACACGCGAGCAGACGCGGACGTGTGCGGGTGGGTTTGCGCGACCGTGAAAGAAATTGATCTTTCACAGATTACGGCGCAGTTTAGCGCGTATTTTGCACAGTATCAAGGGAAAATCGCGGAACAATTCAAGACATACGTTGCATTTATGACGAATTTAGAGCAGCAGGGAAACGCGGCGTATCAATCCATGATTTCGGCGTTCTTAGATTATGCAGGGACGCAGGAAACGCGCTTCAATGATCTATATGAGGAAATGCGCGAACTTATCGGCGAAGCTACGGCGGCGCAGTTGCAAAACCAGATCGACGAGATTAACGCCAAGATCGGGACGGCAATAGAAGACTTGGCAACAAAACTTGTTTTTGCGAACGCCACAAAAGAAGATATAGCGGGTCAGAAATTCACGATCACGAACGCCGACACGGGAAAGAGTACACTCTACACCTACGAAGACGGCGCAAAGGTACACTTGACCGAACACGGCAATTATACCATTACGCCGCAAAATGAAAATTATAGCGTTATTCCGCACACGTTCAAAATAGATCACACGCAGACGACGGAAACGCTTAATTTTAATATTTACGCCGCGAATGGTTACGCATACGTCGGCGGCTATGTAGGCGCGTATGTGGCAGCAGGAAGCAAAACAATATAAGAAAGGGGTAAAACATGAGAAATTTTCCTAAAAACTTAAAAACGAAAGAAGACATTTATAATTGTCTCGAAATGGTAAGGGCGGGAGAACTTCGCGCGACCGATCTTACGAAAGCGATCAATAAGATTAAAAACCAGAACTACATAAACGCCGAAATAACGGGTATTTCGGAAGATCGGAAGATTGTAACAACGCGCTACCTTGCGGAAGCAGACGAGGGCAGCAGGGCAAAGATCGGCGCGACGATCGTCACAATAAAGGCGGTCACGCACACGGAGAGCGAACCCGACGAACACGGTAACACAAGTTTTGTTTCGTCTGATATTACCGTATCAAAGGCGATCGCAAAAAGCGCGGAAATATTCGCCCTTGAAAAAATACCGTCCGTCTTTGATAAATACGGCGTAACAGAAAGCGAACTTGACGCGATTCTCGACGAGATAGCGGAATAAGAAAGGAGCGACGAAGAAATGGCAAAATTTTTCTTGTTTGACGAGAGTATGGCAAGCGCAAAAGCGAAGATCACGACGGCGAAACTTGCCACAATGGGCGACATAGTTGCGCCCGAAAAGACATTCATCTATGCAGACGGAGAAGACGCGCCCGACACGATTCATATTATGGGCGGGCTGCTTTTGGCGGTTGGCAATTCGATTTTTGAAACAACCGCAACAACGCTTACGGCAGAAAACCTTGACAACGAGTCGGCGTTTACAATAGGAGCAGACTATCACGTGTATATTTGCGACCCCACAAACGGCGACGAAACGAAAGACGAAGACGAGGTCTTCAAAATTTCTAAATCTTCAACCTATCCGAGCGGCTACACGGCGGAAAATTCCCGCAAAATAGGCGGCTTTCATTACGGAGTCGTGCGGCACGTGAACGAATACGGAAACCCCGTAAATAATAGCGGCGAGGAGAATGGCAGCGGGTGGCAGAGTTACGTCTATAACGGAATTTTGCCTAATTCTGTATGGACGGTTTTACACCGCCCGAAATGCGACCCGACGGGTATGTGTTACATCGGCGGCAACTTGTGGGGCGACATTTACCTTTCAAGCGACGACGGGGCTAACGGGCTTCAATCCGTATACAACGAAAACCCGATCACGGGGACAGAGGGTCTTAATTGGTACATTGCCAACGAAAAAGCGCACCGCGTCGGAAAGCGTTTGCCGACCTATGCGGAATTTTGTCAAGCGGCTTTCGGGTCGCCCGAGGGAGCGGACGCAAATAATAACTACGCATGGAGTGCGACAGGAAATACCGCCCGCGCAAAGTGCGGCGCGGTAACGTATGCGGTCAGCGCGGTCAATATCCGCGATCTTGTGGGTAATGTATGGAAATGGTGCGACGAATTTTGCTTAGACCCGACAGCTTCACAATGGGCGTGGCAGGACGTTTTAGGCGCGGGACACGGCGACGCGTATATTCCAAGCAATACCGCGCTTCACGCGTTCGTTTGCGGCGGGTCTTGGAGCGGCGGCGTCCTCGACGGCGACCGCGCCGTGGATTGCAGCTACTACCCGTGGTACGTGAACTCGCTCATCGGCGTGTGGTGCGTGTGTGACTCACAGTAAGCGGACGGGCGGCGGCGAAAGCCGACCGCCCATACGGAAAGGCAGGACGACAGAATGCAGAGCGCGAAAACATACGAAGCAAAATATAACGCGCCCGACGTGGTAATAGATACGGGCGCGGACTATATCCATACAAAAGCACATCAGGCGGCGTATGATTTTAGCGTATATCTACATGAGAAAATGAAGAAGTTACCGCATTATGAAAAGTTTACGCTTCAAAAGGAAATTCGGGAAAGTATCGACGAAATATTGGACGAGGTAGAGCAATACGAGATAACGAAAGTTGCTTCACACCTTTACACCGCCGACAGAGCAAAACGGCGGCTTATGCGCAAACTTCGCCTTGCTTACGATCTGAAATATTCAGCAATAAATGAAGACGTGCTTTTCTATTGTGCAGGACAGACGGCAATCATCGGCGCATTGATCGGCGGTCTGATAAAAGAAGCAAAAGAAAGAAAGCAGAGCGGCGCGGCGAAATAGCCGCCGCCGCTTTTGGGGCAATCGTTAGTACCGTATCGTCGGGCGTTTCCTTTCGCTTCACGCGTTCATTTGCGGCGGGAATTGGAACAACGGCGTCCACGACGGCGACCGCGCCGTGAATTGCAACAACTACCCGTGGAACGTGAACACGAACATCGGCGTGTGGTGCGTGTGTGACTTGTAGAGCATTTTAGACGGCGTCTTGTCCGCAAGCGTCGCAAGGGCTTATATAAAAGTCGTTTTATATAGAGTCAGACGATTGTAAAGAGTGAAAGAAACCGCTTTAATTTGGCGGCTTTCCGAAACTTCCCGTCCGCGCAGGGAGCGCGGCAAAGATCAAAAAGACCGAACCGAGAAGTAACGCCACAGGGCGCGAAACGCGGGGCGGGCATTTCTAAAAGGTATTGAAAAAATGAGAAGATAAGAAGCAAAAAATAATGAAAACAGCAAAACACATATTAGGCGCAATTTGCACGGTGAAAAACGCATTGAAAGCCTATCAAAAGGCGCGGAAGTGCAAACGATACCGCCCCGAAGTGTTAAAGTTTGAGGAAAACCGCGAAATAAATCTTGCGCGGGCAATCGCCGCAATACGCGACGGAACTTACACGGCGGGGCGGTATTTTGTCTTTAAGGTTTACGAACCGAAAGAGCGGCTTATTATGGCTTTGCCTTTCTTTGATCGCGTCGTGCAACACATGATAGTCAATATCATTGAACCGATTTTTGAAAAGCGTTTTATATTTCACTCTTACGCTTGCAGAAAAGACAAAGGGGCGCACGAAGCGTCAAAAGCCCTTGCCGCCCGCCTTTACGAATTGCAGATAAGGCAGGGAAAGAAAATCTATGCAATAAAGGGAGATATACACCATTACTTTCAAAACATAGACCATAAAATTCTAAAGAAAGAGATACGCCGCTATATATCCGACAAAGCGGTTTTGAAGATATTAGACCACATTATAGAGCATAACGGAATTTACAAAGACGGCGTGGGAATACCCGTCGGAAATCTTACGTCGCAGTTATTCGCAAATGTGTATCTAAACATATTAGATCAATACATAAAACACGAACTACACGTACACGATTATTTCCGATATATGGACGACTTCGTTATTCTTTCGGAAGACCCCGCAGAACTTAACGAAATGTTAAAGAAAATCGACGAATTTGTGCGCGATCGCTTACACCTTACACTAAACCCGAAAACGGGAGTTGTTGCAGCGAAAAACGGCGTCGACTTCGTAGGTTATCGGCATTTTCCGTCTTTTAAGATCGTAAGGAAAGGCGCAACACGCCGCATAAAGAAATTATTGCACGCATTCGAGACGGGAGAAGTAGACGAAGAACTTTTCGACCGTTCAATAGAAAGCCGACTTGCACACATAGAACACGCCGACGCATGGCATTTAAGCGCGGATATTCGGGAAGATGTAAAGCGGTCAAAGATTGGCACAATCGAGCGTTTTTCTATTTTAGAATTAGCATAGAAACACGCAGAAGAAAGGGTATAAACCGATGAACACCCCTATTGTATTTACACCACAAGACATTATTAACGGCGTACTTGCAGTATGCGCCGCATTAACCGTTATAGCGGGCGGCGTTGCGGTTATCGCAAAAGTTGTCACGAAAGCAAAAAGCCCAAACAAGGCGCAGGACGAGAAAATAGCCGCCCTTGAAGAAGAAGTCGAGAAGATCAAAGAAAAGATCGAGGAAAACGAGGAAAAACACGACCGACGCTTCAATGCGGATAAAAGCCGCCTTGACAACATAGACGAAGCGAACGCGGTCACGCAAACGGCGATTCTTGCGCTGCTATCCCACGCGATCAACGGCAACGACAAAGAAGCATTGCAGCGGGCGAAATCAGACCTTGAAACATACTTGACGCACCGCCCGAACAAAGAAAGGGACTAAAACATGGGAAAGATAGCGGCGGCAGTTATAGGCATTGCGCTTTTAATCTTCCTTGTCACTTACGGAAGCGCAGCGGCGGTCATTTTGAAAATACGGGAAGTGCAAAAGAGAGAGGACGCGGGAGAATGGCAGGAAACAGACGGCGCAGGGCGCGAAAAAAAAGGAAATTAGAAACATCAAAAGCCCTTTTATATGTTTCGGACATTATAACGGGAATTTGTACGATCGCGGCGATTATCGCCGTTTTCGCGCTTAAAGACACAAGCCCGCTTGCCTACCTTGTCCCCGCCGCCTATGGATTGTCGGCAACTTCCCACGGCTTCTATTATTGGAAAGCAAAAGCGGAGAATTTGCAGAAATTCGGACGCACGGACGAGATCACGGACGACGCGGACGATTTTTCGGAATAAAAAGAGAACACAAAAAGAAAGGGGCGAAGAAATGACAGTATCATTATTTGCAACAATTTTAACGATCGGCGCGGGTGTAAATGCCTTGCTTACCGAAGCGGTCAAAAAAGCGTATAAGAACGCGGGGCGCGAGTATTCGGCAAATACGGTCGCATTGATCGCCGCCGTGGTTGTCGGCGGGTTAGGTACGGCGGCGGTTTATATGCTTATGGGCTTGCCGTGGAGCGTAAACAATATTATTTGCCTTGCAATCATCATTGTCGCCGTATGGATTGCGTCAATGATCGGCTACGACAAAGTTTTGCAGCTTGTGAAGCAAGTCGAAAGCATGAAGCAGGAAACGCAGAAAGGGGGCGCGGAGAATGGCGACAACGGCACAGATTAAAAACTTTATAGCACAGATCGCGCCGCTTATCCAGACGGAAGCGAAAGCACGCGGCTACAAAGTAGCGTCGCCGATCATTGCGCAAGCGTGTATCGAAAGCGGCTTCGGGCTTTCAAGCCTTGCCGCAAAATACCACAATTATTTTGGTATGAAGTGCGGGTCGACATGGAAAGGCGCGTCCGTGAATATGAAAACAAAAGAAGAATACAAGGTCGGGACGCTTACGACAATACGCGATAATTTTCGCGCGTATTCTTCTATGACCGAGGGCGTAAAGGGTTATTTTGATTTTATCAATACAACCCGATATGCAAATTTGAAAACAGCCGCAACCGCCCGCGAGTATTTGGAGCGTATCAAAGCGGACGGCTACGCCACATCTTCGACCTATGTCAATACGAACATGAACGCAGTCGAAAAATACGGGCTTACCGAGTGGGACAACTTCACGGCAGGGGCGGCGCAGATCGTAGCAGCTTCACAGACAAAACCCGCCGCAAAATACACGGTCGGGAAAACGTACACGCTTAAAAACAATATGTACGTCCGCACCGAGCCGCGCGGCAGGAAGAAAACGCTTGCAGAACTTACCGCAGACGGGAGAAAAAACGCATACAAGGACGGAGCGGGCGCGGCGTTGCTGAAAAAAGGGACAAGGGTCACAGTGCAGGAAGTGAAAGAAAACGCGGACGGGTCGACGTGGGTAAGAATCCCGTCGGGCTATGTGTGCGCCGTAGACAGTGGCGGCACGGTTTATATTGCATGATCGGGCGGGCGCATTGCCGCGACCCTTGCAGGGGGCGGCGCATATAATATACTTTCGGTCTTAATATGGGAATATATCACGAGAAAACGGCGGGCGATCTTATGATTTGCCCGCTGATTTTTATAGACAATTTAGGCAAAATATTATATTATAATATGGATTTACAAAGAAGAAAAGAGGGTTACACAATGAAGAAAACAGAACGCGAACGCGTAGACGATATATTAGCGGGTATTGATCTTAATAACCCGCCGCCAACAGACGAACCAAAACGGCAATATTATTTTATAAAAAAATGCCGCGAAATCATCAAAAAGAAATCAGAGGAATTAGGAAGACCGTTGTATGCGTGTTCGGTGTGCATGGGTTGTCAGATGAACACCGAACACGAGATAAAAGAAACCCGCATAAATAAAGGATTTTATAAAACGCCAACCGCAAAAAAGCGGCGGGCGTTTTCTTTTTGCAAAAATTTTTTGAATATATTACATAATATGTATTGACATATTGCGCAATATGTGATATATTATAATTACCGAAAGGGAAATAAACCACACACAAACAAAAAGAAAGGCGGGAAACAAAAAAATGAGAGATTACGGCGAATTAGTAAGGGAAGCGATCAGAAAGGCACACGAAGAAGCGGACGCGAAAGCGGCGGCGGCAATGGGAGAATTTGAAATCGGCAAGACATACGCGACGCATTCGGTTTGCGCCCATGATTGTATATTTTCATATACGATCATAAAAAGGACAGAAAAAACCGTAACGATTCGGGATAAATTCGGAAAAGTGAAGCGTTGCAAGCTGCACAAAAACGGGAAAGAGGAATACATCTTCCCAGAGGGGGTTTATAGTATGTGTCCCGTATTGGAAGCGGGCGACCTTGTAGCATAAACCACACACGGCAGGGCGGGCAACCCGCCCGCCGAACCAAAAGAAAGGCGGGAAAAATGGGAACATATAAAGAACACATTGAGGAATTAAAAAAGAAGTGGATAGGGCAAAAAGTACAATTTGACGGGGCGGCGTATAACGTTGTTGATGTAGATATGAACGGGGCAATACACATTGACAAGCCGACGAAATATTGCGAAAGCCACACAAACGAAACGACCGCGATCGAAGCATGGAAGATCAAAGACGGAGTATATACAGAACCACGCTACGAACTCGAAACGCCCGACGGCGATATATGGAACTTCGACACATTGGAAGAAGCAAGGAAGAACAAATATATATTCGGCGGTAAGATAACGCGCAAACTTTAGTAAACCACACACGGCAGGGCGGGAAACCGCCCCGCCACATAAAAAGAAAGGCGGGAGCGTATGGAAGCAATAAAAAGCGCGTCGGGGTCAAATTAACAAGCAAAGAAACAGGAAAAAGGGGGAAAGAATGAAATATGAAATATAAAATACCGTGGTACATGAAAGACGCACGATTTAAGGCGGGAACGGTTGCAGATGTGGGCGACGTAAGAATAAAAATAACAAAAACAGACAGGGTAAAAAGTAATAAATGGCGCGTTTGTTTAAGCAATAGAACGCACAAGGAAGACGGCGTCGGTAATAGCCTTAAAAGGGAAGTTTGCGTCGCACAATATAGCGATTCTTTAACACTTGAAGAAGTGCAGGAAAAGGCAACGGAATATTTAAGGGACTTCGTGTTCGGGATATTAGAAGAAATGAGCATAGCAGAGGGGGACGCATAATGAAAAAGCAGGAAACAGGCAACGCGACAGCAGGGCAGGAAAAGCCAGTATTTAATCAAATTGCATACCAAAATGAATTTAACCGTCAAAAATATGATCGTATCAATTTAACCATGCCAAAGGGCAAAAAAGAGCGCGTGAGAGTTGCGGCGGCGGCAGCAGGGCAAAGCGTGAACGAATATATAAACGCGGCGATAGACAGAGCATTAAACAACGGCGCAGGGGCGGCAGAATGAAAGGCGGGTATATTATGATAGAATATGTTGCAATATGCGTTTTGTGTTGGGTCGGAGCGGGTGCGATATTTTATTTCGCTTTACGCATTGAAGAATTTATAATGAAAAAATTAACAGGCGAGGGCGTCATAAAATCATTATGCAGGATATTAAAAGAAATGCACAGATAAAGGCGCGGCAGCAGGACGACGGGAAACCGCCGTCTTTTTCTTTGATCGGAAAAATTTTTCAAACATATTGCATAATATGTATTGACATATTGCGCAATATGTGATATATTATAATTACCGAAAGGGAAATAAACCACAAACAAACAAAAAGAAAGGTGGGAAAAGAAAATGAAGTTAAAATACTTAGGTTACAGAGAAAGAAAGGTAGAAACAAGGGAACTTACGATTGCAGAATTAAAGTTATCAATCATTGAAGCGTATGTAAATAAAAGGGTTAAAGAAGTACAGATAATAGATATTACAAGCGGCGACACGATAACTTTTAACTCGATCGAAGATGTGGTTAGAAACGAATGGTGCGGAAACTGCAAAATAGAACTTATAAACTTACCGCACGCATACGGAACGGAAGAAGAAACAAAAGCAATAATAATCTTTCAAGAAGCGGAAGAAGAAAGCGACAAAGTGATAGCATAAACCACACACGGCAGGGCGGGCAACCGCCCCGCCACATAAAAAGAAAGGCGGGAAAAGAAAATGGTAAAAATCAGAGTAAAGAAAACGGGCGAGATCGTGGAAGCGGCAAGCGTGGAAGAAGCAAAAGAAATGATAAGGGCGTTTGTAATGTTTACAAATATGCGGATAAACAACGGAATAATAAAAGAGAAGCGAGACAGTAAAAGAAATTATGAGATCATAGAAGCATAAAGGCAGCAGGGGCAGCGGGAAGACCGCCGCCCCTTATATTTATTCATCTTTAAGGATAAAACGCGCGTCAAGCCCGTTTTTGAACACAATCGCGGACACCCGCGCCCGCCTTATCTCTATACGGTCAATGATCTTTTGGACGAAATTCCTTAAAGTTTCATTGCCGACAATGGGCGCAAAATCAGAGTAAACAACGGGGTCGCCAGATTGGATTTGATAAGATAACAGAAATTCGGTCGCGCTTGTCACGAACGATAATTCGGACACGGTTTCAAACGCGCTTTCTTCTTTGTCGGCTATTTCATTGTTTAGGCGCGTCAAATCTTCTTCGAGCCGCGCCCGCGTGGTTATATATTCCCGTTCATTCATAACATTGTCGTCGAATAGATACGCCTTTTTGAGACGTTCCAACGCCCGCCCGATCTTTGCGGCTTCGTTTCGCTTCTTCTCGATCGCGGCGGCTTTATCGTCTTTTTTCTTTTCAAGCGGCGCGGGGATAAAGGAAGAACCGCCACGGGACACGCCGCGCAGAGCGTCGAAAATTTGGCGAAGCGATACCGCGTCAATCCGAAGCACGCCAGAAAACGCGTCGCCTTGCAAAAGCCGCTTTTCGGTTTCATCAATCCCCGCTTTCACATATTCCCGCCGCGCCGCTGATACCGCGACAAGGTTAGCAACGAAATTAAACACAAACGAACCAATCACAACGTCGGACGCGCCGAGGGCTTCACAAGCGCGGTATGTACGGCGGGAAGTACAAATATATAACGACGGTCTAAAACCGTTAAGACGCGGCTTATCAAGGCGGGAAACTTGAAAGCCCGCCCCGCACTCTGCACAACGCAGGACACCCGCGAAAACGTGGGTATGCTTTTTCTTGTGCGGGTTTAGGCTTGTTTTAGCCTTTGCGCCGTTATCCTTTATAATGGCGTTTACGCGTTCCCATAATTCGGGGTCGACAAGCGGCGGGAATACCGCAGGAATATAAACAACTTCGTCGTCGGGCTTTTTCTTTCCGCGTGCGGATTCTCTGTAATTATATCTATAATCACCCTTATTCATGGGATTTTTTAAGAAATTTAATATTGTAGTTGTCGTCCATTTCCCGCCGCGCTTCGTCTGAATATCGTTATCATAACAAAAGTCGCGGACTTTTGCCGTTGATCGGGTTTCATAATATACGCGATAGAGCAACCGCGCCTTTTCTGCTTCGTCGGGGTCATGTTCGGGCGTTTCGGTTTCGGCGTTCCATTTCCAACCGAAAGGCATACGCGCCCCGTTCCATTTACCGTCTTGCGCTCTCCCGATCATGACGCCCGTCACTCGTTCGCTTGTTAGTTTCCGCTCTAATTCTGCAAATACAAGTATGATCTTCAAAACAGCTTCGCCGATCGCGGACGATGTATCGAATTGCTCGTTTAAGGATATAAAAGTCGTCCGATTTGCCTTGAAATCATCATACATTAAAGAGAAATCGACAAGGTTTCGGGAAATACGGTCGATTTTATACACGCAAACCCGCGCAACCTTTCCCGCCTTGACCTTTTTCATCATTCGTTGAAAAGCGGGGCGGTCGGTATTTTTCCCCGATTTGCCCGCGTCTTCAAATATTTCTATTTCGTCGGGGGATATATGCAGGACGTGAACGCAATAATTTTTTAATTCTTTCTTTTGGAATGGTAAAGAGTCTTTGTCGATCTGATACCCCGTCGAAACGCGCACATATAGCGCGGTTATTCGCACGTCGGGGCTTTCCCCGCCTTTTTCTGTTTTCATCGTGGTTTATTCCTTTCTTGAAAATTAACATAGTATGTATTGCCAACACGAAAAACTTTTATCCCGTGTACGGAATGGACGCGCCGCGCGATTCGTCCCCTTTTTCTTCCAACCCCAAAGACCGCAGCAACATATTTCTTTCGCCGTCGGGTAAATCCCGAAAGCGTAAAATGATTTGCTTTTCAAGAGAGGAAACATAAAAGCCGCCGTCGTCGATCTTGACGGGCGTGTCGTCCATAGCAGAAATTAAATCATCAATGCGTAAACCCATAGCGTCCGCAATTTGATTTAATTTTGTGAGAGTTGGAACAATAGGACGACCACTTCGCGGGTGCTTTCCAGATTCTAACATTGATAAGTAAGAATTGCTTACGCCAGAAAGTTTGGAAAATTCGCGCAACGAGTAGCCGTGTTCGTTTCTGTACTGCTTTATTATTTCTCCGATCTTCATAAAGTGATACCGCCTTTCTTTTTTGTTCAATAAATTATACAACAGATTAACAAATTAAACAATATATAAATTAGTGCTTGACATATTAAACACTATTGATTAAAATGTTAAGCATAGAAAGGCGCAAGACGCGGAAAGGAGTTAAAAGAATATGAAATATGTCGGAAAGCAGTTAAGAGAAGATAGGCGAGTTACGCAAGAAGAATTGTCCGAAAAAAGCGGCGTTTCGCGTTCGATAATTTGCGGGCTTGAAACAGGGCGCACAAAAACGACAACCACGAAAACATTATTTCGGATTGCCGCCGCGCTTGATGTAAATATTAACGACCTTTTTTCTTCGGGCGCAAATGCTTAACATATTAAGCAGAAAGGAGCGGAAACGTTGAAAACGGCAGAAAAAAAAGCCGCCGCAATGTTACAGAAAATTGCGAGCGGCAGCATACGGGACGGGGCGGCGGTATTGTTTACCTACAAAGACCCGCCGCCGCCGAAAGATGAAGCAGACGCACAAATAAAAGAATTTACCGAACGGGTCAATTTAAGATCGAAACGGCGAACGGGTGCAATTTGTTGATCGTAAACAGATACGGGCGAAGCGCAGACAATGTTTCTTCGCTTGCAGTAAGTTCATCACGCAGGGCAAGGAAAGCGCAATCAATAGAAACCGCGACAAGGTATTCTTCACGCTTCGTCAATGGTTTTCGGCTCGTCAGCTTATAGCCAACAGAAACCAAAAGATCGGCGGCAAAATCGGGCGCGAAATCGTAAGCGGGTAAAACTTCGAGAGCGCACAATATAGCTTTAACATCAGAGTCGGACAATTCGTATTTTTGCATAAAACAACAACCCTTTCTTTATATTCCGACGGCAATCGGTAAAAACATTATAAAGGATAAGGGCAGCAGGGACAAGCATAAACCACACAGAAAGGCGGGAACATGGAAAGAGTAACATTTTATTCAGTGATAAGGAAAGGGAAAATAGTCGGAATAGCAGAACAAGCAGGATTTGAAATAAAAATTGACGGGGAGATATTCAATGTATACCGCGACGAATACGAAAACGAGGTGTACATAATTGACCCGCAGACGGGGCTTGCGGTATATACATACGTCAATTCGTGGGGCGAAAGCGAAACGCGGGAATTGGTCGAAAAGGCAAAAAACAAGCTGATCGAGGAAAAACAACGCTTGAAAAAATGGCGGGAAAGCAGGAACAAAGAAAGTTATAAATTGGCGGTTAAGATGTTCGCGGCATATAAGCACGCGGAAGTATTGAGGAAAAGGCAAGGCGAAGCGGTATTGAACGAATTAAACGAAGCGCGGGCAGCAGGACAAGAATAAACCACACACGCCACGGCGCAGAAAGGCGGGAATATGCACAGAGCAAAAAGCAATCTTGAAAACGAAATAATCGCGATCTTCAAAAAGAACACCGCAAAGGGCAGGGAAAGCGAAGTTGCGGGCGTTACAAATGGAGTTTTACACGAATATTTTCGGCAGTTAGCGACGGGGAATTGGTCGGAAAAATACCCAACAACGGAATATTTGCAGAAAGAAGAAAATAAGGACACGGCAGCAAATTTTATAAGCGGCTTTTTGTGGGCTATGGACGCGGCGGGGTTGATAAGCAACGAAAAGCGGCGCGAAATGCAGAATCGGCTTTCGGCGTTACGCTTCCCGAAATATAGCGACGCACATTATGAAGAAGTGGCGCGGGAAATAATAGGCGCAGCGGCAGCAGGAGAGCAGAAAGAGGGCGGGAAGCGTGGGTAAAGCAAAATTGAAATTATTAGACCTATATTGCAAAGCAGGGGGGGGCGTCGGCGGGATATGCAAAAGCGGGATTCGAGGTTGTCGGCGTAGATATAGAACCACAACCGAATTACCCATATACATTTATACAAGCTGACGCGATTGAGTTTTTGAAAACCGCCGACCTTTCGGAATTTGACGCAATACACGCGTCGCCGCCTTGCCAAAAACATAGCAGGGCAAAATATTTATCACTTGCGCGTAACGGCGGGAAATACGGCGATCATAAAGACTTTATAGCGGAGACACGGAAACTTTTACAGAAAAGCAAAAAACCGTACATAATCGAAAACGTAGTCGGCGCACCGCTGATAAATCCTATTTCATTATGCGGGACGCAATTCAAAAATATATATACGCAGCGGAAAAGGATTTTTGAAAGCAACGTAAACTTAAAACCGCCCGAAATACCAGCGCAGAAGAAAAAGACACCAACGGCAGGGAACGGCTTCGGGCAGGACGGCTTTATATCAATATGCGGAAGTGGCGGCGTTAAGGGAATGAACGAAAAGCAAATTGCTTTATATTGGGGGTTTGCGTTGGGCGGTATTGATTGGATGAGCCGTAGCGAATTAGCGGAAGCAATACCGCCCGTATACACTGAATTTATAGGAAAACAGCTAATAAAGCATATAAAAGAAAGAGAGGACTAAACAATGCACATACACGAAGAAACAAGCGGTAGCAGGAAAAGAAACGGGGGTCGGAAATGATAAATAAAGCACTTTTCAGCAGCAAGACAGATCGGTGGGCGACCCCGCAAAAATTCTTTGATGAATTAAATAGCGAATTTCACTTTGACTTAGACCCTTGCGCAGATGAAACCAACCATAAAACAGAAAAATATTTCACAAAAGAGCAAAACGGTCTTTTGCAGGACTGGGGGGGGGCATCGCGTGTTTTGCAATCCACCATACGGTCGGGCAATCGGGGAGTGGGTAGAAAAAGCATACAGAGAGGGAACAAAAGACGGGACAATCGTTGTTATGCTGATACCCGCCCGCACAGATACAAAATATTTTCACGACTTCATATTGCACAGATCTGAAATTAGATTTATTTCGGGAAGATTAAAATTCGGAGAAGCAGCACAAAGCGCACCTTTCCCGTCAATGCTTGTAATATTTCGGGGCGCGAAAATGTAAAAACAAATAAAAAACACATAAAAGAAAGAGAGGATATAAAAGTATGGGACTTATGGACGCATTTACGGCAGACGCAAGGGTAGAATTAAAGGTCGGCGAACTCTACGACATTTTGAGAGTAGCGGCAAACAACGAAAAGACGGCGGGATTTTTAATGAACGCGGTCAAGTGCGAAGTACCGTATAAATACATACGGGAAGTATTAACGGGAGAAAAGGAAGAAGACAACGGCGTCCGCGTTGAAATATCGCACGAAACCTTAGAAGCGGTTTGGAACGAAGCGAAGAAAGCAGCAGCAGGACATACGGCGGCAGACGCTAAAGGGAAGAAAGAACCGAACCCCGACGAGGTTTTGAAAGATTGCGCCCCCGAAAATGTAAGTTGCGGGGAATGCCCGAATAAAGAAATATGCAATTTAGATTTAGAGGGCGAGGACGCGGGGAAATTTCCCGAATGTTTCTACGACGCTATTGCGGACGAAAAAGGGGGCGAGGGCGAATGAAAAAAATCCCGTACACATACGCGCTTTTATTGCCGACGCTTTCCCCCGCTGCAAAAATAGCAATCTACATAGACGGCGAAATGGGATTAGACGAACTTTACAAGGGGGTCGCGATCAAATCAAGAGATCGCGAAGACTTGCTTTCTTGCGAAGTTAGGCACATAGGCATAAACGAGCGCAACAAATTAAAGAACGGCGAAAGCCCTTTGATTGAAATATTTGTTGACTACGACACGATAAGGAAAGGCAAAACACAGTGAAAGTAATTGATCTAATAAAGATTTGCAAGGGTGCGCCGTATGTCCGAATTATCGCAGGAAACCGCGACGGCGAGATATTAGCGGGCGGCTATGCCGCGACTTATGAGTTGAGCGGGTTAGATTCAGAACTTACGCCGTATTTTGACGCGCTTGTGCTTGAATTTTTCGCAAGATTTGAAACGCGGCATAAAAAATATAATGAGTTGGGTCTATTGCCGCCCTATCGTCCAGACATAACGGCACAATACGAGTTTGCAGAGATAAAGCAAACTTTATACTACGACATTATTGTCGAGGGATAGCGAGGGCAGCAGATGAAAAAGCAAGGACGCGGAAAGCATAAGCGGGAATTTGAAAATATAGCGGGCTTTTTGGTTTTTGAAAAGCGGGCGTATTTTTCGGACTATCTCGAAAACGAAGTCGGGGCAAAATGGCACACAATAAAACGCACATTATACGACGCGGGCTACACCACGGCGGCGGTCAATGAATACCGCGACGGGCTGCTTGCGGATTTTCGGAAGTTATGCGACGACCACGGCTTCGCGGCACAGATATAAACACGCACAGGAGAGCAGAAAGGGCTAAACAATGGCGAACGCAATAAAAAATAAATTATATCCACTCATAGACGAAGAATTGAAAGCCGCAAACGACCGTTTCGGGCTTGATCATTCCAATCATGAGTCTTTCGCGGTTATTCGTGAGGAAATCGACGAAACTCACGAGGGTTTAGAGCAGATCGAAAAATGGTCGGCGCAGATATGGGAAGCAACAAAGAGAAACGCGGACGGGGCAACTATCCGCAATTTATACGAGGAAATTTACAGAGCGGCAGTCAATACGGCAGTCGAAGCAATACAAGTCGCGGCAATGGCGCACAAGGCTATTGTATCAAACGTCGAGATCATGGCGCGGCAGACGCGGGCAGAACACGAAGCGGCGGGCGCGTATGCAGACGCCCAGACGTTGAGGACGGGAGCATAGGGGGGGGGGAACAATGAAAAAGAAGATCATTAAGGCGTTAGTCGCGGTCAGTATTGCCGCCGCGTTATTTTTTCTCTTTACGTTGCTTATGGCTTATTTAATATCGTGCGGCGTAAACAGCGGCTTAGAAATTCGGATATAGGGGGCGGCTTATGGGTAAAGAAGTAAAAACACAAAAAGAACGCATACAAGCGGAATTATTAAAAATCGGGATAAGGACGGACGAAGAATTGGGCGAAGCAATCCGAAAATTGCCGCCGCTTTCAATCGGAATCATGACCGACCCGATCGCTACAAAGCAAAGAAAGGGGGTCGGCGTTTATGGCTGATATGCAGGGCAATAAAATTTATGCGGTAGACTTCGACGGGACGTTATCACAGGGCGCACCGTTCCCCGAGATCGGAGAGCCAAACAAGCCGCTTTTTGAAATGCTGATAAAGGAAAAAGAAAAAGGGTCGCGCATTATCCTTTATTCTTGCAGGACGGGGCGCGATCTGAAAAAAGCAATAGTTTTTTGCCACGAAAACGGGCTTTATTTTGACACGGTAAACGAGAATTTACCCGAACTTATAGAAGCATACGACGGCGACACGCGGAAGATCAACGCGGACTATTACATAGACGACAAAAATTTGTATTTTCCAACAGTGGACGCGAATATGTGGCAACCCGACGAAGAAGCGGACGGCTGAATTTATGAAAAGGAAAAACCGCCGTAAGGCGGGAAACCAAAACGGCGGCTTTTCTAAATAAACCACAAAGACATTATAGCAGAAAGGACGGGAAAATGCAAAGCAATAATTTACACAAGCGCAGATATTACACCGAAGCGGAAGCGATCGCACGCGCGGAAGAAATCGCCGCCGAAAAGTTGGCGGGCATTATAGATAAATGCGACAGGCTTATGCAGGGCTTTCTTTTGGCAAATTCAGTAAATAGCGCATTGCATAAGCAGCTTACAAAAGCGGAAGAAAGCGCGGAGAGAATGACGCGGGCGGCGATATGCTACGAAGAAACATATAGCAGAATGCCCGCCGAAATGCAGGAAAAATTCAAAAAGATAAACAGTGAGGTAATGAAAGAATATGCAATACGACATTGAAAGGCGAAGACGCGAGAACATACACAGGAAACGGCGCAGGGCGCGGCAGATAAGGCGGCGCGTCTGCTTCGTGGGTATTATTTGCATAATCGCGCTTGTGGGCGTGATTGTGGGCGTAGTGCGGCAGAAAAAGAGAGCGGCAGACATTGACAAGCCTTGCGAATGCGTAGAAACCTTGCGAAATATTAGCTACTGCCGCCAACGATCAGAAAGAAGCCGCGCTTTACAGATCGCGGACTCATTAAGCGAAGTGACGGCAGCAGTACCACGCGACCCCGTCTTCGTATGTTTGCCCGTTCCCATGAGTGAAGAAGAACAACGGATTGTATTTGATATATGCGCGGACAACGGAGTCGCCTTTTCTTTCATCATGGCGATCATAGGAGAAGAAAGCGAGTTTGAAAGAGAAGCGCGGAGCGTGACGGGCGATAGCGGATATATGCAGATAAACGATTGCAACGCGGCGGCAATAGCTGAACGCGGTTTTGTGGATATGTACGACACGGCGCAGAACGTAGGGGCGGGCGTTTCTATCATTCGTGATCTGTTTGATACATACGGCGACGACGAAGTACACCGCGTTTTAATGGCTTACAACATGGGGACAGGCAATGCCGCCGAATTATGGGCGCAGGGAATAGAGACGTCGGAGTATTCCCGCGAAGTAGTGAAGCGAGAAGCGGAATATAGCCGCTATATGGACGAGCATTTGAAAGGATATTAAAAAAATGGAAGATTTACGCGCGGGCGGTTTCTTCAATATGGATTGTATGCAGGGTATGAAACAATTTGAAGACGGGTTTTTCGACCTTGCGATCGTTGACCCGCCCTATGGAATAGGAATAAGCAAGAATCCAGTAAGGCAGAAACACAATAAAAAAGAATGGGATAGCGAACCGCCAACGGCTGAATATTTCAAAGAATTATTCAGAGTTTCAAAAAACCAAATTATATGGGGGGGAAATTACTACGATTTGCCGCCCACACAAAATTATATTGTATGGGATAAGGTACAACCCGAGGACTTGACCCTTGCTATGTGCGAATTTGCGTGGTGCAGCATACAACGCCCCGCGAAAATATTCAGATATAGCGTATTAAAAGAAAAGAACAAGATACACCCGACGCAAAAGCCCGTCAAACTTTATGAGTGGCTTTTATCGAAGTACGCGAAGCGGGGCGACAAAATATTAGACACCCATGTCGGGAGCGCGTCAAGCCTTATTGCGTGCCACAATGCGGGCTTTCAGTTTTGGGGATTCGAGATTGACGCCGATTACTACGAAGCGGCGGCGCGTCGGCTTAATACGGAGCGGGCGCAACTTTCAATAATGGACTATGCAGCAGGAAGCGACGCCGTTCAATTAAATTTATTCAGTATGCAGACGCAGACAATATAAGGAAAGGAAACGGAATAAATGAAGAAGATAAAAATAGAAATTCCATTTATAACGGTAAACGATAAAAAAGCAAGCGTTATTTTATACGCGGAAGCGGACGGGGATATAGAAACAAGCGAAGCGGTAAAAGTAATATGCAACCCGATTATATCCGTTGTCGATACGCCCGAAACGGCAGCAGGGGAAGAAACGGGGAAATAGTTTCTTCCTATATATATATGTGTGCAAACAGAGGGCGACCGACCTTGTAATGGGGTATTAAGAAATCGTAAATATTACACAATATGTTTATAGATATATATATTATGCAATATGTAAGAGGGTAAGGAAGAATGTATATATTGTGTAATATGCAAAGGGATAAGGCGGGGAACATGGGAAAGAAAAAAAGGCTATATGACGACTACGACTACGAAGAAGCATATAACGACCAACGGTTGAAACTGGAAGAATGGGAAGCGGAGCAGATCGCAAAGCAAGGGAAGCAGGGCGCGGCGTATCGGACAACCACAACGGAAGCAGGAAATCAAATCGAGATTGATATATACCCGTCCTTTTCTTCCCGTCACGATATGCCGCGCACAAAGAGAAAGAGAGAAAGCAGACCGTCCCAAAAAAACCTAAACGAGAAGCGGGCGCGTCGCTATCTGAATAATTTAGCGGCGGCGAATTTCGGAAAAGGGGACTTGTGGGGGACGTTTACATACAAGGCAGGGCAAGAACCCGAAAGCGTGGAAGACGCAGAAAGGATTTTCGGGAATTTCATAAAACGCATAAACAGGCGTAGGCATAAGCAGGGAAAACCAAACTTGCGCTACATATACGTCACAGAATGGAGCGACGACCCTAAAAAGGGAATAAGGGTACATCATCACATGATATTCAGCGGAGATTGCGACCGCGACGAGATAGAAAAATTATGGTATCACGGCGATCGGACAGAAACGAAACGCCTTGCGCCAGACCCCGACACGCACATAACGGGGCTTGTAAATTACATCACGAAAGACCCGAAAGGGCGTAAGCGGTGGAAAACATCAAAGGGGCTGAAAAAGCCAAAAGTGACACGAAGCTATTCAAAATTCAGCAAGGGGAAAGTGCGAAATATGGCTTTCGATCGTGACTTGCTTGAAAAAGAGTTAAAAAAGAAATATAAAAACGCCCGTTTCATCGACGCGAGTGTTTTCGTGAATGATATAAACGGCGGTTTTTATATATATGCCCGCATGGTGCGGGATTGAAGAAAGCAACGTAAACCACACAACGAAAGGAGAAACAAAAAATGTTGACAATCACAACAAACAAAGACGAAGTAGCGGGAATCGTAGCGGGAGAGATCAAGGAAAAGCCCTTGCCGCTTTCCGACTTTTGGGAAAAGCGCATACTTAACCTTTTAGGCTTTTCGGAAACAGACCGCCGCGAAATCATTCACAATCTCCGCGAGGACAGAAAGGGAACGACAGACGCAAGGCGTGAAGTGCGTTTCACGACGGGCGGCGCGGCTACGGTGCGCATTATGGCAACATTCAAGATCGGGCGCATAAATCCCGACGCGGCAGAAACCTTTATTTTGACAATCGTCGAAATTTTGGAAGCGACAGGACTTGAAGCGATCGGGGAAGCAATACCCAAAGTAAACGGCGAGATCATGGACGCAGGGGCGGCAGCAGGGGAAGAAGAAGCGGCAGCAGTCGGCGGCGGTATGCCGAACGCGCCCGCCGTGCGTACAATCTCAAATCATACGGGCTTTTGCCGTTTTTGCAAACAAGCGCGTATAATCGCCGCGCCCGACGGCTTATCGGGAGAAGAATACAACGAACTTGCAACACAGGATTGCGATTGTAACGAAGCCGCAACGGAACGCGCCAGCCGCGCAAAAATGGAAGCAGCGGGCTTGTGGGCGAAGAATATCTTTTCACAGAGCAACGGACAGTTGCAACTTATGCTTTGCGCTATCCGCGCCACGTTCGACGGAAGCGTGGACTATGCGACAATCAAGATCGGCAAACACACGCACAAAGTCGACGTAGACGGCGACGGTATGATTCGCATTAAAACATCATTCAGAGACAGCAACGAAGAAACATTTTAACAGGGGGGGGGGCGCAGCGTTGGGGCGGTATTACTTAGACGCAGATGAAAAAAGAATAGTGCGGTCGTTGATACGCCTTGAAGACAAACGCAAGCGCGGGAAGTTGAAACGGCGGGCGACAGCCTTTGACCGAAAGGTTCAAACGGCGATAGAACGGGCAGAAAACGACGTAGATTTAGGCGGGGCGCAGGGGAAACCGCGCGACGAACTATTGGGAAAGATACGCGATCACATAGTCACAAACACACCGTGGGAGCGTATCGGAGAAACATATTGCAGCCGCGGCACGTTCTACACATACGCCCGTCGTTATCAATTCCTCATAGCGCGAAACATTGGATTGATCGAGGAAAACAAAGGAAAGCAGGGGGACGCGTAAGGAATGGCGAAAGAATACGCAAAAGACTTTTATAATTCCAAAGCGTGGAAGAAGACACGCAACGCCTATTATCTTTGCAGGCGCGGGCAATGCGAGCGTTGCGCCCGTGAATTTGAAGCGGGCAAGCGAAGTCTTGAAGATATAAACGCGGGCGCGATCGTACACCACAAAGAATATATCACACCCGACAATCTTAACGACCCGACAATCGCTTTATGCTTTGATAATCTCGAATTACTTTGTGAAGAACATCACAACAAAGAACATAAAAGCAAGCCGAAACGATACAGATTTGATAAAAACGGGCGTGTGATTCAAGCATAATTTTATTTCACGAAAAAATATTTGAAAACTTGCATATTGCGCAAATATAGCGGGGTACACCCCCGGGGTCGGCGAAAAATAAAGCCGCAAGAGAAC
>CANQXF010000019.1 GCA_947627695.1 uncultured Ruminiclostridium sp. | reverse complement strand
AGGTCATAAAGCGTGAAGCATAAGAGGTGACTTTTATGAAAAACAGCATTAAAGCAATTTCTGCGGCATTTATCGCCCTGACTCTCACCGCCTGCTCAGCGGCAGACGACGTTAGCGGCGAGATACAAATTCCTATCTACAACGCCGAGGAAAAGGTGGAAACCTATCAAGTGACCCGTCAGGATCTGTCCGAATCTCAGTCCATGGCGGCGTCTATCGGCTACGCCATGTCCGACGCTCTTTCCACAGCTTATGACGGCAACCTCGTTTCAATGGACATAAGGCAGTACCAGTATTTGAACGAGGGTGACGTTATCGCCGTGATAGACAGCTCTGCGCTGGACTACACCTACCTTGAGCAGGAAATCATTATGGAGGGCGCATACGCCGACTATCAGCAAAGCGGCAGTCAGGCTGACCGTATCAGATACGAATACGAAAAGGCAAGGCTTGACGCCATTCAGTACGAGATAGACAGCTATACCATAAAAGCGCCCTACGACTGCATAGTTTCCCACGTAGCCTCCCTTGAGATAGGAGCAGAGCTGCCACAGGGAACTTACGTCTGCTCCGTTGCAAAGGCGGACGAGATCTACGTTTACACCGCCGTGGACTCCTCCTCCGATACGGTCAGCCCCTTCCAGCTTGGCAGCAAGGTGAACGTCACCCTGACGGGAAATTCCTACGAGGGAACGGTGGTCAGCATACCCAGCAGTCGCTCTTATCAGAAACAGGATCAGGTGGATATCCAACCTCTTGTATGGGGCGGCTTCGGCGGGAACAATCTCCCCTCCGTAGACAGCAGTAAAAACGCCATAATCGGCTTTGAACCCGACGTTCTTGCCGCAATGCTGGAGGAAACTTCAAATGCGGTGATAGCAGGATGGGCGACGGTATCCGTCGTTACTTCACAGATGAACAACGTAGTCTGCGTTCCCTCAAGCGCTGTCAGCAACCGAAGCTACGTTTACATTTACGAGGACGACCACAAGGTCCGCATACCCGTTGAAACAGGGCCTACCATAAACGGTTACACCGTCATTTTAAGCGGACTTAAAGAGGGCGACCTGATAGTAGTTTGAAAATAATTCACAGTAATAAACAAAAAGCAGACGTAATGTTACGTCTGCTTTTATTATGCAATTGATTACTTAAACACTCGTTTCCCGCCGCTTTAACCCTGCTCCTTCCCCTTTTTGGGAAGCGCATATTTTCTTGAATAAGCGGCGAAATAATCCAGGAAGAAAGCGTCCTCCGCCTTTTTCAGCTCGTTGATATATTCGTGAGTATCGAACGTGCCCTCTTGGATCTGTATAAGGCACACCGCGATATTTGAGCAGTGGTCTGCGATACGCTCAAAGTTCGTCAGCATATCTGACAGTATAAATCCCGCCTCGATAGTGCATTTTCCCTTGCGCAGACGCTTAACGTGGTGCTTTTTCAGCTCGTTGCGCAGGTTGTCGATGACCTCTTCAAGCGGCTCTACCGTCTTTGCCTTAACTATATCCCCCGTTTCAAATGCGGTGAATGTAAGGGAAACTATCTCTTTTATAGCGGCGATATATACCCTCAGTTCCTCCTGTGCCTTGTCGGAGAAGAAAAGCCCCTTTTCGCTCATCTCCTCCGCCGCCTCCATAGTGTTCACAGCGTAGTCGGAAATGCGCTCGATATCGCTTATACAGTGGAGCAGGACAGATATCTGCTTGCTGTCCTTTTCCGTAAGATTGCGGGAGCTGAGCTTTACCAGATACGTTCCCAGCTTGTCCTCATATTCGTCAACCAGATTTTCGTTAGCAACGACCTCCTCGCCGTGTTCGCTGTCGTAATTTTTCAGCAGTCCGATAGCGTCGTTCAGCGTCTGCTTTGTAAGCTCCGCCATTTTAAACGCCATAGTGCGGCACTGGTCTATCGCAAAGGAAGGAGTGGACAGAAATCTTTCGTCCAGCAGGGCGAAGACATCATCTTTGTTGTGCTTTCCCTCTCTCACCGTCAGCTTTGCCAGCTTAACAAGCAGATTTGTAAACGGCAGGAGGAGCAAGGTTGTAGCCACGTTGAACACAGTGTGAATAACTGCGATTCCCCACATAGATGCGGGCTGATCCGCTATCGCAAAATCAAATATAGCGTCAAGGCTGTAATACAAGGTCAGGAAAACCACGTTTCCTATGATGTTGACGTACAGACGGACAAAAGCGGCTCTCTTTGCGTCCTTGTTTGCACCCACGCTGGAAAGCAGGGTGGTGACGCAGGCGCCGATATTCTCACCAAGAATTATAGGGATCGCACTGCTGTACGGCAGAGAGCCCGTCAGCGACAGTGCCTGCAAAATACCTACCGTTGCGGAGGAGCTTTGCATAATGCCCGTCATAGCCGCACCCACCAGCACACCCAACAGCGGGTTTGAGAACATAGTCAGAATGTTTGTGAACTCAGGCACTTCTGCCAGCGGCGAAATTGCGGAGGACATACTGTTCATTCCCAGCATAAGCAGGGCGAAACCGATGAGAATGGAAGCCACTTCCTGCTTTTTGCCCTTTGCCTTTTTCATAAAGGTCATTATGATAACGCCGATTATCGCCATTATAGGAGCAAACGAGGTAGGCTTTAAAAGCTGTAAGAAAAGACTTTCCCCGCCTTGTATGCCGGAAAGCGACAGTATCCATGCGGTAACGGTAGTGCCTATGTTCGCACCCATAATAACGCTTACCGCCTGTTCAAGCTGCATTATGCCCGAGTTTACGAAACCCACCACCATAACGGTGGTAGCGGAAGAGGACTGTACCACGGCGGTAGTGAGCATACCCAGCAGCACGCCTTTTATCTTGTTGCTGGTGAGCTTTTCAAGGATCTTTTCCAGCTTCCCGCCTGACAGCTTTTCAAGTCCGCCGCCCATAACGTTCATACCGTACAGGAACATAGCCAGTCCGCCCACGAACGTCAGAAACATCAAAACGTATTCCATATGTTATCCTTTGCCCAAAAAATCAATTCACACACAAGAATAATTATATCAAAAATCTTTTTCAAAAACAATATGCCAATGTGAAAAATATCAAAAAACTTTTGCGGTCTGCGTGTAGAAATTTGTGCATAAATAAGAAAGAATTATGGATATTCTTACGATTTTGTCAGCCTGTACTTGCAAGAAACAAAAAATAATGTTATACTATATTATTATTTACTTCGTAAAAATATCGGAGGACAATTATGAAAACCGTATTTGATAAAGCAAAATTCACCGAGGAATTTACAAAAATACTTTCGGAGGAACATGACGTCACCCCTGCCGCCGCCACTCCCCAACAGCTTCACGACGCTGTTTCAAAAGCGGTGATGAACGGCATTTCCGCCGACTGGAAGAAAAGCAGGGAAAAGCACCTTTCCGCCCGCAGAGCCTGCTACTTCTCAATGGAATTTCTTGTAGGCAGAGCGATATACAACAATCTCCTGTGCTTAGGGATAGAAAAAGAGGTGGAGTCCGCCCTTTCCGAAGTGGGAGCAAGTCTTTCGGATATGGAGGAGATAGAGGACGCCGCCCTCGGCAACGGCGGACTGGGACGGCTTGCCGCCTGTTTCCTTGACAGCGCCGCAACCCTCGACCTGCCCCTTGACGGCTACGGAATAAGATACAAATACGGTCTGTTCAAGCAGGATTTTGTAGACGGCTTTCAGCACGAGAGCGCCGACAACTGGACAAAATACGGCGACCCCTGGAGCAAGCGCGCGAACGCCGACGAAATTATCATAGAATACGCCGACCAGACAGTAAAAGCCGTCCCCTACGATATGCCCGTTATCGGCTATAACACCGATAATATCGGCACTCTCCGCCTCTGGCAGTGCGAGCCTGTTGAGGAATTTGACTTTGATTTGTTCAACGCGCAGAGATATGCAGATGCTTCCGCCGCCCAGATAGCCGCCGAGAATATCTCCCGCGTGCTTTACCCCAATGACGACGCCAGAGAGGGGAAGATACTCCGCTTAAAGCAGGAATATTTCTTCTCCGCCGCCTCTATCCGCGATATTGTGAAAAAGTACAAGGCGCAGGGCGGCGACATTCGCAAGATTTACGAAAAAATTTCCGTCCAGCTCAACGACACCCACCCCGTAATAGCTATCCCCGAGCTTATCCGAATACTTGTAGACGAAGAGGGAATAGCCTTTGATGAAGCCCTTGAGATAGCGAAAAAGACCTTTAACTACACCAACCACACCGTAATGTCCGAGGCTCTTGAAAAGTGGGGAGCAGACATAATGGAGGAGATACTCCCCCGCGTTTACGCAATTATTTTGCAGTTAAACGAAGCGTTCATAGGCGAAATGTACCGCCTGAAAATGCCGAGGAACAAGATAGACGATATGAAGCCTGTCAGCGGAAACACCGTCCATATGGCGAAAATGGCGTCCTACTGCTCCACAAGGATAAACGGCGTTGCGGCTATCCACACCGAGATACTGAAAAACGATGTTTTAAACGACTGGTACAGACTGTACCCCGACAAATTCCTCAACGAAACCAACGGCATAACTCCCCGCCGCTGGATAAGATTGTGCAACCCCGAGCTTTCCGCCCTTGCAACCAAGCTCCTTGGAAGCGAGGACTGGATAAACGACCTTGACAAGCTGAAGGAGCTGGACAAATATTCCGATGACGGCCCTGCGATACAGTCCTTTATGGATATCAAAAAGCAGAAAAAGCAGCAGCTTGCCGATTATATCAAACAAACCGAGGGCGTGGACATTGACGTGAACAGCATTTACGACGTTCAGATAAAACGCCTCCACGAGTACAAGCGCCAGCTTCTCAACGCCTTCAGCATACTTTACATTTACTTCGGCATAAAGGACGGCTCAATAAAGAACTTCTACCCCACCACCTTCATCTTCGGCGCAAAGTCTGCTCCCGGCTACGCCAGAGCAAAGGGTATAATCAAGTATATCAACGAGATAGGCAAGCTGGTGTCCTCCGACCCTGAAACAAAAGACCTGCTCAAGGTGGTATTCGTCAGCAACTACCGTGTGACTTACGCCGAGCATATCGTCCCCGCCGCCGACGTTTCCGAGCAAATATCCATGGCGGGAACGGAAGCCAGCGGCACGGGAAATATGAAGCTCTCCCTCAACGGCGCAGTAACTTTGGGAACTTACGACGGAGCAAATATTGAGATAGTCGAGGAAGCGGGCGAGGAAAACAACTACATCTTCGGCGCAAGGGTAGAGGAGCTTTCCGACATAATGAAAACCTACGACCCGAGAGAGATAGCCGAAAACAACGAAAAGATAGGCAGAGTTGTGAGAACTCTGATAGACGGCACCGTAAGCGACGGCGGAACGGGAATTTTCCGTGAGCTTTACTTCGCACTTCTTGAGGGCGCAAGCTGGCACAGACCCGACCATTACTACGTTCTGGGCGATCTGGAAAGCTACGTTGAGGCAAAGCTGAGGCTGAACGCCGATTACCGCCGCGATATCGCCGAGTTTTCACGCAAATGCTGGAAAAACTTCATCACAGCGGGAAAATTCAGCTCCGACCGCACCATCGCCGATTACGCCGAGAACGTATGGCATATCGAAAAGCTGAAATAAAAATTTTAAGAGGACTTTACCACAAAGTCCTCTTTTTTGACAAATTCCGTCACATCACACAAAAACCGTACCTTTAAAAAAGGAAAATTTTTTCAAAAAATTGTAAAAAACTGCTTGACAACCTCCTTCATTTGAGTTATACTAATATACTGTATCATAATGGAATGTTATGTGTTCAAAGCGTTTGGCAGCACCTGCCGGATCCGCTTTAAATGCGTGATATTGCTGAATTTATGAAGGAGTGATCAAGCCAATGGTGAATGTCAAGGAAGTACAATTGGGCAGAACTACACGAAAGAGTTTTTCAAAAATCGACGAAGTTCTGGAAATGCCGAACCTTATCGAAATTCAGAAAAATTCTTATCAGTGGTTTTTGGACGAAGGTATAAAGGAGGTATTCAACGATATTTCCTCCATAACCAGCGCAAACGGCAAGCTGACGCTCAGCTTTGTGGATTATACCATCGACGAGACCCCAAAGTACACCATCAGCGAGTGCAAGGAACGTGACGTGACCTACGCCGCCCCCATGCGCGTCAAGGCCCGCCTTAAAAACGAGGAAACAGGTGAAATTACCGAAAATACTATATTTATGGGCGATTTTCCGCTTATGACCGAAAGCGGAACCTTTGTGATAAACGGTGCGGAAAGAGTTATCGTATCTCAGCTTGTCCGTTCTCCGGGCGTTTATTTCGGCTTTGATTACGATAAAACAGGCAAAAAGCTGTTCAAATCCACCGTTATCCCCAACCGCGGCGCATGGCTGGAATACGAAATGGACAGCAACGACGTATTCTACGTCAGAATAGACAAGAACCGCAAAATACCCGCCACCACCCTTATCCGTGCATTGGGAAAGGGAACTGACGATGATATAATCGACTTTTTCGGCGAGGACGAGCGTCTGCGCCAGACCATGAACGAAAAGGACACCACCAAGAACACCGAGGAAGCTCTTCTTGAAGTATACAAGAAGCTGCGCCCCGGCGAACCTCCCACGGTGGATTCCGCACAAAACCACCTGAACGCCCTTTTCTTTGACGCAAAGCGCTACGACCTGTCCCGTTTCGGCAGATACAAGTACAACAAAAAGCTTGGCGTTTCCAACCGTATAGCGGGTCACAAGCTGGCTGCTCCCGTTATCGACCCTATGACAGGCGAGCTTCTGGCTGAGGCAGGCGAGTTCATCAAAATGGACAGAGCCGCCCAGATCGAACAGGCTGGCGTTATGGAGGTCCTCCTTGAGGTCGAGGGCAGGGAAGTAAAGGTAGTCGGCAACGGAATGGTAGACATAAAGCCCTACATTCCCGATTCTATCGACCCCCTCAAATACGGCATAAACGAAAAAGTATCCTTCAATGTGCTGAAAAACATACTTGACACCGCCAATTCCGAGGCTGAAATAGAGGAGGCTCTTGCAGAGAATGCGGAGCGCCTTGTGCCCAAGCACATCACCCTTGACGATATTTTTGCCACCGTAAGCTATTTTATCAATCTTTGCGAAGGCGTGGGAAACGTTGACGACATCGACCACCTTGGCAACAGACGTATCCGTTCCGTAGGCGAGCTGCTGCAAAACCAGTTTAGAATAGGCTTTGCCCGTATGGAGCGTGTTATAAGAGAAAGAATGGGACTTCAGTCGCAGGAAATGGAGAAGGTATCTCCCGCCTCCCTGATAAATATACGTCCCGTTATCGCCGCAATCAAGGAATTTTTCGGTTCATCTCCCCTTTCTCAGTTTATGGACCAGAACAATCCTTTGGCGGAGCTTACTCACAAGAGAAGACTTTCAGCATTGGGTCCCGGCGGTCTTTCCCGTGACAGAGCAGGATTTGAGGTTCGTGACGTACATTATTCCCACTACGGAAGAATGTGCCCTATCGAGACCCCTGAAGGTCCTAACATAGGACTTATCTCCTACCTTGCTTCTTTCGCAAGGATAAACGAGTACGGCTTTATCGAAGCCCCCTACCGCAAGGTGGACAAGGAAAAGGGAATAGTTACCGACGAAGTTGTATATATGACCGCCGACGTTGAGGACCTGTATATCGTCGCTCAGGCGAACGAGCCGCTGGACAAGGAGGGACACTTTATGCGTCCCCGTGTTACCGCCCGTCACCGTGACGAGATACTGGAAGTCCCCAACGAAACGGTAGATTATATGGACGTATCTCCTAAGATGATGGTATCCGTCGCTACCGCTATGATACCTTTCCTTGAAAACGACGACGCCAACCGTGCCCTTATGGGCGCCAACATGCAGCGTCAGGCTGTGCCTCTTATGGTAACTGAAAATCCTATCGTTGCAACGGGTATGGAATACAAGGCGGCAGTTGACTCAGGCGTATGCGTCCTTGCAAAAGAGGACGGACTTGTCACCAACGTCACCGCCGACTTTATCACCATCGTTTCCACCGAGGGCAAGGAGCGCAGGTACGAGCTTATCAAGTTCAAACGCTCCAACCAGGGCACCTGCATAAATCAGAAGCCTATCGTAAAGAAGGGCGATAAAGTCAAGAAAGGCGACGTTATTGCCGACGGTCCCGCCACCCACAACGGCGAGATTTCTCTGGGCAAAAATGCCCTTATCGGCTTTATGACCTGGGAAGGCTACAACTACGAGGACGCCGTTCTGATAAACGAAAAGCTTGTTTACAACGACGTTTACACATCAATACACATCGAGGAATACGAGCTTGAGTGCCGTGACACCAAGCTGGGACCCGAAGAGATAACAAGAGAGATACCCAACGTCAGCGAGGACGCTTTGAAAGACCTTGACGAGCGTGGAATAATCAGAATAGGCGCGGAAGTACACGCAGGCGACATTCTGGTAGGAAAGGTCGCTCCCAAGGGCGAAGCCGACCTCACCGCCGAGGAACGTCTGCTCCGTGCAATATTCGGTGAAAAGGCAAGAGACGTCCGTGATAACTCATTGAGAGTTCCTCACGGCGAAAGCGGCGTTATCGTTGATGTAAAGGTATTTGACAGAACAAACTGCTCCGAGCTTGCTCCGGGCGTTAATATGGTAGTGCGCTGCTATATCGCTCAGAAGAGAAAGATAAGCGTAGGCGACAAAATGGCGGGTCGTCACGGAAACAAGGGCGTTGTTTCCCGCATACTCCCACAGGAGGATATGCCTTTCCTCCCTGACGGAACACCTCTCGATATAGTTCTGAACCCTCTGGGCGTTCCTTCCCGTATGAACATCGGTCAGGTTCTGGAAGTCCACCTGGGCTACGCCGCAAAAGCATTGGGCTGGCAGGTTATGACCCCCGTATTCGACGGCGCCCGTGAGGAAGATATCCGTGAATGTCTGAAAATGGCGGGTATCCCCGAGGACGCAAAAACACAGCTCACCGACGGACGTACAGGCGAAAAGTTCGACAGCCCCGTAACAGTGGGATATATGTACTACCTCAAGCTCCACCACCTTGTAGACGATAAGATACACGCCCGTTCCACAGGACCTTACTCGCTGGTAACTCAGCAGCCCTTAGGCGGTAAAGCGCAGTTCGGCGGTCAGCGTTTCGGTGAAATGGAAGTTTGGGCGCTGGAAGCATACGGCGCGGCTTATACCTTGCAGGAAATACTCACCGTAAAATCCGACGATATCGTAGGACGTGTAAAGACCTACGAAGCGATAGTAAAGGGCGACAGCGTTCCCAAGCCCGGCGTACCCGAATCCTTCAAGGTGCTTGTCAAGGAGCTTCAGTCCCTTGGACTTGACGTCAAGGTGCTTGACAAGGACAACGAGGAGATAGATCTGAAACAGACCTTCGACGACGACGGAGAAGTCGGTATGGTAAATGCGGACGACTTTGAATATGTAGCAGATGAAAGCGACTTTGATTCCGGCTTTATCACCGAGGACGCGCCTGCGGACGAGCTTGGCGACGAGGATGACGAATACGATGAGGAAGAGGATTTCCCCGGCGATGATTTCTACGGGGACGACATTCCCGAAGAGGACGAATAAAACACGCCGCTTTCACGGCAAATTTAAAGAATCGAGGTAAAACATAAGTGTCAGACAATGTTTTCGAGTCAATAAAGATCGGTCTTGCTTCTCCCGAGCAGATAAGAAAGTGGAGCCACGGCGTAGTCACCCGTCCCGAAACCATAAACTACCGCACGCAAAAGCCTGAGCGTGACGGCTTGTTCTGCGAGCGCATATTCGGACCTACAAAGGACTGGGAATGTACCTGCGGAAAGTACAAGAAGATACGCTATAAAGGCAAGATATGTGAAAAGTGCGGCGTTGAGGTCACCCAGAGCAAGGTAAGACGCGACCGTATGGGAAGCATCGAGCTTGCCGCCCCCGTTTCACACATCTGGTATTTCAGAGGTACTCCCTCCCGTATCGGACAGGTTCTGGACATTTCCCCCAAAAGACTGGAGGAGGTACTGTACTTCACCAAATATATCGTTACCGACCCCGGCGAGGCAAAGGACGTCCTCACCAAAGGACAGCTCCTTTCCGAAAAGGAATACAACGATATGCGCGAGCGCTACGAGGACGATTTCAGCGCAGGAATGGGCGCAGAAGCTATAAAGCAGCTTTTGCAGGAGATCGACCTGGACGCTTTGTCAGAACAGCTTAAAGCGGAACTGGAAAATTCTCAGGGTCAGAAGAGAATGAAGATACTCAAGCGCCTTGACGTTATCGAGGCGTTCAGACAAAGCGGCAACCGTCCCGAGTGGATGATACTGGACGTTATTCCCGTTATTCCTCCCGACATAAGACCTATGGTATTGCTGGACGGCGGACGTTTTGCCACCTCCGACCTTAACGACCTTTACAGGCGTGTTATCAACAGAAACAACCGCCTTAAAAAGATGATAGACCTGAAAGCCCCCGACATAATAATCAGGAACGAAAAGCGCATGCTCCAGGAGGCGGTTGACGCCCTTATCGACAACGGACGCCACGGCAGAGCCGTTACAGGTCCCTCCAACCGCCCGCTGAAATCTCTTTCCGATATGCTTAAGGGCAAGCAGGGACGTTTCAGACAGAACCTTCTGGGTAAGCGTGTCGACTATTCAGGACGTTCCGTTATCGTTGTAGGACCCGACCTGAAAATGGACCAGTGCGGTCTGCCTAAGGAAATGGCTATCGAATTGTTCAAGCCCTTTGTAATGAAAGAGCTTGTAGAGCGCGGCAAGGCTAACAACATCAAGAGCGCAAGAAAAATGGTAGAGCGTGCCAACGACGACGTATGGGACGTGCTTGAGGACGTTATCAAGGAGCACCCCGTTCTGCTGAACCGTGCGCCTACTCTGCACAGACTGGGTATTCAGGCGTTCTCTCCCGTGCTTGTTGAGGGACGTGCCTTAAAGCTGCACCCCCTCGTTTGTACCGCATACAACGCCGACTTTGACGGCGACCAGATGGCGGTGCATCTCCCCCTGTCAAAGGAAGCAAGAGACGAGGCTAAAAACCTTATGCTTGCGGCAAACAACCTGCTGAAGCCCTCCGACGGACGCCCCGTCACCGTTCCTACTCAGGATATGGTACTGGGTTCATATTATCTCACCATAACCAAGGACGGCGAGCCGGGCGAGGGAAGCGCTTACCGTGATTTCAACGAAGCGCTTATGGCTTATCAGGACGGAATAATCACCCTCCATTCCAAGATAAAGGCGCGTTCCACCCGCATTGTGAACGATATTCCCATAACTCAGCTTATAGACACCACCGTGGGCAAGATAATCTTCAACGAGCATATCCCTCAGGATCTGGGCTTCGTTGACCGTTCCGACCCCGAAAACGCCGCCAAGCTGGAGATAGACTTCAAGGTAGGCAAAAAGGAGCTTGGAAAGATAATCGAGCGCTGCATAAAGGTACACGGCACCGCAGTAACTGCTCAGATGCTTGACAAGATAAAAGCCCAGGGCTTCAAATACTCCACCAAATCCGCAATAACCGTCGCCGTATGCGACGCCTCCATTCCTCCTCAGAAGAAGGAACTGCTGGAGCAGGCTGACGAAGAGGTACTGTCTATCAACAGGGATTATTCCCGCGGCTTTATCTCCAACGCCGAGCGTAAAAACGCCGTTCTTGCCGTATGGAACAGAACTACCAACGATGTCTCTGACGCACTGACCAAGAACCTCGACCAGTACAACCCCATCTTTATGATGGCGGATTCAGGCGCCCGTGGTAGTACGAACCAGATAAGACAGCTTGCAGGTATGAGAGGACTTATCGCCAACACGTCGGGCGAAACGATAGAAATTCCTATCAGAGCCAATTACCGTGAAGGCTTGAACGTACTTGAATATTTCATTTCCTCAAGAGGTGCGAGAAAGGGACTTGCCGACACCGCGCTGAGAACTGCGGACTCAGGTTACCTGACCCGCCGTCTCGTTGACGTTTCTCAGGAAGTCATCATCAGAATGGACGACTGCCATACCGACGAGGGAATTGAGGTATACGAGATAAGAGAGGGCAAGGAGCTTATCGAGCCTTTGTCCGAAAGACTTGTGGGAAGATACCTTCTCCACGATCTCTACGACAGCAACGGCGACCTTGCCATTTCAAAGGACAAGATGCTTACCGACGCCGACGCTCAGAAGATAATCGGCATGGGAATAGACCGCATACAGATACGCTCAGTTCTCGGCTGTAAGGCGGAACACGGCGTGTGCGCAAAGTGCTACGGTCACTCCCTTGCCAACGGCGAGCCTATCAAGATAGGCGAGGCGGTGGGAATTATCGCTGCCCAGTCCATAGGCGAGCCCGGTACTCAGCTTACCATGAGAACCTTCCACACAGGCGGTATCGCCTCCGCTGAGGACATCACACAGGGTCTTCCCCGTGTAGTTGAACTTTTCGAGAGCAGACAGCCCAAGTCCAGCGCCATAATCTCCCGTATCGCGGGCAAGATACACATCGAGGAAGTAAAGAAAGCAAGACACGTTACCGTTACCGCCGACGACGGCGAGGTACAGGAATACGTCGTACCTTTCGGCTACCGTATGAAGGTGGAGGAGGACGACTTTATCGAAAAAGGCGCTCCCATAACCGAAGGCTCTCTCAATCCTCACGATATCCTTGAAGTCAACGGCGAACAGGCGGTACAAAACTACATCATCTCCGAGGTGCAGAAAGTTTATCGTATGCAGGGCGTTGACATCAACGACAAGCACATCGAAGTTATCGTGCGCCAGATGATGAGAAAGAGAAGAGTTATCAAGCCCGGCAGCTCTTACCTGCTCCCCGGCTCCAACGTGGACAAGAACGAGCTTGCAAGAATAAAGGCAGAGCTTGAACAGCGCAAAGCAAACGGCGAGGACGTGGAGATCCCCGAGGACGAACCCGTTTTGCTGGGTATCACCAAGGCTTCACTTGCAACGGACAGCTTCCTGTCGGCGGCTTCATTCCAGGAGACCACCAGAGTGCTCACCGACGCCGCTATCCACGGCAAGATAGACCCGCTGCTGGGACTTAAGGAAAACGTTATAATCGGCAAGCTGATCCCTGCGGGAACAGGTATGACAGGCACATCTGATACAGAGGAAGAACCTGAAGCTGTACAGGCGTAAATACCGATTATATGGTGATTTTCCACAAATTTCCGCATAAATAAACAAATTATACGGCAAAATCAACGATATTTTCTGCTGAAAGTCAGGAAATATTGACTTTTGCCGTATTTTTGTGTATAATAATAAAGTCTGCGCAAAGCATTTAAGCCGCTTTGCGCCGCAAAAAATAAAACAGGAGGTGTAAACGAATTGCCAACCTTTAATCAGCTTGTAAGAAAAGGTAGAGAGTTATCCACGAAGAAGTCCAAGGCGCCTGCTTTGCAGAAGAGCCTTAATACTCTGAAAAAGGAAACTACGGATATGTCTTCTCCCCAGAAGCGTGGAGTATGCACAGCCGTAAGGACCGCAACTCCCAAGAAGCCTAACTCGGCTATGAGAAAGATCGCCAGAGTAAGACTTTCCAACGGATACGAAGTTACCGCTTACATTCCCGGCATCGGACACAAGCTGCAGGAGCACAGCGTCGTTCTTATCAGAGGCGGACGTGTAAGAGATCTCCCTGGTGTGCGTTACCACATCATCAGAGGAACTCTTGACGCTCAGGGCGTTGACGGAAGAATGCAGGGCAGATCAAAGTACGGAGCCAAGCGCCCCAAGGCCGGTAAGAAATAACGAAATGCAGATAACTGCCGCATTTGCGGAGGTAATATATATTTATTGCCTCTTGAATGGACGGCGGGAGAAGGCGGGACAAACCCGCCGGGCTTTCGAGTACCGATGATTTCATTGCCGTGAACAGCACGGCGAAAACTTATGAAGGAGGGAATAAAGTGCCAAGAAGAGGTAATGTACCCAAGCGTGAAGTATTGCCCGATCCTATGTACAATTCGGAGCTGGTAACAAGACTTATCAACAATATCATGCTTGACGGTAAAAAGGGCGTTGCCCAGAAGATAGTATACGGCGCATTCGAGATCGTGAACGAAAAGACCGGCAAGGATCCCCTTGAGGTTTTTGAGCAGGCGATGGAGAACATTATGCCGCAGCTGGAGGTAAAGGCTCGCCGCGTGGGCGGTTCCACCTACCAGGTTCCTATGGAAGTACGCCCCGACAGACGCAGAACACTGGGTCTGAGATGGCTGACGCAGTTCAGCAGAAAAAGAAATGAAAAGACTATGAAAGAAAGACTTGCAAACGAGATCCTTGACGCTGTCAACGGACAGGGCGCGTCTTTCAAAAAGCGTGAAGATACACACAGAATGGCAGAAGCTAACAAGGCATTCGCACATTTCAAGTGGTGATCGGTAGAACGGAGGAATTATGGCCAGAGATGTATCTCTTGAAATGACCCGTAATATCGGTATCATGGCGCACATCGACGCAGGTAAGACCACCACGACGGAACGTATCCTGTTTTACACCGGTATCAACCATAAGATAGGCGAAGTTCACGAAGGCGCTGCCACGATGGACTGGATGGAGCAGGAGCAGGAGAGAGGTATCACGATAACCTCCGCCGCTACTACTGCATACTGGAACAAGCACAGAATAAATATAATCGATACTCCGGGTCACGTTGACTTTACCGTTGAGGTAGAGCGCTCACTCAGAGTGCTTGACGGTTCCGTTACCGTTTTCTGCGCAAAGGGCGGCGTTGAGCCCCAGTCGGAAACGGTATGGCGTCAGGCTGACAAATATCACGTTCCCAGAATGGCTTATGTAAATAAGATGGACATTATGGGCGCGAACTTTTTCAACGTAGTACAAATGATGAAGGATCGTCTGAAAACAAACGCAGTCCCCATTCAGCTGCCTATCGGCGCTGAGGACACCTTCAGAGGCATAGTTGACCTTGTGGAAATGAACGCCGACGTTTACTACGACGACCTCGGCAAGGATATGAGAGTCGAGGATATCCCCGAAGATATGAAGGAGCTTGCAGCTCAGTACAGAGAGCAGCTTCTCGAAGCAGTAGCCGAACAGGACGAGGAAATAATGAACAAGTACCTGGAAGGCGAAGAGATAACCAAAGAGGAGATAAAGAGATGCCTGCGCAAGGCTACTATCGCCAACGAGATAGTACCTGTTATCTGCGGCACCTCCTACAAGAACAAGGGCGTACAGAAGCTCCTTGACGCAGTTGTAGACTATATGCCTTCTCCTCTGGACATTCCCGCTATCAAGGGCGTAAATCCCGAAACAGGCGAGGAATGTGAAAGACACGCAGGCGACGATCAGCCTTTCTCCGCATTGGCATTCAAGATCGCTACCGACCCCTTTGTCGGCAAGCTCTGCTTCTTCAGAGTTTACTCAGGTATAGTTGAAGCAGGTTCTTCCATGCTCAACGCCACCAAGGGCAAGAAGGAGCGTATGGGTCGTATCCTGCAAATGCACGCAAACCACAGACAAGACCTTGAGGTTTGCTACTGCGGCGATATCGCAGCGGCGGTAGGTCTTAAAAATACCACCACGGGCGACACCCTTTGTGATGAGAACAACCCTGTTATATTGGAATCAATGGAATTCCCCGATCCCGTTATCGACCTTGCAATCGAGCCCAAGACCAAAGCAGGTCAGGAAAAGATGGCTCTTGCTCTTGCAAAGCTTGCAGAGGAAGACCCCACCTTCAAGACATGGACGGACGAGGAAACAGGTCAGACCATCATCGCAGGTATGGGCGAACTTCACCTGGAGATAATCGTAGACAGACTTCTTCGTGAATTCAAGGTGGAAGCAAACGTAGGCGCACCTCAGGTAGCTTATAAGGAAACAATTACCACCGCTACCGACGTTGACACCAAATACGCCCGTCAGTCAGGCGGTAAAGGTCAGTACGGTCACGTTAAGCTCCACGTTGAGCCTAACGAAAGCGGCAAGGGCTACGAGTTCATCAACAGCGTTGTGGGCGGCGCTATCCCGAAGGAATATATTCCTGCCGTTGACGCAGGTATCCAGGGCGCAATGCAGTCAGGCGTACTTGCAGGCTTCCCCACAGTCGACCTGAAGGTAACTCTTTACGACGGCTCTTACCACGAGGTAGACTCCTCGGAAATGGCGTTCAAGATCGCAGGCTCTATGGCTCTTAAGGAAGCCTGCCGCAAGGCAAATCCTGTAATTCTCGAACCCATTATGAAAGTAGTTGTCATCGTCCCCGAGGATTATATGGGCGACGTAATCGGCGACCTTAACGCCCGCAGAGGTCTTGTACAAGGCTTTGAGGACAGAAACGGCGCCAAGCAGATAGAGGCTCTCGTTCCTCTGTCGGAGATGTTCGGCTACTCCAACGACCTGCGTTCAAAGACGCAGGGACGCGGACAGTATGTAATGGAACCCCACAGCTACGTTCAGGTTCCCAAGAATATTGCAGACGGAATTATGAAGTCCAGAAGCAAGGAATAAAATATTTTAAAATTTTTACAAAAAACCCTTGTATTTTTCAATAAAATTTGGTAAAATGAAATGCAAGGAACCACCAAAACGTTTAGGAGGATTATTCTAATGGCAAAACAAAAGTTTGAACGTACCAAACCCCACGTAAACATTGGTACAATCGGTCACGTTGACCACGGCAAGACCACTCTTACCGCAGCTATCACCAAGGTTCTGGCTTTCAAGGGACAGGCTCAGTTCGAAGCATATGATATGATCGACAAGGCTCCCGAGGAAAGAGAACGTGGTATCACGATCAACACCGCACACGTTGAGTATGAGACTGACAAGCGTCACTATGCTCACGTTGACTGCCCGGGCCACGCTGACTATATCAAGAACATGATCACCGGTGCGGCTCAGATGGACGGCGCTATCCTCGTTGTTGCAGGTACTGACGGTCCTATGGCTCAGACCAAGGAACACATTCTGCTTGCTCACCAGGTAGGCGTTCCCGCTATGGTAGTATTCATCAACAAGTGCGACGACGTTGACGACCCCGAGCTGCTCGACCTTGTTGAAATGGACATCAGAGACATTCTGAACAACCATGACTTCCCCGGCGACGATATCCCTGTAATCAGAGGCTCCGCTAAGGTTGCTCTTGATTCCACCAGCACCGACATCAACGCTCCCGAATACAAGTGCATTCTCGAGCTTATGGACGCTGTTGACAACTATATCCCCACTCCTGACCGTAAGGCAGATCAGCCTTTCCTGATGCCTGTTGAGGACACTATGACCATCACCGGTCGTGGTACCGTTGCAACCGGTCGTGTAGAGCGTGGCGTACTGAAGATGAACGACCCCGTTGAGATCACCGGTCTGACTGAAGAACCCAAGTCCACCGTTGTTACCGGTATCGAAATGTTCCACAAGCTCCTTGACTACGCTGAAGCAGGCGACAACATCGGCGTTCTGCTCCGTGGTATCCAGAGAAGCGAGATCGAGCGTGGTCAGGTTCTCTGCAAGCCCGGCTCAATTCATCCCCACACCAAGTTCACAGGTCAGGTTTACGTACTGAAAAAGGACGAGGGCGGCCGTCATAAGCCCTTCTTCAGCAATTACAGACCTCAGTTCTTCTTCAGAACCACCGACGTTACCGGCGTTATCACTCTTCCTCCCGACAAGGAAATGTGCATGCCCGGCGATAACGTACTGATGGACGTTGAGCTTATCACTCCTATCGCAGTTGAAGAGGGTCTGCGTTTCGCTATCCGTGAAGGCGGCAAGACCGTAGGCTCCGGCGTTGTTACCAAGATCAACGCATAATAGCACAAAAACTATTTAATTAAATAGCATAGAAAAAATTCCACCTGCATGGCGCTGAGGGAACTAACCGTTTGAGATGGACAACTGTTCTCCCCCGAATGGGACCTTTCCTTGACAACGTGAGCAACAGGCGGAATTTTTCTTTTTGGAATAAAAAACAATATAACATATTTGTAAAAAATTTTATCAACCGTTTCAGCGGGCAGTAGATTTTTTTACATTTGAGAGGTATAATATTAAAATGTTGAATGGACGGTTAGCCGACAAATCGGCGATTTGTTATTCAAGTATTGAAAATATGGAATCGAAGGTTGAGGAGAAACGATATGACAGAAAAAGAAAAAATGCTGGCGGGGATGTTGTATGACCCGTCCGATCCGGAATTGAGCACATTGCTGGTAAAAGCGCGAAAGCTGGCCAGACGCTATAACCAGATTGATGAGGACCAACCGGAGCAAAGAGAAGCAGTCCTCCGGGATCTTTTGCCGAACACGCCGTATTTGCCGAGCTTGCAGGCACCTGTCTATTTTGACTATGGCTGCAATACTTATTTCGGCAGGTTTAGCAGTGCGAATTTCAATTTTACCTGCCTCGACGTATGCCACGTCCATATTGGGGACAATGTGTTGATCGGTCCGAATGTGACATTGGCAACGCCTATGCACCCTCTTTTGCCGGAAGAAAGAAACATAAGGCAAAGAGCAAACGGCAGTTTTTACAACTTGGAGTATGCAAAACCCATCACGATAGGGAATGACTGCTGGCTGGCAGCAAATGTTGTAGTTTGCGGAGGTGTGACCATCGGAGAGGGCAGTGTGATCGGTGCCGGCAGTGTGGTCACGCGGGATATTCCTCCACACAGTCTGGCGGTGGGGAATCCCTGTCGTGTCATCCGAACGCTGACGGATGCGGATAGAATGGAGCAATAAATTCCCATTTATCAAGCTGCCGCAACCCTCTCCGATATACATAAAGACCGTTGACACATCGATTTTCCGATAAGTCAACGGTCTTTTATTCGTTATATTATTGGTAACGCCACAGCACCTGTTTTTTCAGGAAAACATCTCCCTCAGCGTCTTTTCCGCCTCCGCACCTTCGCTTTCCCTCACCAGCAGGGAAATTTCATTTATTCCCGTTGTGACTATCAAAGGCATGCAATTTTTGCTTTGCAGCGCAGTGAAGATCCTTGCCGCAAAGCCCGGGCAGCCCACCATTTCATCTGATTTTATCAGCAGCTTGACGTTGCCGCAGTTTATGACAGGCGTTGTTATCCTGTCTGATTTTATCAGCGGCAGCAGCTTCGGCAGATCGTCGTCCTTTAAAGTAAAGCCTACGTTCAGCATATCTCCTGCGGTCATCTCCATAGAAACCATATCAATGTCAATGCCGCCCTTACCTATCCTGTCAAAAATTTCACAAGCGCTTATCCCGTCGGAAATTTTTTCGCTGAACGCCACCGAGCATACTCCCTCGAAAATCTGTATATCAACCATTTCTTACCCTTTCAGCAGATCTGACATATCGTAAAGCCCCGCAGGCTTGCCGATAAGGAACATCGCCGCATTCACCGAGCCCACAGCAAAGACCTCTTTCGACTGAGCAGAGTGTGACAGGGTTATCACCTCGTCGTGCCCCGCAAAGATTATCTCGTGTTCGCCTACGATAGTGCCGCCCCTGACGGAATGAATACCTATCTCTTCCTTTTCTCTCGGCTTTCTCACACTGTGACGGTCGTAAACGTATCTGGACTTGCGGGGCAGCTCTTCGCTCACCGCCTCCGCCAGCATTATCGCCGTTCCTGAGGGAGCGTCCTTTTTGAGATTGTGATGTTTTTCCACTATCTCCACGTCAAACTGACCGCCCAGCACCTTTGCCGCCCTCTTTGCAAGGTCTGCCAGCAGATTTATCCCCAGCGACAGGTTAAAGGTAAAGAACAGCGGTATCTGCTGCGCCGCCAGCTTTATCTTTTCAATCTGCTCCTCATCATATCCCGTCGTAGCGATAACGGCGGGAACGTTCTTCATCTTGCAGTAGCTCAGCAGGTCCTCCAGCGCCGACGGGTGAGAAAAGTCGATGATAACGTCAGGCTTTTCAGGCAGGTCGAACACCTTTTTCACAACGGGAAAATTATCATACTGCTCTCCCGCAATATCTATCCCCCCGCAAACCTCGCAGTCCTCCCGCTGAGCGATAAGCCCTGCGATAACTCTGCCCATTTTTCCGCAGGCGCCTGTTATAGCTATCCTTACCATAATTTTCACTTCCCGATATAATTATTGTGATTGCCCTTTTCGTAGAAGGTAAGCTCCCGCGTCTTAACAGCAGGGAACTGCCCCTCATTTTATGCCTGCCACGGCTCGCCGCGGCGCCCCCTTCGGGGGCGCCTGCCGCTTGTCTGCGACAAGCGGCACTTTGGCTTGGCATACGCCAAGCCAAAGGCGGCTTCGCCGCCCGCCAACACTCCTTAAACCTTACCCAACAGCGTCAAAATTTCAAAGCCAGTGTCACACCAACCCATACTTCTCCAGCACCTTTTTCAGCGCCTCGATCTTCTTATCCTCCATCTTCACCAGCGGCAGCCTGCACTCTCCCACGCCTTTTCCCATAAGGTTCATAGCCTCTTTCACAGGAATAGGATTTACGTCGCAGAACAAAGCGTTCATCAGCTCAAGATATTTAAGCTGCAGCTCCGCCGCCCCCTTGAAATCCCCGTTCAGCGCAAGGCTCGTCATCTCGTGTACTTCCTTGGGAATAACGTTTGACGCCACCGAAATAACGCCCTTTCCGCCAAGTGACATTATCGGCACCGTCTGGTCGTCGTTGCCCGAATAAATATCAAGATCAGTTTCCGCCGCTATCTTCGCCACCAGACCAATGTCTCCGCTTGCCTCCTTTGCGGCAACAATGTTAGGGTGCTTTGCCAGCTCCTTGTAGGTTGCAAGCTCTATCTTACACCCAGTCCTTGAAGGCACATTATACAGTATTATGGGAATATCCACAGCGTTCGCCGTATGGATAAAATGCTGCACCAAGCCCCTCTGCGAGGTCTTGTTGTAGTATGGAGTCACCAGCAGCAAAGCGTCCGCCCCCGCATACTGAGCGTCAATCGACATCGACGTTGCATAAGCGGTATCGTTGCTCCCCGTTCCCGCAATAACGGGAACACGCTTGTTTACTTTCTTTATAGCGTATCTTATACATTCGATATGCTCGTCGTCGTCCAGTGTGGAGGCTTCGCCTGTCGTTCCGCAGATAACTATTGCGTCAGTGCCGCCCGCTATCTGCTCCTCTATCATTTCCCCCAGCTTGTCGTAATTTACGCTTCCGTCACTGAACATCGGCGTTATTATGGCAACGCCCGCCCCTGTAAAAACAGTCTTTTTCATAAGTATATTCCTTTCGTCAGTCAAAATAACCCTTTGCCGCATACAGCTCCGCCATAAGCACACCGCCGCCCGCAGCGCCTCTCAGCGTGTTGTGTGACAGGCAAACGAACTTGTAGTCGTACTGCGAATCCTCTCTCAGACGTCCCACGGAGATAGCCATACCGTTCTCCAGATTGCGGTGGAGCTTAGCCTGCGGCATATTGTCCTCTTCAAAGTAGTTGATGAACTGCTTAGGCGCAGAGGGCAGCTCCAGCTCCTGAGGAACTCCGCTGAATTCCTTCCATATCTTCAGTATCTCCTCTTTAGAAGGCTTATTTTCAAAGCTCACGAACACCGCCGCAAAATGTCCGTCCGAAACAGGCACGCGCAGGCATTGAGTAGTGATAGAGGGCGACTGCGCCTTAACTATCTTATCCCCCTCGATATGCCCCCATACCTTCAAAGGCTCCTGCTCCGACTTTTCCTCCTCGCCGCCGATGTAGGGGATCAGGTTATCCACCATTTCGGGCCAGGTCTCAAAATTCTTTCCCGCCCCCGAAATAGCCTGATATGTGCAGGCGAGGACTTTTGTGATACCGAATTTCCTCAGAGGACTCAGCGCAGGCACATAGCTTTGTATCGAGCAGTTGGACTTTACTGAAATAAATCCTCTCTTTGTGCCGAGACGTTTTTTCTGCGCCTCAACTATAGCCATATGAGCGTCGTTTATCTCAGGGATTATCATAGGAACGTCGTCGGTAAAGCGGTTTGCGGAGTTGTTTGACATAACAGGTATCTCATGCTTTGCATAAGCCTCCTCCAGCGCTTTTATCTCGTCCTTTTTCATATCCACGGCGCAGAACACAAAATCCACCTTTTCAGCGATCTTGTCAATATCCGCCGTTGCGTCAAAAATGACCATATCCTTCATCTTTTCGGGCATAGGCTTGTCGAGGAGCCACCTGCTTCCCGCCGCCTCGGCATAAGTCTTTCCCGCAGAACGGGGAGAAGCCGCCAGCGCCGTAACGGTGAACCAGGGGTGATTTTCCAGCAGGACTGCAAAGCGCTGTCCCACCATTCCTGTTGCTCCGATAATTCCCACTCTGTAATTTTTCATAGTCGTTCCTTCCTTTTATGTATGTTTATTTTTCAAATAAAAAAACCGACATAATGTCGGCAAAGATTATCGCCGCACCGCATACAAATGCGTTACGCCGCCGATAGCTCTCCACCGCTTTAACGATGACAGTCACAGTCCTGTTCGGAACTGCGCCCGAAAGCCGCCTGTCTGCAAACGGACTTCCTCGGCGGTATCTGCCTTTCACCGCCGCAACACACAGACGTGTTACCGCAGCGGCTACTTATCAGCACCGCACCTCTATCTCACTTTTCCAATGATAGCACAATTATTATCCTTTGTCAATAGATAATTGCTTATTTAAGCATTTGGGACTGTTAAAACTTTCGTAAGGAAGAGGAGGCTCGGAGGGGGAACCATCAGGGTTCCCCTCTCCGTTTCCGATCAGCCGCCATATGAAAATATCCGTATAAAGGATATTTTCATATGCCGCAATTGCTTTTTTAACCATTTTGTGCTACAATAATAAAAAACAAAAAACACAGGAACAAACAAAATGAAAAAATCCGACTTTTACTATGAACTTCCCGAGGAGCTTATCGCCCAGACTCCCGCCGAGCCTCGTGACAGCTCCCGCCTTATGAAGATAGACAGACAAAGCGGCGGTATAACTCACGACCGCTTTTATAATCTATGCAATTACCTTAACAAAGGTGACCTGCTGGTGCTGAACGACTCCAAGGTCTTTCCCGCCCGAATTTACGGCATAAAGCAGGAAACGGGCGTCCCTGTTGAATTTCTCCTTTTAAAGCATTTGGAGCTTGACCTGTGGGAAGTTATCGTCCGTCCCGGACGCCGACTGAAAAAGGGCGCGAGGGTGGACTTTTCCCCCGAGCTTTCCGCCGAGGTGACCGAGGTAAAGGACGACGGCAACAGGATAGTGAAATTCAGTTACGACGGCGTTTTCTTTGACATTCTCGACAGGATAGGACAAATGCCCCTGCCGCCCTACATAAAGGAAAAGCTGAAGGACAAGGACCGCTACAACACAGTTTACTGCCGTGAGGAAGGCTCCGCCGCCGCCCCAACCGCAGGACTTCACTTTACCGAAAACGTCTTTTCCTCCCTGAAAGAAAAGGGCGTAGATACCGCCTTTGTGACCCTCCACGTCGGCTTAGGCACCTTCCGCCCAGTAAAGGAGGATAACATTCTCGACCACAAAATGCACGTTGAGCATTACTCCGTCCCGCAGGAAACGGCTGACAAAATCAAGCAGTGCAAAGCCAACGGCGGCAGAGTTATTTCCGTCGGCACCACAAGCTGCCGCACCCTTGAATCCGCCGCCGACGACAGCGGAAACCTTACAGCAGGCAGCGCCGACACCGGAATTTTTATCTACCCGGGCTATAAATTCAAGGTGATAGATGGACTGATAACCAACTTCCATCTCCCCGAAAGCACGCTGATAATGCTTGTAAGCGCCTTTCTCGGCAGGGAAAAGACCCTTGCGGCATACCAGACTGCGATACAGGAAAAATACCGCTTTTTCAGCTTTGGGGACAGTATGATTATATTATGAGTATATTTGCGCATAATATATTGACAAAATGCGCATAATACGTTATACTATATTACAGAAAGGGGTTGATATAATGGCAAAAGTATCCGCCAACATCAGCATTGACGCTGAAACGAAAGCAAAAGCGCAGGCTTTGCTCGCTGAGCTTGGTATGGACCTTTCCACCGCTGTAAACATTTTTTTAAAGCAAATGATATATGAAGGCGGCATACCATTCAATATTACACGGGAAATTCCCAACAAAACAACTCTTGCCGCTATAGAATCCGCAAATAAGGGCGAGGATATGTACGGACCTTTCGACAGCGTTGCTGAGCTTATGGAGGCGCTGAATGCTTAAACCGGAATTTTCAGGGCAATTTAGGCGTGATTTTAGGCTTGCCGTTAAGCGCGGCTTTGACTCGAAAAAGTTGGAAACCGTCGTCGAACTGCTGTGCAGGGAAGAACCCCTGCCCGAAATATATCACGACCACTCGCTCATAACTTCAAGAAACTACAAGGGAATGAGAGAATGTCATATCCAACCCGATTGGCTGCTGATATATCAGATAGTTGAGGAGACCCTTATTTTACGGCTTATCAGAACGGGAACTCACAGCGATTTATTCTGACATTCTGATCAAAAAAATATCCCGCATTTCCAACCGAAATGCGGGAATTTTTATTATTCGCTCTTATTCGTATCTTCCGTATTTTCACTTTCAGCAGGAGCCTCCGCAGGACCTTCGTCCCAGGCGGGCTTTTTCATCATTCTATCAAACTCCTCGCCGTCTATCTTTTCATTCTTCATCAGATATTTTGCCAGCATATGCAACTGATCAATATGCGTTGTCAGGATATCCTTTGCCTTTTCATAAGCGGTTTCGATAAGCTCTCTTATCTCAGCATCTATCTCAGCGGCAATATTCTCGGAGTAATTCCTGCCCTGAGAATAATCTCTGCCAAGGAACACCTCCGCCTCGTCGTGACCGTAAACCACAGGACCCAGCTTTTCGCTGAAACCGTACTTCGTCACCATACTGCGGGCAATTCCCGTAGCTCTCTCAATATCGTTTGACGCGCCTGTTGAAATATCGTCAAGGATTATCTTTTCAGCCACACGTCCGCCAAGTAGCGTAACGATGTTTTCTTCCATCTGCGTCTTGCTTATAAAGCTCCTGTCGTGCTCAGGCAGTGACATCGTGTATCCGCCCGCCATACCTCTTGGTATGATAGACACCTGATGCACCTTGTCCTGCGACGGGCAGTAGTAGGTGCAAATCGCATGCCCCGACTCATGATATGCGGTGAGCTTGCGCTCTTTTTCCGTAACAACTCTCGATTTCTTTTCTGGACCCGCTATTACCTTGATGGTAGCTTCCTCGATATCCTCCTCGGTAACGGCTCTCCTGTCGGCTCTTGCCGCAAGCAGAGCAGCCTCGTTCACAAGGTTTTCCAGATCGGCGCCTGTAAAGCCTGCCGTGGATTTAGCAATAGTTTCAAGATTAACGTCGCTCGCCAGCTTTTTGTTTCTCGTGTGGACTTTCAGGATAGCCTCACGCCCCTTAACGTCGGGATAGTTTACCACTATCTGTCTGTCAAAGCGTCCGGGACGGAGCAAAGCGGGGTCGAGGATATCACGTCTGTTTGTAGCGGCGATTATGATAATGCCCTGATTTTCCGAGAAGCCGTCCATTTCAACAAGCAGCTGGTTCAGCGTCTGCTCGCGTTCATCGTGACCGCCGCCAAGACCTGCGCCTCTCTGACGTCCGACTGCGTCTATCTCATCTATGAAGATAATGGAGGGAGTGTGCTTTTTCGCCTGGTCGAACAGGTCTCTCACACGGGAAGCGCCTACGCCCACGAACATTTCCACGAAGTCCGAGCCGCTGATAGAGAAGAAGGGAACGTTCGCCTCACCCGCAACAGCCTTTGCCAGCAAGGTCTTACCAGTACCGGGAGGGCCCATAAGCAGCACGCCCTTGGGAACGTGCGCGCCTATATCCACATATTTTTTCGGATTTTTCAAAAAGTCCACTATCTCGGCAAGCTCAGCCTTTTCCTCATCTGCGCCCGCCACGTCCTCAAACGTCACCCGCTTGCCTGTTGAAGGCTGATTGTGAGTATTCGCCCTTGAGAACTGATTCATCTTTCCGCCGCCCGACGCCTGCCGCATAATGATGAAGGTGAAGCCTATCATCAGCGCGATAAGCAGGAGATACGGCAAAAAGCTGGTGAGGAACGAATTGTCCGCCACCGCTATATAGTCCTCTTTTAACGGTTCATCGGGATATTTTGCGTTATAGGCGTCACGGTAGCTGTCGCCGTCAAAATTCCCGTACAGATCGCTTATGAACAGACTCACATACGGAACGTAGTAAGTATGCCTTTTGCTGTCCCCTCTCAGCGTGTATTCCAACTGTCCCGAGTTAAGGTCGAGGGTGTAGGAGCTTACCTCCAGCTTGTCAAAATGTTCCATTACGGAGGAATACGACTCAGGCGCTACCCTCGGCGTAAAGGAATTGAGAATGGAGATAAGTCCCACAACAAGGAAAATTATAATAAGGATATAGATAAGTGTTCCTCTTGTTCTTTTCTGCATAATGCCGCCTTTCTTGTTACTTTATTGTATTTATTTCATTTTCGTATAATTCTTTTTTCAAAACTCCTATGTAGGGCAGACAGCGGTAACGCTCTGCGTAATCCAGCCCGTACCCTACAATAAATTCGTTCTCCACGTCGAAGCATTTGTAATCAGGAGTTATATCCGCTTTTCTCGCCGCCTTTTTGTCCAGCAAAACGCATATTTTCAGCGAAGCGGGGGATTCCTTCAAAAATCCCTTTTTTATAGTGTCAAGAGTCAGCCCGCTGTCAAGAATATCCTCGGCGATGATAATATGCCGCCCCTTTATCTCACAGCCAAGCTGCCTTTTTATATCGTCCATATCCACCTTGCCGCCCGAAACGGCGCTTTTCCCATAAGAACGGGCGGTGATAAAGCCTATCTCGCAGTTCACGTCATTATCCAGCGCCCTCATAAGATCCGCCGTAAAAACAACTGCGCCCTTAAGCACTCCCACAAGGAGAATATCTTTTCCCTTATAGTCCGCTGATATAGCTTTCCCCGTCAAGGCGACTTTAGCCCTTATCTCTTCTTCGGAATACAGAATTCTTTCAACGTCCTCGTGCATTTTTGCTCCAATAAAATGATGTAAATTTTTCCAATATTGCAATTATAACATATAACTTATTAAAAAGCAAATCCCAAAATGAAAATTAGCTGATTTTTTTACGATATTTCTGCGTTATGAACTGCACCTCCGCCATATCCTTTTTCACAACAGCAAATTTGTTTTTTTCAAGATTTATCTTTCCCGTTCCCGCCCTTATTATCTCGGCAAAACCGTTTATCCTCAGCGCGCTTGGCTCAACGTCCTTTTCTCTCAATATCATTGAGATCGCTCTGTCAAATATGGGCTCAGGCAGTTCTTTCAGCATTTTTGCGGAATAAACCCCGTCCCCCGTCCTTGCATTGTCAAGCGCAGTTTTCGCCTGCTCCTCAAGAAAAATACTGTCCTGTATCAGCGAGGAGGTCATTCTCCCTATCCCCGCATAAAACGACGGATTTATCTTCAAAAGCTGCGGCATAAGCTCTAGCCTTATTTTATTCCTTGTATAAGCAGTGGAAAAATTTGTCTTATCCACTGCAAATTTCAGCCCGTTCAGTCGGCAGTATTCCTCGATCTCCTCTCTTTCGCAGAAGATTAGCGGGCGTATCAGATAGTCCCTTACAGGCGGTATGCCGCAAAGCCCTTTCAGCCCTGTTCCTCTCAGCATATTCAGCAGCACCGTTTCAGCGTTGTCGCAGGCATTATGCGCAGTAGCCACCTTTGCCCCAAGCCTTTCCGCCATCTGGGAAAACGCCTGATACCGCAAGGCTCTTGCCGTCTCCTCAGTGCTTTCGTGCTTTGACTGCGAGCCTTTCACGTCCACCGAAAACACCTCAAGCTCAACGCCCATACCTTTGCAAAGCTCCCTGACGTAGCTTTCGTCCGCGTCGCTTTCCGCACCTCTGAGATTATGGTTCACGTGACAGGCATAAACCGTTATCCCAAGCTCCTCCTCCAAAGACTTCAGCCCGTGGAGCAGCGTAACGCTGTCCGCACCGCCGCTGACTGCGGCGACGACATTATCCCCCTGAGAAAGCATATCGTACTGTTTTACGGCTTTCAGTATATTTTCCCTCACATTATTTTCCATGAGCGAAATCAACTCCCGAAAAACGCGTATACTGTCCGTCCCAGTTCATAGGAACGGTGTCCGTTTCGCCGTGACGGTTCTTTGCCACGATACATTCGCAGGCGTTGGGATACTGCGTTTCGTGATTGTAATACCCCTCTCTGTACAGGAAAAGCACGATGTCCGCGTCCTGCTCGATAGAGCCAGAGTCACGCAGATCCGACAGCATGGGACGCTTGTCGGGACGCTGTTCGGGGCTTCTCGAAAGCTGTGACAGCGTTATAACGGGGACGTTCAGTTCTTTCGCCATTATTTTCAGACTTCTGGTTATCTCCGAAATTTCAGCTACGCGGTTGCCGTCCTTTCTTCCCGTTGACATAAGCTGTAAATAGTCGATTATCACCAGCCCCAGATTTTTCATTCTCATCAGCTTTGCCTTCATATTGCCGATAGTTATCCCTGCGGTATCGTCGATGTATATGGAGGTCCTTGACAGCACGTCCACCGCCTGCCCTATATCGCTCCACTTTGAGTCCTTTATGTTACCTGTTTTCATATCGTCGGAGGAAAGCCTTGCCTCACTGGAAAGTATTCGCGCGGCTATCTGATCCTTTGACATTTCAAGGGAAAAAATGCATATCTCCTTGTCAAGATATTTTTTCGCCACGTTTACAGCAATGTTGGTGGCAAAAGAAGTCTTTCCCATACCCGGACGTGCGGCGATAAGTATAAGGTCTGAGGGGTTCAGTCCGTAAATGATCTCGTCCAGCTTTTTATATGTGGTTTTAAGCCCCCTTGCATTCACCGCCTCAGGGTCTTCCGAAAGCTCCGTCAGCAGGTCGAGCTGTCTTGTCACCAGCTCCTTTATGTGAGTGAGCCCGTCTATATCGCGCTTGTCCCTTATGCCGAATATCTTCTGCTCCGCCAGCTCCAGCAGGGAAGAAGTCTCCTCCGTTCCCGAAGCGGCAAGGTCGTATATCTCCTTGGAAACGCTCATCAGCTGTCTTACCATATACTTGTCCAGTATAATGGAAATATGGTTTTCCACTCCCGACGGATTTATTGCGGACTCCGCCAGTTTAAGAAGATAGGTTCTTGCCTCGTCGCTGTTTTCAAAAACTCCCTGTCTTAATGATGATTCTATCACGGTAACGATATCTATCTGCTTTCCCGCAATGCTCATCTGATATATCACGGAATAAATGTCGCTGTGCAGTTGTACCTTGAAATGCTCAGGGTACAATCTTTCCAGCACCTTCGGCACCGTGGACGGGTCAACGAGCATAGAGCCCAGCACCGCCTGCTCTGCGTCAAGGCTGAACGGAAGATTGAGCTCTGTGAAATCTGCCTCTGCCATAATGCTTTCTCCTAAAATTTATTTGAATATCAGTTTTCTTCTTCCACCAGAACAGTGAACTTTGCAGAAACTCCGCTATACAGCTTCGCCTCAACTCCGAAAGCGCCGAAGGTCTTTATATCCGTCTGAAGCGCCAGCTTTCTCTTGTCCACGTCAAGTCCGAACTGTTTTTTGAGCTGTAATGAAATATCCTTGCCTGTAATGGAGCCGAACAGCTTTCCCCCTGCGCCGCCTTTGGTAACGATCTTCACAGTCTTTCCTTCCAGCTTTTCCGCAACGGACTTTGCGTTTGCTATCTCCACGTCTATTTTGTGCTGTGCAGAAGCCTTCTGCCCCTCCAGCAGGTTTATGTTCTGCGGAGTAGCCTCAACAGCCAGCTTTTTTGCAATAAGGCAGTTGCGGGCGTAGCCGTCCTTGACCTCTTTTATATCGCCCTTTTTGCCTGTTCCCTGTACGTCCTGAAGCAGTATTACTTTCATCTTTGTTTGTCCTTTCCTGATTTATGAAAATTTGTACTCAAGCAATATCCTTGTAGTATTTGTCGATAGCCTGTCTTATCTGCGTTCCCGTCTGGTCTATACCCACGCCGTGAAGCTGTGCTCCCGCCATAGTCTGATGACCGCCGCCGCCCAGCGTTTCCATTACAAGCTGAACGTTCATAGCGCCCAGCGACCTTGCGCTGATGTAAATTTCATCGCCGCCGCTTTTGTAGTAAACGAACGACGCGTCCACATTCTCAATGCTCAGCAGCTCGTCCGCCGCCTGAGGAGCAATAAGCCTCATTTCAGGGCTGTACACCGAGGTATACGCAATAGCGCACCGCTTGTATATCTGCGCCCTTGAAACAAGGGACGCCTTCTGCTGATAATTTTCTATCGTGTTTGCAAACAGGCTCTTCACGTTTACGGTATCCGCCCCCAGCTTTCTCAGGAAAGCCGCCGCCTCGAACGTTCTCACGCCCGTTTTGATAGTGAAGTTTTTCGTATCCAGCATAATTCCCGCCAGCAAAGCCTCCGCCTGCAAAGCGGTTATCTTTCCCGCCTTGCCGAAATATCCCAGCAGCTCCGTCACCATTTCCGAGGCGGAAGACGCATAAGGCTCGTGATAGAATATCAGCGAGTTGTCGATGAAATTCACTGTCTTTCTGTGGTGGTCGATGATGACTACCTTTTTCGCCTTTGCGTGAAGCTCGGGACTTTCCAGCATAAGGGGATTGTGAGTATCCGTGATTATCAGCAGGGAATTTTCGGTTATGCCCTCCTCCGCCTGCTGAGGCTGGATAAACAGCGGCTCTTTTGACTCCTCCGCCGTTCGTATCCTGTCGATAAGCTGTGTGCTGAGAGAAGCGGTGCTGTTTACAACCACCTCCGCACGCTTGCCCAGATTTCTTATTGCGCAGGCAAGCCCCACTGACGAGCCCACGCTGTCAAGGTCGCTGAACTTGTGACCCATTATGTAGACCCTGTCGGCGTTTTCCGCAAGCTGTATAAGCTGATTTGCGATGATTCTCGCTTTTACCTTGTTAGCTCTTTCAACGCCCTTGGAAACGCCGCCGTAAAATTCAAAGCCCGAGACCGTCTTGATAGCCGCCTGATCCCCGCCTCGTCCCTGCGCCATTTCAAGCGCCTGCTTGGCGTAGCTTTCGCTTTCGGAAATAGTGTTTGCGGTTCGCCCTATGCCTATTGACAGGGTGACGTTCATTCGGTCGTTCACCTGTATCTCTCTCGCCTTGTCCAGCAGCTTTACCTTGCTTTCGATGAGCTTTGCGACATGCCTTTCTTCGATGACCGCCCAGAAACGGTCCCTTGTCTGCTTTCTCAGTATACCCGTCGTTTCCGCTATGAAATCCTCCAGCAGCCTGTCTATCTGTACTGTAACGTGCGCCGTTTCGCTTTCAAGACTGCTTCCGAAAAGCTCGTCAAAGCTGTCTATCATTATCAGTAGCACAACGGGGTGAGACAGCTTTTTCTCCGTCTGCATATTTATAAGCTCGGTTATGTCACTGAGATAGATGAGGAAAATATCAGGCTCGCTCTCATCGGCGGGGATATTCATATACGCCTTGTAATATCTGTCGTCGTGGCTTATCTCCACGCCGTCCCCGTTGGTGAACCTTTCCAGCGGGAGCGTGCTGATAGCGTCAAAGGAGCCGCCGTAAACTGCGTCGTCTGAAAAAGCGTCTGCGAAATTCTTGTTGAACCACACTATCTTTCTCGTCTTGTCAACGATGACAACGCTCATTGGCAGGCTGTACAATGACAGCTTGTTTTCCTGGGTTATCTCCTCGTTCAGCAGGGCGGAATACTGGAAGTTGCGCCTTGTGACCTGCACCAGCTTGCCTATGGCAAAGCCTGACACCAGCACTATAAACGGCGCCGCTATCCAGAACACGTCTCTCGAATAGTTGAACGTCACCACGGACATCAACCCAAGCAGGATTATCAAGGCGATTATGGAAATTACCAGACCGCCGTCACGGAAATAGTTTTTCATCTGACTGCCTTTCGGAAGCCTATACCTCCATTATAACAGGAAGTATCATAGGGCTTCTCTTTGTTTGCTGATATATGAAACTGCTCAGAGCGTCCCTGAGAGCGGGCTTTATGCTGCCCCACTCCCGCACGCTTGCGGAGCATTGTTCTTCAAGCACTTTCTTTGCAACGGCCTTGGCGTCCTCCATCAGCTTTTCCGACTCCCTCACGTATACGAATCCTCTTGAAACTATGTCGGGACCCGCCAGGATATTGCCATTTGATTTTTTCACCGTTGCCGCAACTATAATAAGACCGTCCTGAGCAAGGTGCTTTCTGTCCCTCAGCACCACCGAGCCCACGTCGCCTACGCCCAGTCCGTCCACCAGCACCTGCCCTGCGGGAACGGTCCCCGCAAACTTCATGCTCACGTTGTTCGTTTCAAGCACCTGACCTATGTCTGCGATAAAGATATTTTCTTCGGGTATACCCATTTTTCTCGCCAGCATAGCGTGCTTTTTAAGGTGCTTGTATTCTCCGTGTATGGGAACGAAATATTTGGGCTTTGTCAGGGATATCATCATTTTAAGCTCCTCCTGACAGGCGTGACCCGAAACGTGAACGTCATACATCTTTTCGTAGACCACGTCTGCGCCCAGCTTCATCAGATCGTTCACCACATTGCCCACCAGCTTTTCGTTGCCGGGGATAGGCGTTGCGGAAATTATGATAAGGTCGTTTGGAGTTATGGTCACCTGCCTGTGGTCGTTGTTCGCCATTCTTGTAAGAGCAGACAGCGGCTCTCCCTGACTTCCCGTTGTGATTATGACTAACTTTTCAGGCGGATATTTCTTTATCTGCTCAATATCTATCAGCATATCGGCGGGCAGGTGGATATAATTCAGCTCGATAGCCGTCTGTATAACGTTGAGCATACTTCTGCCGCTTACCGCCACCTTGCGCCCCTGAACGGCGGCGTTGTCAACTATCTGCTGTATCCTGTGTATATTGCTGGAGAAAGAGGCGACGATTATCCTGCGCCCCTCCGCCTGATTGAAAATGTTCTTGAAGCTGCCGCCCACCGTGCTTTCCGACATAGCGTAGCCCGGGCGCTCCGCATTGGTGCTTTCCGACAGCAGAGCGAGAACTCCCCTGTTTCCAAGCTCACCAAAGCGGGCGATGTCGATTATCCCACCTTCAATGGGAGTATAGTCTATCTTGAAATCCCCCGTATGCACCACAACTCCCGCAGGAGTATGCGCCGCAATCGCGCAGGCGTCGGGGATAGAGTGATTGACTCTGATAAATTCTGCGCTCATACAGCCCAGCTTTACCGTATCTCCGGGCTTTACCGTCACAAGGTGAGAGGACGCCAGTATCCCATGTTCTCTCAGCTTTCCCTCCACAAGCCCAAGGGTCAGCCTTGTGCCGTAAACGGGCACGTTCACCTTTTTCAGCAAATAGGGCAGACTTCCTATATGGTCCTCGTGACCGTGGGTCAGAACGATACCCCTCACTCTGTCCTTATTCTTTTCAAGATATGTGAAATCGGGTATGACCGAATCCACTCCCGGCATTTCCTCATCTGGGAACGCCAGTCCGCAGTCCACCACGAAAATATCGTTCGAGCATTCGTAAACGTAAATATTTTTTCCTATCTCGTTAAGTCCGCCGAGGGAAAATATCTTCAGCGGCGTTGTTTTCAGCTCTCTCTGCTTTTTCTGCTGAGGCTGGGGCTTTTTTTCAAAGAGCGTTTTCTGCTCCTGCGGAGCAGGCTGTTTTTTTATGGCGGTATTCTGCTTTTTCTGGGGAACGCTTTGTTTTTTCTGCGTTGCCGTCTTTTTGGGATTTTGCTTTTGCGGCGGCGCAGACTTTGCCTGTTCGGCAGTCGGCTTTTTCCAACCCGCTTTTCGGCGGAATTTTCCCGACTTGTCCTGCGCGCCGTCGTTTTTCCCCCTGAAATTGGGAATAAAATTGTTGTTTTTGGGCATAGATGTTCCTTTCGTCCGCAAAGGCGGCGGCACGCCGTCCACAAGCGCCCGCCCTCGTTAAATTGAATGGAAAATAGTACGGCCTTTGCAATTTTTCTGTTTTGTTTTTATTTTAAGCATACGCTTTAATTATCGTTTTTGTTCGGTCAGCTTTTTGAAAGCACCGCATAAAAATACTATTATAGTATATACCAATTCCTGCCGATTGTCAAGAAAAATCCGTCCCCGCACTCTGCAAATGCCCTTTACGGCGGGAAAAAACGACGTTATCAGACCTTACCCTCAAGCAGCGTTCTTACTCTTTTTTCCACGTCGTCGCAAAGCGCTTTTGCAGTCTCCTGCGAGCGACTTTCCGCGTACATAAACAGCCCCTTTCCGTTTCGTGAGGAGCGAAGAAGCACACGGTTCCCCTCGTCTCCCAGAAAAACTCCCTCGGAGGAGGACGACGCGTCCTTTGCCAGCCTGCTCAGCACCCGCTGAGGCGGGCAGTCTATCCTGATGAACCTGTTTTCCGTCGCCAGATGAGGGCTGCTCTCCAGAAATCTCCCCAAAGTCATATACGACCTTGAGATTATCTCCAAAGCGTTCAGAGCCAGCAAAAGCCCGTCAAACAGGAACGGCTGTGCCGCCGCCAGCTCTCTCGCCTTTTTGTCCCCGTTGTCGTTGGGACAGCGGAAAAAGCGGTAGACCTTACGCCCCGTCCCCTTAGCCGCCTCCTCCATAACAGAGGGAAATTCCAAAGGCACAGCCACGTCAAAGCCCTGCTCCATCAGATTTTTCCCCACCAGAGCCACCAGCTTGGTATAGTCCGCCTTTTCCTCGTCGCTGACGTAAAGCTCCGCCTTTGAACCGTCGCGACTGATATTCACAGTCAGCTCTTCACCCTTCGGGTCACTTATTTTTTTGAATGGAGCGACAGCGGCGGCGCTTATCAGCGGGTCGTTGCAGCTGACTGTCACATTATATCGGCAGGAAAAATCGCTTGCCGCCTCCAGAATACCCGAGTAAAGCAGGGAAGCGTTGCGAAAGGTCTTTATCTCCCCAAATCCGTCCCACGGAGCATTGGGGTAGTCCCCTCGGTTCAGCGCCGCCTCCAGCTTTCTCTCCATAACTCTTGTAAGTGGAAGTCCGCCCTTGCACAGCATGGTAATTTTTGCCTTTGAGGTGACCTCAGCGTGGACAAGCCCTTTAACGTTCATTATCCTGCTCAGATGGATCAAGGAGGGGAGGGAAGCGGTACCGCAGTCTATCACCTTTGTCCCTGCTCCCGAAAATCCTGCGCAAAAGCAAGCCTTCAGCACCGACGCGGCATTCCCGCACCCACAGGAAACGATAACGCTCCCGCCGAAAGCGGCAGCGGCGGCGCTCCCCAGCACGGTCATAAACGCAGGGGTTATGTCAGAATTTGTCCCTCCACTCACCCCATTTTCGTCCGTCCTTTCACCCGGACTTCTGCCGTATTTCAAATCCTTTTTAAGCTGCACCCCGTCGGGTATCCTTTTTTTGTCCCACACCTTAACGCCGGGCTCCAGCACGCTGTCTGCGCCCATCGACCCGTCGCAGCCCAGCACCGCGTCCTCATATACCGCAGCCCCCTGTCCGAGAGAAGCGTTTTCGCAGATTATGCCGCCGTTGCACTTCACCCTGTCGGACAAAAACGCCCCCTCCAGTATCACGCAGTCCCTCAGCCTGCAATTTTTGCCTACCGTGACGTTTTCATTGACTACGCACCCCGCCTCTACCGTTGTACCAATGCCTATTTTAACGTTTTCTCCGATAAAGCAGGGCTCGTTTATCCTCACCCCCGCAAATTCGGGAACGGCTCTTTTAAATTCGCACCTCACCCTGCCGTAAAGCATATCCGCCTGACATTTCTTGTAGGAGCTGAAATCCCCTATATCGCACCAGTATCCGCTTTCCTCATACGCCGCCAGCTTCATTCCCTTTTTCAGCATAAGCGGGAAAACGTCCTTGGAAAAATCAAACTCCTTTCCCTCAGGAACAAGCTCCATAACGCTTTTTGAGATAACGTAGACCCCCGTGTTCACGCAGTCGCTTACCGCCCCCGTAAAGGACGGCTTTTCTGAAAATCCCGTCACAAAGCCGTCCTTTGAGATAACACAGCCGTACTCTCTCGGGTCGTCCACTTTTTTTGTGATTATCGTTGCGTCCGCGCCTTTTTTCTTGTGGTAATTTACGGCTGCGGTAAGATTAAAGTCGCACATAGCGTCCCCGCTTATTACCAGAAAATCCTCGTCAAACGCCGCCTTTTTAACGCACCCCGCCGTCCCCAGCGGTTCGCTCTCATAGGAAAAATCCAGCCTTATCCCCTTGTAAAAGCCCTCCTTGAAATGCTCCTCTATCTGCTTTCCCTTGTATCTCAGGGTAAACACTGCCTCATCACAGCCGTGCTTTGCCAGCAGGTCGAGGATATACTCGCTGACAGGTCTGCCGCACAGCTTTACCATAGGCTTGGGGACCGAACAGGTCATAGGGCGCAGACGGCTCCCCTCGCCGCCCGCCATAATAACAGCTTTCATAGAAAACACTCCTTTGCCGTATTTTATTTTATTATTATCCCAACACTGCCCCTTTCATATTCAGCAAAAGTTGTTCAATATCAAAACGTACTTGTACGGCATAATATATAGTACCTTTTTATAAAAAAGGAAGAAGGACGGGAGAATGTCCGCAGAATACAAAGAAAGGAAGGTCTTTAATGGAAACGTATTTTATCGCAATGAACAGCTACACCGAGGCTATGAGTGGAAAAAATTTCCTGCAAAGCCTTAATATAAAATGCTCAGTGGAAAAGCGAAGCGGCAAAAACGGCTGCACTTACGGAATAAAGGTAAAAGGCGACCCTGATAAGGCGTCAAGGCTGCTGGGAGCCGTGGGACTTAACGCCGACAGGATAACAGGCGGTAAGCGCAAGCCATGATATACCTTGACAACGCCGCCACCACCTATCCGAAGCCGCCCTCGGTGATAAGCGCAGGCTCCTTCGCTATGGTAAATTACGGCGCAAATCCGGGAAGAGCAGGACACAAGCTGTCAATGGAAACGGCGGAGGCGGTATACGGCGCAAGAAAGGAATGTGCGGATTTTTTCGGCGCAAAGGCCGAAAACGTCTGCTTTACGCTGAACTGCACCCAGGCGCTTAATACCGCTATAAAAGGCATACTTACGCCAAACTCTCACATAATAACCAGCGACCTTGAGCATAACGCAGTTTTCCGTCCCCTTACCGCCGTTTCAAAAAGCGGCGGCATAACCTTTTCCATAGCAAAAGTAAGTGAAAATGACGATGAAACGGTGGAAAGCTTCCGCCGTTTGATAAAACCAAACACAAAAGCGATAGTCTGCACCGCCGCAAGCAACGTCACAGGCTTTATCCTCCCCTACAAGCGGATAGCCGCCCTTTGCAGGGAAAATAACATCTGCTTTATCCTTGACGCCGCGCAGGGAGCAGGCGTCCTGCCAATAAGCCTTGATGACGGTATAAACATCATCTGCGCCGCAGGGCACAAAGGACTTTACGGTCCTATGGGAACGGGACTTATGATAACCGATGGAAAATTCCGCCTTAAAACGCTTATCGAGGGCGGAACAGGCAGCGCCTCCTCCAGCGCCGAGCAGCCCGAATTTCTCCCCGACCGCTTTGAAAGCGGCACTATAAACACATCAGGCGTTATCGCTTTAGGCGCGGGAGTAAAATTCACAGCCGAAAGGGGAGCGTCGATATACGAACACGAATGGCGGCTTTGCAGATACGCTCACCAACAGCTTTCCAAAATTCCGAAAATAATCCTTTACGGCGATTTCACCCGCAAAAATGCGCCTTTGTTTTCCTTCAACGTAAAAGGCTCGTCCTCGGAGGAAACCGCCGCCAGACTCAGCGACAACGGCTTTTACCTGCGCGGAGGACTTCACTGCGCCTACCTCGCCCACCGAAAGCTGGGAACGCTGGACACTGGAACGGTGCGCTTTGCTCCCTCAGTCTACACCACCAAATGCGAGGTAAACGCCTTTGTGAGAACGGTAAAGAAATTAGCAAAATAAAAATAAAAAGTCCTTTGAAATTTTCAGAGGGCTTTTTTATTCCCCATATTGCAAAAAACTACAAAATATGTTAAAATAAATCAGTTATGAAAATTACACGCATTTAAATAAATACAAATAAAGAAAAGGAGCAGCATATGTCAAGAGATCACAACACCTATCAAAGCCCCCTTTGCAGCCGCTACGCAAGCAAGGAAATGCAGTACATCTTTTCCGAGCAGAAAAAGTTCAGCACCTTCCGCCGCCTTTGGGTAGCCCTTGCCAGGGCGGAAATGAATCTTGGGCTGAACATCACCCCCGAGCAGGTGGCTCAGCTTGAGGCAAACGTGGACAACATAGACTTTGACGTTGCCGAGGAGCGTGAAAAGCTCGTCCGTCACGACGTAATGTCCCACGTTTACGCCTACGGTCAGGTCTGCCCCGACGCCGCAGGGATAATCCATCTGGGAGCCACCTCCTGCTACGTCGGAGATAACACCGATATAATCATTATGCGTGACGCTCTGCAAATAATCCGCCGCAAGCTGGTAAACGTGATATCGAACCTCGCCTCCTTTGCGGAAAAATACAAATCCCTGCCCTGCCTTGCCTACACTCATCTTCAGCCTGCGCAGCTCACCACGGTGGGAAAGCGCGCTGCCCTCTGGACCAACGAGCTTTTGATGGACCTTGAGGATCTTGAGTACCGCATAAGCACTCTGAAGCTCCTCGGGCAAAAGGGAACAACAGGCACACAAGCCAGCTTTATGGAGCTTTTCCACGGCGACGAGGAAAAGATAGACAGATTAGAGCAGATGATAGCCCAGGAAATGGGCTTTGAAAAATGCGTTCCCGTCAGCGGTCAGACCTATTCCAGAAAGATAGACACAGGCGTTGTGAACGTCCTTGCGGGAATTGCCGCAAGCTGCTCCAAATTCAGCAACGATATGCGTATCCTTGCCGGCTTCAAGGAAATGGAAGAGCCATTTGAGAAAAATCAGATAGGCTCCTCCGCAATGCCCTACAAGCGCAACCCTATGCGCTGCGAGCGCATAACCTCCCTTGCCCGCTACGTTATGATAGACGCCTTGAACCCCGCCTTCACCAGCGGCACCCAGTGGTTCGAGCGCACCCTTGACGACAGCGCCAACAAGCGCATTTCCGTAGCCGAAGCCTTCCTTGCCGTAGACGCTATCCTGAACATTATGCTGAACGTCACCGACGGGCTTGTGGTATACGAAAAATCCATAAGGGCGAGAGTGATGAAGGAGCTCCCCTTTATGGCGACTGAAAATATAATGATGCGAGCAGTTGAAAAAGGCGGCAACCGCCAGGAGCTTCACGAGGCTCTCCGTCAGCACAGCATAGCCGCCGCTAAAGTCGTAAAGGAGGAGGGCGGCGAAAACGACCTTGTTGAACGCATAGCCGCTGACCCGCTGTTTATGATAACCGCCGAGGAGATAAAGGCGGTGCTTAAGCCCGAAAATTATATCGGGCGCTGTCCGTCCCAGGTCGACAGCTTCCTGAAAGAATGCGTACAGCCCGTTCTGGAAAGGAATAAGGAGCTTCTGGGAGAGAAAGCGGAGCTGTCCGTTTAACGTGAATTTTCTGAAAATTCTCTTAAAGCCTTGACTTATTTGAAATTTCTGTTATAATATATAAGGTTATTTTTTGATAAAGCTGTCTGATTTTCGGCAGCTTACAAGGTAAAACACAGACGGGAGCGTTCCCGCCTTGAAAAATACAGGAACGGAGTGAAATTTCAGTTGAAAAGAATTGGAAAGCCCGTTTTCTTCATAGTGTTCGTGGTCATAGCCGTATTTTCGGTGCTTGCCCTCGTTGGCGTGCATACCCATTACGGCGACGTCACCCGAACATGGATAAACGGGTTGAGCGATATACGCTGGGGAATTGATATAAGAGGAGGCGTGGACGTTACCTTTACCCCGCCCGAGGGATACAACGCCACCGACGCGGAAATGGACGCCGCACGCTCCATAATCGAGACCCGTATGCTGAACAACAACATCACAGACTACGACCTTTATATGGACTACACCGCCGATCAGATAATTGTGCGTTTCCCTTGGCAGTCTGAGGACACCGACTTCGATCCCGAGGCGGCTGTAAAGGAGTTAGGCGAGACCGCTATGCTCACTTTCCGTGAGGGAACCCCCTCCGCAATAGAGGAGGGAAAAACCTATGAGGACCTTCCTCTGGTGCTCAGCGGCTCCGATGTTGAAAGCGCTACTCCCTATTACAACACCGAGGAAAAGGAATATCAGATACAGCTTGTCCTTAAGGAAAGCGGAAAGCAGGCATTTTCCGACGCAACTGGACGTCTTGCGGGAAAAGGCTCTATCTCCATCTGGATGGACGACGACTGCATTTCCTATCCGTCGGTAAACGAGCAGATAACAGGCGGCACGGCTACCATAAGCGGTTCCTTTGACGCAGAAAGCGCCAAGGAGCTTGCCGATAAGATAAACGGCGGCGCACTGCCTTTCAGAATGGAACGTGAAAACTTCAGCACAATAAGCCCCACTCTGGGCGAGGGCGCAAGAGATGCAATGGCTATTGCGGGACTTATTGGCTTTGCTTTCATCGTTATCTTTATGATACTTAAATACCGTCTCCCCGGCTGTATCGCGTCTATTGCCCTTGTGGGACAGGTTGCGGGAACCTTTGCCGCAATAACAGGCTTCTTCCCCTTCAACGACAGCTTTACCCTTACTATTCCCGGTATTGCAGGTATAATCCTTGCGGTAGGTATGGGCGTTGACGCCAATGTTATCACCGCCGAGAGAATAAAGGAAGAGATGTATGCGGGCAAATCCATTGACGGCGCTATCCGTACAGGCTACAAGAGAGCCTTCTCCGCAGTATTTGACGGCAACATCACAATGATAATCGTGGCGATAATCCTTATGGGCGCATTCGGTACCACCGACAGCATATGCGCGATAATCCTTTCGCCCATATTCACCTGGTTCGGCGCCTCTACCGAGGGCACGATATTCTCCTTCGGCTACACTCTTGCGGTGGGCGTTGTGCTGAACTTCCTGTTCGGTATTCTCTTCTCAAGGCTGATGACAGCGTCCATAGCACGCTTTAAGACCTTCAGAAAGCCTTTCTTCTATGGAGGTGTCACCAATGAAAAATAAAAAGATTTTAGACATCTTCGGAAAAAGAAAAATATTCTTCGCAGTCCCCATCGTCATTGCCTTTATCGCGCTTGTAGTTGCGCTGATATTCGGCATTGAGGTGGACATCGAGTTCAAGGGCGGTACTCTTGTAACGTACAGCTACACAGGCGACCTTGACACAGGCGCGGTAAAATCCGCCGCCGAAAGCTACGGCTACGGCACCGTGGGAGTATCCACGGGCAGCGCTATCGTTTCCACAGGAGGAATGACCAACAGCGTGACCCTCTCCTTCTCCGCAAACGACGCCTTCACAGAGGACGCTCAGAACGAGCTTAGCGACAAACTGGAGGAACAGTTTGCCTCCAATCAGTTGACCCACCAGAACACGCAGGACGTAAATCCCACCTCAGGCGTTAAATTCTTCGTAAAATGCCTTGTAGCGGTGCTGTTCTCATTCCTGCTGCTGGTAATTTACATTGCCTTCCGCTTTAAGAAGATAGGCGGTCTTTCCGCAGGTATCTTCGCTCTGGTAGCGCTTATGCACGACATCATAATCGTGTTTGCGGTATTCATCTTCTTCCGCCTGCCCGTTGACGCAAACTTTATGGCGGTAATACTGACTATCCTCGGTTACTCTATCAACAATACTATCGTAACCTACGACCGTATCCGTGAAAACAGAACCCTTTACGGCAAGAGAATGGGACTTGTAGAGCTGATGAACACCAGCGTAACCCAGACTATGACACGTTCCATAAACACCACCATAACCACCGCTTTCGCAGCTTTGGCAATATGCGTGGTAGCATGGATATGCGGCGTTGAATCGATAATCAGCTTTGCATTCCCGCTGCTTATCGGTCTTATTGCGGGCTTCTATTCATCAGTGTTCCTGTCAGGTTCATTGTGGGTAATGTGGCAGCTTCACAAGAGCAAAAAACAGGCAGCAGCAAAATAACGTATTCAGAGCCGATCTTGTTCAGTCGGCTCTGTTTGATTTTGAGAAGGGAGGAACAAATGGAGATAGGAATATCCACCGCCTGCTTTTATCCTATGGAAACGGAAAAGGCGCTGAGCCTGCTGGCGGACGGCGGCGTAAGTACCGCCGAGATATTTTTCAACGCCGACTGCGAGCTGCACGGCGAAATATACGAGAAAATAAAAAATACCGTTCTGGAAAACGGCATAAATATCCCCTCCGTTCACCCCTACACCAGCGCAATAGAAACAATGTCCCTCTTCGGAGATTACCCCCGCCGCCTCACCGAGATACTTGACGTTTACCGCCGTTATTTTGAGATAATGAACTGCCTCGGAGCGAAAATTTTCGTTCTTCACGGCGCACTGAAAAGCGCAAAATGTCCCGAAAGCCTTTACTTTGAGCGTTATTCTATGCTTCGTGCTTTGGGAAATTCCTTCGGCGTCACCGTCGCACAGGAAAACGTCAGCTACTGCAAAAGCGGCAGCCTGCAATTCCTTACAAATATGAAAAGACAGCTTGGGGAGGACTGCTCCTTCGTCCTTGATGTGAAACAGGCTTTAAGAAGCGGCATTGACCCCTTTGAAATAATGAACGCTTTGGGACCTTCGATAGTGCATTACCACCTGAGCGACAACGATTTCGAAAAAGACTGCGTTCCCGTAGGAAAGGGGAATTTCGACTTTCCACGCCTTGCAAAAGCGCTTAAAGAAAGCAATTACAGCGGCAGCATAATCCTTGAGCTGTACAGCAGCGGCTTTGAAAAAGCGGAGGAGCTTTACAAAAGCGTGGAGTTTATGCGCTCATTTTTCTGAAACCCCTTGCAAAACCGCTGTAAAAGTGTTAAAATAAAATTGTACGAAAATCCGACAATATTGTGAAAGTGAGAAGCCTATGAGATGCCCCGAATGTGGATATGAAGACAGCAAGGTCATTGACTCCCGCCCCACGGAAAACAAGATACGCCGCCGCAGGGAATGTTTGAAATGCAAATGCAGATTTACCACCTATGAGATAATCGAAAATATCCCCTTAGTGGTAATAAAGAAGGACCATTCTATCGAGCCCTTCGACCGCCAGAAGCTGATAGACAGGCTCCTGAGAGCGACAATAAAGCGCCCCATCCAGCTTGAAACGGTGGAGAATATGGTGGACGAGATAGTGAACGAGCTGAAAAACAGCCTACAGCGCGAGGTCACCAGCGACAAGATAGGCGAAATGGTTTTGCACAAGCTGAAGAACATCGACCATGTTGCGTATATACGCTTTGCCTCCGTATACCGTGATTTCAACGACATCGACAGCTTTATGAAGATCATCACCGAGCTGTCCGAGGAGGAAAAGTGACATTTTAGCTTACCCTTTGTTAAAAATCGACAAAAACGGCGAAAAAATCCTTCGCCGTTTTTCTGTTTTATTTTCATTTACCCCCTTGACAAGCCCAACCACAAGTGATATAATAATCAAGCGCTCGAAAAAAGGGAGCGCTGAAGCGCATTGAAAAGCCTATATGTACAAGCCTTGAAAAAAGTTGAAAAAAGTTTTAAAAAGGTATTGACAAAAGGCGAGAGATGTGCTAAAATAATAAAGCTGTCCCCGAGAGGGGAAGCTGCTCCTTGAAAATTGAACAGTAAAGAATTTAGTAA
>CANQXF010000018.1 GCA_947627695.1 uncultured Ruminiclostridium sp. | reverse complement strand
ATATCGCCAATAGAGGACACCTTTATCCGCAGCGGGAAATACTGCGCAAAGGCAGAAAATATCAACGACCCGTTTATTTCCCTTGTAACAACTACATTCAAAAAGGAAAGCTATGTTAAGAAAAACATAGCTTTGATAAAGTCAAACATTTTTGATGATGAGGAATACTCGCCCTACTTTCAGTGGTTTATCATAGACAACGGCAGAACGCTTGATGTTAAGGAATTATCAACAGACAAGATAAAGATCGTGCCAAATGGCAACACAGGCGGCTCCGGCGGCTTCACAAGGGGAATGATAGAAACATTGAACAACGGCAAGAAAGCTACTCACGTTCTGCTGATGGACGATGACGTGGAGTTTTTCCCGCAGAGTTTCAAACGGCTTTTAAAGCTGCTTATGCTTATGCGCCCCGAATACAGCGACCGTTTCATCAGCGGAGCAATGCTTGAAGTGACTGAAAAGAACATACAGCATGAAGATGTAGGCGTGTTCAGCCCTGATGCCTCTCACGGACCGTACAAGCCCAGATATGACCTTAATCTCTGGGACAGCGTGGTTCGCAACGAAGAGCCTGTTCCCGAAGACCTGCACCAGTATGCAGGCTGGTGGTACTGTTGCATACCCATTTCCACAGCGAGTGGGAGCAATCTTCCACTGCCGTTCTTTGTACGGGGCGATGATGTGGAATATTCCATACGCAACAATGCGAAGTTCATCACGATGAACGGTATCTGCATCTGGCACGAGGGCTTTGGCGGCAAGTTTTCGTCAAGTATGGAATTTTATCAAGTGCACAGGAATGACCTTATACTTACGGCAATACACGACAAGCTCAGCGACGTGCAGGTATTGGAGCGCATAAGGATATTGTTCTGGGACGAGATATACAAGTTCAACTACAAGGGTGCGGAGCTTTTGCTTGACGCACTTGAGGATTTCCTCAAGGGTCCCGAATTTATAGAAGGTCTTGACGGCGAGAAATGTATGAAGGAAAAGTCGGCAAAGGACAACAAGCTGATACCGATGACGGACAAGGTGCGCAAATATGTGGATTACGGCAGGCTGTATGAATTTGTTCCTATGGAGAAATGGAAGAAATTCATCTATGACCATACCTGCAATGGACAAAAGCGAATTTTGTATTCCGACTTCACAAAGGTAGGAGTTATACCATACGGCTGGGGAAATTATCCTGCCAAACAGAGCTTTGCCTCGGTCATCTATGCAGTTGACCCTGTGAAGGACGCATATGTGGAATACAGACGTTCAATCAAGGAGTTTAAAAGGCTGGCAAAGCGTTTTAAAACGCTGAAAGCAAGATATCTGAACGAATACGAAACAATTTCCAAAAAATATAAGGCAAAGGAAAAGACTTTTGAGAGCGAGGATTTCTGGACGGGGTATCTGAAGATGAATAAGCAGGAAAAAGGCTGAGGAGTATTAAAATATGGCAAAATATGATATCGGAGTATTGGGCTTATGGCCCGGCTGTAACTATGGCAGTGTAGCAACATATTACGCTTTGAACCAAGTGCTGACCTCAATGGGAAAATCCGTTTTGATGATAGACAAGCCTATTTTGTCCAACAGGGACATCGAGCTGAAAATGACCCATTCAAGACGCTTTGCGATGGAGCATTACAACATAAGCGAACAATACCACCCCAACGAGTTGTATAAGCTCAATCAAATATGCGACACTTTTGTTATAGGTTCGGACCAGGTGTGGAATTACGGGATAAGCAAAAACTTCGGGAAAATTTTTTATTTTGACTTTGTAGAGGAAGAAAAAAAGAAGATAGCCTATGCGGTGTCATTCGGACACGGCGTTGACTTTGCTCCCCCTGAGGAAAGAAAAGTTATCGCTGAATATATGGCAAAAATAGACGGCATTTCCGTAAGAGAAGCGGACGGAGTAAGGCTTTGCAGGGACGAATACGGAATAAAGGCGGAGCAGGTGCTTGACCCTGTGTTCCTTGCTGATCCTCAGATATATCAGCCTATCATAGAAAAGTCCACAGCGCACGAAACGGAACCCTTCCTCGCCGCATATATCCTTGACCCCACGCCTGAAAAAAGAGAGGCTATACTGCACCTGTCCCAAAAATTGGGCGGCATAAAGATCATAAATCTCCTGGACGGCGTGCCCGGCACATTTGAGAAGAACAGACAGCTTACTGACCTTCCTAATTGCATTGAAAATCTCCAAGTGGAGGACTGGCTTTACTATCTCAGCCACGCTGAATATGTGATAACCGACTCCTGCCACGGAGCCAGCTTCGCTATTATTTTCAACAAGAACCTGACAGCCATAGCAAACAAACTCAGAGGCTTTTCCAGGTTCAAGTCTCTGTTTGACCTGTTTGGGATCCAGTCTCATCTGGTTACAGACCCTAAAATGATCATTGATAATGAAAAATTGCTGTTGCCAATTGATTATGATAAGGTAAAGAAAATTACGGATAAACAACGCACAAGATGCCGAAACTGGCTCAGCGGCGTTCTTAACGAACCCAAGCCTTCTGCGGAAGTTCTGAAAAAGCGTAATGTTATAGTAGGGGCATTTAGCAAAAAGCAAACAAAGTCCAAAGCTATAATGTCTGTTCTTGATATGAAACAATGTACCGGCTGCGGAGCTTGTGTAAGCGCCTGCCCGAAAGACGCGCTTTCATTACAGCAGGACAATTGGGGATATTACCGTTCGTCACTGAACGCTGAGCTTTGCATAGATTGCGGTCTATGCTCAAAAATCTGTCCCGCTTTAAGCCTTCCTCGGAAAACCAATAAAAAAGAACCTCCGTTATACGCCTTTATCGCCGCTGACGAAAAGGTCCTGGAAAGCAGCTCAAGCGGCGGTATATTTCCCCTGCTGGCAAATGAAGCGTTCAAGCGCGGCGGCTGCGTATCGGGAGCAGCATGGACAGGCGACCTCCATGTAGAGCATATTCTGATAGAAAATAAAGAAGAACTTCATAAATTACAAAAATCAAAATATCTCCAAAGTTACCTCGGAGATTTTGACAGAAAAATTAAGGAAAAGCTTGACGCAGGCAGATTTGTTTTGTTTACAGGCTGCCCCTGTCAGGTCACGGGGTTGAAAGCGTATTTGGGAAAGGACTATGATAACCTGATAACGGCAGATCTTCTTTGCGGAAATTCTCCGTCCTCGGAATTTTTTCAGAAATATCTGAAGGATTCATTCCCCAAAGGAGTGAAGGATTATCAATTCCGCTATAAAAAGCAGGGATGGAATTCGGACTGCCTCACCCTTACCCTCACCGACGGCACAAAAATTGATAGGCGCGGCGGAGGGCAGGACGACTATCAGAAATTATATCACCCCCACGTAATGTGTCCCCCGCACTGTGAGCAGTGCAAATATCAGGCATTGCCAAGGTTCGGCGATATAACCATAGGAGATTTCTGGGGATATGCAAAGCATGACAACAGCATAGATACAAGCAAGGGTATTTCCGCCGTTCTTTGCAACAACGAAAAAGGACAGGCGTTTTTTGACTCCATAAATGATGAAGCAATAAAAGTCAAAAAGACTGTTCCTTTGGAATGGTTAGGCGGAAACGGATATGCGTATGCAGGTCACAATTATTGCTCACCCAATAGAGACAAATTTTATAAAGCAATACAGACAATGCCGTTTTCAGAGGCGATGAAAACCGCCCTTACACCAAACAGATTGTCAAGCTATCCCGACCCGCTGTCGCTACAACCTTTGCATTATGATACGTCTCAGCTCAGATTTCGGTTTGATGAAAATATGTGGGAGGAGCATTTTATCAACGGTCATACTGTTCTGATAACAAAGACAGAAAAACCGATATTGGGGAATTATGCTGTTATGCCGCTTATGCATCCGCTTGTCAAAGGTAAAAAATATTGCCTGTCCGTATGCTTCAAGGTAAAAACGACATCAAACGATTTTTCGTTCCATATAAAAGAATCTGATTCTAAACATATACAGATAATTTATAAGCATCAAGTTGTTCCGGATGACGCAATACAGTGGAGAACAAAAAAAATTTATTTTATTCCCAATAGTGATGTATATGACGAATTTATGATAGGCTCTGCACATATATGCGGTCAAGGAAGATTTTTTGCAGTGGACTATATCAATATTTCAGATGTTTAATAAATCAGGGTTTAAGAAATATGACGAAAAGACTGTCAACCGCAGCAAATTCCTTTGAGGGCTATATTTCATAAATACTGATGAGTAGTCTCAATGAGGTCGTTTCAGAAAACTGCGTTTTGGCAGTCGGCGGGTGCAAATCAATCGCAAAGTAAAGGATAAAAACACTTGCACTATAAGCAATCAAGATATATAAAAAAAGGAGATAAAAATGAAAATTGCTGTTGCTGGCCTTGGATATGTGGGATTATCAATAGCGACTCTGCTCGCACAGAACAACGAGGTTACCGCAGTTGATGTTATCGAGGATAAGGTCAATATGGTAAATCAGAGAAGATCCCCTATTGCAGATGAGGAGATCGAAAAATATTTTAAAGAAAAGGAATTAAATCTGATTGCGACAGTTGATGCTGAGGCGGCTTATTCTGATGCAGAGATGATCATTATTGCTGTTCCGACAAATTATGATCATGAAAAAAATTATTTTGACACATCGTATATTGAAGACACGGTAGAAAAAATACTGGGCTGCAATAAAAATGCTGTCATAGTTATCAAATCTACTATTCCTGTCGGATATACGCAGGAGCTTAGGGAAAAAACAGGGTATGAAAAAATAATGTTCAGTCCTGAATTTCTGAGAGAATCCAAGGCTTTGTACGATAACCTTTATCCGTCAAGGATAATAATCGGCTATGACACGGCGAATCCTGACCTTGTAAAAGCGGCGGAAAAGTATTCGGTGCTTATGCGGGAAGGTGCAGTAAAGGAAAATATTCCTGTTCTTCATATGGGTTCAACTGAAGCGGAAGCGGTAAAATTATTTGCCAATACATATCTTGCTCTCAGAGTAAGTTATTTCAACGAGCTGGATACATATGCGGAAATGAAAGGGCTTGACAGCAGACAAATAATATCTGGAGTCTGTCTTGACCCTAGGATAGGGGATTTTTACAACAATCCCAGCTTCGGCTACGGCGGGTATTGCCTGCCGAAGGACACCAAGCAGCTGCTTGCAAACTATCGTGACGTTCCGGAAAGCCTTATCGGAGCGATAGTTGAGAGCAACCGCACGAGAAAGGATTTTATTGCCCGCCGCGTACTTGAAAAAGCGGGATACGGCAAAGCGTCGTCGGATAAACCGCCTGTGGTGGGAATATTCAGACTTACAATGAAGAGCAACAGCGATAATTTCCGTCACAGCTCGGTACAGGGCATTATGAAGCGTCTTAAAGCGGCGGGAGCAAAGCTGGTTGTTTATGAGCCGACGCTTGAAGACGGCGCTTTATTTGAAGATACGCCGATAATAAACGACATTTTAAAATTCAAACAGGTCTGCGATATAATAATCGCAAACAGATATGACAGCTGTCTGGACGATGTCGCTGAAAAAGTGTACACGAAAGACATTTTTAAAAGAGATTGAAAATTCAAATAATTACAGAGAGGTATCAGTTATGAACAAAAAATCTATCGACACAAATACGTCAAGACCCGTCGCAAACGATTCGCCGATGGTATCAGTCATAATTGCCGTATATAACGTGGAAGCATATCTGAGACAGTGCCTGGACAGTGTTATAGGACAAACACTCAAAAATATTGAAATTATTTGTGTTGATGACGGTTCAACTGATTCATCACTGCAAATACTGGAAGAGTATCAGTTAAAGGACAGCAGGATAAGGATAATCAGACAGGAGCACGCAGGAGCCGGAGCAGCACGCAACAAGGGCTTGCAGGAAGCTAAGGGCGAGTATCTGTCCATTCTGGATTCAGATGATTTTTTTGAACCCGATATGCTGAAAAAGGCGTACTATGCCGCAAAGGTCGAGGACGCGGATATAGTTGTTTTCAGATCCGATTTCTATGATGAGCAGGAGCAGAAATTTGTACCCTGCGATTACAGCATAAGAGATGACGTGCTGCCTGACATCAATCCGTTCGGCGCTATGGATATACCTGACAGGATATTCAACATAGGCTGCGGCTGGGCGTGGGACAAGCTGTTCAGAAGAGATTTCGTAGAGGAAAACAATGCTCGCTTTCAGGAGATACGTACCTCTAACGATATGTTTTTTGTATTTTACCTTTATTCCAAAGCAAAAAGCATTTATGTAATGAACACGCTTTTTGCTCACAGAAGAATAAACGCATACAACACTTTATCCGTAACTCGTGAATTGTCATGGGACAACTTTTATCTTGCGCTTATGGCGTTAAAGGAACAGCTTATTGCCGACGGGACGTATGATATTTTCAGGCACAGCTTTGTAAACTGGGCGCTGAATTTCAGTCTTTGGAATATTGACACGCTTGATCAGGAATTGAGCAGAGAAGTAAAACAAAAATGCAGAGAAGAATATTTTGAAAAGCTGGATATTCTTAATAACGATCCGTCCTATTTTTTGTATGATCATGAGTACAAGCGTCTGGAAAGGATAATGGGTCAGGCCGTGGTCTCCGTCGTTATACCCGTATATAACGGAGAAAAGTACATTCGTCAGTGCCTGGACAGCGTATGCAGACAGACACTTCAGGAAATTCAAATAATCTGTGTGAACGACGGCTCCACAGACAGCACCGCTGATATCCTCAAGGAATATGAGTTACGTGATGACAGAATTATTATTGTTGATAAAGAACATTCCAATGCGGGCGAAAGCCGTAATGCAGGTATGAAGCTTGCAGAAGGAGAATATATTTCTTTCCTTGACGCAGACGACTTTTTTGAGCCTGATATGCTGGAAGCGGCATATACGGCCATTAAAGAGACGGATTCCCAGATATGCGCTTTCAGATGCGACCAGTTTGACGAACAGACAAAGCAGTTCCACGAATGTCCGTGGACGCTTAAGCTTGAAGTAATGCCTGAGCATCGTCCTTTTTCATCTCATGACTGTGCGGACAATATTTTTACAATGACCAGCTGTACGGCTTGGGATAAGCTGTACAAGCGTTCATTTGTTGAGGAGAACAGGATCGAGTTTCAGAGTATACCCGTTTGCAACGACATGGCGTTTACTTTTTCTGCTCTTTCCGCAGCAGAAAAAATTACAACAATAGATAAGATATTTGTGCATCATAGAATAGGTCATGAAAGAAGTATGTCCAAAGCATTTGAATTATGTACGTCGTGTTATTATGATGCCCTTTATTGCCTTAAACAGTTCCTTATGGAAAGAGGCACATATCCTTCATTCAAACAGAGCTTTGTAAATTGGGCGTTAGATTTTTCATTATTTACAATGCATAGTTTTACAGGCTCGTTTAAAAGATTGGTTCGTCAGCAGCTGAAACACCGTAACTTCAGAACGTTGGATATTCTGGATATGCCTGAGAGCGCATTTTATAATAAAGACCAGTATTTTGAAATGGTTGAAATTATGAATGAACTTCAGGAGATCGATAACACGTCAGCACCGTTGGTTTCCGTAATAATGCCTATGTTTAATCTGGAGCCGTATCTCAGAAGAAGCATGGACACTGTTGTTTTTCAGACTCTTGAAAATATTGAGATAATATGCGTAGACGACGGTTCAACGGATCATACGGCGGATATTCTGGAAGATTATCGTTCATTCGATCAAAGAATAAAAATCGTTCGGCAAGAAAATGCAGGAGCCGGAGCAGCTCGGAATACGGGCATAGGTATGGCAAATGGCGAATACATGATTTTTCTTGACGGCGACGATGTATTTGATGCCGAGCTTCTGGAAAAGACAGTGGCGAGAGCAATCGAAACAGATGCCGATATCGTTGCGTTTAATTTTACTCAGACAGATGCGCAAAACGTATATTCTCACAGAGTTGGAATTCATACGGAATTTTTGGATTCTGACAAGGAAACGTTTAATTATATGGATTGCCCCGACCGTATTATGACCGTTGTCAATCCTACACCATGGAATAAATTGTATAGGTCGGATTTTGTAAAAAAACATGGGCTTAAATTTGAGGAGATATCTTCAAACAACGATATTACTTTCGCTGCAGTAAGCGTTGCCAAGGCTGAAAGGATATCTTATCTGAAAGACGAGCTTCTTCATTATAATCGCGGGCTTTCCGGTTCAATAACAGACGAAAAACACAAAAAGCTTCTTAATGTTATTACCGCAGTAAACAGCGCCGTTGAGCAGGCACAGAAGCTTTCATATGAAGATGAGATCGAAAATTCAATAATTTATTTTGTAGTGGATAATTTTGCGTTCGCATTAGAACATAATATTATTGATATTCACGACGAGATCGCAAAAAAATTTTATGAGTTGGCACACGAATATTTAAACCGTGAAATGTTTGATGATGTGAGCGAGGAAAATTTAAATCCACAGTTATACCCCAAATACCGTGTACTTAAAGAAGTAGAATATGAAACGCTTGTAAAGGCTTATGATACGGAAAAGATCGTATCTCTGACCTCATATCCTGCACGAATAGACGGAGTTTCTCAGGTAGTGGATTCCCTGCTGAATCAAAAATTGCCGGCAGACCGAATCGTTTTATGCCTTACTGAATGTGAATTCCCCGGAAAAGAAGCTGATCTTCCTGCTGATATAATGCAGCTTGTAAATGATGAGAAGCTGGAACTGTTATGGTGCGATGAAAACCTTTGTCCACACAATAAATATTACTATACAATGCAAAAATTTCCTGATGCTATCATAATAACAGCAGATGATGATCTTTTGTATCCTGAAACAACAATAGGCGAGTTGTTTATCGGATATCTTCTTTATCCTAAAGCAGTGTCGGCTATTCGCACTCATCTTATTTCTGTTGACGAAAACGGTAAAATCCTTCCATACAACGAGTGGATAATGGAATACGACGGCATAAAGCTGCAGGAGTCCATGCAACTTCTTGCTACCGGGGTAGCAGGCGCATTATATCCGTCCGGAATATTCGGCAAGGAATTATTTGATATGGAAACTATAAAAAAGACCTGCCTACACGCAGACGACCTATGGCTGAAAATAAATGAGTGCATTTGTGGCGTTCCCACAGTTTGTGTTTCAAATTTCAAAAATCTGAAATATGTCCAGGGCTCTCAGGAAACTGCTTTGTGGAAGAGCAATGTCGATAGAAACAGGAATGATATTCAGTGGAAAAAAATAATTAATTGGGCGGATTCAGAATTTGGCCTGAACATAATCAATAATTGTATTATGAATGACCCTATGTTTGTTTCGCAAACGCAGATCCTTTATATAAAGAACCTAAAAATGGAAAAGCAAAACAAAGTTCTGATGCAAAAACTGAAAGACGCTGAACAGCAGATCAGGAAAATTAAAGCTCAACAATCTGATATGAAGATAATTACATCTTTGTCGAAAATAGGTTTGCAAAAAGGAGCGTCAATAGAATCAGTATATAATATGACGCCCAACAAGCATATTCTTATTGTTGAATCAGGTGAACTTAAACCCTCTTCCTTGCCTGCAAATCAAGGAATTTTACAGATAGTTAAGCTGTCATCCAACAGGGCTTATATCACTTTCTTTTCCAAGAGTGAAGGAAAGGACGCACGAATGTTTATCCAAAGCAACGGTCAGCCTACCGGAAAATGGGTCTTGGAAAAATATTTGTGATAAAATACATAAATTCAATAAGGAGTAAATTAATATGTCAGACCTGTCAAAAAATAATTTCGACCCGAAAAAGGAGTTCTTTATAATAGATTCTGAACGATTGGATGAGGTGACAAGCGAAATATACGGCTTTTGCATAACAGACGGAGTTATAACCGATGATCTGAATTATCTCGGGGACGCTGAACCTGACGGCACAGGTGCTTACGTTTATATAAAGCGCTGTGATGATCAGATCATCATAAAGCAGGATTTTGTCGGTTGTTTCGGAATCTATATTTACAAAGACGGAGATTATTTTGCTCTTAGTAATTCCTTCGTCTACTTACTGGATTACGTAAAGACAAGAAGAAAGATAACGTTTAATAAAGCATATGCGGATTATTTTTTGACAATAGACTTGTGTTCGGTAGCTTATAATGATACTGCTGTAAATGAAATATCCTTGGTAGACAGAAGCGCTCAAATAATAATCAATATTTCTGATAAGTCTGTTTCAACAAAACTCACTGATTATAAGGAAAATACGGTAGATATTGATTCTGAGGAAGGAATCAGGTTGCTGGATACCTGGTATCATAAGTGGACGAAATTGATTAAGGGTCTTTGTGACAACGGAGAAGATATAATAGTTGATTTAAGCGGAGGATTTGATTCTCGGACTGCCTTTCTGCTTGTTGTGAAATCAGGAATTGATCTGAGTAAAATAAAAGTCCATTCGTCTGACGACAGTCTTTATACTCATAGTGAGGATTTTGAAATAGCTTCACAAATCGCGGAACGCTTTGGATTTTCTTTGAATAACGACGATGCAATTGCTCAAGAAGCTGACAATTACAGTTATGAAGATGCATTTAATATTTCCTGGTATTTGAAAGCTTTGTTTCACAAACAATTTTATTTTAAAACGAGCAGAGTGAAAAAGCCGAGATATCTGTTTTCAGGCTCAGGTGGGGAACTGATAGTAGGACACTCAGGTCAGTTTGAAAATGAAAAAAATTATATTAGGAAAGCAATTCGGAGACTTCGTTCATATCATGCCTCTTCATATTATAATGAACCGTTAGTTGAGAGCATGCTGTCCAATGGATATGAACAGATAAAAGAAAAATTTGGTCACTACGGAAACAGGATAGCTTATTCCGAGCTTTTAACAAAAACTGCTTTGTACCGTGAGACGATCAACAGAAATCATTTTGGCAAAGCAGTTGCGGAAAATTATTATGCTAATGTTTTGTCTATACCGCCATTGTGTGATATTGGACTTAGTAAAATTAAAGCGGCATTCAAAGGGAATGTATATGAACAGTTGATTTATGCTGTTATATATGACAGGTATTGCCCTGAGCTTCTTGAATTTAAATTTGAGGGAAACAGGAGTATGTTGCCGCAGATCTTGGAAATGGCAAAAACCATAAATAAAACCTTTCCTTATTTAAAGCCGAACGATAACAGCAATTCAGGGCTTACAATAAAACTGAAGCCCAGAGAGATGAAACAGCAGGAGAAGATTTCAGCAGACGCCCTTATTTCAAAAATCAAAAAGGCGTTTCTTTCCGATGAAACAAAATCAACATTCCTGAAGTATTACAATGAAGATGTATATAACTATATCGCAGATGTTTCATGCAGCAGGAAATACCACCCTTTACAGGATGCATATGCGGTGCTCGGAATATGCAAAGTGCTGAATGACATTTCTCTGAATCCAACTTTGATGAATGAAACATCCGCTCAATATATCTTTGAAGTTGCAGACAGCGAAAGTGGATATTTCTGTATTCAAAATCCTTTGGTAAATTATTATGCCACGTCGAGGATCGACATCAAAAACATCGGTTCGGCAGAAAATGACGTGTATATTATAGAATTAAGCGATAAAAAAGCCGAAGGCAGAACGCCGGGTTTTCTTTGCGACGAAAAAGGTGTTGGGCATATCCTTTGTTCTAAAGCCGGCAGATTAAGCTTCACGCTGAAGTGTGTCAAATCAGGAACCTTAAGCGTCGTTTTACGTTCTTTGGATCTGCGAGATACAAGTGGAAACAGGGTAGCTGCCTGGTTGGATTATAACAGGTTTACTTGTAACGGTAAAGCGATATTTGATGATACTCGTTCAATATGGCATGACAAGTTTTTCAAATTCACAAAAAAGGTAGAAGACGGAGAAATCGTTGAGTTTGAAATTGAATGGACGCCGTTTGACATACGAAAGCAATATGTTGGTCCATCAAAACAAGAGGATAATTCAGTAAAAAATACCGAAAAAATAATAGAGGGGGTTAGATCATCTCAGGCTAATCAGCAAAATACTTTAAATAATCTTGATAAAAAAATCGAAAATATGAAAACAAACAGTCATACCACTGAAAGATTATCAAGCGAGGTATTGTGGTCAGCGATATTTAATAATACTATTTCCAATTCAGATTGGCTTAAGGACAAGAAATTTTCTCCCGGCAGATGGGCGGCAGGTTATCCATTTTTATATGCTTTGTATCGTGTATTGGATGAATGGCGTCCGCAAAACATTCTGGAGTTGGGACTCGGTCAGACTACAAAGATGATCTCGCAATACGCATTGTCAAACCCTGCCGCTTCGGATATGGTTGTTGAACATGATTCTGAATGGATAAGCTTTTATGAAAAATCCAACGTTATTCCGCAAAATGTAGAAGTATGTCAGCTGCAGATCACTTATAACGGGACTTATAAAGATGATGACGAAGTATGCGCTTATGAGGGATTATCAACATTGTTAGAAGGGAAAAAATTTGACCTTATATGCATAGATGCACCTTTCGGAGGGAAAGCGAAAAAATATTCAAGAGTGGATATTTTAAATGTATTGCCTGACTGCCTTGCAAAAAGCTTTGTGATTTTTGTTGATGATTCAAACAGAAATGGTGAGCAGGCAACAATAAATGAGATGTTGACCATTCTGGACAAAAGCGGCATAAAATATCATACGGGTGAATATAAGGGACAGAAGTTTACTTACGTTATAACATCTGAGGATCTGAAGTTTTTCTGTACAATGTAATTTTTTGAGATAACAGGTAAATCATTAACAGCTTATCAAGCGATTTTTTGTAAATTATGTAAGCGATAAAATATTAATACTTGGAAATGGAGCACACACATGGACACCATCAAGCTTTTGATCTGGGATCTGGACGAAACCTTCTGGAAAGGAACTCTTTCCGACGGGGAAATAACGCCTGTTCCCGAAAATATCGAGTTGGTAAAGCGCCTCACCGACCGTGGGATAGTAAACTCGATCTGTTCCAAAAACGACTATGAAAAAACAAAGGCAAAGCTGGAAGAACTTGGCGTTTGGGAATATTTTGTATTCCCTTCCATCGACTGGACTCCCAAGGGACAGCGTGTCAAAAACATAATCTCAGATATGAATCTTCGCCCCGTAAACTGCCTTTTCATCGACGATAACGTGAACAATCTGGAAGAAGCAAAATTCGCAGCGGGGGGGGGTATAAACGTATCTCTGCCTGAGGATTTACCTGAGCTTGTAAAGGACCCTGCCTTTGAAGGAAAAGACGACAGCGAGCATTCCAGATTAAAGCAGTATAAGATCCTTGAGGAAAAAGCTGCTGCCAGAGCACAAAGCGGCTCAAACGAGGAGTTTTTGTATCAGTCTGAGATCCACGTTGAATTGATAGAGGATTGCAGCGATAAGCTGGTGAGGATCTATGAAATGATACACCGCAACAATCAGCTCAACTTTACCAAGGACAGGATCTCTCAGGAGGAAGTCGACAGAATATTTACCGACTCTGAAATAACCAGCGGCGTTGTACACGTCACCGATAAATACGGCGATCACGGAATAATCGGCTGCTATGCGATAAAAGACGGAAAAGCGCTTCAACTTGTATTTTCCTGCCGTATTTTAGGTATGGGAGTGGAACAGTGGGTATACGCAGAGCTTGGTTATCCCGATATTGAAGTGGTAGGTGAGGTCGCCACTCAGCTTAATAAAACCGATAAACCGGAGTGGATAAATCGATCATCTATAACCTTTAAAAGCAATGCAGAGGCAGAACAAAAATCTTTCATTACAATGATAATATATGGTACATGTGCCATAAGACCTGTATATGCTTATTTACAACCATGTTTACCGAACATTAAATTTGCAAATATTGATCCTCTTCCATGTCCTTTGAATTTAGCAGTAGCATTGCGTGCTACTGATGAGCAGAAGCAGGAGTGGATGAAGAGAGTAAGTACAATAAACAATATATATACATTCGACAAGGATATTTATAGTGAAAAAACGAACTATGTTTTATTTACACTGCAAAATATGGATAGGATCAAAAAATACGTTTCCAAATATAACGGACTGTATTTTTATTCTGTTTCCATAAAAGCTACCGATACAGATGAGAGCTTTTTTGAAGAATACACGTCGACCCCGGTGTCAACAGATGACATAGAAGAGGAATTATCTTTCATTTGCGAGCATCTTTCGGCGAATACTGTTTTATTAATACAAACCTTGCCTGAGGTGGAGTTTCCGCAAAAAGGAAAAGATTATGTTTACACTCTATGCAAGGAACATAATGAGCTTGTAGAAAAAATTGCTTCAAAATATAAAAATGTTCATTTAATCGATATAAGAAAATATGCAAAATCGCCGACTGATTTTTCTGATTCTGCTCCAAACCATTATAACAGAAATATAGGATTTTATCTTGCTGAAGAAATATTGAATTACGTGGGCGTAAAATCAACCGGCAGAACGGACAAGCAGAAGGATACAATTCCTGATAATGCCGTGGTACAGAAATTCACTATCCGTGGAACAGACGATTCTTGCAATATTATAACAAATATAATCAACGGACAATTTATAACAGATATCCAGTTTGACTGCCCTGAAAAATATATGGTTAAACTACTGGTTATTCGTAACAGACTTAATGAGTTTATATCAGATATTACAAATCAGAAGCAATTTAAAGTGAATGTGTTAAGAGCAGGCTGTTGGCGAGCGAAGGCAGTTATTTATGATGCAACGACAAAAAAGCAGATTTGCGAATTTTTTACATCGCCAATCAACTACACAAAATATAATTATTTTAAATATTTAGAAGATACATCATGTATAGATGCAACGGCTGAAATAGAAGAATTTATAAATCGAAATATTCATGCAGATACTGTTTATACCACAATTGTAAATCAAATATCTGAATTGTCTGCTGTCGGGTGTGATCCGTTTGATTTTTTTGCAAAGCAAGGCATTGATGAGATCAATATTTTCATTGACGAAAGAGTTGGAAAAATTATAATGCCGTTTATTAAAAAATCAAATGTAAAAGTCAGATATATGTTTACCACCGACAACATTAATTTATTTGGATTTGAAACGGAATATTATAATATAAATGATATAAATAATCCGTTGCCGTTAGGCAAAAAAGATGTGGTGTTATATGCCTTTGACTATGATAATTTTAAAAACATACACAAATTGTTTTCCGGAACAAATGCCAAAATTTACACAATAACATATGTGTTGTCTTGTATGTTGACAAAGTATTTATTTGTCGACAGATTTAAAAACAAAATTCCAAAAATAATTACGGTACGAACTGCTAATTTACGTAGAAACGAGGCGTTTGATTATTCCAAACTGACACCAAATGAAAAAATTTTAGATGACAACAATTTTATTAATGAAACAGATGTAATAAAAAGAATAACGAATAGTTATGAATTGCTTCCCCCTCAGCTTCGAAGAATACCTAAAGAGGAACTCATAAAATTAATGAAAGTCCCTCACACCCTTTTTGATAATAAGGTGCATTTTAGAAGATTTGCTGACATGGCTGAAGAACATATGAATATACAGAACGGAATACGTAAAACTACCGGAAATCCTGAAAGCTATATAGGCACAATTTATATCTTTGGCGGTCCGCATGCGTTAGGTTATGGCGTCAAAGATGAGGAAACAATAGCATCTTATCTTCAAAATATACTGAAATTACCATATCGAGTACAAAATTATGCTAACTGTTGGGACTATGACTATACCCATGCATTGAATTTAATGGATAAAATTGATTTTAGTTCAAATGATATAGCTGTGTTTATTATGGCAAATTGGATGACTGATATTTTTGATTATCAATATTACCACTGGCTCCGCTGGGAAGCTATAGAACCCCCCATAATAAAAGTCGATGCCTTCCCCCTCTTTGAAAAACGCGACCGTCCTGATTATTTCCTGCACAGGTACGGCTACACCCCCGAATGTAACCTTGAACTTGCCAAACTGATCTGCGACGCCATTTACAAAAACATAAAATTATTCGATATCGAATAATTTTACTTTATTATATAATCTTTCGAAAATTGCCAGTTTTTCGAAGGTTGATGAAATACGGGATATCGATTGCTCCAAATGTTTTTTCTGTATCAGATTGGATTAAAATTGGCGCTTTACTGACATTGACAAGGGCGCTCTGAACATTTATGTACATAAGTTGATGATTGCAATAGCTGAAACATATGGATTGTCTGCCTCACAAATCTTCTGGGAAATACCAATGACCTTGACTCAATAAAGCGCAGATGTGCGCTGAAAACGCATCATAATGTAAGACAACTGCGAATTCTTCGGTGCCGAATATAACAACATGAAAGCAGACACCTTTGGTCTGGTAGGGCCTCTCTTGTGCGTAATTTTACCGCTTGGGGATACACATACATAAAAGGCAGGATTTTTGAGAAATTAGCGCTTTTGATGTTGCGTTGTTTTTCGATTATGAGAAGCCGGAATATGTTTTTCTGACAGCCGCAAAGGTAGGTGGAATAGGAGCAAATATAAAATCTCCGGATAAATTTCTTATGGATAATTGGCAAATACAGTGCAATATTATTTCTTAAGTTTATAAAAACAATGTAAAAAATTGTTGTTTTTGGCTCTCCATGTATTTATCCATGTAAAGCTACTCAGCCAATAATTTGGGATATGTTTATACAGGTTCGCTCGAGCCTACAAATAAAGTTTATGCCTTAGCAAAAATAGCTGGACAGAAGGCTTGCAGATTTTATAAAGAATAGTACAGTGCTGATTATATCAGCATAATGCCTTGTAATTTTTGTGGCTACAATGATAATTTAAGCATAAACAGGTCGCACATTATTCCGGCGATAATACGAAAATGCCATTCTGCCAAGGTCAATCACCTGGATAAAGTAACAAACCGGTAACGCATATCATGAACTGCTGTTTGTTGATGATATAGCAGACGCCTGCTTGTATATATGGAAAAATACTCAGGCGTAGATTTAGGATACGGACAAGATTTCACCATTTTACAGATAGTTGAAATGGTAAAAAAAGGCTGTCGGTTATGAAGGAGAAATAGTGACCGATCCCACTAAACCCGAAGGACTGTTCAGAAAGCTTGTAGACAGTTCCAAACTCAACTCTTTGGTGTGAAAACCCAAAACAACCATTGAAGACGGATTGAAACTGACTTACAATTGTTTTTTGGAAGATATTAACGACAAGGACCTACTTGTCACTTAAAGAAAAGGAATAAAAAATGCAGATAGTTTTACTCTCCGGCGGCTCCGGCAAGCGCCTCTGGCCGCTTTCAAACGAGGTTCGCTCCAAGCAGTTTCTCAAGCTGATAAAAACCGAAAACGGCGAGGTGGACTCCATGGTCCGTCGCGTCTACGATCAGATCTCCTCCGCCGTTCCCAACGCAGACATTTCCGTCGCCACCAGCGCCACGCAGGTTGAGGCAATAAAAAATCAGCTCGGTTCCAAGGTGTCGATAATTGTTGAGCCTCAGCGCCGCAACACATTCCCCGCAATTGCCCTTGCGGCGGCGTATCTCTACTATGAAAAGCACTGCGACCCCGACGAGACCATCACCGTGCTCCCCGTTGACCCTTATGTTGACAGCAAATATTTCCGCACTCTGTTGAAGCTGGATAAAGCGGTGCAGTCAGCCGCAGCGGATATTGTCCTTATGGGAGTAAAGCCTACATACCCTTCCGAAAAATACGGCTACATAATTCCCGAAAATACCGACGTTGAGCCTTCCCCTGTTTCACAGTTCAAGGAAAAACCAGATTCCGCTGCCGCACAAAAATTCATAGATATGGGCGGACTTTGGAACTGCGGAGTTTTTGCCTTCAAGCTGTCTTATATGCTGGACATAGTGAGAAAAACCGTTCCGTCGGGAAGTTATACAGACGTTGTAAATAATTATTCTTCCTTTGAAAAGACCAGCTTTGACTACGCTGTGCTTGAAAAATCGGACAGCGTTGCGGTGATACCTTATGACGGGGAATGGAAGGATCTGGGCACCTGGAACACCATCACCGAGGTAATGGATCCTCTTTACGGCTTTGCGATAGCAAGTGATGACTGCATAAACACCCACGTGATAAACGAGCTTGAGATACCCATAGTTGTAATGGGCGCAAAGGATATGATAGTGGCGGCAGGACCTGACGGAATACTTGTGGCGGACAAGGAGCAAAGCTCCTACATAAAGAAATATGTTGAAAATATGGATATTCGCCCGATGTATGAGGAGCGTGAGTGGGGAGATTACACCGTGCTCAATGTTTCGGTGGACGAAACTGGGAACAAAGCCGTCACCAAAAAGAAAACCGTAAAGAAAAACAGCGAGATAAAGGAAAAAGTCCACACTACCAACCGCACCGTATGGACAGTCCTCAGCGGCAAGGCGGTGATACGGATAAACGGAAGGAATCACGATGCATTCCCCGGTGACACCTACACGATAGACAAAGGCATAACCCACTCCCTTACAGCCTCAGAGGATACTGTTATTCTTGAAGTGCAGATAAATTGTTTGAATAAATAAAAGGAGAATACGAATGGAAACAATAAAATTGCTCATCTGGGACCTGGACGAAACCTTTTGGAAAGGCACTATCTCCGACGGGGAAATAACGCCTGTTCCCGAAAATATCGAGTTGGTAAAGCACCTCACCGACCGAGGAATAGTAAACTCTATCTGTTCCAAAAACGACTATGAAAAAACAAAAGCAAAGCTGGAAGAGCTTGGCGTTTGGGAATATTTTGTATTCCCTTCCATCGACTGGACTCCCAAGGGACAGCGTGTCAAAAACATAATCTCAGATATGAATCTTCGCCCCGTAAACTGCCTTTTCATCGACGATAACGTGAACAATCTGGAAGAAGCAAAATTCGCAGCGGGGGGGGGTATAAACGTATCTCTGCCTGAGGATCTACCTGAGCTTGTAAAGGACCCCGCCTTTGAAGGAAAAGACGACAGCGAACATTCCAGATTAAAGCAGTATAAGATCCTTGAGGAAAAAGCTGCTGCCAGAGCACAAAGCGGCTCAAACGAGGAATTTTTGTATCAGTCTGAGATCCACGTTGAATTGATAGAGGATTGCAGCGACAAGCTGGTGAGAATCTATGAAATGATACACCGCAACAACCAACTCAATTTTACCAAGGACAGGATCTCTCAGGAAGAAGTCGACAGAATATTTACCGACCCGGAAATAACCAGCGGCGTTGTACACGTCACCGATAAATACGGCGATCACGGCATAATCGGCTGCTATGCGATAAAAGACGGAAAAGCTCTCCAGCTTGTATTCTCCTGCCGTATTTTAGGTATGGGAGTGGAGCAGTGGGTATATGCAGAGCTTGGTTATCCCGACATTGAAGTGGTAGGCGAGGTCGCTGCTGAGCTTAATAAAACTGATAAACCGGAGTGGATAAACAATACAGCTTCTGTCCAAAAAGAAACTGTCGCATCTTCTGACAAAACTCCCAAGCTCATTGTTTATGGTTCTTGTTCTTTGCGGCCTGTCTGGGCATACTTGCAGCCAAAATTGCCTGATGCGAAATTTGCGGAGATAGATCCACGACCATGTCCTTTAAATTTGGCAGTAGCACTGCGTGCAACTGAAGACCAAAAGCGTGAATGGATGTCTAAAGTGGGAGCTATAAATAATATTTACACTTTTGACACTGATATTTATAATGAAAGTACAGACTATGTATTAATAACGCTTCAGGGAATTGATGGTATAAAAAAGTATATTTCTAAAGAAAATAGTTCATATTTTTATTCTGTACCTGTTAACAGAGAAAACACAGATCAAAGCATTTTCGACGATTATGATCCGCACATAGTGTCGCTGGATGATATAGAAAGCGAATTATCATATATATGTGAACATCTGTCATATAATACAAAATTGTTTATACAGACAGTACCGGATGTTGAGTTTCCTACTAAGGGAAAAGACAGCGATTATTGCAGTCGTATAGAGCAAAATAAAATTGCAGAAAAAATTGCTCAGGAGCACAGAAATGTGCAGTTGATAGATATAAGAAAATATGCAAAATCTCCAACGGATTTTTTTGAGTTTGTTCCAAATCACTATAACAGAAATATAGGTTATTTTTTAGCAGAAGAAATAATCGAATACATGGGAATAAACTTGCATAGTTACAATAGTGATTATAAATCTTCAGAAAAAATACCAAATAATGCAGTAGTTAAAGAATTCAGTATTCCTGCTTCCGATGATGTATGTAAAGTGACTACATATATTGTAAATGGGATATTTAATGTAGACATTCAATTAAGTCGCTCTGAAAAATATTTAGTACAGTGTACAGTTATAAGGAATAGATTTAATGAATTTGTATCGGAAATAACAAACCAAATGCACTATGAAGTGAACGTATCAAAAGTAGGCCGCTGGTTTGCCAAAAACGTGATTTATGACATGAATAAAATGGTAATTTGCGATTTTTCTACACCGGCGATAAACTATACACAATATAATTATGTAAATTATTTGGATCCGCTGAGCAGCAATTATAGCAGCGCCTTAATAAAAACAAACGAATTTATCAAAAAAAATGCATCAGCGGAAAACAATTTTAATACAATTGCAATTCAAGTTTCAGAGTTGGCGGCTATTGGCGTCAATCCGTTTGATTATTTTATACAACACAATATTGGTGAGATTAGCATTTTCCTGGACGAAAGAATGTGCAGATTTATCACTCCTTTTCTGAAACAATCGACTGTTAAGATCAGATATTTATTTACAACTGATAACATATGGAGATTAACGCCGCCGATGTCTTCATATGTAATAAAGGATATAAACAATCCAATACCCCTATCAGAGAAAGATGTACTTTTATTTGCTTTCGATTTAGAAGATTTCTTGAATATAAAAAATATTTTTTCTAAGACTCATGCAAAAATCATATCCTTGACTGAGATTCTTTTCTGTTTGTTAACAAAAAATCTGTTTGTTAACAAATTTAAATCAAAAATTCCGAAAATAATAACAATCAGAACGGCTAATTTGCATAGAGGAACAGGATTTGATTATTCAAAGCTTTTGCCAAACGAAAAAGTTTTGGATGATAATAAGTTTATTAATGAGTCTGATGTGAAACATAGAATTGCCAATCATTATGAAAGTTTGCCATCACAATTAAAGGCAAAGACAAGAGAAGAACTTTTAGAAACGATGAGTGTTCCAAAGACTCACTATGACCCGAATTTGGAGACATATACATTTGTCGACACAGAAGGACTTTATGTAAATATAAAAAACGGTGTTAGGAAAACTGTAGGAAATCCTGATAGCTATTTGGGAACCGTTTATATTTTCGGAGGACCTCATGCATTTGGTTATGGAGTAAATGATGAAGAGACAATTGCTTCATATCTTCAGAATATGTTGAAGCTACCATATAGAGTACAGAATTACGCCAATTGTTGGAATTATGATTATTCACAGATGCTGGATTTATTAGATAAAATTGAATTTATGCCTAATGATATCGCAGTATTGATACTGGCAAATTGGAGATATGATTCAGTCGGCGGTACTTATTTCCACTGGCTCCGTTGGGAAGCCATAGAAGACCCCATAATAAAAGTCGACGCCTTCCCCCTCTTTGAAAAACGCGACCGTCCCGATTATTTCCTGCACAGATACGGTTACACTCCTGAATGTAACCTTGAGCTTGCCAAGCTGATCCGTGACGCCATTTACAAAAACATAAAATTATTCGATATCGAATGATCTCAGCGCATAATCCCACCTTCCTCCTCACATACTACCAACGCCCCCTTAAAACAAGGGGGCGTGATTTCGTTATTACAGTTATATAAGTTACTGCAATCTACATTGAATGTGAGGGAACGAAAATGAAAATGACCACCGCCGAATACGACAGGCTTACCAAAAAAGCCTCGCCCAACACCAAGCTGTACCTGACACTGCCCAAAGCCTTTGTGATAGGCGGGCTGATCTGCTGTCTGGGACAGGCTTTGTTCAACCTTTATTCCTATTGGGGACTAAACGAGATGAACGCCCGCAGCGTCACTTCCATAACGCTGATATTCTTCAGCGCCTTTCTGACAGGCTTTGGGCTGTATGACAAGATAGCAAAGCACGGCGGCGCAGGAACGCTGGTGCCTATAACAGGCTTTGCAAACTCAGTCGTTGCACCCGCCCTTGAGTTCAAGACCGAGGGATTTGTGCTGGGAACGGCGGCAAAAATATTCATAATCGCAGGACCCGTGATAGTTTACGGCATTGCGGCGTCTGTTATTTACGGAATAATTCTGTACTTGTTCCAACTGATGTAAGGAGGCGGGAAAATGCTTATAAAAGACGGAACGATAGCTTTGGACTCTCTGCCCTCGGTGACGGCTTACGCCTCTGCGGCGGGGAAAATGGAGAGCGAAGGACCTTTGGGAAAATGCTTTGATTTCACCACTCAGGACAACACTCTTGGCGAAGTGAGCTGGGAGAAAAGCGAGAGCAAGCTCCAGCAGATAGCCTTTAACACTGCTCTCAGCAAGGGCAGGTTTTCCCAGAAGGACATCGACGTTATGTTCGCAGGCGACCTGCTGAACCAGTGCGTCAGCTCCAGCGGTGGGGCAAAGGACACGGAGATACCGTTCGTGGGACTTTTCGGCGCCTGCTCCACTATGGCGGAAAGCCTTGCGCTGGCAAGCATTTTCGTGGACAGCAAAGCGGCGAACAATGCCGCCGCCGTCACCTCCTCCCACTTCTGCTCGGCGGAAAGACAGTTCCGCTTTCCCGTGAATTACGGCGGGCAGCGCACTCCCACCGCCCAGTGGACTGCGACGGCGGCAGGCTGCGCAATAGTTTCATCACACTGCAAGCCGCCCTATATTCGTTCGGTAACTATCGGAAAGATAAACGATATGGGCGTCACCGACGCAAACAATATGGGGGCGGCAATGGCTGCGGCGGCGTACGACACCATTTCCCGCCACCTTGCCAACACCGCACAGCAGGTGAGCGACTTTGACCTTATCCTGACAGGGGACCTGGGACAGGTTGGCAGCGATATGCTGAAGGAGCTGTTCAAGCGCGACGGTGTTGATATCTCGGCGGTGCATAACGACTGCGGACTTATGCTGTACGACAGGGAAAAGCAGGACGTTCACGCAGGCGGCTCAGGCTGCGGGTGCAGCGCCTCGGTGCTTTGCGGCTGTATCTTAAAGCAGATAGAGCAGGGAACGCTGAAAAACATGCTGTTTGCGGCAACGGGAGCGCTTATGTCCCCCACCATAAATCAGCAGGGGGAAAGTATCCCCGGCATAAGCCACGCAGTACAGCTTTCAGCGCAGTAAGGAAAGGCAGGGAAAATTATGGAAATGTTTATGGAATATTTCTGGGCGTTCGTTATAGGCGGAGCGTTCTGCCTTGTGGGACAGCTTTTAATAGACCTGACAAAGCTGACTCCCGCAAGGATACTTGTAGCTTACGTCGTGGCGGGAGTAGTTCTGGGCGGCTGCGGCGTTTACGAGCCTATCGTTGAATTTGCGGGAGCAGGGGCGACAGTTCCCCTGACAGGCTTCGGCTATGCATTAGCCGAGGGAGTAAAAAAAGCGGTGGCTGAGGACGGACTTCTCGGCGCATTCACAGGCGGCTTTACCGCAGGCGCGGCAGGACTTACCGCAGCGGTGGTGTTCGGAATAATCGTCGCTCTCTGCTTTAAGCGGGGGGATAAAACAAGCTGACAGCGAAAGCTGTCAGCTTGTCAGTGCAAAGTGTACAGTGTAAAGTGTAAAGTTGTGGAGTGGCTTTGCCGCAGATTTAAAATGACACCCGTTAATTTCCGCCTGCCATTTCAAATCCGTTTTCGCCAAAGGCGAAAACTCCACAACTCTTAACTTTGCACTCTTAACTGTAAACTGTTTTAGTTGTTGTTATTATTTTTCCTCAACATTCATCTCACCGCAATATAAATATCCATACTCTCCCCGTCCACCTCAAAGCAGGGGATAACGCCTTTGTCGTCACGCTCAAGACCATTTACCCTGATATATTCCAACAGCGTCTGATAGCCCTTGGGAATTGACACAAAGGGGTTTTCAAAGGGGGTTTGTTATGGTGATGGCGGCATACAGGTGATCCTCCTGCTGATGTATCTCACAGTCTGAGGGGGTCATTCCCTCGGGCAATATCCACGCCGCCTCATACCCATGCATATTGTAAACATTTATCTGCTCCTGTGACAATACGGGAAAATCCCAGCCGATCACCTTGGGTTTTTCAACGCCGCTGCTGCGGGCAATGGTAAATATCCTGTCAATGGCGTCGTCTTCGGGAGTGGTGCTTACCACAGCGTGCTTTACATAACGAAAGCCCTTTACTGTTTCTGTACGCAGATTTGTGTAAATATCCTCAACACCGTTCATTTCACTTCTGAACAGGTCGTCTAACGAGCAGTTGAATAACTCGCACAGGGAGATAGCCTTGTCAATTTCTGGCTGGGCGTCGTCCAACTCCCACTTGGAAACTGTCTGTCTGCTCACCGCTAACTTTTCCGCAAGCTCCTCCTGAGTAAGATTTTTCATCTTCCGCAGAAATTGCAGATTTTTTCCCACGCTCATAAAAATTCTCCTTTACAGTAGATATTATCAGCTGACAGGAACATTGTAGCATAATGGCGGACGCTGTTCAACCAATTATGTATTGCTTTTTCGGGAAAGCACGCAACTTTAGGTTGCGCAAAATGATCAGCTTTTCTTCCTCACAAGAATTATCCCCACAATTCCCGCCGCTATGGCGAGAACAACGGGAATTGCCAAAGCGGCAATACCAATGACAAGAAGTACGTTTGCACCGCTTGAGGAGCTTACCGCAATTTCCTTCTCACACAGCGTAAACACAAGGTCCTTTTCGGGAAGCCCCTCGCAGGAATAAAAATATCCCTGCCGCCCGCCGTTTATACCCTCGTCATAGTCCATCTTCTCAAAGGGGAGCGTGGCAAAGCTGTCGCCGTAATAGTCCCTGCCTACAATATAAAACGGCGTGTTTATCACAATGTCAAGCTGTCCGAAATCCGCCCAGGTCTCAGCGGGAGAGAGCAGATAGGTGTAGTCGCAAAGCGTGGGGTCGTACGATGTGCCTATATCGGGATAAACGGGGGCGGTAACTATGTTTTCCGCCCTTTCGCCCGGGGCAAGGGTCATCTCGTACTGATACCAGCGCATAAGCCTGCCGCTTATATCCTGCTCCCATTCATGGCGCAGGCAGATACCTCCTGCTCTGTCTTCCGTCAAAAAGTCCACCATTGCGTTGTACCAGTCGGTTTGGGAAATTTCCGAGTTCGGGTCATAGTCTTGCAGGGCAAATTCTTCAAAGCTCATTTCTTCAGTATTCGTCAGGGCAATCTCCCCGCTTACTTCGGTTTTCCAAGAGCCGTCGTCGTACAAATTCCATTTCAGTTCAAGATTTTCAGGGTCGCCAAGGCACCAGAGGATAACAGTGTCGCCGTTTTGCACGTCCACCGAGCCCCTTTCGGTATTCCGTATATCGGCGTTTGTGGTCCTGTATCCCGACATTCCCTCTAAAATAAGCGTGCTGTCGCCATTTTTCGTGACGGAGAGAACGGCGTCCGTATAGTCGCCCTTTTCCGCTGAAAGCCCGCTTACCTTATAGGTATACTTGTACACAGGAAGGTCGGGGGAATAAATGTATTTTTCGCTGTATCCGTCCTTCAGCCTGCTCAGATCTCTTTCAAGGTCAAAATATCCCGTGGAAAGGGTGTGGCGCAGGACGGTCTTTACCTTTTCTCCGTTCAGGGTAACGCCGTACTTTTCCGCTTCCGCCTGATAAACCTCATCAGTTCTATTGTAAAAATATTCGGGGAGCCTGCCGAAAGGGAACACCAGCGTTGCGGTGACCTTGTAATCAGCGGGATTATAAAAGGTGTAATTTGCCGTGACGGAATTTTTGTAATCCCTTATTTGTGAAACGTCTTCATAATAGTTACTTGGAGCTTCGGTTATGTCAAAGGTGAGGACTTCCCTCTCCACCGTTATGGGGCAGTTCTTGTCGCTTGTCATAGTCCCCGTTGCGTCAACGCCGCTCCAGTGCATCTGGGCGGAATTTGCGTGTGCGGAAACGGAAAGGGCGGAAGCAGAAACGGCTATCGCCAGAATCACTGTAATAAATCTTTTTATCATAGCGCACCTCAAAGTCAGGTCAAAGGGCATATCTGCGGAGCTTTCAGCGTTTGCGTAGCCGCTTCGCAGGTCTTAACTGTCAATATTGTAGCATAAATATTTTTTCCTGTCAATTTGCCCTTGAAAACCGCAGGAAAAAGTGTTACAATATAACAGGCAAAAGCTTTGAAATTATATAAAAAGGAATTTTAAATTATGAAGAGAACACAAATCGCACAGCTTTACAAAAACACCCCTGAAAATCGCTCCACCCTAACCGTCTGCGGCTGGGTAAAGACCGTCAGAGGAAGCAAAGCCTTCGGCTTTATGGAGCTTTCCGACGGCAGCGGATTTAAAGGAGTGCAGATAGTTTTTGAGCAGGATAAGATAGATAATTTTGAGGAGGTGAGCAAGCTGGGGGTAGGCTCCGCTGTCACCGTTACAGGTGAATTTTTGCTCACTCCCGAAGCAAAACAGCCTTTTGAAATTCACGCAGCAGAAGTTATCGTGGACGGACTTGCGCCCTCTGATTACCCCTTGCAGAAAAAGCGCCACACCCTTGAATATCTGCGCACAATTTCCCACCTGAGAGCAAGAACAAACACCATCGGCGCGGTGCTGAGAGTAAGGAGCGTCGCCGCTTATGCGATACACAGCTTTTTCAACGAGCGCGGCTTTGTATACGTCAACACTCCCATAATCACAGGAAGCGACTGCGAGGGCGCAGGAGAGATGTTCAGAGTCTCCGTACTTGACCCCCAGGATCCTCCCCGCACCGAGGAGGGAAAGATAGATTATTCCCAGGACTTTTTCGGCAAGCCCACCAGCCTTACCGTTTCGGGACAGCTTGAGGGCGAAGCTATGGCTATGGCTTTCGGGAATATCTACACCTTCGGTCCCACCTTCAGGGCGGAAAATTCCAACACCACCCGCCATGCGGCTGAATTTTGGATGATAGAGCCTGAGATAGCATTTGCGGACCTGCAGGACGATATGGACCTTGCAAGGGATATGATAAAGTATGTGCTGAAAACGGTTATGGAAAAATGCCCCGACGAGATGAAATTCTTCAACGATTTCTACGACAAGGAGCTTATACAGCGCCTAACCGACATAGTGAACAGCGACTTTGCTCACGTCACCTACACCGAGGCGGTGGAGATACTTGAACAGCATAAGGACCAGTTCAAATACCCCGTTTTCTGGGGTGCGGATCTCCAGACGGAACACGAACGTTTCCTCACCGAACAGGTGTTCAAAAAGCCGCTTTTCGTCACCGATTACCCCAAGGAGATAAAGGCGTTCTATATGCGAATGAACGACGACAACAAGACGGTGGCGGCGGTAGACCTGCTTGTTCCGGGAGTGGGAGAAATAATCGGCGGCAGTCAGCGTGAGGAGCGCCTTGACAGGCTTGAGGCGAGAATGGCGGAGCTGGGACTTGACCCCAAGGATTACGACTGGTATCTTGACCTGCGCCGTTACGGCGGCACCAAGCACGCAGGCTTCGGTCTGGGCTTTGAGCGATTGATAATGTATATCACCGCCGTAGGCAACATCAGGGACGTTATCCCGTTCCCCAGAACGGCGGGAAATGCAGAGTATTGACAGTGTACAGTGCACAGTGTACAGTTGACAGTTGTGGAGCAGCTTCGCTGCAGATTTTGATTGGCGGGTGCAAATTTTGACCTGTCATTTCAAATTTATCGCCGCAGGCGATACCATAATTGTCAACTGTCAACTGTCAACTGTAAATTTTTTTGATTTTCCTCTTGACAAGCGGTGCAAAAGCGTGTATAATAAAAAAGCCGTTAAAAAGTGGGAGCTTAGCTCAGCTGGGAGAGCATCTGCCCTACAAGCAGAGGGTCACAGGTTCGAGCCCTGTAGCTCCCACCAATAGTTATTGGCGGTTAGTTGTTAGTTGGAACTGTTCAGCATAACTTATCGTCTTGCAAACGGTGTCCAATATTGCGGTTTTCGCGAAGCGAAAATGATTTTCCTTAAGGGAAAATCAAGCAATGTTGGATCGTGTTTGCTTCGCAAACACTCTGCTCCTGTAGCTCAGTTGGTAGAGCAGAGGACTGAAAATCCTCGTGTCGTTGGTTCGATTCCGATCGGGAGCACCAAGCAGTGTACAGTGTACAGTTGACAGTGTACAGTTGTGGAGCGGCTTTGCCGCAGATTTAAATGACAGGTGCAAATTTGTACACGCCAATCCAAATTTGTCCGCACAGCGGACACCACCATTGTCAACTATCAACTATACACTGTACACTGACAATTGCGGATTTAGCTCATCCGGTAGAGCGCCACCTTGCCAAGGTGGAGGTAGCGAGTTCGAGCCTCGTAATCCGCTCCAGCAGTTTACAGGAATATTTTTGCGATATTCCGAATAAGCTGTACCAGCCCTTGCAGAAGCGGGGGCAGACATTTTCGTTTTTGTGAACAAAAGTTGCGTATTCACAAAAGCGAAAAGCGGCGCTATAGCCAAGTGGTAAGGCAAGGGTCTGCAACACCCTGATCCCCGGTTCAAATCCGGGTGGCGCCTCCAGATATTTAACAGTTGACAGTGTACAGTACACAGTGATGGAGCGGCTTCGCCGCAGATTTGAAATGACAGGTGCGAATTCGCAGGCGGCAATTCAAATCCGCTTTTAAAAAAGCAAAACTCCATTATTGTGTATTTTGCATTTTACACTGTAAACTGACCAACGGGGCATTAGCGCAGCTGGGAGCGCACAACACTGGCAGTGTTGGGGTCAGGGGTTCGAATCCCCTATGCTCCACCACATATAAACCGCTTAACAAAGCCTTTTGAGCTTGTTAGGCGGCTTTTGTATTTCAGACAGATTTTTGCAAATAGTGCGCCATTAGTGCGCCATTGGAAAAAATTCCAGCCAAAATAAATGAACAGACTGCCGTAATATTTGCGGCAGTCTGTTATTTTTGTGCTTTAATAATCGAGGATTGATTTTCAGTATCGGCTTTTTTCTTTGTATCAAGTATACTTTCAAGAACGGTTGCCGCCTCAGCGTCAGCTTCTTCCACACAATGCAGATATATGTTTGTAGTCTTGATATTGCCGTGTCCCAATCGGTTCTGGACCTGTCTGACGTTCACTCCGCCGTATAAAAGCAGCGTCGCTGAGGTGTGCCGCAGGGCGTGGAATTTTCGGTGAGGCAGATCGTTTCTTTTCAAAAAATCACTGAACCAATGAGAAGGCGTGGATATGTTCATTATTTCACCGTTCCACTGTGTGAAAAGCCAGTCGCCCTCGTGCCATTGCGTGCCGATCCTGTAAGCCTCCTGTTCCTTTTCCTGCTTTAGCTCCTCTATCAGACTTATGCAGGCGGCGCTTACCGTGATGCAGCGTGTTTCATTGTCTTTCGGCGGCTTGAACTGCATTTTCTGACCTGACAGCTTGAAAGCGCTGCGCTCTATCGTTATTTTGTTTGTATTAAAGTCTATATCGCTGAACTTCAGAGCGACAAGCTCGCCCCGCCTTGCTCCCATATATAACGCAAGCTGAAGCAGCACCTGATATTGCAAAGGCTCATTTTCAAGGGCATACAGCATTTTAACGGCTTCCTGCTTGGTAAAAATTGAAACTTTTGGCTGTACGATTTTAGGCAGGGTCAACTTTTCTGCTTTTGCAGGACTGTCAGGTATGATACCCAGCTTCACAGCCTGCTTTAATACTGATTGCAGAACGGCTAAATACCTTTTTACGGTAGAAGCGGAGATCTTTTCGTCGGGGTCTTCCTCTTCAGTTCTCTTCGACTGCTTCGGCAGTTCAGCAAGTTGCTGTAAATACTGCTGAATATGCATCGGCTTGATATCCTTCACCTTTATATGACCTAAAGCGGGTTTTACGTACTCGGTTATATTACGCTTGTATAATTCGTATGTAGCGGGGGAAAGAAAGGTCTTCGCCATTTCAAGATATTTGTCGCAGAAGTCGCAAAGCTTTATATTGCTTCCTGAAGCTTCACCGTTTTCACACCGCTTTTCAAATTCAAGCGCCTGCCACTGAAGCTCTTTTTGTATCTGCCTGTCAGTCATCTTGTCGTCCGGCTTCCACGTCATAAGATAGGGCTTCAGCCGCCTGCCGCTTATGTCATAGCCACGGTATACCCGTATAGTATAGCTTATTATTTTTCCGTCCTTATTCCTGCGTGGAGTTATGCTCGCCATTGTTTTGCTCCTCTTTTGCTTCTTCCTCTTGAAGGTGTCTTGTTCTACTTTCATAAAACCAATCATCCATGGTATCATCTGTGTCCATATCATCAAAAGAATCATCTTGATCGGCCATGCTGTGATACTTTCTCGCTTCTTCCTGAAGCGTTTTCAGTTCTTCTTTGGTTATATGCAGATATTCCATAAGCTCCTCACGGGTGAATTTAAAAAAATCTTCCCTGTGGTCAAACAAATTGCTTATTTTTTCTGAGCATTTAATAAGTTTATATCTGAAAGTGTCACATTCTGTGTCGTCGTTCAAGATTTCTAAGGGTATATAGGCATTAAGGCTATCTTGGGGTAGTTTATATTTCATCTTATATTTGTCAGATATATATAAACGAACGATTTCCTCCGCCTGTTTGTAGGTTATGTTCAGCATCTTAGTCAATTTCATCGTAGTTTTATAGTTGTGGAAAAGCATACTCCAATCCATTACCCTTTGACTTTTAATACTTAATTCATGCATTGAGTATATTATTTCAAAAAAAATTTTGCTATTAACAATACGGTTTACAATTGAAGAACATGATATGTGATTATGAAGCCGTTTGACTGTTTCCTCATTAAGCCCGGTATATTTGCATGCTGCTCTAAAATCAGGGTCGGTGGTGTTGAGCTTTACATCTGTCAACAAATAATCAGTAGAAACATTGAAAAATTCAGCAATAACAGGTACAGTTTTAAGATTCGGGCAGGTGCTTCCATTGCACCATTGACTTATTGCCTGTCTTGTAATGCTTTCGCCTGTTACCTCCTCTATATACTCAGCGAGTTCTTTGTGGGTTGCATCTTTGATTTCAAACAAATCCCTTAGTTTAACTGCAAATGTTGCATTTTCTTTTTCAGCGTTATAAGTATATCTGGTTTCTTTCATAGGTACTCTTATTTCCTTTCTTTCTTTTGGTCAAGTATAGCTTGATATTTTGTTATTTTCTTTAATTTGCTCTTGCTTTTCTTGTTGTTTTGTGCTATACTCTAATTATAGCAAGAAATCCTTGATTGTCAAGGGGTAAAAGGAAAGAAAAAATTACAAGGAGGTGAAAAAAAGAATGTGCCAAACAATTTCCGCAGAGGAACAAAAAGCGATAGAGGCTCGCAGGGCTTATCAAAAGCAGTGGAGAGCCAGGAACAAGGACAAGGTAAGAGAACATCAGCGCCGCTTCTGGCTCAAAAAAGCTGCGCAGATGCAGAAGCAGGAAAAGGAAAATGTATAACAAAAAAGCTGCTCCGATATGCCAAAACATACCGAAGCAGCAAAGACGCAAATTTTCGTACCACCAAAAATAAGCTCCATAGCCATTATATCATAAAAGCGGCGGGAGCGCAATATGAAAGGACACAAAAATGACAGAATTCAAACCTCCGAGAATGGAAACGATCAAGACTACCGCCTCCCTTTTTAATCTCCCGGTACATTTTATCAGGGCAAAGGTCGCCAGCGGCGAAATAGTGGCGGTGAAAGCAGGCAGACGTTTTCTTGTGAATGTGGACAAGCTGACGGAATATCTCAATACCTCAAGGCTGACAGTTGAAACAGAGCCTGAAACGACGGGCGGCAAAATAAAGCCGATAGACAAGATATTATAACTCCGCTGAAAATATTCAAAAGAAACGAGGGCAATGGCAACAGTGAATACAAAAGAAAAAGCTGCCCCGGGTCCGCTTACGGCAATAAGCGGGGAGCAGTCTCCTGATAACAATAATATTATATCATACCCCGGTCAAAAAAGCAACAGTATAAGCATATTTTGCAATAAAATACCGCAAAACGATAATGACCTGTCGTATATGCAGACGATATCTATGGACGAGCTGTACGAAAACGTTTATATGCAAGCGCCTCCGCTGATAGAGGGACTGCTTTATGCGGGAACGTATCTTTTTGTCGGTGCGCCGAAGGTAGGCAAAAGCTTTTTTATGCTTCAGCTTGCATTTTCTGTAAGCACGGGCAAGCCGCTGTGGAACTACTCCGTTAATAAAGGGACAGTTCTGTATCTTGCATTGGAGGATAACTTAGGACGATTGCAGAAACGTCTGTACGGTATGTTTGGTACGGACAGCACTCCTGATCTCCACATTGCGACAGAATCACGCCAATTTGGCAAGGGTCTATGCGAACAGCTTAAAAGATTCGTTGAAGAGCATAAAAACACAAAGCTGATCATAATCGATACTTTTCAGAAGATCCGCCCCGGCGAGAACGGCAATTACAATTATGCAAGCGACTACGAGACGGCGGCTGAGCTTAAAGGCTTTGCGGACAGCATAGGAATATGCCTGCTTCTCGTCCATCACACCCGCAAACAGCAGTCCGACGATAAATTCGATATGATCTCAGGCACGAACGGCTTGTTTGGCGCTGCGGACGGAGCGTTTGTCCTGTATAAGGAAAAGCGGGGAGCAAATAAGGCTGTGCTGGAGATTTCCGGACGTGACCAGCCGGACCAGAGGATAATGCTCACAAGAAACAAAGAAACGCTCGCTTGGGATTTTGAAAAATCTGAAACAGAGTTTTGGACAGAACCGCCTGAGCCTATTCTGGAAAAAATAGCGGGATTTGTCAACGCTGATTCTCCCGAATGGACAGGAACAGCCACAGAACTTATCGATCTGATAGGAACGGATATTCCTTCCAATGCGGTCACGAAGAAGCTGAACGCTTGTGCAAGCCGCTTGAGAGACGAATACAGGATTTCGTATAAAAGCAGCCGAAGTCACGATGGACGGAAGCTTGAGTTTTGCTTTGAAGGCGAAACGTGAGGCAGTGCGTGACGGTTCGTGACGGCTGTGACGGTTTTTTACACCACACCACGCTGTCACAAAAACCGTCACAACCGTCACAGCCGTCACGCTTTTATGACAGAAGGCTGTAAAACAGCATTTTATACATATCTGCGACGGTTGAGAACGACAAAAAATTTAAAGGAATTTGACGTTGCGTGACAGTTCGTGACGGCTGTGACGGTTTTTTTACACCACACCCAGCTGTCACAAAAACCGTCACAACCGTCACGCTTTTTTGACAAAGGGCTGTAAAACAGCGTTTTATACACATCTGCGACGGTTGAGAACGACAAAAAATTTAAAAGAAATGGACGTTGCGTGACAGTTCGTGACGGCTGTGACAGTTTTTTACACCGCACCACGCTGTCACAAAAACCGTCACAACCGTCACGCTTTTTGACAAAAGGCTGGCAAAACAGTGTTTTACATATCACTGCAACGGCTATGAACAATAAAAATCAAACAGAAAGAAAGGAATCAATATGCAATTAACAGCAGAACAAATCGCAAAATTTGAAAAAATGATTGAAGAAGACGAAAAAGCAGAGGAAGAAAAAAGGCTGAAAGAACAGGAAGAAAACGGACCTTTTCCCCGAAACAAAAAAGGTTATTTCCTCATCCCTTTTTCCGTTCTCAAAGATTTTCCGAATCACAAGTTCAAGCTTTACAAAGGGGAACGGCTTGACGATATGGTGCAGTCAATTAAGGAGAACGGTATCATCGAGCCGTTAGTGGTTTGGAAAAAAGATGATGAATACATCATTCTCAGCGGTCACAACCGAAAGAAAGCCGCCGAACTTGCAGGACTTACCGAAGCGCCTGCCGTCATCTACACCGACATTGACGATAATCAGGCACAGATAATCGTCGGGGAAACGAACCTCAGACAGCGCAGCTTTACCGATATGACATACTCGGAACGTGCGTTCTGCCTTGCAGAACATTATGAAGCGCTGAAGAAAAAAAGAGGAAGAAAAAGTGCTGATGAGCTCCAAGAAATCAACTCTGATAAGTTTACAAACGAAAGTGACAAAAACCCCGCAAATCCGCATAACAATGCGGAAAACTCTAATTTGGCAGGAATCCTGCCAAATTCTTTCTCAAGAGATAAAATAGGTCAACAATACAGTCTCAATCGAACAACAGTCTCTCAATATATTCGCATAGCGACACTTACCTCCAAACTCCTTTCCTTGCTCGACGAGGGCATGATAAAACTCAATGCCGCCTATGAACTGACCTTCATTGATGACGAAGAATGTCAGTTGAACGTGTGCGATGTCATTGAGGACGGTACATCTATAAGCGGAACGGCGGCAAAAAAGCTGAGGGCTTTTTATCAGCGGCACGGTTCATTAACAACAGAAGAAATAAAAAGCACGCTTCAAAAGCCTGACAAGTCCAAGAAAAAAGGTATATACTCAAAATTTAAGCAATTTTTTCCGATTGGAACATCGGACGATGAGATCGAAAAAACAATATATGCCCTTTTGGAAGAACGTTTTGACAAAAAACAGTAAACGGACAATAAAAAACGGCAAAAAAACATCTTCATAAGCTTCAAAAACAGGGAAAAATGAAAAAATTTCCCTGCTTTCTTTTCAATTTTTTTGAAAAAACCATATGTGTGTATTAAGCACACTATGGCAAGAATAGAGGTGTGCCACCTCTACCGTACAGCCAAACGCCAAGGGCGTTTGCGAGGTGTGCCGACGCACAGGAAACCCGAAAACGGGGTGCTGAAGAAAAATAATGACAAAAGGGAAATGATAAAAAAGTAAAAGCAAGAGCATAGCTTAAAAGCTGGAAGGAGTTGTTCTAAGATATACAAAATATATTCCTGTTTGGTCATAATTTAATTTGCCGGTAATTTGCAGGATTGTAATACACAAAATTAAAAACCTCATTATAAGAGGATCAGATCAACACGCCAAATAATACAAAAGACAATTGATATCCTATACGCTTCAACTAATTTCGGCAAATTTTGGTAATTATCAAAAATCTGCCGAAATTATATTGACTAATCGCCAGACTTCGGCTATAATATAAGCAGAGCTAAAATCAGCCGAAAACTATTGATACAGGTGGTGTGTTATGCAATATATCAACCGACATATGGAAGACCGAATTCTGGAACTGAGCAAATCTTGCTCGGCGATCCTTCTGACAGGTCCACGGCAGGCAGGTAAGACGACTATGCTTCAGAAACTGGCAGACAAGGAGAACATCGGTCGTGAATATGTTACGCTGGACGATCTGACCGAGCGTGATATGGCAAAAAACGACCCTGCCCTCTTCCTTCAGCTTCATAAGCCTCCTGTTCTTATTGATGAGGTCCAATATGCGCCCGAGCTGTTCACATATATAAAGCTCCATATTGATAAGAACCATAGTCCCGGTGATTTCTGGCTGATCGGGTCGCAGATATTCCGACTTATGCATGGCGTGCAGGAATCGCTTGCAGGTCGTGTGGCGCTTCTGCATATGTCGCCTATGTCGCAGCGGGAAATTATCGGAGTCCCATGCGTGCCGTTTACGACGGATATGGAGAGGCTGTTTGCGGAGCGAAATCAGATACAGCCTGTCACCACCCCTGAGTTGTTTAAACGACTTTGGCAAGGTTCAATGCCCGGGCTTGTCAGCGGGCAGTATGCAGACCGTAATATCTTTTATTCCTCCTATCTTTCAACTTACGTGGAGCGTGACGTGCGGGAGCTTTCCAATACCGTGGACGCACTGAAATTCAACCGATTTGTGACAGCCGTCGCCGCCCGCTGCTCTCAGCTTTTGAATTACAAGGCGCTGGCTGACGATGCGGATATCGATATTCAGACTTCTAAGGCATGGATCAATATACTTGAAACGTTGGGAATAATCTTCCTTCTGCACCCATATTCCAATAACGTTCTCAAGCGCACTATCAAGACGCCGAAGGTATATTTCTATGATACGGGACTGGTTTGCTACCTGACCCGCTGGTCGTCGCCTGAGGTAGCTGAGAGTGGAGCGATGAGTGGTGCGCTGTTGGAGAATTTCGCCGTGTCGGAAATTATGAAAAGCTATCAGAACGCAGGGCTGGAGCCGTACCTCTACTTCTATCGAGACCGTGACGCCAAAGAGATAGACGTTATTCTGGAAGGCGACGGCAAGCTGTGCCCGCTGGAGATCAAAAAAACCGCCACCCCTGACAAACGCCTGACCCGCATTTTCGGAGTCATCGACAAATCTCCTCTCGAGCTCGGCACAGGCGCCGTTCTCTGTATGGCAGAGCAATTCAGCGCATTTGACAAGGATAACCTGATCGTGCCGATCTGGATGATATGAAAATCAAAGCTGCGGGCGACGTTATGTAGCACAACACAATGGCATATTTACCCTCCCTTAAAACGAGTACAAGCGTTCTGAGGGAGGGCTTTTTCTATCAAATTTTGCACATTTCAAAATAAAAGAGCCTTGAAAAAGGCTCTTTTATTTTAATGTTGTGAAGTCAGATTTCTTCTTCCTCGTATTCTTATCTATCATCAAAGGCACACTTACTTGCAGATTGATTGTTCTGGTTAAGTAAATTCAATATTGATATTTGTTCTTCACAAAATGCTTTCAGTTTAGGAATATCTTTTTTGCAGTAAACCGCATTTTTTCAATATCTACTTTTAAGTAGTTGTGAACAACAACATTTCTCATTCCCCGAATTTGATGCCATGGAATTTAGGAAAATAATTGCATTTATATATTCGTCCGAAAGGTGCGCAGCTAATACTCCTATCTGTGCTATACTCATTCCTACTGAATTTTTACACATACGGTTGTAAAAAAATTCATTATAGTTTTCAATAGTTGATAAATCTTCCGTAATATCGTTGCAATACCGCACAATATGGCAAAGAATACCTTGATTTTTTCCGAACGCCATAATATTATTGCCTTCTGACTGATTTAACATAAATAAGTTTTTCCTCTTTTTGTATTGTGGTCACAAATTTTTGCGTTAATGGGTCATTCATATTCTGACGCAAAGCAGATGTTGTTATTAAATCAATTGATTTTTTCAAAGCGTCTTGAAAATCCAAAAACAAACCGCTTAATTCAAACCAAGAATGTATATTTTGGTCACCGTCAATTCTTAAATCAACATCGCTGTTTTCTGTGGCTTCCCCACGGGCATATGAGCCAAAGAGATACACTTTTTCAAGATTATATTTCTTCGCCACAGGAGCGACTATTTCTTTTATTTCATCTATTGTATAAATCATGGTATCACCGCTTTATAAATATAAACAGTTGAGTTCCTAAGTTTATTTTATCATTTTTCGTTTCAAATATCAACAAGGGGTTGCAACCGTTGGCGGTCAAACCATCAGCACATTAAAGGAAGCGCACCTCCACTCCCTTCGCTCACAGCCAGTCATTCACAGAATTTTCAATCAAGAAATTGAATGGTTCAAGACACCTGCCGCTATTTTTATTCGATTTTTGCGTCTTGCCATTGTTCAACGCCTTCATTTCCTTATGCGCTTATTCAACTCCTAAAGCCTTGAACACCGCATCTTCAGGACTGCTGTAAAAAATGATATTAAAACTGCCGATCAGCTCCGAAGGAACTGTTCCGAGATCAGGCGCAGATGTTATAGGTAAAAGCACCTTTTTAGCACCGCTGTCAAGGCAGACTTGCAGAGCGTTTGCCAATTCATCTACTTTGAGCATAGTTCCCGCAATGCTGATTTCACCAAGCACTGCAAGAGACGAAATTGTCGGTTTGCTCAAGCTGATGGAGCAAAGCGCAATCAGTGACGGTAAAGTCAGTCTCTGCGTCATCCCAATCCCCTGAAGGTCTTGATAATTTATGATAAAGTCCTTTGTTATGGTGCTGATGCTGCCGCTGATTCGGTTGCTGTTGGCCTTCAAGTAGTTAAAGGCTGTGTTTGCGGCTTCCTTACACTTCCCGTCTGAGCCGATTCCCGTCCGCTCAAATTTACCGTTGCCGGGGAGCATCTGACTTTCCAGCCTGAAAACTCCAATCATGCCGGATTTGCCCTGTGACACGGTATATACCTGTCCGGGATTACACATCCCCTCTGGAATAAGTTTACCGCCGCCCTGTTCAGGAACGGAAACAAAATGTTCCTCAAATGTATCGTTGTCAATGTATGAAAAGTTTACATCGTAGAATTCCATGCCGCCGAGTTTCTTTAGCTGCTCTTTGACTCTTCGGCGCATCTCAAGCGCATATATCAATATTTCTTCAAGTTCGCTTTTTGTGTACTCTCCATTTGGGTATAGCAACTTGATTAGTCCACCGACGGTTTTGCGAACCGCAATTGTATCACGCTGATTCAGATTCTTTCCGAGGTGGAAATATTTTTCAATCGCATCCCCGTGCTGTTCTTTTCGAAGTTCTCGAATAAACTCGGCAAGGTAGTCTGTGATAAACCCATAATCGTCTGTAAAATGTTCCGGGCGGAATTTAGGGATCTCCCATCCAGGAATATAGCAGTGAACACGATCCAAAAATGCTGTATCTGTTCCCATTTCAGGCGGAAATGGGTCAAACAGGCTTGATGTCTTCAGCAGCACATCTACGCTTTGGTTGATATTTCCGACAAAGACCATTGAGGCGGTTGCTGCCTTTTCTTCTTTACCACGGGCAAAGGAACCTGACGCCATATAGTCCTTCATGATCTGTATGCCGTCTTTTTCTTTGAACCGGATGCCCGCCACTTCATCAAAAGCAACGCAGTCCCACAGACCGACAAGCCCGACAGTCTTCCGTCCCATGTTATAAAACAGATTGGCAACCGTAGTTTGCCCGCCTGATACAAGAATGCTGTTTGGTGAAATCTCTTTGTATATATGCGATTTTCCTGTGCTGCGAGGGCCAAGTTCACAAAGGTTGTAATTGTTCTCAACGAGTGGAATCATTCTTCCGAGCAGCAACCATTTCTCACGCTCGTTCAGCATATCCGGCTCCATACCGATAGAGCGCATCAGAATGTCAAGCCATTCGTCCTTTGTAAACGCTTTCCTGCCATCTTTCAGTTCCTCAATATCCACATGGGGCATCTGAATGGGAGTCAGTCTGCGGATATGGATCGGCGAAGTTCCCTTATCTTCCTCGACAAACTCATAATCAAGCTGCACGATGCACCAGATGCCGCCGCACAACAGACGGTCATACTTTGACGGGTAATCTTCGCTTATAGGAATCGTCTTGATCCCAAGATTGGAAAACTCCGCTTCATAGGAATCTTTCCGAATATTCAGGTTCACCGTGATTTTGTCGATTACCGTGTAAGAGCCTTTTTGCCGAAGCAGGGATAGAATCTTTTGTGCCTCATCAGGGCGCACATAGTTATCTGAAAGAATCTTTTTGACATTGGAAACGCCTTTTTCGATTACTTCTGGCTCATCGGAGGAACAATATTGCCCCAGCAAAAATTCAAGAACATAGACCGGGACATTTGCTCCTTCTTTTATGTGTTTTGTCAAATCCTTGCGAACAATCCGCCCATCAAAGGTCTGACGGAGCTTTTCCTTGATAATTTCACGATTGCTCGTGAATTGCTCATTCTCAGCCATCTGAATCCTCCGTTCTTTTAGAAGAAGTTAAATTCATCCACCGCAAACGCAATGTCGATTTGGAATTCCTCACGCTGTGGGATACCAAGCCCACTCTCATCTGCAATGATAAGATAATATGTTTCAGTGTTGCTATAAGGCAGCGATTTCAAATTGAAGGTACACCTAAATGTTCGTTCCTGACTGCTTGCAGCAGTTTTGTCTGCTATGATTTTCTGTGTGTCGCTGATTTGCTTTCCGCTGGCATCAACAAAATACAGAATATAGGTCGCTGCTTCCCGGTTTCCGCTGACTGCCTCTTTTTGATAGAAGTTGAGCGAGAAAATCATATTACTGATTTTTCTGCTTGATGATAGAAGACTCACTGTTGCGGGCTTAGTATCGTATTTCTGCCTGTTTCTTTGATACTCTTTAGATGTATTACGCAGGAAGTGATATTCAATGACAGGAACGACCATTTCCTGCAAGCTGACACCGCCATGAACAAAGTTCATACCGCCTCCGTTCATCTTGATACGAGTGTTTTCCCTTGGAGCAAATGCGTCAAAATCGGTCTTTCCGTCCAAAAATTTAACAGGCATCAGATAATCCGGCGCAGCGCCTTTTTTCATTATGGCGTACCGTCTTCCGTACTCCACATCCTGATTGTTAAAATTCATCTTATCTACCTTTTCGTCTTCTGACAACGGACTGTATGTATAGAGAAAACCGTGATCCGCAGTAACGATAATATTAGCGCCGCCGAAGTCGTTTACAATAATCCTAATCAGATTCTTGATTTCCTCAATGGCATTGCTGCAGGCCGGGAAGACAGCGGTGTCAGCGTTATGCCCGGCCTCGTCTATGGTGTCATGGTAGATATACACGACATTCTTTCCTTTGACCCATTCGCTTCGTTCCGGACGCTTTGCTTTGATGATTGCATCATATTTTAGCGTCACGCTTTCCCTGTCAGCATTTTTCAAAATCTGCTCTCTGTAGTTGCTATCAGTCAGGTTTCCGTCGGCGAGAACGACAAGCTTTTCATTCCGCACCTGTGCAGACAATTCTTGATTTGGCAAAAGTGCTGCCATTCCGAACTTCGTGATAGTTGGAAAGATTGCCTGCATGCTGCTGATTTCAACGTGAGCCTGCGTTTCCCGACGAAGTTGTTCACACAGCGAAGCTGCTACCTCATATCTTAACGCATCGGAAATGATGACATAGATCTTGCTGTCCGCTTGTCCGATCTTATTGCGGTAGAAATCGCTCTGTTTAGGTATCTCAAAGATGTGTCCGTATTCTTTCAGTTCATCAGCGCAAACTTTTGTCCAATTATCGCCAAGTTTTCCAAGAAACCAATTCTTATACAGTCCCTCGACGATCTCCACATTCTGCTTGAACAAGTCTTCCAATTCGGGATTTGACTCTGTCAAGCTGCTTGCAAATGCGAGGTGGAACAGACGGTAGTAGGTGTCCATCTTGTAGTAAACATTGGTATATGCCATCCAGATATTTTTAGATTCAGCAGTATGAAATTCGTCTGCGTGTTCTTTGTAGAACGCCTGCATATTGGCAATTTGCAGCACGCCCTCATAATAGTGCTGTGTGAGATCATACCAAACCATCGTCCGACGCTTTTCCACAAGGGAAGTGATAGCGTCCACGTTGATAAGGTGATCGCCGATCTCTTCCATCAGCTTTCTCAGGATACACTCGTTGATACACGGGAAACACTCGGTCGCCGCTATATCCTCCGCCGCAAGTTTTGAGAAACGCTGCGGCAATCTCAGTTCATCCTCTACAATGCGGGAGATCTCATACAGCCCCATGGAATCTGCGCTGTGCAGCCATTCCGAAACAAAGTCATAGCAATAGGACTGATGAGGAGTTGAAAGAAAGCTATCAAGTCCCGCAAGATATTCATTTGCCATCGTCCTTGAGGCGGCGGTCAGAAGAATATGGGCGGCAAGACGCATCAAGTCGGCCTCTGTTTCGCTGTATCCCGTCCCTTGTCTGACCATCGCCCAAAACGCTTCTTTTGCACCGTAAGTGACAATATCCATATAAAGACTGTTTGTTTCAATATCCATTCCTGCTGAAAGCACTGTGCGGATAACGGCTTCCGGCGTCGCATCACAATTGCAGATAGCTGCCATCACGGTCAAATGTAAAGAAGAAGGCGTGCTGATTGCCTTCTTTTCGGCAAGTGAGGTGACCTTTGCTCTGCGTTCTTTTGCGTTGAAGTATTTCCGATATCCCTTTACCGTATTGCGGAGGGTCGTAGTAGACGGAATATGCATCTCATCCATCCACAGGGACAGGAGATCGGAGCGGAAATCCTCGCTGTACAATTCGACGTTCAGCAGCCAGTTATCATCATCCTTTTCATATCCAAACGGACGGTAAACGACATAATTGCTTGCGGTATCGTCTTCGGCGAGCAGCTTTTTGACGGCAAAAGAATTAGAACCGGTTAGTTTTACGAGTTTTGCGTTTGCAAGCTCTATCTCGTCAATTCGATCCTCAAACTCTTTATCCTCGTCATACCAAAATATGATTCGCCGTTTATAGAACTCCGGCAGGGGCATTTCAAAGCGTCGGTTCAGATCCTGAACGACCTTTTCTGTATCCATCGTGACACCTCCTTTATTTTATCTTTGCAAGGACATCCTTGAAGATCTCATAATTGTGCTTTACGCCATCATCAAGGTCAATGCGGATCATCTGGTCTGCGAGGTGGTGGATCTTTTCCTCATATTCCCGAAGTTCCGTATCCTGCTCTTTCAGTTTTGACAGCTGCTTGTTCAGTCTGACACGATCCGCAGTGCCTGCGGCGGAGATACGGCGCTCCATATCCTCAATAGCGGTACGGTAACTTGCCTGCTGCTCATGAATATAGTCTGTTCTCATTCGTGCAATTGTGTCAGGCTGATAGCGGTGCATATAGATCAGCGCTTTGAATCCGTTTTTCTTCCCGCTGTCAAAGAGCCAGTATATCGGGCGTTTCTGATACACCTTCAGATGGTCGGCGTAGAAATCGTTCAGGAAGTAATTCCGAATTACCACTTGCGGCGATCCCTTTCCGCCCAGCGCCTCGGCGATAAACTTAAGGTTCTCCTGCAAGGTTTCTTTGCCGAAAACAATTTCCACGAACTGCACGAATCGTCCTGTGATGTCATCGTCAAAGTATTCGTCATCGCAGATCGGGATAATGTTGTCCGTGTCCGGCGCAAAAGAAGCAGGCTTCCATTCATCTCCACAGCGAATACCATCATATTTCCACAGAGAACTTCCTGCCCATCCTCCTTGAACTAAATTGCCGTTTGCGTCTATTTCGTCGGTTGCCTTATCGCCTAATTGGGAAATCCAACGACAATATTTCGTATTAAAATCCCCGCCTGCATAGATAAGACCGGGCTTGTCTATGGAGTAGCGACCGAACATACAGCCCACAGCATAGGATATGAAACTGCGGATATCCCGCTGTAGATCTGCCTTTCGGACGGTGACGTCTTTATCGTCAACTTCGGGTGTAAGCTCGTCCTGAAGACCGTAGATGTCGATGAAGATACGGTTGAGTTCTTCCTCGTTACGCTTGAGATTTTGAAACCGAAGATCACAGTCGGTTCCCCATTGAATATAGCAGTCTTTAATAAGATCAGGATATCGTCCCTGCAAAATTCCACGCTTGACATATTCTGCATTGTCATAATGCGCCTGCACAATTGGATGACGCTTGAAGTCCCATGAGGTTTCAAAGGAGTCCCAGTCAAATTTGCATAGGGAAATGCATGCGTTTGTTAAATCAACAATATCGTCACAACGCTTTTGTATTAGGGGAATTTCAATGATATCGCCAACCTTAAAATCAATAGTAGGAGATAAAAACTGGAGGTAATTTAATCCTACAACGCTGTTTATTAGCGACATGCTTAAAATCAAATTATCATATTTGTTTGAAAATCCCTTTGCGCCCTTAGAATCAAATAAAAAACCGTTTTTAGCATACCTTACTGAAATTTTTGATGAACTTATTGCAGACCAAGTAATTCCTTCTTTAAACCCGTATTCACCATTGTAATTATGTGATCTAATTCTTTTTGTTTTGGGGTCAATATTGTTTTTTATTGCACTCCCATTATCTTTCCAAAAAACAACATATTCGTTATTACCATACCATTTTCTATAGTCTCCGCCTTTATTATACGGAACCCAAACAGCAGGTAAAATAACATCATTTTCAGATTGGGCATTAAAGTTTATATGATTTATAGGTAATTCATACCATAGCCTTAAAAAACTGTTATTGTCCGCAGTTGCCATGCCTTCTCTTGTGACGAGTATACTTCCTAAATTTGGATTATCAAAGGATTTTTGAACGGTTTCACTCACCCAATACGCCACCGGCGAACCGGGGATTTTGGAGAAGTTGTCTGTGCTGACTTGTGCAAAGCGGTTACCGGGAACAGGAAAGGCTTTTGGTGCTTCATTCTCAATGTCACATAGTTTTATGTAATTATATGTTCCCTTATAACCCTTGATAATGTCATTTCTGAAAACAGTTACGGCGGTTCCGAAAGCAATTCCGAGTACCATATTCTCCATGTGCAGAAGATTAGTAATTGTCTTTGATGCAAGAATTTTTTCTCTCATGTGTTCAAAACTAGAAAGAAACATCCAGCTCTGCATTGTAACCATTGAATTATATCCACCCGCTTTTGCCATTTGATTTCCTCTTGCTATAAAGCAGGCAAATAAATCCGATTTTTCATCAGGGTAATTTCTCTTTATATAGTCTGAGAGCCTACTATTCATCCCCCCATTACCCATATATGGCGGATTGGTAACCACAACGTCATACTTCCTTGACAACATCTCAGCCACCCTGATCAGCGGCAGCAGGTCATCTGCAATTGTATTCCGATGCAATCCGTTTTCATTCTGCGTTTCATCGTAGCGGGCGCACAAAGCATCAAAGTCCACACCCTCTATCTGGAGAGCGGAGCCGTATTCTTTTGCATTGAACATCTGCTCAAGGAGCTTATCAAGATTTGCATTTATCTCCGAACTCCCGTGAACGAAGGCTTCAATAGCGTCAGGGTCAACGGCTGTCACTCTCTTGCCATCCTTGTCGAAATACCCGCTTTCCGGGATAGCATAGATATTTGGCTGCGGAAGATTTGGATCTCCTTTCTCATCTTTTCTGGTGAGGAAACGCTTGTCATACTGGCAGGCTTTCATCATCACGGAAAAATAAGCAAGCTGCGCTGCTCTTTCGTCGATATCCAGTCCGAACAAATTCTTTTCAATAATGCGCCGCACAGCGTCACGGTCGCTCCAGCCCTGCACCCGATAGATCTGCATGAACACGTCGAACGCATATACGAGGATATGGCCGCTTCCCATACATGGGTCGGTTGCCGTGTCTAAAATGATACAATTACACGAACCTCTGAAATTTGCACCAAAGTCTGCTCTTTGGTGC